>CAWBBY010000021.1:0-307944 GCA_963787145.1 uncultured Acidobacteriaceae bacterium
GAATCTGCCAGCGCGAAGCACCCAGCGCCAGCCTGGTGGCAAATTCAGGGGACCGGCGGAGCACGCGCACCAGTGTCAGCCCGGCAAGATTGGCGCTGGCAATCAGCAGGTGCATACACCGTGTTGCCAGCATCAGAGCCAAGGCCTGCGGGCGCAGCTTAGCGGTCACCCCCTTTTGTAGTGGCACCGAGTGGTAGCTCACCTGCGCGTTCGGGTCGTCGTTTAACTCATAGCGATGGGCACGGTGCAACCAGGCGCGGTTGATCTCAGAATCCGCCTCCTGCCAGCTCGCGCCATCGCGCAGCCGGGTGATGGCTTCCACGTTTGTTCCGTTCCCCTCACCCTCGGGACCGAGTTGGAGTGCGGTATAGATGTCGGCATTTAAGGGCGTGATCGTCTCCTCGGAGAGAACACCGACGACCTGGCGGTACGGTGCGCCCTTGAGCAGCACGGCCTGCCCCAGAATATTTGGATTGGAGCTGCTGCAAGGTATTTCGCCACAAACTGTAGCTCAAGATGGCGGCGCTTGGCCCGTGGGCGCGGTCCTCCAAATCGGAGAAATTACGTCCCATTGCAGGTTGAACGCCCAGCACATCGAGATAGTGGGCCGAAGTACGCCGGCCTGGAGATATTGCACATGAGACCCGGCCTCGAGATTGACGCCCGAGGTATGCGGACTGGAAACCGCCGATAGCAGAGCAGGAACGTCGTCGCGCAACAGTTGCCACTGCTCATACATCAATTTGTGGCGCTCATCCCAGGCGCTCACTCCGGTCACCCGGGTGTAGATGGTGCCCATTCGCTCCGGATGCGGATAGGGCAGGCTCTTCAGCATGAGAGCGTTCACGATCGAGAAAATCGCGGTGTTGGCGCCGAGATTGAGAGGCAAGGGTGAAGATAACGGTCACAGTGAAACCGGGATTGCGAACTAAGTGACGCACGGCAAATTTCAGGTCTGCCAAGAATGATTCCCACCGTGGCCACTGCCAAACCTCGCGACTGCGCTCTTCCATGAGGGCCACATTTCCAAACTGACGGCGCGCGGTTTGCTCGGCGATTTCCAGAGAGATACCATCCTCCATTAAGTCCTCAATCTTTTCTTCGAGGTGCTCTTGTATCGACTCATGGAGTTCGTCGTAACGGCGGCGGCGCGGCAAGAGCTGTTTGAACCAGCGCATGGGAGTCTCCAAAAACGGTTTCATGATAGGTGTAGCCGTTGAATATGCTTCACACGGGGCTTTTCCTCAAGAAAAGCCCCACCTCGCTGGGCCGGATGGGACAGCGTAATTGTGAAACCGTTTATAGCTCGGCGATCGCGAGTACGCGGCGGATGCCGGCGAACATCTGTTCGAAACTCGATATTTCCTTTTGCAGGTGATTTGTACCCGCCTCTGTTACTTTGAAAATTCGGACGGGGCGGCCTTTCGGCGATAAACCCATTTCCGATTCCAGCCATCCGGCCTTCAGCATGCGCTGCAATGCGGGGTACAGCGAACCCTCTTCAATTTGTAGCAACTCGTCGGAGATTCGCTTGATGTGCTGCGCGAGTGCGTAGCCGTGCATGGGTTTTCTGCTCAGTGTCTGCAAAATCATCATTTCCAGTGCGCCTGGAAAAAGGTCGCGGTATTCGGGCTTCTTCGTCATATCTCGTTGCTTTGTCTCAGAAGACTATTTTCAAAATAGTATACCAAGATTGGGGAAAGGGCGACATCTGAGAAGATATTGTCGCAAGATGCATCGTATGATATATCTTATGATGTATTTCAAGAAAGGAATAGTTATGCATCGACATCATCAAGAATTCTCATTTTTCGAAGAACGGGGACGGCACGGTCACTTTGGGGGAAGAGGAAGGCCCTTTGACCGTATGGGCGGGGGTTTCATGGGCGCTGGAATACGCGCGGCAAAAATGCTCGCCTCGGGCGATCTTAGGCTCATCATTCTGGCTTTGCTCAGCGAAAAACCGCGCCATGGATACGAAATCATCAAGGCCATTGAAGAGCACTCCAGTGGCGTTTATTCGCCAAGTCCGGGTATGGTCTACCCGGCGCTCACTTATCTTGAGGAGCTGGGTTACGCAGCGTCGGAATCGGAAGGCAGCAAGAAACTCTACCGAATCACTGAGGCGGGTACCGCCCATCTGAACGAAAACCGAGCCAGTGTTGAAGAAACCCTGGAGCAACTTGCCCGCTTCGGCCGCAAGGTATCCGAATTTCAAAAGCGATTCACCGAGGAGGACGAGGAGGGTGATGACCTCGGGGCCGATCCCCGCCGCGGAATCAGAAGTGACTGGCGGCAAATGAAGACGGAACTTCGCGACCTCCGCAATGAACTCAAAGCGGCACTGCACGAGAAGATCGACGCTTCGCCCGAGGAGAGAAAGCGAATCTTCGCGATCCTACGCCGGGCGATCGACGAAATTCGGGGGACGCGGCTATGACTGGTTCTGGCGAGAACCGTCCACGATTGAATTCGGAAAATGCCTGGCGGGCCGCACAACGCCCGGAGAGGCCCGGAGAGAAATGTGGGGCAGACCCGGATTTCCTGTACGCTGCGCCGGACACTACCACGTGTGCGGCTTTCATTAAGGAAAGCCGCATGAACTTCGCCAGCGCCAACCAGCTCCACAGGAAATCCTGGGAAGCCGGGGCCTCTCTGAGGACCCTGCGCAGTGGTTCGCTGTCATTCGCATCACTCGCTCATCTCTTCCTTGGTAGATCAAAAGGCGATCTGGCCGTCGACCCTAACCGGCTCGATCTGGTCGAATAAATCTCGCGCCCGGCGTGCCGGTGAGCGGTTCATGCGACGGGTTCATCGGCGCTCGGCCCGAAAATAGCGGGCACAGGTATCTCGTTGAGCCGTAGATAAACGGTCAGCTGCCCACGATGATGCGCAAGATGCGTGAAAGCATCCGCTATTTGCTGGTGTCGTGGCCCACTGTTCAACGTCTTGCCATGCATTTTGAAGCTCCACACTACGTTAAAGTGATCTTCCGTCGCATCCGATAACGCCGACTTGGCCTTATTTGCAGAATCGTCAGCCAATTTCAGGAGAGCTTCGTTTGATTCTGACGCCTTGGCTTGGAAGTTGCCGCTCGCAGCCTTGTTGTCAAGGTTCAACTCTGTGGTCGTTAGCATCATCGCAATCCATGCAGGCATTTGTGCGACAAGCGCCGCAAGATAGCCCATCGGCATGGAGCGCTCGTGTGGTTTCCAATCATTGCGTCCGTCTGGCACCCTTTCCAACACCTTCCTGCTGGCTGCGACCTCACGCTCTAACTGGTCCGAAAAGAACTTCTTCATCTCCATCGTCAACCTCCTTTTGCTCCGCTCACTGTTTTGATGCGCACAGAACAAAGGGCGTTTTGGAGAACTTCAATGATGGCGATAGCTGGCTTTCGTTACAAATACCGCATGTCGATAAATGACACAGCCTTCATGAACCCCGTCGGGTAAGGTGGCACGAGCTGTTACGACCGTCCTGGGTCCTTCACCGTTTCACCACCACCTGTGGTGTAGTCACATTGAGGATCAAGCAAATGCGCCCCCGGACCTAGTATCGACAGCTTGTCCCAGGGATTGCGCAGCGGACAGACTCCGAGCGAAAGACAACCGCAGCCGATGCAACCATCAAGCTGATCGCGAAGCCGGGTCAGGCGTGTGATTCGATCGTTCAACTCGGCTTTCCAATCCGCAGACAGCTTCTGCCAGTCCTCCGCTGTAGGCGTCCGTTCGCCCGGCAGCGCTGCCATCGCCTTGCGTATTGAAGCGAGTGATATGCCTAAGCGGTGTGCTGCCTTGATCACTGCAACACGCCGAAGTACTTGGCGTGCATAACGCCGCTGGTTTCCCTGGTTGCGCCAGCTGCTGATCAATCCCTCGGACTCGTAGTAGTGCAGGGTGGAGATCGCGACCCCGCTCCGTTTCGCTACCTCGCCTACCGTAAGTTCCAGGGAAATACTCTTCGCAACAGTATTTTTCATTATCCCTCTTGACCTCAAGTTTACTTGAGGTACTACGCTTATCTTCAGACGTTGCCATAGCGGGACCGGGAGGAACAATGGGTGGAATCAGAGTTGCCGTGATCTATGGGAGCACCCGTCCGGGGCGCTTTTGCGACACCGTGGTGAGGTGGACTATGGAGCGGCTCGCGGCGAGCGAAAAGTTTCAGCTAGACGTTATCGATCCGGCCGAACCGTCCCCAGGGCAGTCCATCGACGAACGCCCTACCCAGTCCTTGCAACAGCGGCTGGGCCAGGCAGATGCCTTTGTAATCGTGACTCCGGAATACAACCATGGCTATCCGGCACCGCTCAAGGCGCTGATCGATTCGAGCGGGGCCGAGTGGCACGCCAAACCGGTTGCCTTCGTCTCTTACGGCGGTGCCTCCGGAGGATTACGCGCGGTCGAACAGTTGCGCTTAGTCTTTGCTGAACTGCACGCCGTTACCATCCGCGATTCCGTGAGCTTTCCCGGTGCATGGGAGCAATTCGATGAATCTGGTACGCTGCGGAATCCTGAGCGCGCTCAGAGGGGCATGGAGATTCTTATCGTGCGATTGAACTGGTGGGCAGCCGCATTGTGCAGTGCACGTTCCACAACACCTTACACATTGTCAGCTTAAGGTAGGAGTCATGAGGCAGAAGATAAAAACGGAATCTAGCCGTTCGTTGCCACAAGCGCCAATTTTCTTCAAGCGGCACACAACTGGGAACCGAGATGCAATACTGGCTGTGATCGCAATCTTGGAACGTGCCGTTAATGCTTCGAACGGCGACCTCTTTGACAGTGTTCTTAGCGAAGATGTCATCTGGGGTAGCCCCAAAGGCCAGATTGTCATCGGCTTGGAGCATTTGAATCCGATCCATCGGCGCTTGGCAGCCCACTCGCGACAGTACGGATATAGTTCGCGATTCACTTTGGAAGCGCTCGGCTTCCTCGGCCCAGAGATAGCCTGCGCAAGTGTTCGGCGGACCGGCTTGGACGAGCACGAAATGCCCCTGCCCCCGTCTCCCGGTTCCATTTTCCAGGAACTGGTTCTATGTGTGCTCGCGAGGCGAGACGATCGGTGGTGGATTGTGAGCGCTCAGAACACGCCGGTGATGTGATCTTCCTGTGCAATGCGCGCATTGCACAGAGCGTGAACTCCAAAACAGGATTGATCTCGAAAAACGGGCATGTGGCCCTGAGAAATTCTCGCTTCACGCGAAATCGTCAAGGCACTGATTGACCGGGGCGGTCTGCTCGACTTCGGCTCAATCGTCTAGGTGAGCCGCCATCACCAGCCGAGCACAGCAATTTTGTACACCAGCAGAATGATTACGGACGCTACCGCTATCCATGAGGAGAGCGCGTAGCGTCGAAAGAAGTACAAGGCCACGCCTGCCCAGCAGAAGCAAGCTGCTATTAGAGCGCCGCCGACATACGGCATAGCGACTGCGGCTGTGAAGTTGGTGCCATGGACGTGCTTCAGCCGGAAGACCTCACCTAGTGTCCGGACGATGATAAGGAATTGAGTCGTGATTCCTATCTGAGCCCAATGTTCTCTAGTCACGGGAAAATTGTAACTCGTGGGCGGCTTATCCGAATCGCCAATGCACGTTTCGAGATGTTGCAAAGCTCCAGTTGACGAGCTAATTTCCGAATTGTCTGTGCACAGCCAGAAGGCCAACATCGGACCTCTGGCGAACCCTCTTTGATTTCCCCCTTGCACTTCTACAAAAGAATAGTGTATTTGTCTTCTTGTAGAAGTCAAAGGGGTAATGATTTGGCCGAAGAACGAATTGACCTTCCACAGGGGACACTGGATCTTCTGATCCTGAGAACGCTTGCTGTGGGGCCGCAGCACGGATGGGCTATCTCCGAGCGTGTACAGCAGGTGTCGAGTGATGTGCTCCGCATTCAACAGGGCTCGCTGTATCCGGCGCTGCACAGGCTTGAGCGGCGCGGCTGGATTAAAGCGAAGTGGGGCACATCAGACAACAACCGTCGCGCGAAGTATTACGAGCTGACGCGCGCGGGTCAGAAACAGCTCGATGTGGAGACCGAGGCGTGGCGCAGGCTGACGGTCGCCGTCGGACAGATTCTCGAGAGCATGTGAGGAGATTGCGATGCTGAGCGACCTGCGTTACCGGCTGCGCGCGCTGTTTCGCCGTGATACGGTGGAGACCGAGCTTGATCAGGAACTGCACTTCCACTTTGAAAAGGAAGTAGAGAAGTACATGCGTTCCGGCTTGACGGAGGAAGAGTCGCGTCGCCGGGTGCGCTTAGCGGTTGGCGGCGAATCACAGATCAAGGAAGACTGCCGCGAGGCTCGCGGGACCAGCTTTATCGAAACAACGCTGCAGGATGTGCGCTATGCACTGCGGCAGTTGCGCGAGAATCCGGTATTTGCAGCCGTGATGGTACTGACGCTCGCACTTAGCATCGGCGCGAACAGTGCGATATTCAGCGTAATCGATAGCGTCTTGCTGCACTCCCTGCCATACCGGCACCCGGAGAAACTGACGCGCATCTTTATGACCTCAGAGGCGTTTCCGAAGTTTCCGCTGAACCCATTCGATTTTCGCGACATGCGGACACGCAACCGGAGTTTCGAGTCGATGGCAGCTTACACCCGATCGGATATGCAGCTTGCCGTCAGCTCCGGTGACCCAATTCGGGAGAACGGCTTTCGCATCACCGCGGGTTTCTTTCATGTATTGGGAATTGAACCCGAGTTGGGTCGCGAGTTCGACACAAATGCTGAGATCCCCGGGAACGAACTGCAGGTGATTCTGAGCGACCGGCTGTGGCGTACGCAGTTCGGCGCGGATCGAAGATCATTGGGCGCAAGGTAACTTTGAATGCTCAACCCTTCACAGTCGTGGGCGTGATGCCGCCGGGCACGGCACATCCGGGCAATGAGTATCACGCTGTTTCCTACGGAGAGGACGTGAACTTGTGGAGCCCGTTTGCCTTCGAGGGCAATCCGGCGCAGCGAGGCTCGCATTACATCGAAGGCATCGCGCGGTTGAAAGATGGCGTGACTGCGGAGACAGCGCAGGGTGAAGTGTTCTCCATGATGAACACGATTGCGCATGAGCACGGAAATGATATGGGGCCCTGGCGCATGCTTGTAGTTCCGCTTGACCGCGAGATCGTGGGACCGAACCGGCAGATGCTGCTGGTGCTGTTGGGTGCGGTAGCCATGGTGCTGCTGATTGCCTGCGCGAATGCCGCCAACCTGCTGCTGGCCAGGGCCGCTGCCCGGCAAAGAGAACTGGCCGTGCGGATGGCGCTGGGTGCATCTCGGGCAAGACTGGTGCGGCAACTGCTGACGGAGAGTCTTCTGCTTGCGCTCACCGCCGGTGCGCTTGGATTATTGCTCGCGCTGGGCGGCGTGAAGAGCCTGGTTTCCCTGTTACCGTCGGACTTTCCACGCCTGCACGAGATTCACGTCAGCACCCCAGTGTTTTTCTTTACCTTTCTGGTCAGCTCGGTGACGGGAATTCTCTTCGGGTTAGTTCCGGCACTGCAGGCATCCCGGACCGATCCGCGGCAGGGTTTGCATGAAAGCGGACGCGCAGCGACGGGCAGCGCAAGGATGAGCCGGCTGCGCGATGTGCTGGTTGTGGCAGAGGTGAGCCTCGCCTGCGTGCTGCTGGTTGGCGCGGGACTGATGTTTCGAAGTCTGCTCAATCTGCTGCACCTCGATCCTGGCTTTCAACACCAGCATGTGCTGACGGCGAACCTGGGGCTGCCGACCGCTGCGTATAAGACTATGCCGGAACGATCGCGCTTTTATGAGCGGCTCGCGACGGAGCTCGAGTCGATTCCGGGCGTGAGCAGTGCCGGACTTGGCAGTGACCTGCCCTGGACCGGCTGGGACGACAACATGAGCTTTTCGATCGAAGGCAGGCAACCTGCGCCACACCAGGACTTTGGCGCAAGGTACCACGCGGCTACGTGGGACTATTTCCGCGCACTGGGCATACCGCTTAAACGAGGGCGATTTTTTACCTGGGAGGACAATGCGGACAGGCCAAAGGTTATCGTGATAAATCAGGCGCTCGCGAATCTATATTGGCCCAAAGGCGACGCACTAGGGAAAAGAATTACTTTTGATGACCATCCAAAAGATTCAGATCGGTTGACGATCGTGGGGATCGTCGGTGATGTGAAGGACAAACCGGAAAGTCCGAATACGCATCGAGCTTTCTGGTGGTCGGCGTTGCAGACACCGTTCTCGCAGATGTCTGTGGTAGTGCGCGCAAATGCTGATTCTCAGGCTCTTACACAGGCGGTAGGCGAAGCCGTACATCGGATCGATCCTTCACTGGCCGTAGCCGAGGTGCAATGGATGGGCGAAGTCGCCGACGCGACGGTGGCTACGCCGCGATTCGCCTTCGTGCTGGTGGGTATTTTTGCCGGGCTCGCGATTCTGCTGGCCGCGATTGGGACATACGGCGTCATTGCGTACTCGGTCAGCCGGAGAACCCCAGAGTTCGGTTTGCGCATGGCGCTCGGTGCGCAGCGGATGGATGTGCTGCTGCTGGTGCTGCGCCAGGCTGCGGTGCTGACCTTATGCGGAGCGGCGCTGGGAATGGCTTTTGCGCTTCTGGTGGGGCGCGTCCTGAAGAGCATGATTTACGAGGTGAACCCATCGGATCCGCTGATTTATTCTGCGGCGGGTGTGTTTGTGATCGCAATGGCCCTTGCGGCTTGCTACCTGCCTGCACGCAAAGCGACCAAGACCGATCCGATGATCGCGTTGCGGGCGGAGTAATTCCCCGCGTTCAGAATTAAGGCAGGTGGGATGTTCTTAGTGTTGATGAAGCATCAGCCGCACGGCCACCCGTAACAGCGAATTACTTCTGCATAGGCGGTCATCCATCCGGAACCCCCGAATTCGCCTTCCAGGCGCTCGATTCGCGCCTCGGTGATTTAGCGTGAAGCCTGAATTCCTACTGGCCACATGGGCGTTTTCCGGGAGTAATCCTCTAACTGGCGCCTAAGTCTTGATCGATGAGTGCCTTGCCCTGGCAACAGTTGCTATCAAACGCTGCCCTAACTTTTCCCATTTAAGGCTTCATTTGCTTTCGGGAAGCTCAAAGCGTTTTCAGGAATGCGATGAGCGCTCGGTGATCCTCTCCGGACAAATCCAATCCAAAGGGATGACCTTTGACCGAATAGCTCTGGGCGCCATAAGGCTTGAATCCTGTCGGCTCATAGTCGTCTTCCAGGCGTTTGGGATCGAACCAATCTTCGAGAGACGCGCACCAGCCGCTGTGGCCGAACATGCTGCGGTACCAGACGCCCTTCAGCGACGGCACCTTGTAATAACCGGTGCCTCGTCTCGTCTTTAAGGTCATATTTGGATCTGTCCCAACCGAGAACGGTGCGATGTCCAACTGCTTTCGCGCCTCAGGAGGAACCCGGAAGCCTTCAGCCGGCGTGAGCTTGTTGTTGGTGTAAAGAGGAGGCGTGTGACAGCTTCCACACCCCTCGCTCTCAAATATCTTCTTGCCGCGATTGGCGAGTGCATCGAACTTGTTCGGATTGGGAGGTGGCTCGAGAGCGTACAGGTACATCGCCAATGCATAAAGTTGCTCGTCGCTGTATCGACCGCCGACTGCGATCGGATCGTCGGGTTCCGGGCGCTTCGTCGAGTAGTGAAAATCTGCAGGCACAAATCCGTCGTAAGAAGCAAGATCATCAGCACCCTGGTTCAATGCCGCGTAGCGCATCAGATCCGCGATGGAACGGTGCTTTTGCAGTCCTGTGTGGTCCAGGTAACGGCGATCCTTCACGCCAATAAGGTCAGGGATCTGGAGGGGATAAAACAGGCTGCTCCGATGCCGGCCTGTGACCTCCGCCGGCATTGCCTCGTGCGCCGCGATCAATTGGTCTGTGGTCATGTTTTCCATTGGCGCCGATGGATCAGGCTTTTGCCATGGAGCTGCAAACAACGAATGGTCGAGGCGTCGAAGGTCGGCATCCACCTTGTGAGCATCCTCGGACTTGGCCAACCTACTCCGGAAGAGCCACGCTTTGCTTTTCTCGAACGGGAAGTTTCCCTGGGCACCCTCCAGAACACTTCCATCCGGCATGACTCGCGTGTGGCAAAAGCCGCAGGCAAAATCGCCGAGCTCTACCTCGCCCTTCTTTCGAATGACATACCGGACAAACGGTACCGTCCCATCCTTGGCAACAGGAACACCTGCTGTCTGATACCACTTTGGATTTCGTACATCGTCAATGCTGGCGATCCGGTGCGTTGTGTAGTAGATCGGCGTATTGAAGACGACCTGTCCGGCCGCGATCCAGTCTTCCTTAGAGCTGAGATTGGGCTTGTGACCTGATTCGTCCCACAGGACCTCAGGAGTCTGTTGCTTGAGCCACTCAAGGTAGCCGGGTGGCTCGTGCCCCGGAGCATAAACCGGGTAGCTCCTGTAAATGGGACGAACGGGAATGCGGTAGTAATAATCGGAGGAAATGTGCTTTGGCGATCCGACCGGGTCTGCTAGCGGTAGTTCCAGGGTTGCGATGGCATTATCATCCCACACCCGCGGAACTGTGGGTTCGAACGTCGAGTGCTTTTCCTGACCTGAAACATGCAAGCACTGCCAAAACCCGCCCACGATGACAACCAGCAGAAACACAACCTGGGACATCCACACAAACCTTTTCATTGACTGACCTCCGGGGAAATTTGGGCAACCTCGATCTGAGGCCAAGCCTGCACATCTTCCTATGTGCCTGATTTTGTGGGCAATGGAGAGAATCTGTAGAAACCTGTATTTTTCCTTTAGCAGGGGTTGGGGTACTTTCGAACCAGGAGATTGCCGCCTCACCCGAGGGGCGATGGGGGTTCACCTGAATTCCAGCGTTCTACAGTTCGGAGATTTCGAACTCGACATCCGTAACCACCGGTTGCGGCGATCGGGCTCGGAGCTGAAGCTCGAGCGGATCCCGATGGAACTCCTGATTCTCCTGGCCAGCCGGCCTGGCGAACTGGTCAGGGAGAGGAGATCATTCAAGAGCTTTGGGGGGATGAGATCAACGTTGATTCCGAAAACGCAATCAATACCGCCGTCCGGAAGATACGACAAGTTCTGGGCGACGACTCGTCGAGCCCCCGCTTTGTCCAGACGATCAGCAAACGAGGGTACCGATTCCGGCCTGAGCCCGTACGGCCATCTGTACCACCTCAGGCGCCCGCATCAACCTCGAAGACCATCCGCTCGAAGACGATCCGATGGACACTGCCCGCCGGTATAGCAGTCCTGTTATGCGTCGGCCTGGTCGTCTGGAGCATCCGTCATTCCCGAAAGGTCCTGCGAGTCTCCAATTACATGGCAATCACACATGACGGCCTGCCGAAACAAGGGCCGCTGCTCTCGGACGGCGTTCGCATCTATTTCGTCTCCGGAAGCATGAATCATCGAAGCATCTCTCAGATATCGGTCAACGGTGGAGAGGGTTCAACTCTCGTTAGCGCGCTCCACTTCCCCGATTGATGGATATCTCATCGAACGGAAGCGAACTGCTGGCCGCATCGTTCGGACCTGATCCGGGCGTTTCCATGGGTGAGAAAGCAGGGCTAAACGAGTCGGCTCTGTGGAGCATTTCGTTGCCTTCCGGAAGTGTCCGGCGAATCGGCGATCTCTTCGCAGATGCCGCCGCGTTCGCTCCAGACGGTCAGCAGATCGCCATTGGCTGGAACAATGCTCTGTATCTGGTCAACAGCGATGGCACCGACCAAAGAAAGATTGCTCAACTGTCCGGAACAGCATCGTCAATTCGATGGGCGCCTGATGGAAAACGGTTGCGATTGACCATCATGGACCCGAAGACCCTGCGTTCATCTCTTTGGGAGTCGGCCAAAGATGGAACATCTCTGCAAGAGATCCTGGGCGGATGGAACCCGGTTCCGGCCGAGTGCTGCGGGCGATGGAGTTCCGATGGCCGCTGGTATGTTTTCCAATCGACTCGCGATGGCAGGACGGATATATGGGTGCTTCCTGAGCCTTCGGGTCTGATTGACCGCAAGCCACAGGAGCCCATTCAGCTGACGGCAGGACCAATCCATTCTCTTGCGCCGGAAATGAGCCTCGATGAACGTAAGCTATACATGATCGGTGAGCAGCTCCGCGGAGAGTTGAACAGGTATGACTCCAGGTTGAAGCAGTTCGTTCCGTACCTCAATGGCGTATCCGCCGAATTTCTTGACTTCTCACGAGACGGGAAGTGGATTGCCTATGTCAGTTTTCCGGACCATCTGCTCTGGCGCTGCAACGTTCAAGGCGACCATTGTCTCCAACTGACCGGACCAGCGATGCAGCCGACGGCGCCGCGATGGTCACCGGATTCGACGCGGATTGCGTTTTTCGATGCTTCGTCCGGGAAGCCGTTCAAACTTTTCCTTGTGCCTGCAAACGGCGGCTTGTCTCTGGCGGTGGTCGATGAGCCGTGGAACGAGATTGATCCCAACTGGTCCCCCGATGGACATACGCTCGTCTTCAGCCACTTCCCCGTTTTTGACCGGCAGGCAGATCTGGGCATGTACTCGTTCGATCTCGTGACACATCGGCTGGCCAAGCTCCCCGGATCTGCCGGGCTTTGGATGCCGAGATGGGCGCCCGATGGGAGCTTCATCCTGGGCAGGTCCGCCGACTCCCTTTCGCTGTTTCTTTTCGACGTTCCCAGGCAGACCTGGCACGAACTCGCTCGCGGCGAAAGCTTCGGGTACGCCAACTGGTCTTCAGACAGCAGATTTGTCTACGTTCTCAAAAGAGGTAACGAACCAGCGATCGAGAGAATTCGCGTATCGGACGGAAAGACGGAAATCGTAGCGAGCCTGACCGGCGTGAGGCAAACGGGGTTTCGCAACGCGGTCTGGACAGGTCTCACGCCCGACAATAATCCCTTGATCTTGCGTGACGTTGGCACCGAGGAACTCTATTCTCTGGATACAATCGTTCATTAACTCGTGTACGAGATCACTCACCGGCGTGCGGAAATCATTGCGCGTTCAGCCGCATTCATCATCGCGGACCAATGCCGAACGATCAATCTCGTTGTAATGGTGATGCTTCTCGAAGAGTGGTGAATCGCCAAGTCAATTACGAAAGCCGGTATTACTCCCGAAATATTGGCCAGTGTCAGGCTTCCAAAGCCGAGCTGGACTGGCTCGTTGGCATGTCCCATGCGCGTTTTTCGTTACTAATCCTCCGATTAGCTGTGCGACTTCGCATACGCTGCGGGCCTTGTGAACGATTATTACCCTACCGGCCGTCGTCCCCAGGTCGTCCACATGATCGAGGATGGTGTCATGAATTCCGGATCATCGAGCCTTGCGATGTCTTCATGCAACTCTTCCTCGGTCACATGCCCTCCGGCAATCAGGGCATCGCGAAGCTGTTCGAAGTTGGCGCGTTTCAAAGAACTACCCGGGGATCCTCCATGACACATCGAAAGACGCGCCTCTGCCCGCACATCCACCAGCCCCAAGGCTCGCATTCTGCCATAGACGAGCCGGCCCCACCGCCTTTCAATGCCCCGTTCCTCGAGTAGCCGGAAGAATGCCGTTTGAGTCTTCAAATGAACCTCGCCTGTCATTAGCAATGGATCGCAATCAAGGGATTGGGAATCAAATTCTTCCTCGACGATCACGCCTCCGGGTTTGAGCGCCGCGACCAGTCGCACCAGCACTTTCTCTGGCTCGGGAATAATTGACAGCACCAGGCGAGCATGAATTAAGTCAAAGGTCGCATCGGGAAGCGGATCAGTCACAATGTTATGGAGACGTACCTCTAAATTCGAGAACTTCGAACCGTTGAGGAAACGCGGATCGAGATCCGTTACCAACACATGTCCCGTGGGGCCGACGCGAGCGGCGAGCCAAGCCGCGATTGAGCCTCCGCCACCGCCTACCTCCAGGCACTTCCAGCCAGGTCCGACCCCGCGATCCTCCAGGTACTGTATGCTTTCGCGGTCAAAGAGCGTCGACAAAGCGTCGAATCGTTTGGGGCTTTGCGGGGCTGCGTTGTCGAGCAGGTAGGTCGATTTGAATGGAGGTTGGGCTCCTAACGTTTCGCGGTTTTTCATGTTTGCTCCTTATGCGTGCAGGCCCCATCGGGCATTGATGTGCGCTGGCAGGAACCCTACTCAGGGAGACGATCTCCCGCAGGCTCTGGCAACCAATAGGTACCGATTGATCCCAGGACCAGAAACAAGATTGCGACCGTGCCAGCGGAATGGGCGAGTTGTGCGGCGTAACTAGCTCCTGGCATGACATTGGACAGCGTAGTCGTCATCAGAGCGGCGGAGACGCCGAACGCTCTGCCGCCTATGTTGGCTGCGAAACTTCGCCGGCGCCTCGCAGACGAGTGGGATAGACTCGGGGCAAATAATTTCCCCAGAAGCTGTGGAGTCCGTTGAAAAGCAAGGTGGCAAGGAAGATTCCAAGATGGAGTAGCGCCAAAGTACGCGTGGCCGCCAGAAAATAAAGAAAGGGAAAGACGATCAGCGATGGAATGAAAAACAAGAGAGCACGACGGCGCTGCGAGACGATCTGGACGACGAAGACGGCAAAGAGTATTCGCCCGGCCATTCCCCCTAACTCCTGGAACATCTGAACGCCACTGGAAATCTGTTCAACCTGTCGCGGTGGAAGATCGTGCACGTCCGAAAGACCAGGAACCATGCGAACCGTGTGTTGGATGGCACCGAGCGACAAAGCGAAGGTGCAGGCGAACAACAGTGTGGCCACCAATGTGGTTCGCAGGAGGGCCGGCTGAAATAACTCGGAGAGATGCGGGCGGTCAAATCGAATGCCGGCCTTCTTCTCTCGCCACAAAGGAGACTCGGGAAGAAACGGACGAACAACGAGTAGCGGTAGCGCCGGGACCAGTCCCGACAGCAATGTATAGCGCCAGGCCTCGTGGCCTCCGCGAACCATGGGGAGGGCTTCGCCGTAGGTCACGGCCAGATAATAAGCGCCCGCGACCATCAGTCCCCCGAGAGTGTAAAAGGCCTGCGCGTACGCGAGTACGGATTCGCGCCGTCTGGGCTTCGCAAAGAGTTCAGCGAGCCACGTCGTGGCAGCTACGAACTCCACGGACACACCAATCAGCGTGGCGCAGCGAAAGAACAGCAGCTGTGAAAGTGACGTAGAGAAACCTGGTGCGCAAGCCGACAGGCCGTAAAGAAGGATGCTCCAGACGAGGATGCGTTTACGGCCAAAGATATCCGCGAAATAACCGCCGAGAAGCCCGAATACACCCGCCGCTACATTCGGAACATAGAAGAGGAGGCCGACCCAGAGATTGAATGCATGGGTTCCTGGTTTAAAGCCGCCTAATTCGCTTATGGCAGGCCGAACAAGGAGCGCCATCATAAGAGTCTCGTAGAGATCGAATGCGAAACCGACACAGGCCACTGCGATAACCAACCACTCCACTCGTGTGAATCTGGCTGTAGCAGGTTCTGTACTTTGCATCATCCGCATGACGAACCGCCTTTCAGGTTGTTGCCATGGCCCTCTGCACCGTGCGTCGTCGACGCCTTCCCGCTCCTGGACGCGCGTACTGCGGATTGGCTTCGATTACGCGCCTCATCATGTCGACGAGCGATCGACGCTCGCTTGGTGTTAGCACTTCCATCAGGCGTTCTTGCGCGGCGCGCGCGATCGGACGCTGCTTGTCATGCAATGCGAGACCGGGCGGTGCAAGTCGCAGGATGCGTGCACGACGATCCGAGCCGTTTACCTGGCGCTCGACGAGACGTTGCTGCTCGAGTTTATAGACAAGCTCACCGGTGCTTGTCCGGTCCAATGCCATCCGCTCCGCAAGGGTGTTCTGATCAATCCCGGGTGCATCGTGCAGATGAATCAGGACGGCAAACTCCAGTGGGGTAAGTCCCGTCGGCTCATGCACCTCCGCTACTACAGCGACGGCGATCTGGTAAAAACGACGGCCAAGAGCGATGGGTGCTTGCGCAGCGAATTCGCTATCTGTTAGCGGAGCGGATTTATGGATTTTCTTCGTCATAAATAATCATCATTTATCTGATGATCAGAATACTTACTAAATACTCAAGAGGCAACGTCGGCCTCATAAACATTGATGGAGACCGGCTGATACGCAGTCGCCAGCCCACGAATCCACCCTGCCAGGCTGGAAAGGGCAGGCACCGTGAACTGGGCTGCGTCGTTCAAATTGGTGTCAACCAGGATGCCCGGAGCTGAGGCAATCGACTCTCCCTGAGCGTTTACATACGTGACCGCCAGGTAGACATCGCGGCCGGCTGCGAAAGCTCCACCGCCGGCCGCCCGCCTAGGCTGCGGCGAGTTAGGTGCCGGCAGCCGGTTCACCAGCACCGGGGTCAGCTCTTCCCAGGTTACGCCGCCATCTGTAACCGTGGCGTTTTCTGTGAGCGGCCACGCCGGCTGGGTCGCGCTCGTGGTGCCGGCGATGGTGCAACGGTAGAGGTGTCCGTTGCCGCCCGTCGCTGTTGGTTGCACATACTCGCCCACCAGATACGCCGTAGAGGCAAGCCATGCCGCGCCGAGCGGCTTCTGCCCATATGGGTCCAGTTGCTGCGTGCTCAACCCGTAAACATTGATCGGGGCTGAAGGTGTCTGCAGGTCGGAGTACGCGACCAGGGCGCGGTTATAAGCCTCGGTCACGACTGCATGTGAATTGGCCGGTTGGGTTACCAGCGGTCCCTGCACACGTACCAGCTTGCCGCTCCCGACCGGACGCTCCACCAGTAGGTAGCCATCCGTATCGAAAACCAGCGGGACCTGAAAGAGCGTCTCGCCAGGATTCTCCGGGGTATAAATCAAAGAAGCCAGGCCGGAGATAGCCGCCTGGTTTGGCCCCTGCATGGCTGTCTGCAGGCCATATCGCGTGGCCACGGTGGTGAGCTGAAACCTGCAATTCTTGCAGACAGCCGCAACCCCCATAGGCAGCACAGTCGGATCGTCATTGTCGACGAGTCCACCAAAGCGCGTGAACTCGTGCGGAATGAAGCCTTCAAAATTCATCCAGGACTTAGACGCGACGCTTCTGCATCGTGAGGATCACGTTTCCGCTAGTCACCGCCGTGGCGTAGGCTCCGGAAACAATCGTTCCGCCGGGTTGGTAGACGTTGATGAGAAACGCCGTCAAGGTCGATCCGCTGACTTTCGGCTGCACGTAGTACCCGCCGATATCTTCCAAGTAGACCGCCGGGCCCAACGACAGCGGAAGCTCGAAGACACCTTCTACATCAAGGCCGTTGGGGTTGGTCAGCGTCGTCAGGTTGAGAGGATCTCCCCCGGAGGTGAAGCTGCCGCTGAAGGTAAGCTGGATGAAGACGGTAAAGTTGCGGTCCCCGGCCCCAGCCGTGTAATCGATGATTGCTCCTGAAACTGCCATGGTTTCTCCTTATTAAGAAATTGAACTAAGATTGCCGCCGCCGGGTTTGTCTCGCCGCCCGGCGCACCTGGCCCTGTTCAGCGCGGACAAGTTGCTCCATGATTTCGTCCATGCCTTCCAGCGCCTTTTGTTCGTACTGCTGGGTCCACGCTTCATTGCCGCGAACCGTTGCAATCAGCGCCGCCGTGCCATAGGCGACAACGTAGCCAATCCGTGGATGCGAGAGCAGCACGCTATCATCGTTGGTCAGGGGAGGCGGTCCAAACTCACCGCGGACACGTAGGTCGACAGCGATGGAGCAATTGGTGAGCCAGATCACCTCGCTGCGAAACTCCCATCCCGCCATGCCCTCGCGCGGCACCAGGTCGGGAAGGACCTCGTAATTGGGCACCAGCCGGTAATAGGAAGGGTCATCTCCTGCCGGCTTCCAATCGATGCGCAGCGGCTGGTCGGTCAGGGCAGCGAGCGGGCCGTTCCCTGTTTGATAGGGAGCCAGGTTCGGAGTGCCCGGCGGAATGCCTGGCACCTCAACCACCGCGATATCCCACGAGGACTGAGTGGACGCCAGCTGCGAGTTGGCATCGTCGTACACCTCGCAGATCAGCGGCACAACGAAGCTATCCGTCAGATATGATCCCTGGGGATCATCCAGCAGGTTGCGAACGCGTGCCTTTACCTGGCCTAGCGTCCAGCTCACTGTGTGAACCCACCCGAGGTATCTTCGGTTGCGATGATAACCTGAGCGCGGGCCACGTCACCCGCCTGCGCCTTGGCGCCGTGGTCGTGCTGGAACACATCGAGAAATTTGGACATAAATATTCCCCAGGGTTTGCCCTTCTCCGCGGCCCTTGCCGAGCGACTGGAGATAGTCTCATCGGGATCGCCATCGGTCAGGACATTCATGAACATGTCGAGACCGATGAGCACCCGCTTCAGGTAGGCTTCTTTTTCCGCTTGCGCCCCTTGAGCGGCCAATTGAACAGGCGTTAACGGCGTGATGCCGTCACTCATTTCACGCCCTTCGCCTGATCGCGCTCGGCCTTGATCTGGTTTACGATCTTCCACTCTTGTGCTGTCAGGCGATCCATTTCCACCGCGCCATAGGCGATCCTTGTGTTTTTGTAGGCCTGGATGACGTTAAAAATATGGCCACAGTTGGTGCAAAGAATGGCGCCCGTCTTAGGCGTCGTGGTGCAGCTAGGGCAAGGGTCCGGCTGCTTTTCGGTAAGGGTGTTAGCCTGCATCACCCATCGGGGCAATTCGGGAATCAGCCCTTCTTCTACCGCCAGGCGCGCCAGGTCGCGATGCGTATCGTTGACGTTCATGCGCTGCGAGTCGTTCTCATACCATGCATTGGCTGATTGCAGCCGCTGCAGGATGGAGCTGTTGCGCTTCTTCCGGATGGCAGTCAACGTCTCGTGAAAGTCGCGCTCCCGGACCTCCACGTAGAACTCTCCCGTGTCGCTATAGGCCACTTCGGGAACGCGGATCACTCCGCCTTTCTTGATGGAGGCCGGGTCATGGTCGCCGACATAGCAGAGCACGCCGCCGAAGCCGCCATCCTGCTGCACGTATTCGCGAATGTACTCGGCTGCTAGCACCAGTGGGATGGCCGGCACCGGTTCCATCTGCATCATGTTCTGCGCGTCGCAGCCCAGGTCCTTGTGGCCCCAGCGCGTATCCCGGATCACATGTACGGTGTAGGGTTTACCTGGAGGGCAGGGGGCTATCTCCTCCGGAAAATAAACACCGCCATTGATCTTTAAGGGAAAGGGGTTCAGGTTGAGGATGGTGACCGGCTTGTCGGCCTCCGCCTGCTTGAGGAGGCGCTGGATCTCGGCATACCGCTTGACGGTCCAGCGCTGGCCTGGGTCACGGAACTTGCCGGGATCTTTGCCTAGCAGCGCCTCCGCGTTGGCTCGCTGCATCTCCGGTGTAATAACGACTGTAGCCATGAATGAAGCTCCTTGTAACTCGTCTTTGTGTGCCAAAATTGCAGGAACAGCAGGTCCCTCCACTACGCTTCGCTCCGGTCGGGATGACAACTCTGTTTGGGTACCAATACCCAGCCCTCAAACAGATTTGTCATCCCGAGCGAACCCGGATTTCCTGCCACGCCGCACTGGACAGAGCCGCGTGTGCGGTTTTCCGTAGGAGAAAACCGCATGAAGTCCGCCAACGCCAACAAGATCAACAGGAAATCCGGGGAAGCCGAGGGACCTGCTGTGCGCCCCTCCCCCTAGAAAACCTCTCGGGGACGAAACCTACAGAATTCCAATATGTTCGTTTGCATTCCCAGTGCGCCGCGCCAGGTCCTGTCTCCAACGGCTAGCGGCGAGGCTACTGCTGTGCAAGGGTGAGATATGATCGCGCATCATCGCGTCATACTCGACCTTGCGTTTCTTCTCTGCCTGTTCCTCTTCGTACTGAAACCGCAGTAGATACTCCTGCGCGCGTGATTCAGCGCTGCCGCGTCGGCTATTGATGCCGAAGCTATACTGCGCAATCAAGCCCTGCAGCGTGTCCGTCGTAGGCGCCTTGGGCCAAGGACCGAAGACCATCTCATAATCACCACATTCGGGATAAGGCCCTAACATGGGCGTGAACCCATCGATAGCCTTGTACGAATACCACTCCGCCTGGGTACCATAACTAGAGGCAGGGAACCACTTCTCCAGGATCCAGCCCTCTGCATGGGGATACTTTTTTACCTCGCGCATCTCGGTGACCACGCGGATGGGTCGGTTGTCATGGCGAGAGAAGTTACACCCCGGCGCATCTGGGTTGGGCTGAAAATTCAACCCACCCTTCTCCGCCGTCGATAGCCCTGGAGCCCAATCCCGATAAACGCCCGATTCCTTTACCAGTCGGTCACTGCCCACCAGCAACCTCCATTGCGGCTTACCGAAAGGATTCTTGCCCCCATAGCTGGTAAGAAACCGCTGCGTGGCGCTGGGCACAATATGACTCATGACTGGTTGGCCCCGTGGGTGAAGGGCGCCGTCTTTCTGCCGTACCAGTTGGCTGACATGGAGGCATCGGTACTCTCCAGGTGATAACCCACCACCTCAGGGATGAGAGCACGCCTCGCCCGTGGCCACTTCTTGGCAAAGACCATGTCACCGCGTCCTGCGTCGGTATGTGCAATCGGGTATTCACAAACACCGGAGGCGCTCGGATACCACATCTGAAAGAACCCGATGGGAATATACCCTCCGCCGTCCTTGCTGGTGACGCGCGTGCCCAGGGGAAAGGCGTTCAAGTGAACGTAGGCGTCGCATTCATGCTGCAGTGTAGGCATCTCGAGAAAACGGTCCCATTGCGCATAACCCTTCACGCAGAAACGATCGATGCCATAGATCATGCATCGGTCGAGGTTCGCATTCTGCAGTAGTAACCGGGTCTGCGGCGGCAACGCGATGTCCGCATCCAGATGCACCACCCATCCATCCCGGTCGAGCCGGCCCAGGCCCTCATTGATCCCCGCTCCCTTGCAAAACTTGTTCCAGCGTGAATTCAGCGCGTCGGTCTGCAGGCACTCAACGTGATGAAACTCGCAGATGCGCTGCGTATCGCGATCTTCCGCCGAGGTGACCACCACGATGCGGTCGAACAAATGCTTGTTGGCTGGGAGCGTACAGCGTAGAAAGTCGGAGTAGCGGTCACATACCACCACTGCTTCGATCTTGAAGTCAGGGTCAGGTGTGTTCACCGAGCCTCCGGAACAAGGGCCTTCGTAACTCATGCTGAGCTCTCCATAAGCCATGCAAAGACGAAGGGCTGAGATGGTTATCTCAGCCCTTCACCGAGTGTGACTGGTCTACTGGTTAGTTGTAGACAGGCACCTTCAGGCCGGTGACTGAAGAGATAGCCTGAGGATTGTCGACCGCATACTGCCGCGCGTCCACGTAGTAGCATCCCTCATTCGCCGTCGGGTTCCCCGAAGCCGGATCGTAGATTTGAAACACCCACTGTCCGCTGCGGTTCTTGAACCAGAACGGCGCCTTGCCCCACACCACCTTCAGCCAAGAACCGAACTCCATGAAGTCGATGCGCGAGTTATCCGCGTGGATATTCCGCACCACCTCCCGCCCGGCGATGGTGAACTGGCCTACGTTTGCAGTGAGCCCGTCAAACCCTGGCATCTTGCCGTTGGTCATCAGGATCTCCTGCTTGGCGAAGCCCATCTCCTCATACGCCTGGATCTGCGAGGGATGCGCGTGCCACACCTGAGACTTGAGCGCGTCCGTGCCCAGGCTCTGTTCCACGCGGCTGAGTGCCGCGCGCAGCATGGGCAACGACAACGGAGCGCCGCCCGCAGCCACACCGTTCGCAACTACATAATTCTGCGTCCGGTTGATGCCGAGATACGTACCCGTGGTTGCGGTGTTATGGAAGTAAGGTATTCCGTACAGGAAAACCGGGGTCGTCGCTGCCACGCCCGCGACCATGATGAAGTCGCCGGCGACTGTGCCTGCGGGCACGGCGTCCACAGTTATGGATTGCACCGACCCGAGCTTGTTGTTGACGTTGTTGACATAGCAGGTGCCGCGCAGGGTGTAGGTGTTACTCATCACCTGTAGCTGCTGTCCCTGTGACACGAGCCTGGCGCCCCAGGGGGACGAGGCGAGCACAATCGGGTTAGCTCCGCCGCCGGCGTAGCTCGGATCCACCTGTGCGATCTTGCCGTCACCCGCCTGTTGCAGGAACTGGTCCCGATTTTTCGCCATCTGTACCGCCACATCGGCCAGGGTTTTGGTGACCGGGTTCTCTGAGACGACCTTGGGTCCGCCCTCGCCGATAATGTCGACCAGGCGCGAATATTCAACTGGGATAACAGTTGCCAACGGGGTCAGGGTACCCTGATCCCAGGCGCTGAAGTTGCCGGCCGGCAGAATGCCGCCGTCCAGATTGAACAGGGCGACGTTGCCGGGAAACGCGGTCTGGAAGCGCAGACGAAAGCTGCGCAGGGAAACTGGAGTAATCGACCCGCGCTCGGAAATGCGGGCATCCAGTTTGGCCTCCTTTTCGATGAGCAGCTTGATGACCTCATTCAAGGCCTCGAGCTGCAGCTGCTGTGTAGTTGATGCGGTGCCGATTGCGTTAGGCATGTACCAAAGTCCTTATCTGCGGCGCAAACGCCGCGTTGTTTTACGAATTTGTCACCGAGACGTCATCAGCTGCAGAACGCGAGGAAGAATCAATTCCCTCGCAACCTTGTCGAAGGGTTTACCCGGATTGGCTCGTTGCCACTCTGCCTGCGCGTGGTCGAAGGCTGCGCTCGAGGTCATCGTTGCGCTCCCCCCGCTGGCTGGTCCGGTTGATCCCTTGGGCTCGGTCTTCCTGGTGCTGTCGATCTGGGCGTCTACCTTGGCGCGTCTAGCTGCGGATGCATTGGCAATTTGCACCCCTGCCTCACGTAGTTCTTCGCGCGCCACGTCGGGAAGATACTGTTGCACGGCCCGGTCAATGGCCGCGAGTCTACGCTGCCGAGACGCATCGCCAATGGGCAGGCGCTGGAGGGAATGCATCTGATCCTGCAGCGCGGGGTTAGCCTGGATCTTGCGGATCAGCTTGGCGCCGATGGCTTTAGGGAGAATGTTCTTCAAGTAGGGACTGACGACGCCGCCCTGCTTTTCCACGTTGGCAATGATTCTGCTGATGCCGTCGTGGATGCGTGTCTGGGCTTCCGTCTGCAGTCCGCTTTCGAACGATCGTCTCTCCTCCACCTTCTCGCCGTGCTGGCGCAAATTGAGCGCCCGTTCTCGCCGGTCTAGCTCATCGGCCTTGCGCCGCAGTGCTTCTGGCTGTGCCTCTAACGCGGGGGAAGTAGCCGCGGATTCTTCCCTGAGGGTATCCAGTGCATCCTTAACGCGTTGGTCGCGATTGCGTTCCTCCTCAGAGCGATAGTTATTCGTCTTGAGGAGTGCGGTTACATCCTGTGCGCGGTGTTCGAGATCGAGTCCCACCACGTTGTCGACAAATCCAAAAAAATCTTCGCCAATAACCGGCTTGCCATTCTGCATCACTACATTGCCGTCAGCGTCGCGCTCGTAAGAGAGTTCGGCAATCTTGCTGAGCGAAGCCATAGTGCCTTCGCGCGTGATTGAGCCGAGGAAAGTCTCGCGTACGTCAATCCATGTGGACGAATGGTCATGTGCTACTTTCGCCGAATCCAGGTCGGGAAAGATCTCGCGGTAAGGCTTCAGCTCCGCCGCCTCGCGTGCCGTCTTATACAGCTGTCCTTTCAACCGGGAGTCGGCCTCGAGCAACTTACCGAACTCAGGATTGTCAGTGACCATCTGGCTCAGAACTTCAGGCGTGACAACCGCTTCCAGTTCAAGTTGGAAATCTTCTTCAACAGGAGAGGCCTCAGCAACCGCAACAGCTTCGCCGCCGGGAACCTCAACCGCCGGCGAAGGAGGCTCGACCAGAGCGACAGGCTCATCAGCAGGAACCGGCTGCTCTTCGGATCCTGGAAGGGCGGCGAGCTTCTCTTTGAGCAGAGCCGCAGCGTAGTCCTCGCGAATAGGGAACTTGCTTGGATCGACTGTGGAGGCCGGGACGGAAGCGCCACTTCCAAACGAAGGTGAAGGAGCAGCCGGAGCCGGAGCCGGAGAAGCGGTAGGCGGAGAAACGAGGAGCGGGAGCCACGATAGTAGCTTCAGTCATAGATCTTCTTTCTAAAGCGTAAATTTGCAACGAATGACGGGTGCCCCATATCTCGCTCGTTTTTCGCGAGATGTGGGATACCGCAGAGGTACCCCTGTAACTCTTGACATCAAGATTCGCTGTATCCCACATCTCGCGAAACACAAGCGAGATGTGGGGCACCCGTCATTCGTCTGAGGGGAAAGATCTTAGCCATGCAACTTATCCGCTAACTTGATCAACGTATTCGCCGCCTGCACCTGGCCCTGAATGTTTCCGGCTGTCACAGACGGAGGAGTATGCATAAGCCCGCCCACGGTATGGACCACATCATCAATCTCATGCGGAGGAATCTGCGGCGCCCTCGGAGAACCCGCCTGCGCTACCACAGCCTTCTGCTGCGCCATCTCCGCCATTTGCTGAGTCTCCAGCGCAACTGCCGCCGTAAAGTACGCCAACAAATTCTGCCATCCCGCGGGATTATCATCGGGAAGATCCGAATTCTCCTGGCAGTACTGCCGCACAACCTGCTTCAGCACCGTGAAGTCGTCGATAGCCTTATCCGGCATGATCGTTGGCCTCACCTGGCCGGTAGGGCGCCCAGTTCGAGGATCGATTACCGGCACCGCCTCGGCCTCCAGCAGCCGCTCAATGATCTGCAATACCTTCGACCGCATCGCCGCACCGGGAACCACCATGTTCGGTACACCGAGAGCCGTCGCCGCCTGCTCCTGGTTCGTAGGATCATCGAAGATCGCCTGGGCCACAGGATTGCTCGCTGCCGCCTGCATCAAATTCATCCATCGTTGCCGTAGCTCCGCGGCGGTAACGGGCAATCCCTGGTCAGTATCCGCGTACGCATGGACACTGCCCTGCAGGTCATCCAACCGGATGTAATCATTGCGAAACTCAGAGCCCCGCTCCAGAATGACCTGCCGCATATCGGCGGTCAGATTGTCCTTGGCGCAATTCACCGCCAGCTCATCTGCCTTCGCATGTTCCTCTTTCAAGTTCTCCCAATAAATATTCAGCTTGCCCAGTGCAGCATTCAGCTGCTGTTGTTGTCCCCCGAATGTCTCGACGGAAGGGTCACCCGTGCCCCCGTAAACCTGCGGAGGAATACCAGCGAACATCTGTGCGTTGTACACCAACTTATCCAGGTAGCTGAAGGCCTCTTCATGCATCTGGAACTGGAACTGGTACAGCGCATCGGCCATGCGGATCGCACCCGGAGCTCCCGTCCGCTTCAACTTCACCAGGTTCAGAACCCCCGGCAGCATCGGCTTGCCCTGCATCGACTTGGTATCGATCAGGTCTGCATTGGCCAGCGTCACTCCCGAGGAGCAGCGGTCCATAAACTCATGCAGGATGTTGGCCATATCGTTGTAGCGCTTTTGAAAGGGAACAACAATGTCGCCAATCGAAGGCGGATACAGCCCGAAGCCCTCATGCGTACCCGCCCACGTCCACTCCTTGGTCAGAGCGGCGTCGCGCGCAGAAAGGAAAGTAGAGCCGGTGCTCACCAGCAGCAACCCATTCGGGTACGTGGCCCGCATCCGCTCGCCGAATTCCTGATCATCCTCCAGATCGAAAGCCCAGGGCTGAATCCAAGTCCGCGACAGCGTTGGCCGCTGGTCTTGCAGGATACTCGAGGACGCGCCCGTCTGCGAGTAGACCTGCTGCCGGGCGATGCGGTCGATGCTTCCGTTGGCGGAAAGCTCACTGGTCGCGCTGGCTGCGATCTGGTCGTACATATCCGGATACGCTGCCCGCAGCGCGCCCACGTGAACCTCAACCTCCAGGTTGAGAATGGGCGTCTGCCGCAAATTGTTTGCTGCCGGGTCGCAGTCCACCTCCAGCGGAGAATAGAGGTTCTGCGCCACCATCCCATTGGGCACTTCCTCTTCGCCCACTTGTCTGACCACAGGCCCATACTCTGCGGGAAAGAACCCGTCCTCCGCCAGCGGCCGGCCGCACTGCGGGCAATGGCGCGCCAGCATGCCCATCGCGTCCGCCGGTGAAGTCGCTCCGCAATGGAAGCAGTGGTAACGATCGGGCGCCAGCTGGGTCTCGGTCTCATTGAAGACCGGCTCTCGCGATGTGCCGGCGCGCTCCGCATCCACGACGTAGCGGGTATGCCGGAAGACTGCGCCCGTGGTGTAGAGATACAATAACTGTTGCTTGAGCAGCGACTGCTCCCGGTTCTGCCGCTCAATGATGTCGATCAGCGTCTGTGCCGCTTTTGCCGTGGTTACATCGGAGAGCTGTTCCGCGTCCTCCGGCATCCATTTGGATTTTGGAACCTGGGGGGCCAGCGCCGCTACAAAACCGGTCGCCAGCATCTGGTAAAAATTATTGCAGTACTGATACAGATCCTTATCGTCGGCGTCCTGCGCATGCTCCCCCTGGTGCATCCAGTCGACGGCATTGAAAAAATCCGACTCACCCGGGCCGAAGGAAATAAATTGGTTGCCCTTGAAAAATTCCAGGTTCTCCAGGCAACGTTGCATCAGCACCATGCGGTCCTGCGACCATTGATCTTTATAACTCCGCACCAGCGCAATCAACCGCTGCTGGTCTTCTTCGCTAAGCCGGGCGCTATTCTGCGGCTCATCGGCCGTTCCCTGCATCGGGTCCGATGGCGTATGCTCCATCCCTCGCTGGGGGTAGGGGATTTGCGTCTGCGAAGTCTGGGTGATGGCAACGCCCGGGTATGTGGCCATTTACGCCTGTTTCTTTCCTGATGCTTCGGCTTCGTCGAGCGCCGCAGTCATGGTGTCAGCCTTCGCAATCCACTTGACGCTGGGCCCAGCCTGCACCTTGTTGTAATCCCGATAAGCCTTGCGGGTGAGCGCCTCGGCCAGCTTCGAAGGGCGGCGGCGAAGATTCATCAACTTCTCCATCTCTTCCGCATCCGGGTCAATTGCTTCCGCCTCGTTTCCGGATGAATCCGGCCAGGAGGGAGAGTTGAACAGAGGTCCACCCAGTCCAAGGGTCGCCAGCCGGTCGAGTAACACCTTCCGCTCGCGAGTTAATTCGTCCACTTGGGTCGTCACCAGGGCCATCATCGCCTCGTGCGAAGAACGGGATATCCATGGCAGCCTCATTATTGGGTGCAGGTGTACCCCCAGATGTAGAGCGTCGATGCCGCCAGGGCGGTAGCGCCTGACGCGATCGAGAATGCAGTGTTAGAACCCACCGGGATGTACGCCTTGCCCGCACCGGTCAGGGCCGAAGCAGCCGCATTCGCCGGCCACAGCGAGCACTTGGCGAGCGTGGAGTAAGCCGTCCCAAACGTCCCCGTGGCGATCGTGGCCGAAGCTGCCGGCGAGGAACCCGTGGTCACTGTAAGGTATCCCGACAGATCATTGCTGTTGGCATTCGCTGCAATCGTGGGACTCGTCCCAGCACCGCTTCCGGCAACAAAGGTGGGCACCGACAAATAAGTACCCGACGCGTACCCGCTGAAGTGCTGCGCGCTCACGGTGCCAGTGCTCGAGGTTTGCGGTTCGAGCACGGATGCCGCGGCCGTCATATCAATAACGATCGGAAAACCGCAGCCGCCGTAATGGTTAAAGGAGAAGCTCTCTGTGGAGAGCGTGGGATATTGGTCCAGCCAGCCGACCGATTCCGTCTGCTGCGCTCCACTTGCCCAGCATTTCGACTGGTAATAGAGCACCGCACCGTTGACATACTGGGTCGGGGTCGCGCCCGCGGTCGGTAGGAAATAGTAATTCGGGGGCACAAAGCTCTGGATCATGCCACCGTTGCGGAACACCATCGAGTGCCCTGGGTCCGTGTAGGTGTAGGTCGTCTGGCCATTCGCAGCGGTCGGCGCGAGGTAACCGCTCGACGTCGCATAAGTGGTCGAGATGTTCCACATGGAATGCTGGCCGGTGGTCGAGGCATCGTAAACCTCGCTCGAGAAGGTGGTCGCGTTGGTGTCGTTGATTCCGATATTGGTGAGGTTCACAAATCCAGTCGCCGTGGTGGCCAGGTAGATCGCATCGATCCCTGAAACCTGGGAGACGCCCGAAAAGTTAAGCCCCGTGCCAGTCAGGCGCATTGTATTGGTATCGTAGAGACCATAGGTGCCTACGTCGGTGCAGTACACCGCATTAAGGTTCACCTGGTTGCCTTCGGTCTGCAGGCATCCCGTGGTGTTGCCATTGCCAACGTCATAAAACTGCAGGTTGCTCAGGTTTACGTCATCGTTCTGGAACTCCGCCATTTGCAAGCCCCAGCTCGAGACGTGAGACGCGGTAATGTTGGCGAAAGTCAGATGCGAGATCGGCCCCGATGGATTAGTTCCAACATTCACATAGAGGGCTTGCGCCGTGGCCGTGTTGAGCGGGTTGGTTCCATACCCTGAGCCGTAAATGGTGCCATTCGAGATACTCACCCGATCTGGCCAGTGGGCCGTGGTGGTGGTGGGGTCCTGGCCCACAAAAATGCTTTCCTTGGCCGATCCGATGACCGCGAAGCCGCTTACTGTGACGTTATTGCAGGCGTTTACCAGCACCCCTTCGAGGTCGTTCGAACTGGTGATATTCGTCGCCGTGATGTTTTGGCAGGGCACCGCGTGGGCTGAGTACTCGGAATCAAACCATGAAGTCTCGAAGCATGCGTCCTGGTTGTTCTGGCAGGCCAAGCCATCCAGGCGCAGGTCCTGGTTATTAATCATGAACGTACCGTTGGCGTAGAAGTTCGAGATTTTTAAGTTATGGATCGACGTGTGAGTCGAACTCGCCAGGCGCAGCCCGGATAAATCGCCATTATTGAGCGATACGTTTTCCAGTGAGCAGCCAGTACAGGTCTCGATGTCGACCGCATAACCGCTGGAGCGCGTGGTAGCCGTCGGCCCGAAAGAGATGGAAAGGTTCGCCAGCCCGAACCCCGTTGCCCCGGTCGACGCGATGCAGTCATTCGCACCGACGGTCTGGCAGGCCAGCGAAGAGGATGGGCCATCCCCATAGATCAGCACGTTCTGTGCTCCCGAGAGAACCGGTGCTGCGCTGTTATCCAGCAGGTAGTTTCCGGCCGGCACGTAGACCGCCTTCGATAAGGCTGCAGCGGCCGTGACTGCCGCCTGGATCCCAGCTGTGTCCGCAGCCATGTGCGCGCCATCTCCCACGGCGCCGAAATCTTTGATGCTAAGGCCTTGCTGCAACTTAGCCGTGACTGTCTGCGTCACGGCGCCGGCAGATCCCTGGTTATAGTTCCCGGAAGCGGCTGCTATCACAGTGTACTGCGATCCGTTCCACTGGTAGAACGTGTAGGGCGTGGTGGTGATGTCTTCCAGCCCCAGGTCCGGAATGCCTCGAACCGAAGCGATGACGCTGGCCGCATTGCCCGGGGCAATCAGCTGGTACCACTCCCCGTTCAGCAGGATCGTGTTTGGTCCGCTGGTGGTTTGGTTGGCATTGATCGCCTCCTGCAGGCCGCCCGTTCCCGAAGTCAGGTAGAAGGGTGGCACATGGCTGTAGACCGTCGTCATGTTAACGCTGCAAGCGCCGATATAAACGGAGCTGGGCGTTGCCACTTCTGTCAGGTTGGGGTTGCTATCGACAATCTTGATCGGCGTGCCGGCCGAAAACGCGGCAAAGTTTTGCCCGCCGCCGCTAACCTGGCAAGTCGCAGGTGGAAAAGAAAACCCTCCGATGGTCGAACCGGTTACCCTGAATTCCCCATACTGCGCAGCGATGATCTGGCCGGCGTTCTGCGCCTGGGCGCGGGAAAAACAGGCAACGAGGACCAGAACCACCATCAGTATTTTCTTCATAAACTGTCTACTTGCATAGCGTCATTATCACAGTAACAAATAGTCGTTACGGCCTAATCGAATTCGGTTACCCGCACGATCGTGGTAGTCGTGCTCGCCGATCTTAAGTTGATCAGCAACGTCGCCGCGAGCGCATACCCTCCAGAGTTATCGGGCGGCGTACCCAGGGTCAGCGCATATCCTTCACCTTGCGGAATTGGCGATCCGAGCACAATCGGCTCAGACTGTGGCTCTATCGTATAGGTAGTCGTGAACGGCGTGGCGGAGCCATCGCTGAACTGGTACGCGATACCCTGTCCAGTCCCGCCATTCGCGCTGCCGTCTTCGATGACCTCGACCCGCCGTGTCACCTGGGTTGCGGAGACGGCGACAAATGCGCCCGCGCTGCCGTTTAAGGTTATGAGTCGTGTGTGAGCCATAAGTCAACCTTTCTCTTTCCGCATCTTCAGCAGCAACTCGGCCAGCCTGGCGCGTTTGCCTGTCTTCCCTGGCGCGTCCTCGCGATCGCTCGAGAATTCCGCTGTGCTCTCGCCGGCGCGTTCGGCCTGTGCCTTGAAGCTTCCAGGTTTCTTGATTGCCTTTTCGATCCAGTGTTTGCTGCTCATGTGAGTGACTCCTTCTTCAGCACGTCGTCGAGCGCGACCAGCGCATCCCAGTCATCGCGCAGCTTGGCCACGTCTTCCAGGAATGAGCCTTTTTCCTCTTCCTGCCGGGCCATTGCAATATCGGCCTTGACGGTAGCGATCTCCACCCGCTCATATCTCGAGATAGCATCCGCGTCCCATAGGGGCATCTTATCTGCCACCGCTCCGACAAATTCCTTGGCATCAGAAATCTCAGGATCGGGAACAACGACCGGCGCCACCGGCCGATGCGCGCTGCATCCCGCTACGAAGAGCAGCAAGCCGTGGATCAGGCACGAGGCGCGCAGGGCCATGGAGTTAGGAGATTTTGGCAAACGCAGCCTCGACCTGGGCGACGATCTCGGGAAAGTCAGCGATAAGCTTCTTCACTTCTGCCACTACGGAAGCGTCAAAGGCTACATTGATGCCGTTCGCCGCGGCTGCCGTCTCGGTTGCTTGAACCGCCGCGATCAGCGCGCCCAGTGCGCCGAAAGCAATCTGCTCCACGGCTGCCGCCTGCGGGCTCACCAGCGACGTGAGCGACTCGATGAGCTTCTCTTCGTTTTGAAGACCGCTAAGTGCTGTGATCACCTTCTTGGAAACCGTGACAACATCCTTGAATAGGGACGCGAATGCGTGCCCAGCCGACTGCCAGGTGAATGCCATAGAAGATCTCCTTATGTGTGTTGGGTTATTCTGAGACTCTTTACCGTTCGCGAGATGCGGGACACCACAGCGCTCAAACTCCGCGCTTGTCGGCGGTTGTAACCAATCTAATTAAAATTAGGACGGGTGCCCCAGGTTCGCCCTAGCGTACCTGGGCCGAAAAAGACGGGCGACCCGGATTTCCCGTACGCTGCGCTGGACACGACCGCGTGTGCGGCTTTCATTAAGGAAAGCCGCATGAAGCGCGCCGAAGCCACAAGCTGCACAGGAAATCCCGGGGGAAGCCCACCAATGCTTTTACTCACTTGTTCGCAAGCTCCGGAACCGGGCTACTCTTCAAGTAAGCAAACACGGCCAGTAATGCCGGCACCGTAGCCAGCTTGGCCATATTCACGAACCCGGCCCGGTCAAACGTGAACACAGTAGGTAAAGCGATCGCACCGCTGGCCGCCGAGGCAAACGCAGAGATAGCCGCCGCCGCCAACCCATGAATCCATACTTTGAGACTATTCATGATTCCATCCTTATGATTCTCATCGCGCGGTCGCCCGCTGAAAGTCGACATAATCGACAGCCATGGTCACCGAGGTTGCACTCAGAGCACTGGCCGACCAGGATGCTGGGTACTGTGCGCTTGAGGGCATACTTCCTACAGTGGTCTTACAAGCAGTGGCTTCCGTGCCGTTGATGTACCAATGCACATAAGTGCCATCGTTCACCATCGTCAGCCGGGTCCAGCTGGCCGCTACGGCGGCAATAGTGGAGTCGGTACTGGTCGAGCTATAGCGGCAGTACCAGTCATTAGTGATCGAGTTAGCCGAGCTGAGATAGAACTGGATCCCCGTAGTCCACGGGTTCGCGGCGGGGGCGTTGGTCAGTCCACCCTGAAAGCTGCCCGCTGTGGTGCCGGGTAGCACGGGCACATACACCGCCGTCTCCCATGTCCAACCAAGTGAGGAGCTGTTGGGCGAGAGGACGGACGGATTCTCCGACTGGTATCCGCAGGTAATTCCTGTGCCCGTGCCGCCCGTGCCCGCGGTCAGCAATAGATTCCCCGGGTGGTTAATATCGGTGTAAGTAGTATTCACCGTGCAGCTATCCCCGCTGGGAGACCCGATGCTGTTCGACGCGTTGTTGGCTCCAGAGTAGTAATCGTCAAATAGGACAGAGTATGGTCCCGCGGCCTTTGCCTGAGGGAAGAACCCAGGAGCTGTCTGCGCCGCGGTGAACGTGTTGGCTACATTGGTCGCCGCCTGGTTTGCCGTGGCGGCCGACACAAACGCCGTCGAAGCCGCCTGCGTGGTGTTCGTGCCCGCGGTTGCCGTGGGCACCGTGGGCGTGCCGGTAAACGCAGGCGAAGCAAGGGGCGCATAGCTGGTGCTGGTGAAACTCTCCGCATTCGACTGCGCTGTTGACGCGGCTCCAGAAGCGTCATAAACGCCCGATCCGATAGCAGTCTGCACCTGCGAGGAAGTGCAGGCTCCAGAAGCCGTGGTCGAAGTATTGCAAACCACCCCGGTGGTGGAGGAGAAGGGCGCGCTCGCGCTGATTGTTTGCGGGGTCCAAGTCCCCCCGATATCCTGCAGCACCTGGTTGGACGTCGGAGGCGTCGCCGATACGGGAGTCCCGTGGATCGAAGTCGCATTGCCGCTGGACCCGGCCCCAGGCACTCCGCCAGGGCCCTCTTGCTGCGCTCGCAGAGATGCAGCCGTAAACAGCAGAAACACCGCGGCGAGCAGTCTACGGTTCATCGTGCTCTCCTAAACTTTCTAGATTCCATAATGGCAACTGCTCCATTGGGCTATCCCTGACGGATTTGCGCTGCCCGATAAGAAGCCCCACTCTGCGATAGAGCCGTTAAAGTAGCTACTAGTCACCGTGTTGCCACCGAGATACGGCGTTGTAGCAGAAAAACTCAGCGCCTGAGAGGTAGAGCCGCCATCAGGTGTAAGCGCTCCCCCATTAGCCTTGTAAAAGTTAGTGGTGGTGGTCCCATTCTGGTAGGTGACTATTTCCGTGTACCAAGTGCCCGCGGGGAACGCCGCATTGCCGTTGACTCCAATGATGTCTTGCTGATTTAGAACTGCGTTATCCGAGGGGTCGATCCCGAACTCGATGCTGTTGTTTGTGCCACCAAAAAAGTCGTAATTATGACCGCTTGATGGCGTGCCTGCTGGCTTAAAGATGGCATACATGGTGAAGCTCGTGAGACCGGAAGCGATTGGAGTCGTCGGGATGATGTAGTCGCTAGTGCCGTTGAACGTTAGCGCTGCCAAGCCGTTCGGGCCGCCCGTGGCACCATAAGTGGGAAGGTCGCCACTCGTGCTCTGCGAGGCATTGTTTCCTGCAACCTGATCTATCGCGCAGGGCTGGCTAGTGCTGCAGGTTGATGCTGGAGTCCAGCGATAAGTCATTGTGGGCGCGGTGCACGATATTACTGGGGCCGGGTTAACCCCAGTTACCGTCCACGTTGTTCCTTGATCGAAGAGCGTCAGCGTTATGGTGCCACCCGGAGGCACCCCCATCGGAGAGGAATACGGACCAAGGTTGATATTTCCGCCTGTAGCAAGCGCTATGCCGTTCCCTGAAGCGTAAAGAGTGAGGGTTTTGCCGGGGTTGATATTTGGCGCGGATATCGTTGTGATGATTTCGCTGCTGCCTACAGAAACTGTCTGTCCCCCAGTTACCGTGAGAGTAGAAGAGGAAGGCGCCGATGCTGTCGATGTCACGCAGTTCCTGGTAGTGGCAGCCGCTCCATTGATTACGTTGCCGGCGAAATCGACTGTGTTATTGCCTGTGCAGGCAGCAAGCGTGGTTACAGTGACAGCTCCACCGTACTCGAAGTTGTCGCGGAAGCCTCCAGTGACGTTGCCCTCTAATTGAGCTATCGCAGTAATGTTGCCAGAGTTGGCTATATGGTTCCCGTTGAACGTCAGCCCTTGAGCTCCGCCGGTGCCTCCATTTACAATCAGCGGGGAAGAGACGTTTTCGACATAGCCATTGTCAAAGTGAATGTTGTATCCACCCTCACCCACATATAACCCCTGCGTTCCCACTTCATAGGTATAGCCAAAGAATTTCACATCTGAAGGAGTGTCGCTGTACCCGCTTGTCTTTTCTTCAATTGCAATCAGCGGGTTTGGATACATGGACGAAGATCCCCCACTCCATCCGTAGCCATTGACCTGCCCATTCTGGAAGAGTATTTGGGCAGCCTGCCCGGTCATCTTGATCAGATTCGCGGGGTGCGATTGATTTGGGCCGTCGCATTGAAACTGGTTGAAGGTGTCGATCTGGTTGGGTAAGTTGTACTCGTACCCCGGGCCGCCGCCGCCATCCATCCACATGCATTCAAGAGCGAAGTTTTGCACCAGGATGTTGGTGAAGGTGGAATTCCAGAGTCCCCCGATGTTATAGGCGCTAGCCGTTGCGTTTAGGTGAATGCCTCTCCCGTTCGGCTGGCTGGGATTTCCACTTAGGCTGATGTTAGATACAATTGCGCCTTGGATCGGCCCAGCTGCGAGCGATAGGCAATCGCCGTTGTACTCACAAAAGAGATTTGTTCCGTCGATTGGGCTAGCCCCAGCAAAACTGGAAGCGGAACTTTCCTCATCGGTACTATTGGCCACCAGCTGCAACCCCCCAGATCCGATCAGGAACCCTGTTAACCCTGTTTGCCCTGCCGGTGGCGGAAGTGCTCTCAACGTGCATTGGACCGCGTTGGTTGCGGAATATTGAAAACAGGCTTGTACCGCAGTCGTGTCGTCGTGGCCATAGACAGTATTTCCGGGAGCTTGAGTTACAGATGTACTTGGCGCTGCGCTCAATACGACGACAGTGCTGCTTGTCACGCTGCTAATCGCGGCATTGAATGCCACTCCAGCCGCTCCCCCGCCTATCGTCCACACCTGCTTACCTACGTCTGTCGAGACGAAAGGCGCATCCGGGCAGGTAAGATTATGGCTCGAAGCCGTGATAGAACAACCATCCGCAGGTGCAAGCGCATCCCCGTATGCTCCGAAGTAGGCAGCACTTACAGCGGGCATGTTATTAAAGGTGTTGGCAGTCGTGGCTATCTTTGTGCTGTTGTCGCCGGGGGCCTGCGTCGTTGAGGTTCCCCCTGCAGACAAGAACACCTGCGAATTGAAGTCAACCGCAGTCGGTCCCGAGGTCCCGGTGTGGTTGATATTTAGAATTGAGCTCGGGTTCGCGCCCGTTCCCATGTAGGACTGGAAATTCCACTCGTCGTATCCGGGGGCGCACGGGCTCGTGCCGGCGCAATAACTTCCTATGAATTGCAGCTGGTTGGAGCTGTAGTTGGTGCCTGTGATAGCCGTTCCCTGGGGAAGCATCCCATTCGTTATTGATGGCGAAAGAAAGTCTGCACCTGGTGTTGCTACCCCCCCAGTTCCGCTAGTCACCTTCACTAGGCCACTGCCTGATGGCAGGGTGCCACCATATGACACCTCCGCATAGGCTGTTCCGTTCCACTGGTAGGCCGTGTAAGGCGTGGTCGTCACATCCACCAAGCCGAGCGCCGTGTTCCCATGGACGGATGCAATCACCGTTGGCGGATTCGAGGGCGCCACCAGCGAGTACCATTCCGCATTTAGAATGACCGTGTTCGCCCCGCCTGCATTCTGGATGCCGTTGTTTATTGCCTCCTGTAAGCCCCCAGTCCCCGAGGTTAGATAAAACGAGGAGTGCGAGTAGGTGGTCGTCATGCTGACTGCGCAGGCGCTGCTATTCGCTATTACTGCCACTGGGGTATCTACTTCGGTGTATGCAGGATTCGTGTCCACGATCTTGATCGGGACACTAGACGTAAAGGCGGGGAAGCTTCTGCTGCCACCGCTAATCTCGCATGTATCTGGTGGAAAGGAGAACCCGTTGCCTACCGTGGGCACCTGATACTCCCCGAATTGGCTGGCAACAATCTGGCCCTCGATGTTCTGCGCCTCGAGATGCGTCCACGACACACCGGGATAGAAAGCAGACAACGCGAGGATCAGCAGGGTCGGCAGCCGGCGCAACAGTTTAGTCAATTCGGTCGCCCGGGCAATCTTCGAGTGGTGCCGCGATGTATGCCCCGATCGCTCCCGCCGCACCGCCGATAGCTCCGCCGCTATGCCGCGTCGCCATATTTGAAGATTGTTCATGCCGCCGCTCTCCGCAGCCATCCAGCGCGGTACACCGCCAAGTTCGGATTCTTGGCTATCAAGGCATCGTAGTAGCTCTCCGCTTCTGCCCGCAGATCCGCCACAACCTTCTCTGGGTCAGCCAGGTCAAGCGCATGCAGGGTCAGCGGACCAATGCGGCCATCACCTACCACCGTGACTGCGTCCTGCAACATCCTTGCTGCGTTCACCACTCCCACATTCACCCCCAGTGACAGCAACTTGTTTGCGATCTCCTGACTTGCGATCTCAGCGATGCACAGCGGCTGGCAATAGCTGATATCGTAAATCCCCCTGGCAATCTGCAGCGCGGCCACTTGGCCCATGGAGCTGAAGTACAGACAATTAGTCAGCTCTGGATGCCAGTGTTCATCAATCCCGAAGCGGGTCCGCTTTCCGTCCGGGGCTGTCGTAACCACGCCCGAGAGCGTAGCGTCTTCCCATTCCAGCACGTAGTCGATCGCTGCATCCACGTTTGCCATCACACCGATCTCCTGTTAAACCCCGTGGCGTTGCTAGACTGCATCCGGTTTCAGTGCACTCCAAGCAAATGCGCCAGTAGCGCAATCAGCGCACCGCCGGCGCCCCCACCGAGCAGCGCAAGTGCGGTGGCCACCAGCTTTGCTTTGCCATTCGCCTCGCTATAGCCTGTTTCCAGTTTGTCTATGCGCGCGTCACACTTTTCCATGCGCGCCTCGTGACGGATCAGCGTTGTCTCCATGATCGGTAATCGTCCATGCTGGCCATCCAGTCCAAGCTCCCGGCGAAGCATCTTCAGCTCGTTTCCGTTCTCACGGCCCTGCTCCAGGCTCTCCTCCACCTTGCCCTTGACCTCCGTGAGTTGTTCCAGAATCTGTGCTTGGAGAGTGGCGTAGCCGGCGGGCTTCACGCGCGGCGCCATTAGCCCGATCTCCTGTTGATACAGTGCATGCGGTTTTCCTTAGGAGAAAACCGCACCACGCGGGCCTTTCCAGTGCAGCGAGGCAGGAGCACCGCGGCGCCCGCGGGTAACAACGTCTGTTCTTCCCTCGGTATCCGCTGCATCGCGGCTCCCGCGGGTACAAACATCTGTTCTTCCCTCGGTATCCGCTGCATCGCGGTCAGAAACTCACCGTCCCGGAGAGTTTCACCGGCCCGCTAATCGTGATGGTGTAGATGCCCGTGGGCAAGGCCAGCACGGTCAGTGCAAGTGTGGGGCTGGTAAAGCTGCCCGCCTGGGCCGTAAGGTTGGTAGTGCCCCCGGCCACAGCGGTTACTAATCCCGTGCTAGCGTTCACCGTGGCATACCCACTACTCGAGCTCGAGTAGCTCCCGGCGACATTTCCATGGCTATCTGTGGTCGTGCAGTTGGTCGTCGACCCATCGGAGTACGGACACGTGGCCAAAAGCTGGTTAGTCTGGCCCACAAACAACCCGGTCACACCTCCCGTGGTGGCAAGCGACACTCCGGTGAGTGATACCGTCGGGTTGCTGATGTACAGCACCCATTCGTTCAAGTGGACAGCGCCAACGTAGGCCTGGATATTGGGCGAACCCGCCCCGACCGCAGTGGCTAGGCCCGGGTGGGCCGAGCCCACGGCGCCGACCGTCACCTCACCAGTATTCGATGAGAGCCATTGCGTGACCGCATTGCCGTAGATATCTGCAACGCTGCAGTTAGTCGTGGTGCTGTTCGAGTACTGGCAATAGGCTGAGAACTGGAGCGTCCCGCCCACGGTCATGGTATTGGCGCTGCCCGGCGTTCCCAGGTATCCGCCAGTCAGCGTGGGAGGCGCGGCCGTGACGCTTAGCGTCAGCAGAGGACTGGATGTAATCCCGGCGACCACCGCGCTCAGGTTGGTCGACCCCGCAGCCACGCCCGTCACCAGGCCGGCCGAGCTTACTGTAGCTATGGTCGTTGCTGAACTGGTCCAGGTGGAGACTGCGTTGCCATGGGAGTCGGTGGTGGTGCAATTGCTGGTCGAGCTGTCCGAGTAGTGGCAGGTGGCGATGAGTTGGTTAGTGCTGCCGGCAACTATGCTTGTCACCCCGCCAGTGGTAGCCAGTGAGACGGAGCTCAGGGTCACGCTAGGTGGCGTCACGCTCAGCGTGAAGGCGGGGGAGCTGGTCACCCCGCCGGCAATCGCCGTCAGATTCACCGAGCCAACCGCAATCCCGGTCGCCAGGCCCGACCCGTTGATGGTGACAATGCTCGTATTGCTGGTGTTCCAGCTCGAAACCGAATTGCCGTAAGCGTCGGTGGTGTTGCAGCTGGTGGTCGCGCCATTGTTGTAGTGGCAGGCGGCGTTCATCTGCACGCTCGCGCCGGTCTCCACCGAGGTCACCGAACCCGTCGCGCTCAGCGTCACACTGTTCAGCGTGGGCGGGCTGGTTCCGGTATAGGTCGCGCTCGCCACCCAGCTAGGCACAAATCCGTATCCGGAAGGGTAGGAATAGGTGTTGGCGCCCTGGCCCCACATGCCAATCGCTTTCACTGTCCTTGCGGCGGCCACAGCGATATTGCAGGAAGTCGAGCCCACCGTCGGATTGCATAGCTGGCTGGTGCCTGCATTCGGCGCCGGCGTCGATCCGTCCGTGGTGTACCAGATTGAGACGTTGCCGATCGGAACCGGCGTCGTCGCAGAGGTGTTGCCCGCGTCGGTGAAGGTCACTGTAAGCGGGAAAGAAGCATTGCCCGAAGCCGGCGAGATGGTCGGTGCAGTCGTCGTTATCGCGGAGCAGGACGAGGTGTAAACATTGCCGGTCTGCGAGGGTGCGGGGTTGCCGTAGCCTTCAGACCTAACGAGCGCGGGCGAGTTGGGCCCGCAGCCGGTGTTGTAGTTGATCTGCCACGGAGAGGAGCCCGCGCCGTACGCGATCTGGTTGGGCGAGTAGCCCTCAATCAAGTTCTGGATCGCCTGCGCGCCCCAGCCCCACCACTCTACCGCATAGCCCCAGGAATACGAGCCTTGGCAGCCGGAGCCGCTGCAGCTGTTCTGCACCAGCACGTTGTAGTTGAACAGGGGCACGGGAGGCGTGGCCGGCGTGGACGAGGTACAGGCCGGCTGCCCCGCGCTGCCGCAGGCGACGTTTCCCGGGAGCAGCCCATAAGGCGCGTTGCCATCGCAGCAGGCGTTCGACCAGCCGAACGAATAGGGCCCAGGGTTATAAGGCGAGGAGTTCGAGTTGTACTCCATCACCACGTTGCTCGCGCCCTGCGGCTGAAATTCGCCCGCCATGCGGTGGATCGCCTGGTAGTCGTTGTTTTTGACCGTCCAATTGGACCAGGTGGGCGAAATCGGCGCGGCGCCCGGAGGTGCATTGTTGCAGCTGTCCCCGAAGCAGAGGTACTTGGTTCCCTCTTCCAGGTGGTAGTAGGAGTTGTTGACGATGGTGACGTTGTTGGCCGTGCCCTCGATCAGCGTCCCGGTGCACAAGCCGCCCGTATCCGTCGTCCCGGCCATGATGTTGGCGGGGGTGAGGCACGAGCTTGCGTCGCCGAACTGGTTCCACTGCACGGTAAAGTTCGAGAGCACCGAGGCCGGATTGTCATTGCCGTAGGCATAGATGCCCTGGTCGGCGCCGTTTTGCGAGCAGCCCGAAGTCGAGCTGCAGGGCAGGTCGACGACCGAGTTGTACTGGAAGGTGATCCCGGTCGATGGCATGGAAATGTACAACGCTCCCGCGCCCGAGAACTGCAAATACTCAATCGTGATGGGGTTGGTGCAATTCGAGACCGTGAATATAGGCGAGCCGCGCGAACTGGAGGAAAGGATGGCCGTCTGGTTAGAGTAGGTGGGCGTATGCCAAGCCGTGTAGTTTAGCGGTACCGTCGGCCCGGTGATGGTGACGCCGCCAGAGACGCAGGGCAGCGTGAGCGAGCCCGAGCCGACCGCATAGGTCCCGGCCTGGAACTGGATAACATTGTTGGTCGAGGTCGCGGAGTTGAGGTATGTCTGTATCTGCGACTGCGACGATCCCGAGGGAATGGTGATGGTCGCGGCATGGGCCGCGGCCGAAGCCAGCAATGCCACCACCACTAGCAGCGCTCCATAAAAGAGCGCCACTCTTAGATTTGTCATCCCGACTGGAGCGAAGCGGAAGGGAGGGACCTGCGGTGCGCCTTGACTCCCTCCCGAATGCCTTGGATCTCGAATCATGGGACCGTCACCGCCGTCCACGTAGTCCCGGCGCAGGAATAGACCGAGTTGCTAGTCGAACCATCCGTCCTCAACCAAAGAGAACCGCTGCCGATGGGAGCCGTCCCGCAAGTACTGGTCGGCGCGCCCGTGCCCGTCGAAATATTCGTGGGCCCCAGCTGGATGCTCGGCGTCCCCGAGCCGGCGACCGAGATGTGCGGGTTGGAGCCATTCGACGCCGGAGGCGTCCCGCCCGAGGTAGCGCCGCCGAAATCGCTAGTCCAGAACTCCGGCCCGGCGCCGCTGGCGATCAGGCCTTGGCTTCCCCCGCCGGCCGTGCGGTAAATCTGGAAGGTGTTCACGCCCGCCGCATAGGGGCAGGCCACGGCGATGCCCTGCGGATAGCTCCAGCTGGCGGCGACCCCGGTTAGGGTCGTGGTGGTGCCGGGGATCAGGTTGCCGTCAAAGTCGGTGCCGGAACACACCCAACTCACCGTGCTCGCGCCGCTCGGCAGCGCGCCGGAGGTTACGGGCGCGCCGATGTTAGCCGTGGTGGTGACGTTGAGTGAGCCGGCATGCCCACCCCCCAAGCTGATCGGGTGATACGCGCTGATCTGGCTGGTGGCCTGCAGCAGGGCCCCCGTCTCGGCGATGGGAGTGTTGATCGCATAGGCGGTGCCGGCGGTGATTGATCCCGCGAAGGTGCTCTGCGCGGAGGGATTGTTCTGGTGAATCGCGCCGCCGGTGTCGATGTAGGCGGAGTTACTGCCGGCGTTCACCTCGAAAGCAACGTTATTTCCGTACTCGGTGGGGAAGCCGTTGTTGACTGAGAGCACGATGGGGAAGCCGCCCCCATAGGCGACCACCGTAGAGGGCGTCTGCTGCGTGCTGCCCAGCACCAGCGACACCGCCACCAGGTTGATCCCGCTATTGTGGCTGGCGGCGGTAGTGGTATAGGCTCCGCGCGTGATGCCGGCAAACTCGGTGCTGCTGGCGATCGACGCGTAGCACTCATACTCGGTGTCGACAAAGAAGCACCCCGCGGGCGAGAATCCGGCGGTTGAGGTCACTGTGATGGTAGTGGCGCTGATCGTCTGGTTGGCGGTAAGCGTGGTCGCGTTAGCCAGGGTGGGGCAACTGTAACCGTTCTTGATGCCAGTGACCGGCGACTGCGCGCAACCCGTGGTCCCGCCCGGACCGTTGATGTTGGTGACGTTGATGGTCTGCGCGTTCAGTTGCTCAGCCAGCGGCGCGAAAGCGAAGTAGCCAATCCGGATCTGGTCAGCGGTCGTTGCCCCCAGAAACTGCAGCCCCAGGCCACAACTGCTGCCGGTCACGTTGGTCAGGTCGACGGGGACCGAGAACACGCCCGCCGCCGTGGTCGGCCACGCATTGGTCAGCGGGATGGTCAGCGGGTTGGAATAGCTGCCGCAGTTCGAGAATAGCGTGATGGTCGCGCTATTCGACGCCGTGACCGCATCCTTGGCCGAGATGTAAAGCGTGTACTTGCCCGGCACCAGGCGCTGGCCGGGCCCGATGAAGATGCCGTTCTGGTTGAACAGGTAGGTGCTGCAATAGATGAAGGCGGTGTCGTTGCCCAAGTTGCAGCCCACATAGGAATTGGTAATGGGCGAGGTCGCGTCATAGGTCCAACCCTGCGACATGGCCTGCGCTTCAAACTGAAAGTTAGCGTTGAACTCCTCCGGCGTGATGAAGCCGGCTTCCGAGCTGGTATAGGGCGCGGTCAGGTTGCCGGTATTGAAAGTCTCCGCCGTCTGGCTGCGGATCGGCGCCCGGCTGTTGCCGCTCTGCAGATACCCGAAGGGGCCGGTGGGCGAAGAGAAGGCCTGCGAAGTGGTGCCGGAGAAATTGCTGCCCCAGCCGAAGTTGATCAGAGAGTTGACGCTATAGGCGTTTCCCTTCGGCTCCGACCCCAGGTTAGCCACATAGTCGGCCGTATTCTGCGAACCCCAGCTGATGGCTGGCGTGTTGATGGCGTTGTTGAAGTTGCCGCCGATCCAGTGTTGCTGTGCGCCCCCGATGTAGACCTCGCCGCCCCCGCCCATGTGCTGGTCTTCGATCTCAGAGTTGTAGGTGTCCCATTCCCAGATAGGCATCTGGTCGTCGTGGGCGCCGGGCTCATTCTCGCAGTAGAGGTTCTTGAAGTGGTCGAGCGACATGGCGTCGCCAATGCCCCCGGTCTGGTCGTTGTAGAGCGTGGTGAAGTAGTAGCAGGTGTCCGCGCCCAGGGGGGCCCCGGTGTCGGTGTTCTCCTCCGAGTACACATTGAAGTTGGAAAAGGTGTTCTGGTTGCCCAGCGGGATATTGACCGGGTTAGCGGCGTAGATAGTGACGCCATCCCAGTGGCTTCCATCCGCGGTGGGCTGGGCAGCAAAGTAGTTGCCGTTCTCGATCGAGGGCGCGCCGATCGCGACCCCGTAGAACAGGTAAAGCGTGTACAGGTTCGAGAACACGCTGGCGTAAGACGGCTGCACCATGTAGATGGCGGCCGTGTGGTTGACCGCGTCCCATGCATAGCCGTTGATGTCGTTCGGCCACGCCCAGATGTTGAGGTTCTCAATCCTCGAGTTCGGTCCCCAGGAGCCGGTCCCGTTGCCGCCATGCCCACTGGCCAGCGGAAATGCAAACGCCGCGTTGCCCACATTCCAGCCCGGAAAGTAACCCGCGGTGCCCGCCGGCGTCGTGTCCCCGCTGTTTAGCGTCGGCGTGACCGGCCAGGGATAGCTGGGCTTGAAGTTGTTTAGCGGAACCACGGTTGCGTTTACAGAATGGTTGGCGCGCGTGGTCCCGTTCTGCGCGCACTGGACGTTGTAAAGCGTATTAGCCGGAGTGGTGTTGCCGGCATTCGACCGCCCGAAGTAAGTGAACTGTTCCCCATCAATTTGAACCAGCCCGAAGGGAGCGACGTTGGCCTCGTAGCCGGGTACCGGCGTAATGGAATTCGAAAGCGTGATGGTGGTTGGGCACGTCCCCGAGGTGATCGCCGTCGCCAGGTTCTGCGGAGAGCTGCCCGCAAACCACTCCGCCTGGGCGTTCGTGCTCCCGGCCGGAAGGGCCACCGACAGCGTCCGCGGAGTCGCTCCGCCGGAGCACGTGCCTGCAGTAGAACTCACCGTAGCCGTGAACACTGAAGCCAGGTAAGGAAAGACCATCGTCTCCCCAACCGTTGGCGCGGCCTCGGTCGAGGGAATGCAGATCGTCGCGCTCGAGGCTGTGATATTCGCCGCCCCGTTGTAGGCTCCCGAGTAGTTCGGGTTCGGCCCCTGGAACCAGCCCGGCGCCGTGGGATTGTTAGTCACCCCGGAGCGCATGGCAATAGGCCGGTAATTCGCCGCATGTGCCGTCGTGCCCGAGTCGTTGATGGTCTGCCACGCCTGGGTGGCGTCGATGCGCCCGTCGACGTAGAGGCTCAGGTCGTGGATATGCGCCGCGCCCTGCGAACCTCCGCCGCCGATGCTGGCGTCCGCGGCCGGCGAAGATATCCTCGCCCGGGAAGCTGACCACTGCGGACTGATAGCTCAGACCGATCGGGCTCTGGCCGGCGAGCGTCTGGGTGTGGGTGAGGCAGGCGCCCTCGGGGAAGACAAGTGTGCCGCCGCCGCCTGCGACGGCCATAGTGTGCGCGATCGCCGCGGTGTCGTCGTGGCCCATGTCCATCTCGTGCGCGATGGCTTGGGTAAAGGGTGCCGCCGTGGTCAGCACCCCGTGCAGCGAGTCGGTAATGGAAACAATGACGGATTCGAACTGGGTCGGCACGCCGCCGACGGTGCCCACAGCAACGATCACCCGGCCCACGTCCACCGCGCTGAGCGCGGTGTCTTGGACCGTAAAGGTGGTCGAGCCTTGGGTTAGAGTCCCGTACAGTTGCTGGACGTCGCATTGCGCGCCGTCCTCGGTGACATTGCGCGCCGTCGCCGGCACGTCCGAGCGGTTATCCTGCACGCGATAGCTGCCCGGGTTGGTGAAGGGCGTGCGCCCGGCGCCAGGCTGGATGATGGCCGACCCATTGTTGGCTGCCGCGGCGTCGATCGCCGCCTGCGGACTGTAAATCGACACTCCGGAGGTGGGCGCCGTGGCTACAAAGTCATAGAGATCGACTGCGGCCGTGTTGGTCTGGTTATTCCCCACCAGGTCGCTTTGCAGCGTGCCCAGATTGCCGGCGGTGCCCGTGAGCGACACCTTGACGTACTGCGAGCCATTCCACTGATACCAGGTGGTCGGCACCGTCGTTATATCCACCAGGCCGAGGTTGGCGCTCCCCTGCACCGTACCGATAACGGTTGCTGGAGTGCCGCCCGCCGCGGCCACTTGGCTGTACCAGGCGTTGTTCAGAATGATGGTGTTGGTCGCCGGCGTTGTAAGGTTCTGGCTGAGCGCTTCCTGCAACCCGCCCGTGGCCGACGTCAAATGAAACGGCAGCTGGTGCGAATTGACCGGCGCGATCGAGATGGCGCAGGTCACGTTCGTATCGACATACGAGCTCGGTGTGACCGTCTCACTGAGCGCTGGGTTGGCGTCGACGATGCGTACTGGAGAACCGATGTTGAAGGCGAAGAAGAAGCTAGCCCCGCCCTGCACGCGACAGGATCCAGGCGCGAAGGAGTAGGCGTTCGACGTGTACCCGGGCACGGTCCACGTTCCATATTGGGATGCGATGATCTGGCCCTCGATGTTCTGTGCAAACCCTGAGCTGAAGCTCAGGGCTACACCAAGAGCCGCAAGAACACAGAGGGCTCCTGTGGAAGCCCCCGACTTTAGTCGGGGGATAGCGGGCTTCAGCCCGCGGAAATATGCCAGCAAAATGAAGAGGGCTTTAGCTGCGGCTACCGAGGGAAGAACAGATGTTTTTACCCGCGGTATCCGCTTAGCCCCTGAGGTAAGTTTTTTCAAAGTTTTAGGGGTGCATCCCGATACAGTCGATCTGGTTAGTGGTGACCGCGCCGGCCCCGCCGGCATCACCGTTCTGCAGTGTGATCGCGAAGGTGCTCGCTGTCTGATCAGACACAAACAGCCCGGTCAACACCGCCGACGATCCCTGACCCGGGCCAGAAGTGCAGGTCACCGAGTAGTTGGCATCCGCAAACGCCGTCGGCCAAGTCACCGTGAAACTGCAGTAGGCGTAAGCCGAGGAACCGGTGGTGCAAATGCCGGAGTTGATAATGAGCGGCTGAATCTTGGGAATGGCCGTCCCGCTCGTCGCCGCCGTCACCCGGCCATAGCCATCCACGGTGATATTTGAATTGGTGTAGGAGCCGGCCGTGACCCCGCTGCTTGCGAGATCGACGTAGTTCCAGCCATTGATCCCGACATTAGCCGCGTTGAACCGGGTCGAGAAGTCGATGATCGGTTCCTGGGGTAGGAGGCTGCCATTTTGCGCCACGTACTGGTTGTAGATCGTGGGCAGCGAGCCGCACGACCCCGGCCCGAAGTAGGTCCCATTCGAAACCAGGCACTGGCCAATCGTCCCCGCGCCCCCAGCGACCAGGTAACCCAGGTTGGTGTTGATATAGCCGTTCTCGACGTCGACCGGGAACGACGGCGTCGACGTCCCCACACCCAGCGCGCCGACGTTGATCAGCGGGTAGCCAGTCATGTTGAGCGGGCCGGCAATGCTTTGCGGCCCATGGTTCAAAGGTTGAGCTAAGATCGGCTGCGGGTAGATGACCACGCCATTCCACAACGGCGCGCCATTCGAAACATTCACGGTGCCCGACAGCCCGCCGTTTAGCTGCCAGGCCTGCGGCCAGCCGGGATAAGCGTTGCCGCTCGAGGAAAGCAGCGAGACGTTATATCCGGAGTAGGGAATGATCGTGTCGTTGAAAGCGATCGAGCAAACGGTGGCATTGATCGGCGGCAGCGGCGTCGCCGTGGTGCTGGGGGTCGCATTCTGCGTGAATACCTGCGTGGGGCCAACCGTGTTACCCTGAGCGGTCTCCTGGCCGCTCGCGGTGCCGACGAATGCCGTCATGCCGGCGGCATTGGCGGGAAACGTCGCCGGCGGAGAGACAATGAGTGACCCGGCGCTGGTCAACTGTACTTCAAGTTCCGGCGAAGCCAGCGTACGATAGCCGGAGGAATCGTAGAACGTGAACACCACGTAGTAGATGCCCGCGGCCATGGTGCCCGAGCCGTAGGTGATCGAGGTAACCGGCAGGGTCAGGGGATTGGGAACGCCAACCACCGAGCCATCAGTGGAGGTGAAGCACTGTGCTGCCGTCGGCACCACGCTGCCAGTGCCAACAATGAGCCCCGCCTGCTGCAGCGCAAAGTTCAGCGTACCGTTCTTGATTGGCAGGCCCGAAGGGCCGACCAGTGTTCCGGTGACAGTCCCAGCGTACGCTGTGGCCGCGCTCAGGGTTAGGATCAGGAGAGCTCTTATTATCGACATCTAAGGGTCTTCTTAGGAAAGGAACGTCAAAACCCGCCGCCGCCGCGTACCAATTGCATCCCGCAAGTGATCACTTCGCCATAGCGGTTACGGGTATAGGTCTTGACCCAGGAGCGTGCATTCTTGAAAGTGGCGACTTTCTTATGCTTACCCAGCCACATCAACTCACCGGCCTTTACTAACTCGTCTGCTTGGCTCTTCGAGTAATGGTGGTGGCGCCTGCTAGAGCACTTATGTGCGATGCCCCCGGAGGTAAAGGATTTGGCATCGTTCTCATTGAGAATGCAGACCAGTAGCATCATACCTTCCTCCATGGAAGTAAATCCCGTAGCTCCGCCGGAGGCGCCTCGTAGCTTAGTCCCATGGTCGCACGCGTTGGGAGCGCAATTAGAAGTAAGCGTACGAGAGCTTGTCTTCTATTCGGGTAATCGGTATGAAGGGTCACTAATATAGAGTCCCAATGACCCCAAAACGGTTTATTCCTGTTTATCTATTTTCACGCACCCGTCTCTTGGCATGGTGTATGGAGTTCTTCACGCAAGCGAGAGTTGTTCCCAATATCTCGGCTATCTCCTGGGCTGGCATATCTTCGACGTAGGCCATCTCCAGAACCAGGCGTTGCATGGGCTTTAGCCGGTGCAACAGCCGGTCCATGTCCAACCGCGCCGCCACTTCTTCGAGATTCTTGTCTTCGCTCGCAAATAGGCATTCATCAAGAAGATCATCGCAGGTCTCCGGGTCCATTCGTATATGGTTCGACTCGCCGTTACGGCGCCCCTTGCGCAGAATCGCTAGGCATTCGTATGTCGCGATACGAGTAATCCAGGTACGAAACTGCGAGTTACCTTCAAAGCTATGCAGTCGCGTGAAAGCCAAAAGAAACGTTTCCTGGCACATATCGTCCAAGTCGTTCTTGCGAAGAATGGCGCGGCCTACTGCCTTCACATAGCCGACATGCTGATGATAGAGCTCTGCGAACGCGTCCTCATCCCCGCGGCGTGCCGCAGCGATCAATTCGGTCTCATCCATCTTTGCTCCCCGCTGAAACCGTCAAAGGCCGCAATGTCACCTTAGAAATGAATTGTCATCCCGGCGAAAGCACCACTCTAAACTCCACTAGTAAATGTCCACTGGACACGCCACCCTCAACTTGTCATCCCGCCTGCCCCGGCGTGCCGTGGGAGCGAAGGCGAGAGCCTGCTGTTCCACTCCACCTGCATCCAACGCCGGCGGAAGCACCCTCTAAACTCCACTAGCAAATGTCCACTGGACACGCCACTCTCAACTTGTCATCCCGAGCGAAGCCGAGGGACCTGCTGTTTCACCCCACCTGCATCCAACGCCGGCGGAAGCACCCTTTAAACTCCACTAGCAAATGTCCACTGGACACGCCACCCCCAAATTTGTCATCCCGAGCGCAGCCGAGGGACCTGCTGTTTCACCCCACCTGCATCCAACGCCGGCGGAAGCACCCTTTAAACTCCACTAGCAAATGTCCACTGGACACGCCACCCCCAAATTTGTCATCCCGAGCGCAGCCGAGGGATCTGCTGTTCCACTCAACCGGCAACCAATCCCTCGGTAGATCAATCCACATCCTCGTCATACAACTCACGGCGAAGGTGTTCCGCGGCGGCGACACGGACGAACTCGATCATGCCCAGCGTATCGGCGGCGATCTGGCCGCAGCTGTCGTAGCTGATCTCGCCCTCGTCGGTGAGGGTCACGATCAGAACCTGGGTAACATCGTCCATGCCTTCCATCTTGGAGATAAGAAACTCGCTCGGGCTCGGTTCATCGCTCATCCACGCTCTCCCCAACATCGATTGTCCTTAAAAAGTCTTAGCTATCAACGCGGCCCGCGCCCCCAGAATATTCAGCGCATCCACGTAGTCCTCGTAGTACTCGCTTCGCGCCCCCCGTACTCCCTCCAGGGCTGCCATCACCAGCACATGTTCATGAGCCCGACGCAACATCACCAGGCCGTTCACTGCAAGTCTCGCGCGCCGGTTGAAAAGAAGGGTCGAAACTTCGCGTATGGTTTGCGGGCATAAGCCCCCCGTCAGGGTGAATCCGTTCAGCACGTTGCTTTTCATTGGGTCTATTCCTCCTGTCCGATTTAAAACATCTCTGCAACGCCCGCCGCGTCTCCCGTGAAGTTCGTTCAGCGCGTTGCATATCCCACTTGCCCTTAGACCTGTCCAGCGCATCCCGCAGCCATGCCGGGTTCAGTTCATCGGCTAACGCAAGCGCCCAGTCATGGTGCTCCTGCCACCGGCGCGTTTGCGGGTAAAGAAATCGTTCCGCGGTCCTGTAGTCTTGCTCATCCGTGCTGCGGTAGTCCTCGATTGCAACCAGGAAAATCGCTGCTCCTAGGCTTCGCATCTTCGTCTGTGGCCGCTTGTAGAGTGGGCCTTCCGCGTAGATATCCATATGAGCAAGTTTCATTTGGTCTGTCATTGGGTCCTCCGTAGGGGGGAAGATGTGAAGAAGAAGCGATTGCGCCGTGGCTCATCCGCATCGCACGCCGGTAACAACGAATCCATTGCCCTTCTATGCGCTCCGCGCTCCTTGACGCCGCGTCACCGGAAAAGCTGTCCCACCCTTTCACCACGGGGTGTTGGCTCACATAGCGCAAACCCTGCTTAGTCGATCCGCTGCCTAACAACGAGAGAGCTGTTTCTATCTCCGTCGGTAGGGCCGGAGCGGCGACGATTGCCTCTGTTTCCAGCAGAACCCTCCGTCCGGTCTCGTCGTCTCCGAACCTCACTCCGCCGCCTTGGGCGCGTCCCTCACAGCCGTGCTTTTCCAGATACCTGAAGACCCACTCCAGCGCAGCCCCGCCCCTGCTTTCCTCCGACCATCCGGCCAGTTCCCGTATCTGTCCCGGGCTGGGCCAGTAAGTGCAGGTCTTCTCCGCCAGTGTGTAAGCCAGCGCCAGTGCTTCAGGATCGATATCCGTCAGGTTACGTATGTGCGCTGCGGTCACTGCGCAGTTATCCTCCCTCTCCAGCGCCTCGCGTAGTTGTCGAACCGCTCGCGCAATCGCCTGCCGCAGATCAGATGGATTCCTGAGCTCGGCGAAGATCCGCTTGTACATGTCCTGTTCAACGGGATTGCCGTTCGTCTTCTTCATCTCCCTCACGACGCGGTCACCTCCTGCTCAAATCGCAACATCTCCCCTCGGTTGGTCACCCTTCCAGCCGCAGAAGATTCGCCTGCAGCCGCAGTTGACGAACCGTAGGGAAGCGGTCCATCTGTTCCGGTTTGCCCATCTGCAGCGTGCCCCGTCTCCATCCCGTGATCGCCATTTCCAGGTATGGCCAGGGCACATCGCGCAGATCCTCGGCCATCAGCAAAAGACATTCCGGGGTCAGCGAAAGCTGCCTGCTCAGCGCCAGCTTGCCTAGCTCGATCAGTGTGCTCTCGAGCCAGGGCCAGGGCTCGGTCAACGGCGTTGACGACGCTGTCGCGATTGATTTCCGCTCTGCTTGCATTGCCTCCTCCTGCCGATGCCGGCTTGTTGTAGACCGTGATTTCTTCCTGAAAGCGGGTCAAGTTCGCAATCCACAAGAAAACGCGATCGCCGTGTGCGACAGCCGACCTGGCACGGTTGTCTAACATCCTGCGGAACTGTGTTTCGCTTAAGTTCGGGCTGGCCGCCAGAAAGTCACTGAGCGCCTTGGCGTCACGTCCCTGCCAAGGCATCTCAGGAGACGCATGATTCTTCGCGCTCCAATACTCAGCCAGAAGCAAGCGAAACGGTACATGACGCAGATCGGCAGCACGTTTCTCACTGCGCGAGGAGGGTAATGTTTTTAATAACTGTGGTTGTGATTGTGATTTGGCATCGTCAAGCATGCTTTTGAGAATGCTTGAAGCATTGCTTGCGCAGATGCTGTCCGCATCACTCCCCGCAGGCGGAGCTGCTTCCTTCCTCCACCTGCTGGAGGCGCCTAACTTGGCTCTGCTGGAATTGGATTGTTGTTTGGCCGCGACCTTGATTCTTTCCCGTTCCACGCGCCCGTGGTGCCAGAGCCCATCGTGGATCTCGAAGAACTCCGCAAGCACTATCCGGCAGAGGCTCCAGGCACTTATCGGGAGGCCCGTAATCTGCGCCAGCACCACATCGTCGTCTGGCAGAATCCCACGGCGCCAGAGGTGGAAGAGGAGTAAGAGATAGGCGCCATGCTGTTCCGTACTTAGGTGCATGGTGTCGGCAAGGTAATCACCGATGTACACCGGCATCCAAATATCGGTCTTGCCTGCGCTCAAAGTCTGGGAAATGTCGTGCTATGCCCGTACCGCCTCATAGATTCCTCTCACTTGGTGTCATTTCTTGCGCCAGCCCATCATTCGCCGGGTATGGTTTGAACTCTGGATCAACCGCCCCACAGTAACAGTACAGAAATATGCGATCGGCTTGTAGGGATCCCGGCACGGCTAAGATGCCATGCATTACTCGCACACGCAATGGTCATGTCGAAAAATCATGTGGAGAAAGGGGCAGTTAACTTAAAGTTACTCCCCCATTCGGCCATCAGCTCTAACGCCAATACAATAAACACCGTTATAGTTACTCTTAGTTTACCCTCCCGAAGTCCTCATCATTGTGGCCACCAGCTCTTGACCGCGGACGCAATCGGCAGCAACCTCACAGGTAGAAAGCGACCGCTCGAGGCCGGCAACCTTTGCTCCCTCCTCCTATCGGGTTATGGAGAATGAACATGCATCTCCGAATGACAAGGTTCCCATCGGTTCGTCGTCGCAGGCGCAGGGGCTTCCCGCCCGCCTGCTCACTGTCGATGAGATCATCGCTACATGTGCCGTCTTTACCGTCGAACAGCGCTCCCTCGCATGGTCTCCCGAGCCGCCCTTCGCCAGCGCCGGCGCCAATGACTGCCGCATGGGCGGGAGCAGCGGTCTTGACTTCAATCGGGAAACTGCCCGCGCGCGATGGGTTCAGGCCCGCCATCGCTGGAACAGGGAGCAGAAGAAGTTGCAGGATACTCCACCTCTCGAGGTTAGACCCCATGCCTTATGAGTCAGAAGTGAGCCTAAGCACAGTACTCGCGACCGTACTTCCTCGTTACGGCCTTGCTCTGGAGGCTGCCTGTCGATGCGCCGTTTGTGAGTCGCAGCGCGCCGGCCGCCTGGCCCAGGCATTACACAACAAGTTTGGCCATGGCCATACCCGTACCAATCGAGCAATCAATGAGCTCCGGCCAGATTGATCAGCGCCATCGCCGGCAGTTCATCGAGGGCCTTCGTGCAGTTGCTGATTTCTATGAGCAGAACGTTGACGCCTATTACGATGGCATGCATATCACGTTGAACATGTATGTATGGGGCGGCGCGGCACGTCAGACGCTGCGCGAGATGGCCCGGGTATTTGGTCAATGCAACAAGGTCTACGATGACCGTAACATTACTATTTCCAGGAAGTTCAGTGAGCAGATAACTGTGGCCGTCTTTGCTCCCCGGGCCAAGGTTTGCCGCCGCGTGGTTACAGGCGCGTGCATGTTACCGGCCCGGATCGTGCCCGCAACCAAAGAGTTACGTATTCCCCCGGCCCGCATTGAGATCGTCGAATGGCAGTGCGATCCGCTGCTGCCTGACGATGCCCGTTGCTGACCGTCTTATCTCGACCCGGGTCGTCTCTGCACTTCACTCGTTGTTGGCAACCTGAAAATTGTCTATCTTTCCTTAGGCACATTGCGCTTTGTGGGGTAGGTTGAGTTACACTTGAGGGCGATGACGATCGAAGAGATACTCCTCCATATAGATGCCGAGATCAGCCGTTTAACAGAGGCCCGCGACCTCGTTGCTGGAACCGCCGTGTCCAAGGTTTCTCGCAGTCCGCGTAAAAGCGGATTGGTCGCCCCCAAGCCCAAGGCCCTGCGCACCAAGCGGGTTATCTCGCCCGAAGGCCGAGCGAGAATCGCCGCCGCGCAGAAGCTTCGCTGGGCTAAGCAAAAACGCGCAAAAGAGAAAAAGTAAGGTTCATTCACGCATCGCTTGCTGGGCGAATGGCCATTCGCCCCGGCGGTGCGCGCGAACCATGTAAGTGGCAGTTCCGGTTAGCACGACTGCCATGGCGAAAAAGATCTCTCGCGCAAAGTGGGGCCGCGAGAACAAGATGTAAAGAAATCCCGCGATCGCCACCAGCGGCGGCAGCGGGTAGAGCCATATCCGGAATGGCCGCTCCAGGTCCGGCTGGGTGCGGCGCAAGACCATCACTCCAACCTGTTGCAGAAGAAACTGCAACAGGATCCGTATCACCACCAACGCCGCCACTAGATCTGCCAGTTGCAGCATACAGAACAACATGGAGACGCCTGCCAGCACCAGCAGCGAGACGTTGGGGATGCGATGGCGGGGGTGCACGCGGGCGAAAATGCGGAAGTAGTTGTCATCGAGCGCCGCGGCATAGGGCACTCGCGAATAGCCCAGCAGCAGGGCGTATACCGACGCGAACGCCGTCCACACCACTAGCAGCGCAACCACCCGCCCTGCCACCGCTCCATACACTCGCTGTACCACCACTGCCGCTACCGAAAGCCGCGCATTAGCGCCCGCCTGGCCGATAAGTTCCTGCCACGGTATTGTCCCCAGCACGCTGGTATTCAGCAGGAGATACAGCACCGCCACCAGTCCCACCGACCACACAATCGCTCGTGGAATAGTCCGTCCCGGGTCGCGTACCTCCGCGCCCAAAAAGCATATGTTGTAGGCGCCCCAGTAATCGTATGTCGCAATCAGCAACGCGGCTCCCAGCCCCGTAAAGAACCCGCCCGACAGCTGAAATGCGCCGGCAGGGAAGCCGAAGGCCAGGCTCGAGTGAAAGTGCAGCAGCCCGGTCAGGATCACGGTTAGCATCGTGCCCATAACCCCCAGCCAAAGCAAGCCGGAGAATCGGGTCACGCTCTGTATGTTGCGATACAGCAATGCTGCGGCGATCACGCAACAGAGCATTGCCGCCAGAGTGCCGGGCCCAAGCAGGATCGCCAATGGTAGCGTGTGCACAAAGGGAACTGGGATGGGCAATTGATAGGAAAAATAGACTTTGCGCAAGGCAGGCCAAAGGAAGCCCGCATATTGCGCCAGGCCCACGCATCCCGAAGCGATCGAAAGCGGCGCGCTGAAGCTCAGTTGCCATATATAGAGGAAGGAGAGAAATCTTCCTTTAGTCCGCGGCCCATAAATGGTTCGCAGATACTCATAGGAGCCGCCGGCCTTGGGCATAGCCGCGCCCAGTTCTGCCCACACCAGCCCGTCGCACGCCGCCAGCACCGCTCCCAGGATCCAGCCCAGAATGGCTTGCGGTCCGTGCATCGCCAGCACGATCAGCGGCAGGGTAACGAACGGCCCCACCCCGATCATATTGATCATGTTGAGCGAAATCGCGCCCGGCAGTCCGATACCGCGTACCAGACCCTCGTCCTTCTTCATCCTTAGGATTTCTCCCCGCTACCGATCAACCAACCCTCCTGTGATGGCCCCTTGGTTTATTCTTCCTGGCAACCAATGCCGGGTGCCCCATTTCCCCGATTTCCTGCGGAGGCTAGTGGCGTTGATATACTCTATGCGCCTTTCCTTAATGAAAGGCGCACACGCGGACCTCTCTGGCACAGCGCGGCAGGAAATCGGGGTCAAGCCGTCCTTTGGCTTAAGTGGGATAATGGCTGTAATCCTGTCATATGCTATAGCTAGCAAACTGCCTATGACATTCTGCAGGACTTCGTCCCTACCCCTGACCCTGGTCGCCGCCATGCTCGTCGCCGCGACCCCACTTTCGGCCCAGACCCCGGTTTCCACCGCCATTGCCGCTACGCCCGACTACCAGCCTCTGCGTGTCGACCGCGGCACTGCAGCGCTCCAGCAGTCGCTGCGCAAGCTTGCCACCCGTGCCAGCGTCATGATGATCGTCGCCCACCCCGACGACGAGGATGGCGGCATGCTCACCTATGAATCCCGTGGCCAAGGCGCGCGCGTGGCTCTGCTCACCCTGAACCGCGGCGAGGGTGGTCAGAACATCATGTCCAATGACATGGAGGATCAGCTCGCGCTGGTGCGCACACAGGAGCTATTGGCTGCCGGCCGACGCTACGGAGTTGATCAATACTTCACCCGCGTCGCCGACTTCGGATTCTCCAAAACCCTCGAGGAAGCCCTCTCGGTTTGGGGACACGAGCGCGTTCTCTACGACGTCGTTCGCGCCGTCCGCCTCAATCGTCCGCTGGTCCTCACCGCTGTCTTCGTTGGCGGCATCACCGATGGTCATGGCCAGCATCAAGTCTCCGGCGAAATGGCGCAGGAGGTCTTCAAGGCCGCCGGAGACCCCACTGTCTTTCCCGACCAGATCAAGGCCGGCCTGCTCCCCTGGACGCCGCTCAAAGTCTATGCCCGCGTGCCTTCCTTCTCCATCTCTCCCAAGGGGATGTACGACTACGCCACCGGCAAGTGGGCCCCAGTGCGCTTCTATGACTATGTTGCCGGCAAGTGGGCCGACGCCGTTCCCACCACCAACGTCACCATCCATGAAGGTGCCTATGATCCCGCACTCGGCGGCTCCTATATCCAACTCGGTCGTGAGGGCCTCGGCCAGCAAAAATCCCAGAATGGTGGCACCGGCATCCCCCTCCCGGGAGCCTTTGACGTTCCCTACCATCGCTATGGATCGCGCGTGCCCACCTCCGATGCGGAGCGCTCCTATTTCGATGGCATCGACACCTCCATCGTCGGCATAGCCTCCCTCGCCCCCGGGCAACACCCATTCCTCACCGCCGGCCTGCGTCAGATCGCTGCATCCGTCGACCAGGCCACCCGCGCCTTCTCCCCGGCAGAACCGGCAAAGCTGGTCCCGCTCCTCGCCGACGGGATGAAACAGACGCAGTTACTAATGCAAAAAGTAACCGCTTCCGATCTCTCCGCCGAAGCAAAATACAATGTCCTCCATGAGCTCGCCGTAAAGGAGGCGCAATTCAACAGCGCCATCGTTGAGGCGCTCGGGGTAACGCTCACCGCCGTCGTCGCTCCAGCCAACCCGGATCGGGGCCGCTCCCCTTTCGCCGTCGACGCGCAGGATACCTTTACCACTGCAGTCCCCGGCCAGTCCTTCGGAGTTACTGCCTACCTCACCGATGCCAGTGACGTTCCCGTGCAGATAAAGAACGTCTCCTTGCGCTCCACCGGTACCGGGGACTGGCACATCACGGCCTCCTCGCCTCCCCCGGGCAGCTTGCAAGCCAACCAGCGCCTCACCGCGGACTTCAAGGTCTCAGCGCCCCTCGACGCCGAGGTAACCAAGGCATGTTTCCACCGCAAAGATGTGGCCCAACCTTATTACGACCTCGACAGTGTGGACTGCCTCAACCAACCGCTCCCCGCGTACCCGTTGGAAGCCTGGCTCGAGTTCACCGTCGATGGTGTTTCCGTCCGTTCCGCACAGGCGGTGCAAACCGTTCAGCATGTGGTCGGTCGCGGTGGCGTATACCAGCCGCTGCTCATAGCGCCGGCCATCTCCGTAGCCGCCACCGCCACGGCGGGCATCATCCCGCTCGATGGGGATAAGGGCAAGACTGCAAGTGTCAACGTTCGTATCCGCAGCAATGTGAAAGCGTCCACTCCCGCTGATGTGCATTTGGATCTGCCCGCCGGCTGGCAGTCCTCGCCTCAATCGGCGCCGTTTACTGCCCACAAAGAAGGTGACGAGCAGACCCTCACCTTCACAATCACGCCCCAGAACCTCGCTGCCACCAGCTATTCTGTCTCTCCGGTCGCTGAATACCAAGGCCGCCAGTACGCGCAAGGCTACGAGACGGTCGGCTATCCCGGCCTGCGCCCTTACAACTACTACCAGCCCGGCCCCTACAAATTGGTGGGGGTTGACGTCAAGCTGGCTCCTGATCTCAAGGTAGGCTACGTCATGGGCACCGGCGACGAGGTTCCCCAGGCCCTCGAAAGCATGGGAGTGAACGTTCACTTGTTACAGGCAGCCGATATCAACGACGGAAATCTGGCGGCCTATGACGTCATTGTGCTCGGCATCAGGGCCTACGCCGCCCGTCCTGAGCTAGCCGCTTCAAATGGCCGCCTGCTCGATTACGTAAAGCAGGGCGGTGTGCTCATCGTCCAATACAACAGCCGGGAGTACGACCACAACTACGGTCCCTACCCGCTCAGTCTTACCGGAGATCCGGAAAAGGTGGTGGATGAGAGTGATCCGGTCCAGCTCCTGGAGCCCACGAATCCTTTACTCTCCTGGCCCAACAAAATCACGCAGCGCCGATTTCCAGGGCTGGGTTGAGGAGCGCGGTCATTCCTTCATGCACTCCTGGGATCCGCGTTATCAGGCGTTGACCGAGACCAAAGACCCCGGTCAAGATGAGCAAAAGGGCGGCTTACTGTACGCACGTTACGGCAAGGGCGCCTACGTCTACGTTGCCTATGCTCTCTACCGCCAGCTCCCCGAGGGTGTTCCTGGAGCGTATCGCATCTTCGCCAACCTGCTCAGTCTGGCCAAAGCCCCCGCGTCCGCCCCCTAGTTCGGACTACTTCGGATTTGCGTGATACAAAACCCCTTACTGTTCGAGTCCGTCATGCTCGCGGCGGCTCAACTCCTCCAGGGTCAGCTCCAGCTTCTCCACCAAATCCGGCGCCAGGGCCCGCAACTCCTCCAACAGCTGGTCTCGCCGCCGTGTGAGCAGGCGAAAGGAAAATTTAGCCTGGTTGTGGTCCATAGTTTTCTCCGAGAGATGCGAGATGTATTTCAGCAATGTCGCTAGTACTTCGCGAGGAGGGAGCACCGGGCAGGCCGGAGGAACGACTCGGCGTCCGCTACAACTTGGGACTGATGAAACGCGTGAAATTAAGCCAAGTGTTAGCGCCATATGACGCCAGTTTGATCTTGCGAGAGCACGGGCTTTGTCCCGTACGGAGTCTGTGTCATAGCAAGGTCAGAAGGAATAGGACCGGTGCCCCAGGTTCGCCAACCCGCCCCGGCGTGCCGTGGGAGCGTACCTGGGCCGAAAACGACGGGGCGACCCGGATTTCCTGTACGCTGCACTGGACGCGACCGCGTATGCATGAAGTGCACTGGAGCCGCCAAGCTGCACAGGAAATCCGGGGGTAGCCCCACGATTGCATTTGCTGAATTCCCGCAAATCGGCTTTGGATAGCAAAAGCATCCAATCGGATCTATTAGCTCCTGCTATGACACAGACTCCGTATGAGACTAGCGATATTCCGCGCAGAACCCTGGCGCGCCCTGACCGATGAGTGCACAACCGCGCTTGATCTCGTCCACGATCAGCGAGCATGCGTTTTGCGCATTGCACGGCGGGTGAGTTGCGGGTGAAACCTGTATGCATTCGTTCACCAGCTGCCGTGACCGCTCGATACCGACAGCGTTGAGACAGGTTCCAGTGGTGCTGGGGGCCGCGGAAGCGCTCCCCGGTGGTGGTGCGAAGTATGGTTCAGGTACGCCGAAGGCCTGTGCGACCTGGTGTAGTTCTGTGCGCAGCCTCTCCCACTGCGATGTGGTTTGCGGGTTCAGCTGCAGGCTATAGACCAATGGATCGATCTGCGCCGCGGTATGCACCAGCGCGTTGACCTCCGGGTCCGCCTTCTGCTGGTGCTTGAAGGTTTCGAGCGCCGTGTTTGTCTGTTTAGCGAAGGTGTCCGCCAGCGTCTTGGCATCCTCCTCTTGGCTGGTCTTGCGGATCGTGCTTTTCTTCAGCGCCTTGGCGAAGCTCTTCTGAAAGGGCTGTGCGTCGTCCTTCAGATTTTGCATGAGTCGCTGCAGATCTTTATCACTCAGGCGGCCTTGTGCCACCGCCAATCTGTCCGCGCCCAGAATACCGAACAACAAAATGAGACAAATAGAACGCACGCTTTTCCTCCAGCTACACTTGGCTGAGCAAAGTTAAAAATGCTCTTGTATCCTATCGACGTTCCTGGCGGGCGGCAACTTGAGTGTCCGTAGATTTAAGCCGTCGCGTTAGAGAGAGCCGCCTCAGAGATGTCAGCACAGTCGCCCGCGTCCCACGCCCCCTTCCTCACCGATAGCTTGGTCTTCGATTGGAAAGCGCAGTCCTTTCGTGCAGATCTCATCTTTGTTCTTCCCATATCTATCTGTCTCACCCTCGGTATCTGGCGGGGCCACCCGGGCGCAGCGCTGATTGCCGCCGGCGGAGCCTTCACCGTCGGCTTCGGCGCCAGGCAGCATATCGACGAATCCCCTCTCCTCCCCATGATCCTGGCTTCGTTGGGCATTGCCGCTGCGACCTTCGTTGGCATGATCGCTGGTCACACCAACTTCATCCTGGTTCTCCTCGCTGCGGGCGCGGGCTTTGTCTACGGAATGCTTTCCTTGCGTCAGCCAGGTGTCAGTTGGGTAGGGCAGCAGTCCGTCGTCTTTTTGCTCGTGTCCTCGGCTTTTCCCGCGTCGCCCCGGGCGGCGGCGGTCCGTTCGGGATTAGTCATGGCCGGAGGCGTCTTACAGATCCTTACTTCGAGTATCCTGCTCCGCCTCCTGCAACAACTACGCACGGATTTGCTCTCCGTCGCCCGTTATCTCAGGGAAGAGCACCAGGCCTTGCGTTCCTCTGTGGAACAGGCCGCCCGCTCGCTGATGAAGCGGAATCCCGCCCCCAGCGCGGTACCCTACTCAATTCGCCTCGCAGTGACTCTTGGGGTGAGTACAGAAATCTACCGCCACTTCGGCTTTGTCAACGGATACTGGATACCCATGACGGCCTTACTTGTCCTCAGGCCCGGCCTGAGCGACACCGCGAGCCGAGCCATCGCCCGAACCGTCGGCACTGTTGCCGGAGCTTTGCTGGCCAGCTATTTTCTTGCCCATGTGGCCCCGGCGCCGCCTACGCTGGCATTCCTGACCTTATTCTTTGCCTGGTTCTCGTACTCCCTCAACAACGTGAATTACGGCCTCTTTACCCTGTGTCTCACGGCCTACATTGTCTGTTTGCTGGCTCTTAACAGTCTGCCGGGCAAGGAGGTCGCCTACCACCGCGCCGTCAGCACCCTGATTGGAGGAGGACTTGCACTGACCGTGAGGTTATTGGTCATCCGCTATCGCCAGAAGCACTCGGCGCCGGCCACCGCATAGGCGTGCCACAAGCGAATGATGGAGGGGAATTGGCTGGTGTCAAATCTGATACGGCAGGTTACGAGTTCTGCTCCCACTCGGGCAGTGAAAGCACCCAGTCCTCGCCCTTGCCCTGATCGGCGATATTTACCATTCGGCCCTGCTCGACTTCTCGCTTGCCGCCGTCCCAGATCGATCTTCCATCGAAGCGGCTTGCCGGCGCCGCCACGGCATCGCGAATCTCTCGCAGCTCCGAGGGCCGCCCCACCTTCAGCAGGTATTTGCGAATCACTGCCGGGCGGTCGAGTCCTTCATACTCACCGCGCTCCGGTCGCTGTTCCTTGAGAGCCTCCAGGGTTTGTTCCAGCTTTTCCACCAGATCCGGTGCCAGGGTACGCAACTCCCCTAGGAGCTCGTCTCGCCGCTGCTTGAGCAGGCGCATCGTAAGTGTCGACTTGGATCTGGGCCCCATCTTTCTCTCCAAGCACGTCGATGAAGGGTAGGCTTCCGCCGCGACTCGTGCGGCCGAAAATTTCGCATATAGCCGTAGCCTAATTAAACGCCAAAATCCGCCCAAGCGGTAGCGCCAAATGACGCCATGCGGTTCTGAGTGCCAATCCGGGCAGGAAAGCCGTGGTTTCTCGGGAAAACGTCGCATCAACCTGCACAATTGCGGAAGCAACCACGGAGAAACTGGAGAACTGTTGCAATTCCACCCTTAACTCCGCAATGCGAAACTCCGCTCCTGAAGGCCATTCTTGAATATCATAAGATATATGAAACCGCGCTGAGAGCCTCTTGCTTTGAGTTCCAACCTCTTGTTGTCTGCATCTGAAGACTTCGCTTTCGACTCCTAACCCGCTCCCGGAAACATTCGTCAAAGAGACAGTTTTTTGGAACTTGAGGATCCTTCATGAAGAAATCAGAAGTGCTGAACGCTTGGGCCAGCATCCTCGCCGGCCAGAAGCCGAGCCTTTCGATCGAGATCACCCGTGAGTGCCCACTACGTTGCCCTGGCTGTTACGCCTACGAGCCTGAGCATCTCGGAACCGGCGGGGTGACACTGCGTCAATTGTCTGATTACAAAGGGGACGACTTGGTCCGCCGGCTGCTGGCGATCGTCGATCGCGAGCGGCCCATCCATCTCTCCCTGGTGGGCGGCGATCCCTTGGTTCGCTACCGCGAACTGGAAGTGCTTCTACCCCAGCTGGAGAGCCGGGGAATTCACGTGCAGTTGGTCACCAGCGCGTTTCGCCCGCTTCCCAAAGCCTGGAGCGCGCTCTCTAAGTTGAGCCTGGTGGTTTCGATTGACGGGTTGCAGCCGGAGCATGATGAGCGTCGCAAGCCGGCCACCTACGAGCGCATTCTCAACTCCATTCGCGACAGCTTCGTGACTGTCCACTGCACGGTTACCGGCCAGATTGCCGATAGACCCGGGTATATGGAAGAGTTTCTCCGTTTCTGGAGCGCCCGTCCCGAGGTAAAGCGAATCTGGATCAGTCTTTTCACCCCCCAGCAGGGTGCCGAGGGTCCCGAACTTATTTCTCCTCCTGTGCGACGTCGGCTGCTTGACGAGCTGGAGCGCCTTTTTCCGCTTTATCCCAAGTTTCAAATGAACCGGAAGATGATTGAAGAGCTGCGTCATCCGCCCCAGGCGCCGGAGGACTGTATCTTCGCCCGCACCACTATGTCTCTCTCCGCGGACCTCGAGACCCGCATAGGTCCCTGTCAGTTTGGGGGCAAGCCCGACTGCACGCAATGCGGCTGCGTTGCCTCCGTGGCGCTGGCTGTGGTAGGCCATCACCGGGTGCTGCCCGGCCTTACGGCCGGCCATCTCATGTTTGCCTCCGAACGGATTGGCGTGGGAGTCGGCAAGGTCCGCTCTCTGAGCAAGCGCCTCCGCGGCAAATCCACGGTGCTTCCGCCTCCGCCCGGGCCGCCGCTCACCGTCATCTCCAACGCAAAATAAGAAAGGGAGAGGCCACACCAGCCTCTCCCTCGTTCCTAAAACTCCCACCCTGCCGTCGACCGGCAGGAGTCCTCCCGATCCCACTAACTACTTCTGATGCAAGCCATCACCCTACACTTTGTCATCCCGAGCGTAGCCGAGGGACCTGCAGTGTCCGCGATTTACACTACGCCAACACCATCAAACCCTAACCCTCTAGAAGCTGATCCGGCCCGTGATCTCCACATTCCGTGGGCCCGCCCCTTCCGCAGTCTGCAATGCATTTAAGGTCCCAAACCCAGGCTGATCGACGTTCATATTAGGGACATCATAGTTACGATGATTGAGCGCATTTGCCGCCTGTGCGCCAAACTGGAACTGCAACTGTTCCGTAATTTTGATCGACTTGATCAGCGATAGGGACACAGCGTCCGTGCCCGGTCCCTCTACGCTACCCACCGAGGCATCTCCGAATCGCCCCGCATTCACCGGCGGCAAAGTAAACGCGTTTGGGTTAACAAAGACCGGCCCCGCGGAATTCGTTAGCCCCTGCACCGCGCGAGGAGATACACCGGAAACCACGTCTGCCCTGGTCACACCGACGACATTAAGGATATTGGTGTTTGCCGGATCAACCGATGCTTGGGCAGCGGTCAAGAACGGCCCGCTTTGGAAGACGGTAACCCCGCCCAATTGCCAGCCCCCGACAAGCGCGTCGACCAAACGGCCACTGGTAGGAAGAAAAGTCTGGCCCTTTCCGAACGGCAGTTGGTACAGAAACGTGGCCAGCACGCGATGACGGCGATCGAAGATCACATTGCCGTAGTCCAGGCCAGGATCGTATTTGTCCGTTACGTAGTTGCCTCCCGCGGGCGCAAAAGCCGTGGGATCGACGCCCCCTTCGTTCGATAGGTCCCGCGTGAGCACATAGCTGGCCTGGAACTGCAACCCATGGGAGAGCCGCTTCTCCAGCACGCCGGTGAAGCTGTAGTAGTTGCTCCACGCCTGGTTGACTACGCTCTGGATAATTCCCCAGATCGGATATTCTAGCGTCTGGTTGCTGTAGCCCGTGGTGTTGGGCTGGACTTGGTTCAAGTCGTTAAACATTTCCAGGTTGTTGCCGTGGCTCCCGGTATAGGAAAGCCGCATCCCCGTGTCGTGTCCCAGGTCGTGCTCAAACGTCAGGTTCCACTGCTGTACCGTAGGGTCCCTGTAGTGGATGGGAAAGGCGTATTCGAAGCTGGCCGTTCCCGGCTGATTCAGATTCGCGGGGAAGGGAGAAGGAAAACTAAGCAGTGGTAGGCCATTGGGCCCGTAATCCTGGTTGTACGTGGGCACAAAGCTGGCGCTCACCGCCCAGCCGGAAACCAATGAGAAACCCAGCGGGGACTCGATAAATCTTCCCCAGCCACCGCGGATCACAGTGCTGTCATTCTTGTTCGGCCGCCAGGCAAAGCCGATCCGTGGCCCAAAGTCGGTCAAGTCGGTATACCGCAGCTTGCTCGGCAGGCCGGCCTGCGCGGCGGTGAGGATAGGTGTGGGTGCAATGGACTCGGAGAACCCGGGATTTGTGTAGGTGAGCCCCTGGGCATTCGGCACCGCCACTGCGCCATGAATGCCGTTCTGATCGTAATCAGGTAGAAACGCTGCCGTGTTGTAGTGGGTATCTTTCAAAGAAGGGTGCAATTCATACCGCAAACCGGCATTGATGGTCAGATAGGGCGTTACCTTCCAGTCATCCTGGGCAAACATTGAGTAGGAATAGCCCAGGCCATTCATCGCCGGGTTCGTCACCTGCGACAAACTCGTCGCATCCGGGTACCCCAACAAAAACTGGGTGAAGGGGTCGCCTATTGTCGTTCCTACGTCCGTCGATCCGTTGAATGTGTATTGTCCCACCCGCGTATTGCCAAATACATTTTCATCATGGTCGGTCAGCCGGCGAACGTCTCCGCCGAACTTGAATGTGCTTCTGCCCTTAACCCAGGTCAGGTTGTCCAGCAGCTGGATGACCTTGCTTTGCTGATTGGTGGTGTTGGCCCCGCCTGTCCGCTGAAACGGTACAATTTGAAAATCTGGAACTGCCGCCACCGTCGGTATATCCGGCACACCTGTGATGCCAACCTCGTTGAGCAGGGTGGCGGAGTTGAGGTCAAGGCTCAGCGCATCACGAATCGAGTTGAAGCCTCCGCGAAACTCATTGTTCAGGTTGGGAGTTATGGTGTAGTTGTAGGCCACCGTCAATCCCCGGTCCTCTTCAGGCTGCGAGAAAGCACCGATCGACGGTGATCCGCTGTTATCGCAGAAGCCGATGCAGCCCGCCAACGGAGCGGACAGTACAGAACGGTTCTTGAACGTGTACCGTCCGTAGATCGACTGGTTTGAGCTAATATTCTGGTCGATGCGCACGTCGAACTGGTTGCTCGAAATCGGCGCCGGGAAGTTAGCGGCGTAATTGTTCTGGTAGGAATCCGGACCACCCGTGTTCGGCACGGGCATAAGATACTTCATCGCGTTCGCCGCCACTGGCGAAACTGGCACGGAGCAGTTCGAAGGACCGGTGCAGGGAATCGGTGTGCCGTCGTAGTTGAAGATCGGCAAGGGTGTGCCTCCCCCTTGGCCAACGAGATAGTTCCAGAGATTTCCGTTGCGCATATCCGCGGTGGGAAAACTCTCCAGTAGGGGAGTTTCGCGCGGTAGTCGTAGCCCCTCGTAGCTGCCAAAGAAGAATGTTTTGTCGTGGCCGTTGTAGAGGTGGGGAATTCTCACCGGACCGCCGGCAAAACCGCCAAAATTATTCATGATGATCTTCGGCTTGCCAGTGAAGGGATTGCCCGCGGTCAGGTCAGTGTTCTCGAGGTTCTCGAAAACGCCACCGTGATAACTGTTCGTGCCCGGCCGCGAAGTGGTTGTAACATCCGAGACCCCGCTATATTCCGCGTTGTTATTGGTTTCGCTTACCCGGATCTCAGAGATGGAGTTGAACGACGGAAAAAGCTCGTTGATCGGCCCGCTGAACTCGACGTTTACGCTGCTGATGCCATCGATGGTGTACGACATGAGCGCAGGCGTCGTGCCCGAGACTACCAGGTTGGAATTATCATCTACCTGCACTCCAGGTTCGGTCGTCAACGTCAATATTGGGCTGGTGGAACCAGTTGAGCGAGAGTAGACAGCCACCGGCAGATCTACCAGTTCATGGCCGGTCTTGGTCGAAGCCAGGCTCGACGTTTCCGTGGTAATCACATCCCCCGCAGCCTGGACCTCAACCGTTTGCGCGGCCGCGCCAACGGCCAGGCTGGCATCGAGGCGTTGCGTATCACGGGCCTGCAAGACGATATGGTCGAAGACCACATCTTTAAAGCCGTTCGCAGCAATAGTAATCTGGTAGGTTCCGGCATCGAGATTAGGGAACTCGTAATTTCCGGCAGCGCTGCTCGTCGCCGTGCGCGTAGAGGAGCTTCCCGTGTTCAACAAGGTCACTGTCGCGCCGGGCACGACGGATCCCGATTGGTCCTTCACCGTGCCCACAATCGCTCCGAAGGTGGACTGGCCCACAGCTTGTTGGCTGGACGAAACAACGCAGGCTGTCAGGATTAGCAGCAGCCACTTGCAAACATTGGAACGAGCCATAGCTCACCTCCAGAATTATGTAACCGTAGCTGTTATATACTCACACGCCGAAAGAACCAGGTAAGCTCAATTTGTCCAAACAAACAAGCTGCAGGTGGTGATTACCCCGACTACGTAGGTTGCTGCGAATTTCCTTTCAAACGAAGGACGGCTGGCCCACCTCTGAACGCCGCTTGCAAATGCCCACTAAAACGCCACCCCCAGATTTGTCATCCCGAGCGAAGGCGAGGGACCTGCCGTTCCACTCCACCTGCAACAAACACCGGCGGGAGGCCCACCTCTGAACTCCACTAGCGAATGCCCACTGGAAACGCCGTCCCCCGATTTGTCATCCCGAGCGAAGCCGAGGGACCTGCTGTTCCACTCCACCACTAGCAAATGTTCTAAGGCTGCATCGGTAAATCCATGAGCGGACTCTTGGAATAGAAATCAAATGGGCGCAGAGTAAAGTCATGCCACATCGTCGGCATCTGTGGCCAGTCCTCCGCCCGCGGCACATGGTGAAACGCCATCGTGTACCAGGCCACAATGTCCGTGTTCGCAATGCTGCGGTTTTGTTTCACCCAAACCGGCAACCCATCGGTGCCTTTGCTTCCCGACACATAGACCCCAGCCGCATACCGCTCCTTGGCGTCATACGGAGTCACCCACAGTTGATGGTCTGAGAAGCCGGCGCGTTTTTGTGGCCAGTCATCCTTCGACAGCAGCGAAACCCCCGTAAGTCCGGGCATGATCTCGAAGCTGGTCGGGTAGCCCAGCTCATTCTTCACTTCAGGGTTGGTGAACCGCCACATCGCCGGATGCTCGATGCTGATGTTTTGCATCGCCTCGCCTTCCGTGTTGATGCATTCGGGCTTCATCGCCCAGATTGTCTTGCGTGCACTTGAGGCCGGTAGCTTGTACTGCACCAGCTTGTCCACTTCGAAGTTGTTCTTCGTTCCATCCACATCAATATCCAGCCGGAAGGAGAAGAAGTGGTCGTGATCCACGCCATCGGTGTTGGCCGCTACCAGGTGGCCGAACTCCACGGTATTGCCTTCGGGATCCTTCCCCATCACGTCCATCTTGTCTTTGACCGGCTTCACTTCCAGCTCACCGGTCGCGCCCACCGCGACCGTGATCGCGCCTTCCTGCTCAAAGCGCCAGTCGAGGATGTAGTCGTAGTTGCCCACTACAGCGATGCTGCGGAAGACCAGCTCGCGTCCAGGCCTGCCTGCGATTGACTCAGGCTCCCCAATGCCTTCCCAATGGCGCCACGCGGGGTCGCCAAGGGTGCGCTCGAACAGGCACGCCACCTGCGGCCGAATGAAAGGAGTCCCATTCTCATGGAAGAAGGTTCCGCTAAAGTAGGTGGCATAGTCCGGGCAATCCGTCCCTTTCTGCAAAGGCTTCAGAATGCCCAAGCCGGTGTTCATGAAGTATTCGCCGGCGTCTAAAAACACGTGCGAGTTCCACGTCTCCTCCGGATCCATATAGGGCACATACATCTCGGAGAGTGAGCCCTCATACAGCACCGAGCGCCTCTTGCCCTGGTAATCGAGGGAGGCCGTATTGATTACCGGACCACTGCGCGGGTCGAGACGGAAGCGGAAGTGCCAGTTCTGCCAACTCACCTCTCCATCCTTGATGGTGAAGCTGGGTCCCTCGGGCTGCGAGACCATGATGGGCTTAGTTCCAGGCAGGGCCGGTCCGCCCTCCGAGTCGTAGACCTCGCTAACCGGCGGCATCGGCGCGACACCGTAGTCGGTAAAGCGCGTAATCTTCTTGGTCGCCATATCAACGGTAAAAAAGATCCCGCCCACTTCGCGGTCTTCCATTCCAGTTTCAGAATCGATGTTGTACTCACAACCTCCCCAGCCGATGCGTCGCCCGTCCTGCTCGGGAAGAGCGATGTAGCCCCCGGGCGTCGCGTAGCAGAGCACCAGGTTCAGGTCGGTGATGCCGCGCTTCTTCAGCGCATCCACAATTCGGGGATCGTGCTTGATGGCCTCGTTGACTTCATACTCCTCCGCGGTCGTGAACGGCGCTTGCATTCCCTTCAGCTCTTCGAACGATTCCACCTTGGCGGTTGAGATATTCACCACCGCCGCATAGGAGTGGCCCTGGTAATACAGCACCACATCCGCCTTGCGCTCGATCGGCGAGCCCGGCGTCCAGGCCAGAACGTAAGCTTTGTCCGGCTCGTGCAACAGCACGCTAGAGAACAAAAGCTTCTCTTCGTTGTGACCGGCATCTCGAATCGCCTTATAAACCACCCAATACTCCGCTGGGGTCAGTGCATCCAGGGGATGGTGAACTGTGGGGGATAGGGCTGCGGCAGGGAGTGAGAAAAGGAGCGAGAAAAGGCATGCAAACGCGGAGAAACGAAGAAGGGATCGACAGAGAGACACTTCGGAATAACCTCCGGAAAAGGGGGCAGGGAACACTCCCGCCAGATACACTGCGTCCTTCTCGTTGGAAGGGACGATGAACAGATGGGGCCTAAGCTGAAACACTTTCAGACAGCGGGCCGAAGTAGGACTGGGAACCTTACTGCTTTGAGTTATGCCAGGCCCACGCGGTCACGTTGCGCGAGGGTAAGTCCGGGCACGTTCCGTTACTGGGGTTTCAGTATTGGAACAGCGAGTTAGCGACAGGGCTATCGCGAGGTTGAACTCACGATAGCGAAGCGACCACGCAAAGTCAACGTCTATTCAAACCGAGCTAGCCACCGCAGCAGGAAGCTGCTGACTCTCCATGCCGCACGCTATGTCTATTGGCTTCTCCGGGCAAATCCATCGCCGGATTAGCCACGAAGAAGTTATTCGGCTTGAGCATAAAGCCCGCGTATTCCACAGGCATGATGGGAAAGTCCTCGGGCTTACAAACGTGGCTGTGGCCGAAGCTGTGCCACACCACAATGTCCTCGTTCTCGATCGGCCGGTTCTGCTGCACCCATGCGGGCAGGCCATCGCCCCCTGCGTGCTGGTTGGGATAATTCCCCGTAGCGTAGCGTTCCTCTTCCGCGTAGGGTGTCACCCACAGGTGCTTGCTGGCGAAGCCTCCCCGGCGATCGATGCTGCTGCCGGCTTGCGCCAGGAGCACCGGGCTTGGTTGCGCCACCAATTTGTAGCCCGGATGTTTGCCCACCGCATTGCGCCGGTTGGGATTGATGACCTTCCAAAACCGCCCTGTCCGCCCATCAGCCTCGCGGCAGGCGTCCAGCTCGCGGCTCAGCGTCCGGGCCGTTACGTCGAACACATTGCCGTAAGGATTGTCCTTCCCCCACGGTCGCGGGTGATACTCGTGTTCCGTCACGCTGTTGTGTTCGCCATCGACCATCATGTGCAGCCGCGCGCAGAAAAAGTGCTGATGATTGGGTCCGCCCAGCCCCTCGGCCACCATTCCGCCGTAGGGATAATCCGCGCCGGGCGCGATCGCCGCCGTCTGGATAATCCCTGTCAGCTTCACCTCCAGCTGGATCGTTCCGTCCTGGTACAGGTACCAGTAGAAGCCGTAGTCGTAGTTGCCAACGGTCGCGAAGAAGCTGATCACCAGCCGTCGTGAACGGCGCACCTGGTGTAACCCGGTGCGAAAGTCGAAGTGTTTCCAAAGAATGCCGTAGTCTTCCTCGTGCATGCAGACCGCATTCTTCATCAGTGTGGCTGCTCCGAAGTCGTCCACCATGGGCATATCGAAGTAGTGGATCAGTCCCAGGCAATCGCAGCCCAGTTCAAGCGAGTTGGCCAGTTTTCCCAGTCCATACTCACCACAATCGAATGCATTCTTCCAGAAGTGGCTGGTGTTGGGGTCGCCATAGGGAACGACCATCTCCGTAACGCTGGCTCGATACACCACCGGGCGCACGCCAGTCCCATCGTCGAAACCGAGCTGGTGCAGCACCAGGCCCTCGCGCGAAGTAAACCCCACCCGGAAGCTCCACTTCTGCCACTTCACCTGCCAACCGTCCACCGAGAAACTCGGTCCCTCCGGCTGCGAGATATGCAGCGGTTTCAGGTCTGCGCGCGGCTTGCCCAGCGACTCAGGATCGTAGTTATGTTTCTTCTTGGGAACCGGCACCACCACTTCATCATCCACCAGTTGCAGCACCCGTTTGCCGATCAGGTCCACCACTGCCACCACCCCTTCAATCGGGTGAGAGTAGGCATTATCTTTGAGGCTTTCGCGGTAGTAACTCACCGCCCTCACCACCCGCTTGCCTGCTTCGAGCGGGAAGCCGAAGTTGCCTGCGGAAAACGGATCCACCTGCACCAGCTTGATATCTTCGTCCGTCAGCCCGCGCCGCTTAACCGCATTGCGCCAGCCTTCATCCGCCTTCACGATCTGGTCGCAGTTCATAAAGTCCTCGACCAGTACAGGCGGCTGCCCATAAGGAGGAGCCTCGGTAACGTGGTGCACCCACGAAACCAGCGTCCCGCGCGTCAGGTTGACCACCGCCTCGTGCGTCTCACCCGTCTTAGCGTCGAACACCATCAGGAAGGCCGACCGCTCGATGGCATCCCCTGCCTTATACGCCAGCACTTCCGCCTTAGGTGGCTCGTGCAGATGGACCATCGCGAAGCGCAGCTCTGCGCCCAGCTTCTTGACCGCCTTCAGCAGCTCGCAAGCGCTAAGGATCTCCGCCGTGCTCAAAGGGTCCAGCGGGTGCGCCTGGTTTCCCCATGGCATCTGCGAACCATTTACAGCCGGTGTAGCCACAACAACGCTCATAACCCTGCCTCCATATTCGCCAAACAAATCGAAGGGGTGGGATAACACGACCCTCGACTCAAACTCCGTCCCAACCACAAGTCAAAGCGTGGGATACCACGATCCCCGACTCAAACTCCGTCCCAACCAGAAACGAAGAGGTGGAACACCACAACCCTGGGCTCAAACTCTGTCCCGATCGCAAATCAAAGGGTGGTACCACAATCCCTGACTCAAACTCCGTCCCAACCACAAACCAAGAGGTGGGCCACCTGGACTCAAACTCTGTCCCGGCAACAAACTGACGGGTGCCCCACATCTCGCTCGTTTTTCGCGAGATGTGGGATACCACGAACCTCAACTTCAAGCCTTGATCAAGCCTCATCCGCAATCGGAGCCAGTGTTACTCTCACCCCGCGCCGCGCAACCCCCAACGACACACCCATACCCAACAGCATCACCGCCAACATGATCCAGGGAAAGCTGCGTACGAATCCATCATCGCTGCCGCTAAGCGCCGGCAGGTTCGTGATGAGCAAGTACAGTGCGTAACCCAGTCCCGCCATTCCCAGCACAGGTGCCACCATGGTGTTCCAGACCCGCCTATCCAGCCCGTTCCGTCGAAAAAAGACGATCACCGTCGCGCTCACGAGGAACTGCAACCCCACGATGCCAATGGTGGCAAACGCAGAAGTCCAGCTGAACACCACCGTCAACGGATCCGCCCCGCTCATCACAGAGGCAGCGACCCCAACCACCGCGCACCCAGTCTGCGCATAACTGGCCTTGTAAGGAGATTGAAATCGCGGATGAACGTGGGCCAGAAACCCCCACAGCAACCGTTCGCGTCCCAGTGCATACAAGTACCGTGTGATGGTGTTATGAAAAGCCAGCAGGCAGGCAAAGATGCTGCTCAGCAGGAGTGCCCGCATAATCCCTGTGCCCAGGCGGCCAAGATACTCATCGCTCTTGGCGAACCAGAAATTCCCCGGGTCCGCGAAGGCCGCTGCGACCACGTGATCCACTCCATACGAGCTGATAATCGCCCAGGTAACAAACGCGAAGAAAATCATGATGATGGAGACCGCGGCATAGGTCGCCAGGGGAACCGTCCGAGTCGGGTTTCTGCTTTCTTCCCCGTAGATCGCTGTAGCCTCAAAGCCCACAAACCCCGCCAGTGCGAACATGAGCGCGATGCCCGGATGTCCGCTGGCCCCCTCGTGCCACGCGAACGGACGCAAATTAAACCCCTGGGGTCCGCCTCCGTGCAGAACGATAGACAGGCTGAGCGCCAGCAGAATGCCCATCTCCAGCGTAATGAACAGGCCGAGCAGAAACCCGCTCAGGTCGAGCTTCCGCATGCCCAGAAACTGCACCAGGGCAATGGCCACCGCGCTGTACGCGTACCACGGCACTGGCAGAGAAAGCAGTGGATTGAGAATCACCGTGGCGAAGAATCCAAACAGCGCATACACACCCACCTGCATGGTGGTGTAGGAAACGACCGCGACGAACGCACCGCCCACGCCAAAGCTGCGCCCTAGTCCCTGTGCCAGGTAGGCGTAGAAGGCGCCGGCGTTGACCACGTGTCGGCTCATCGCTGCATAGCCCACGCTGAAGACCAGCAGAATCAAACCCGCCGCTACGAAGGCGCCCGGCACGCCCGCGCCATTGCCCAACCGGATCGCCACCGGGATGATCCCCAGCATGCCGGTCAACGGCGCGGCGGCGGCGATCACGAAGAACACAATCTGCCACATCCCGATGGCGTTCTTCTTCAGTGCTAGCGCAGAAGCTGCCACTCATCCCCTCAAGGCTGGTCTGTAGATTCATAGTCGCCCCGAGCGGCTATTTTTGTCATTGCTATCGATGCCAGTTTGTTGATAACTTACGCCAACGGCCAAGAACCAAGTCTCATACTTCACGAAGGCAAGTCTGACTTACGTGCGAGACCCGCCCCCAAAGCGGGGCTCGTGTTGCTTCCAACGCGACCAACCTGTACATGAGACTGGTTCAAGTCGCCCGACTTCCAGGACATTCCCTATTATCCTGCGCGCTGCTCTCGGCAGCAGCGGCGCCGTCTTCAATCGCAACAGGCACCAGTCTGGGGTATTCGATCATGCAGCTCTCCCCAATGATCCGGGCGAATCTATTGGCGCCCATCCTCGACGCCTTAAGCGCGCAAGGTCACGACACCGCTCCGTTGCTGCGCCGCCACGCTCTACCCTTCGCGCATCCTATCGATCCCTACCAGCTCATACCCCTCGCCAACTATGTCGCCCTATTTGAGCAAGCCGCAGTCGTATTAGCTGACCCATTCTTAGGTCTCCGGCTTGGCCAGTGTTTCAAGCCAGAGCTACTAGGTCCGCTGGGTTTCATGTTCCAGGCTTCCGCCGATCTGCGTGCTGCCCTGCAGCAGTTATCGTCCTACGTCAGCGTCTGGCAAAGCGGAACCCACATGGAGTTGGTCGCCGGAGAAATCACCGCCGACTACATCTACCAGATAGATGACCCAACTCTGCGTCCCCGCAGGCAGGATGCCGAGTATTCGATCTCTTCCATCTGCAGCCTGATACGCAACCTTCTGGGCGACAAATGGGCGCCCCTCGAAATCCATTTCGAGCACGCCCATCCAGCTGCGGACCACCGCGCCGCGAGAGCGTATGCGCAGGCCTTCCACGCGTCGGTCTTCTTCGGTCAAAATCTCAACCGGTTGGTGATCAAAAAAACCGATCTATGCCGGGCAGCCATCTCCTCTGATCGTTCGATGTTGCCCTTCATGGAGCGTCATCTCCACGATCTAGTCCGCGAGAGCAGGGAACCGGAAAGCTTCTCCCGCCAGGTGAACCATCTCATAGCCCGCCGCATTGGCCATGGTCCCATAAGCCTTCCGGCCATTGCTGCGGAGTTGGGGTTACCGCCTCGTTCCTTTCAGCGCCGTCTCGCTGAGGAGCGAACCAGCTTTCGCCGCCTGGTCCGAGACCAGCGCCGCTCCATAGCCGAATCGCTGATAAAGAACCACACAACAACCGTCACCTCAGTAGCCCACACGGTAGGCTACGCAGAAACGGCAGTGCTCTCTCGCGCTTTCAAGAGCTGGACCGGCACTTCACCAAGAGCCTTCGCCAGATCAACCAGAGCCTGACCCCCGGACGGGTCTAAGAAGGGTGCCCCAGGTTCGCCAGGCGTACCTGGGCCGAAAAAGACGGGCGAAGCCTACCAAAGAATTCCGCAAATCAAGTAGAAAACTACAGGGAAGCATAAAGAGGTTAGAGGATCAAACGGATCTGCAAGGGGTGGGACGGGTGCCCCAGGTTCGCCAAGGCGTACCTGGGCCGAAAAAGATGGGGCGTAAGCCCCACCAAAGAATTCCGCAAATCAAGTAGCAAAATAATAGGGAAGGACCACATTGGCGAGACCCATCCCAACAGGCAAGAAGAAGCCCGGCCTCGACCGCGTGCTCGGTCGCCGCGACCTGGTGTTGCTCTTCATCGTTGCGGTAGCGAACCTGAACTTGATCCCGGCGGTATCCGCCTCGGGTCCGGTGACCCTTTGGCTCTGGCTCATCGCCCTCTCCTGCTTCTTCTGGCCGCAAGGCGCAGCCGTCACGGAGCTGGCGCAGAAGTGGCCTGGCGAAGGTGGTATCTATCTCTGGGCCAAGCGCAGTTTCGGTGAAGAGCATGGCTTCCTCGCCGGCTGGTGCTACTGGCTTTCGAACGTAGTCTACTTACCCACCGTCGTACTCTCCTGCGTCGGTGTCGGCGTATACGTCTTCGGGCCCAGTATCCAGAAGCTCGCCGACAGCCAGGCCTTCACCGGGATCGCCTCCTTGCTGATCATCCTTTGTCTCCTCGTGCTCAACGTGCGCGGCCTTTCGCTGGGCAAATGGATCAGCAATCTCGGCGGCCTGGGAACCATCGGGGGCGCCGCCATCATCTGTCTACTCGCCTGCATGACGCTGAGACATCACGGCAGCGCGCTCCACGTCGCCGATCTCCATATTGGCTTCCATGACTGGCGTCTCTTCGCCGCTTTTGGCACCATCTGCTACAGCCTGATCGGGCTTGACCTCGCCTCCATCATGGGCGATGAAATCCGCGACCCGAAACGAAACCTGCCCATCTCCATCCTGATCGGCGGAGTCATCGCCGGGTTGATCTATTTCGGCACCACGCTCTCCATGCTCATCGCCATGCCGCAGAAGGAGATCGGTGTCCTTTCCGGCATACTCCAGGCCATCAACGTCATGAGCACGCGCACCGGCCTGATCGGGGTCGTCGCCCCGCTCGCGCTGTTGGAGTGCATCGCCATCCTGGGCACAGCTTCCGCCTGGTTCAGTGGTGCCGCCCGCCTTCCCTTTGTCGCCGGAGTGGACCGTTATCTGCCCCCCATCATCGGTCGCGTCCATCCTCGCTACCACACCCCGTACGTCAGCTTGATCCTCTTCGCCATACTGTCATCGTTACTAATCGCCACCAGCTTCCTCGGCGTCTCAGTGGGCGAAGCCTACCTCACCATGTTGGATCTAGCCGTCATCCTGCAGCTCGTGCCCTCCACCTACATGTTCTTAGCCCTGCTCAAGCACACCTGGAGCACCAACAGCCAGCTCAACGCCAATAAGTACTACCTCACCGCCAACGCAAGCGCTGGCCTGGCGGCGACCGGCGTAGGCATCGTCGTGGCCTTTATCCCTTCGCGCCAGGTCAACTCCGTTTGGATCTTCGAAGCCAAACTCGTCGCTGCATGTTTAATCGTCTTTGGCGCCGCCTTATTTTTCTATCAACGAGCGCTACGCAAGGCGCGCACCAGCCCTGCCGACGAGCTCGTTCCGGGCGTGGAATATGGTGGGTAGCCGCATGTCCCGCCGCCTTCTTCTGTCCACGATCCTCTTCACCCTTGGTCTAACCGCCGCCTTTGCGCAAACAAAAAGCAACTACCGGGTGCAGGAGTTCATGGTGCCCATGCGCGATGGCGTGCACCTGCAGACCGTCGTGATCAGCAAAACCAATCAGACCCAACCACTGCCCATTCTCATGATCCGCACGCCCTACGGCGTTCTCACCCAGGAGGACTTTGACAAGAACGCGGCCAAGGAAGGCGCGGACTGGGTACCCGACAGTTGGAAGGAGCTGGCCGCCGACGGCTACATCTTTGTCGTGCAGAACCTCCGCGGCCGTTTCAAATCCGAGGGCGTATTCCTCCTTACCTCGCAGTACGACCCCAAGGATCCGAAGCAAGCCAACGAAACCAACGACGCTTACGACACCGTGGACTGGCTCATCAAGAACGTGCCCAACAACAACGGCAAGGTGGGCATCTACGGAATCTCCTACAACGGGCTCACCGCAGGTCTAACGCTTCTTCATCCTCATCCCGCGCTCAAGGCCATCAGCGAGCAGGCATCGCCCGTTGATCAATGGATGAACGATGATGATCACCGCTACGGCGCATTGCGTGAGAGCTATACCTTCGAATACTCCGTCTTGGAGCAGGCCGATAAAAACCAGAACACCCACTTCGATTTCGATACCTACGACACCTACGACTGGTATCTGAAGGTGGGTCCGCTCACCAACCTCAATGACCGCTACGTGCACGGCACCCTCCCCTACTGGAACAACGTGATGAAGCACCCCGACTACGACGAGTTCTGGAGAAAGGAAGCCTGGGTCAACCAGCTGCACAGCTCCACCGTGCCCAATTTGAACGTTGCCGGATTCTGGGACCAGGAAGATCCCTGGGGACCCTGGCAGATCTTCCGCCACGCCCAGGAGCACGACCCGGACAACACCAACTTCATGGTCGCGGGGCCCTGGTTTCACGGAGGGTGGGCGGCGAACGTGGGAGAGAGCATCGGTCCCGTCTCTTTCGGCGGACACAAGACCGCGCTCGAGTTCCGGCAAAACATCGAAGCCCCGTTCTTTCGCTATTACCTTCACGGCCAAGGCGATAAGCCGGCGTGGAAGGTGAGCACCTTCCAATCCGGATCGAACACCTGGCATACCTATGACGACTGGCCACCGAAGCAGTCCAAGCCGACCAACCTGTATCTGCACGCGGACGGAACCCTGTCCTTCTCACCCCCGGTGGTTGGTACCCCGGAGTATCGCCAATATGTCTCAGATCCAGCCAATCCGGTGCCCTACCGTGCCCGGCCCATTTCGCCGACCTACCCGTTTCTCGAGTGGAGGTTCTGGGAGGTCGCCGATCAGCGCTTCGTCGACCACCGGCCGGATGTGCTGACGTTTGTCAGCGACCCCCTCGACCACGACCTTGTGGTCACGGGAGAGATCGCAGCCACCCTCTTCGCCTCCACTTCCGGCACCGACTCGGACTTTATCGTCAAGTTGATCGATGTCTATCCGGAGAATGGACAGAAGAGCGCCATCGACGCGAAAGGGGACCTCACGTACGCCAACTCCATGAATGGATACGAGCTACCGATCGCTATGGAGGTGCGCCGGGGCCGCTATCTTCGCAGCTACGAGCACCCCAAGCCCCTGACCGCGAATCAGCCGCAACCCTGGCAGATCCCGTTGCGCGATCACGACCATGCTTTCCTCAAGGGCCACCGGCTGATGGTGCAGGTGCAATCCACCTGGTTCCCGGTCATCGATCGGAACCCACAGAAATTTGTCTCCAGCATCTACCAGGCGGGTGCAGCAGATTACGTCCCGGCAACGCAGCGGATCTACTGTACTCCCGGCATGCCCTCCCGCCTGGTGCTGCCGGTAATCCCATAAACGAAGAAAATGTTTTCCCAGAGCCGCGGGCTGACGGTATCATGACATTCTCCGACAACAGGTGATAATGGATGGCGCAGTCCTACGAGACCACTGAACCGAGTCATGTTTTAACCATGGAAGAAATCACCAATCTCACCGAGGAGGGTGGCAAGCCTGCCGATACCCTCATGAACGTGGTTGCTTTGATCGCCACGCGCTTCCGCACCGACGTATGCTCCGCCTATTTGCTGGAGCCGGATCGGTCGAACCTGGTGTTGGCCGCTACCCTCGGCCTTCACCCCCGCTGCATAGGCACCTTGCGCATGCCGATCGACGAGGGCCTATCTGGCCTGGTCGCGGAACAGGTATTGCCGGTCGCTGTCGAGGATGTCACTAATCATCCCCGTTTCAAGTACTTCAAAGAGTCCGGCGAAGAGGTTTATCACTCGTTTCTGGGCGTGCCCCTCATCGACCGCGGCATTCTGCAGGGCGTTCTCGTCGTGCAGACGAAAGAGCCGAGAAAGTTCCGGGAAAAGGAAATTCGTATGTTGGCCGAAGCGGCCAACCAGGTCGCCCCTGTGGTCAGCGAGGCCCGCACTCTGGACCGTTTCATTGCCCCGGCTCAAGAGCGCCTTTGGTCCGTCGCCCACAACCTCTCCTGGTGTTGGGACTACGACTGCATCAGCTTGTTTCGCGATCTCAATCCCACCCGCTGGTGGCAGCTGAATCAAAATCCCATCGCGCTGCTCAACGAAATTCCGTTGGGGGAACTGGAACGCCGCGCCACCGAACTCGGTCTGCATAGCCGCATCAACTATGTCTACCGCCGCCAGCAGGAGTATCTAAAGGCAGACCGCACCTGGGGCTCCATGAATGCAGGCGTGCTGCGCCCTCGGCCCGTTGCCTACTTTTCTGCTGAGTTCGGTTTGCACGAGTCCCTGCCCATTTATTCTGGCGGCCTGGGCGTGCTTGCCGGGGACCACATCAAAAGCGCATCCGACCTCGGCATTCCTCTCATCGGCATCGGCCTTTTCTATGGCCAGGGCTACTTCCGCCAATACCTGGACCAGAAGGGCTGGCAGCGGGAGGAGTACCTCCATACCGACGTCGATCAACTCCCCATGGAACTCGCGATCGGCAAGAAGGGCGAACCGGTCGTGGTGGAAATTCAAACCCGCGGTGGCTCCATTCGCGCCAAGGTCTGGCGAGTCCAGGTGGGGCGGTGCACCCTTCTGCTGCTTGATTCGAATGTGCAAGGCAACGCGCCTGAGGATCGCGAACTTACCTCTCGCCTCTATGGCGGCGACGGACGCACCCGCATTCGTCAGGAGCTGCTCCTCGGCATCGGCGGCTTTCGTGCTCTGAAGGCCATGGGCATTTCTCCTGGCGTTCTCCATCTCAACGAGGGGCACAGCGGTTTCGCCGTGCTGGAGGCGATCCGCGATCGCATGCAGGAAGAGGGCCTGGACTTCGACACCGCCGCGCATGAAATACCCCGGGAAGTAATCTTTACTACGCACACGCCGGTACCCGCGGGTCACGACCGCTTCCACAGCGATCTCATTGAGGAGCACCTGGGCCCATTGCGCGATCAACTGGGCATTCCGCACGAGAGGCTCATGGGCTTTGGCCGTGAGCATCCAAACGATCTTCATGAACCCTTCTGCATGACCGTTCTTGGGCTCTTGCTCTCGCGCCGGGCCAATGCGGTTTCTTCTCTGCACGGCGAGGTTTCGCGAGCCATGTGGAAGGGCTTGTATCCCGGCAAGCCGGAGGACGCAATACCCATCGGGCATATCACCAATGGTGTTCACGTCCCGTCCTGGCTGGCGCCGCAAATGTCTCGTCTCTACGATCGCCACCTCGGGGTCGGATGGCAGGGCAAAAGCTCCTGGCTGCGCACCTGGGAGCCCATCGAGAACCTGGACGACGGCGAACTTTGGGAAACCCACCTCAGCCTCAAAGCGCAGCTAATAGACTTCGTGCGCCGTCGCGCCCGCGAGCAGGCCGAACGTAGGGGCGAGCCGGACGAAACGCTACACCGGCTCAGCAAAGTACTCTCTCCGGATGCCTTGACCATTGGCTTCGCCCGCCGCTTTGCCACTTACAAGCGAGCCAACCTGATTCTGGCTGATATCCAGAGGCTCGCCTCCATGGTCAATGATCCCAAGCGTCCCGTGCAGTTCCTCTTTGCCGGCAAGGCCCACCCCCATGACGAGCCGGGAAAGATGGTGCTGCAGCAGATCGCCGAGTTGATGCGTGACTCCAATTTTGGAGACAAGTTTGTCTTCATCGAGAACTACGACATCAATGTCGGCCGCTACCTTGTGCAGGGTGTGGATGTCTGGCTGAACAATCCGCGGCGGCCTCTTGAGGCCTCCGGCACCAGCGGACAAAAAGTAGTGTTGAATGGAGGCTTGAATCTGTCGGTGCTCGATGGCTGGTGGGCCGAAGCGTACGACGGTCTCAACGGCTTCGCCATCGGTAACGGCAGAACCCATTCGAATATGGACGTGCATGACAGCCGCGACGGCGAGGACCTATACCGCGTTCTGCAGGAAGAAGTGATTCCTCTCTACTATCAGCGTGACAAAGACGGCTTGCCGCGGGGATGGATCACCCGCATGAAGCGCACCATCCGCACCCTGGGCTGGCGTTTCAGCGCCGACCGCATGGTCATGGATTACACCAGGAACTGTTACGTGCCCGCAGCCGGAGGCACCTCGAGCGAAATGAAGCTGCCCTCCTAGCATTTCTGTAAAAACTGGGGATCAGCGAGAGCTCCAGAATCATTTTTCACGTATTACATCATAAATAATCATTTTTCACAACACATAATCATTTTTCACATATAATCTCGCTAGAAACCAAAATTCACGTCCCCGCACAGGTTTTCAGCGTTATGGTCCCTCCTAATCAATTTTCAGGCCCCATAACCAATTTTCATGGGCTTGCCCTGCCCGAAAGGGCGACCCCGGCGGGTTATGCGGCCCTTATTGACGCCTATCGCCTGCACGTACCCCTACCTCGAACGCTCTTCGCAACCAGTCAACACCATCGCACACGCAACGAAGGGGGATGGCGAATCCTCACCCCTCGGCATACGCCTTCGCCGGATCTTGAAGGGCATCTCACCTTTGCCTTGAAAAACGAGGGCCTGGACCTCGCGATTCTCAAACGGTTATTTGCCGCCGTCACCCCAGCGGAGATCGAGGCGATTGTTCGCGCCAAGCCAACCGGAGGATATGCCCGGCGGCTCTGGTTCCTGTACGAGTGGCTCCTCGACCGGAGGCTCGACCTGCCGGACGCGCGCACCGGCAACTATGAGCCGGTCGTGGATCCGCAACAGCAGTGGGCCATATCGGGTGAAAACTCGCCCCGCCATCGTGTCCGCAACAATCTGCCCGGAACACCTGCTTTCTGCCCCCTGGTGTTTCGCACCAGCACCACCGAAGAATTTGCGGCCATGGATCTGATCCAGCGCGCGCAAAAAGCCGTCGCGTCAGTGCCCAAGGATCTGCTCGTGCGCACCGCGGCCTTCCTGCTGCTGAAGGACTCGCGATCGAGTTTCGCCATCGAAGGAGAGCGTCCTTCGCAGGACAGGATCCGGCGCTGGGGGCAAGCCATCGCTGAGGCCGGACGACACCCGATCGATCTTGAGGAGCTCCTGCGGTTGCAGACTATCGTGATCGGCGACGCGCGCTTCGTGAAGCTTGGACTCCGGGAGGAAGGAGGTTTTGTCGGTGAACATGACCGCGATACGCGCATGCCGATCCCCGACCATATCAGCGCCCGGCCCGAAGATCTGCGGTCCCTGATCGACGGTATGGTTGTCTTTGACCGGGGAGCAGCACAAGCCCTTGATCCCGTGATCGCTGCCGCCGCTCTGGCCTTCGGGTTTGTCTATGTCCATCCGTTTGTCGATGGCAACGGCCGCATCCACCGTTACCTCATCCACCATGTTCTAGCGCAACGAGGCTTTCATCCGTCGGGATTCGTCTTCCCCATCTCCGCGGCGATTCTTGAGCAGCTCGACGAGTATCGGGCAGTGCTCGAGAACTACTCAAGGCGGCTGTTGCCTGTAATCGACTGGCGGCCGACTGAGGACGGTAACGTCGAGGTCCTGAATGAAACGGCAGACTTCTACCGCTTCTTCGATGCAACATTGCACGCCGAGTTTCTTTACGCCTGTGTCCGCAAGACGATCGAAGAGGACTTGCCGCGGGAGACCAAATTCCTCTTGCATTACGATCAGTTTCGCAGTCGCGTAGAAGCGATCGTGGACATGCCGGATCGGACGATCGATCTGCTCTTCCGCTTTCTCCATCAAAATGGCGGGCAGTTGTCGAAACGCGCCCGCGAACAAGAGTTCGCTCAATTGACGGAGGCGGAAGCGGCCGCTGCCGAGGATGCTTACAAAATGGCATTCGGATCGGAACAGGCGCCAGACTCACTTGTGAGATAGGGAGGAATCCGATGAAGTCGCTTCTGCTGTTCGCGCTCTTGAGCACAGCCACGATGCACGCTCAGAACGAAGGCCTTTGGGAAGGTTATGCCGGCGAATGGAGCCACGTTTCCCGGCAATTGCTGGCGCTCGCCCAGGCCACCCCGGCAGAGAAATTCTCCTGGCGTCCAGCGCCGGGAGTCCGGTCGATTGGCGAGGTGTACATGCATATCGCCATCGCCAATTTCTATCTATTGAGCGTGACCGGTCCCAAGGAACCGGAAGTAGCGGTCAGCATGGAGAAGACAGTGACCGCGAAGGCCGACGTGATCGACTGGTTGAAGCGCTCGCTGGATGCAGTAGCCACGGTTCGCGCCCAGTTGAAGCCGGCTGACTTTCAGCGCAAGGTCACGATCGACAACAAAGTGGTCACCGTCGACGGCATGTACCTCCGCATCATCGTTCACGCCAACGAGCACATGGGGCAATCGATCGCCTACGCCCGCATGAACGGCATCGTGCCCCCCTGGTCAAAGCCATAGCCGCAATTGCACAAACCAGATCTCCCAGCGCTACCCATCCCTCGTAACCGATGCAGAGGTAAACGCTACCCTCCCCTTTGTCATCCCGAGCAGCCAACTTGCAGGGCAAGTTGAGAAAGAAATGACACTGCAAAATCGCCAATCGTAATTCGCTTGCGCAGGTCGCCGGCGCGTAGCGTGATAGATGTGAGGCCCGGAGGGCCGGCTGCCAAACGTGAGCCCAGCCCGGAAGGGCTGGGGCTCAATTCCGAGCATGATCTGAGCGCCGTAGGCGCGGCACTAAATCTGGGCCCGCTCGCACCTGTGTCATTAGGAGAGTCTGTGACTTTATTGACTCGCGCGAAGCCTTCGACTTTAAACGAAACTGTCATCGGGAGATCGAGCAGCGCATGGGCCAATTGCCCAACCAACCCAACGGAGGCCAACCGTTGCAGGGCCATAAGCGGGGCAAACGGCGTAAGAACCAGTTCCACTTCGACATGGGCAAGGAACTGTATCGCGTGCTGGGCACCGACTTAACGGTCGTACCCGGGTTGAGTGCGCTGACGGTGCATACGCTGGTGACGGAGATCGGAACCGATTTCGGTCGTTTTCCCAATGTGGCGGCGTTCACCAGTTGGCTGACGCTGTGTCCCGGGAGCAAGAAGAGTGGGGGCAAGGTTCTCTCTTCAAAGACGCGCAAGTCCAACAGCCGTCTCGCCGCTGCCCTGCGACTGGCCGCGCAGACGCTACACAAGAGTCACTCCTACCTGGGCGCATATTATCGCCGCATGCGGGCGCGCCTGGGCGCGCCGCAAGCCATCACCGCTGCGGCCCATAAACTGGCCCGCATCGTATATCACCTGATCACCACCCGCACCGCTTACGACGAGAGCATCTTCGCCCTAGAAGAACAAAAATTAGCTCTTCGCAACCAACATCGCTTGCACAAACAAGCACGCGCCCTAGGCTTCCAGCTCGTCCCCCTACCTCAACCGGAGGTTGTTCATTAGGAGCGTAGCCGAGGGACCTGCTGTGCGCCCCTCCCGAACGCAACTGCGCAAGGACTATCGCGAATTCGTGACTAGCGGGGATTCCGTTGGCCGTTCCCGCCCTGCTGCGGTGGTTTCTGCTGGTTCTGCGGCCTATTCTGCGGCGGCCTATTCTGCGGCGGCTTATTCTGCGGCGGCCTATTCTCCGGTGGCCTGTTCTGTGGAGGCCTATTCTGCGGAGGCTTATTCGGGACCGGCTGGATGGTCGGCCGGCCCCCGTTTTGCGGAGGTCTATTCTGCGGAGGTCTATTCTGTGGCGGCCTATTCGGGACGGGCTGGATGGTCGGCCGGCCCCCGTTGGCAGGAGGACGATACCCCGGAGGCCGCGTCCCTGGGCGGTTATAAGTCGGATAACGAACAGGCGCGGGCGGCCGGTAGTTCGGTGGCCGGTAGCCCCAGTTGCCCCCATATCCCGGTCGGTGGTTATACGGCACCGGGCGCGGCCGATACCACGAATTTGGCGGACGATAGCCGCCATGCCAACCGCCCCATGGACCACGGTTGTAATAGATCCGGCGCGCTCCCCAATTCCAACCCCAGCCGCCCCATCCCCAGGGCTGGCTCACCAGCAGCGCCGTAATCCCAATGCCAATGCCGAACGTTATCAACCCCACGTTCAGGCCGCTCCCCGTATACACCACCGTGGGGTTATATACCGGTACGTACACCACCTGCGGATTGACCGGTTGAATCACATAGATGGGCTGACCCCCATACTGCTGCACTTCTACTTGCTGTTGCGGAGTGCTACGCAGCGCGCCGGCAGCGTAGGCTTGCGCCCGCAACCTCTGAATCGATGCCGACACCTCATCCTGATTCGCCATGACCGCCGCCCCGATGGCGGCATAGTCGTCAATGTTCTCCGCCATCATCTCCAGCACCTGGGGAAAACCGACCAAAGCAATAAATGCCGGGTCGAAGCCCTGTTGCTGGGCTGCAGCGGTCAACTGAGAGAGGGTCAGGTTACGGTTCTGCGCCAGCCAGTTGTTTACATCCAGAATCTCCTGCGGATTAGTGGAGGCGGTAGTGATCTGGGCGAGAAGGGAGTCGGGGTAAAGAGCGATCGGAGCCAGCAGTTGATCCAACTGTTGCGGTGTCGGCGGTGGCGGAGCCTGTGCTTGGAGATCGGGAGCAAGACCCTGAAAGAGGATAAGGACGACGAGCAGAAGAACTGCGGATAGGCTCGGTTTACGCTGCATCTAGGTACTCCCGGGTGTATTCAATCAGTCGAGGTCACTTACGCTTTAACGCCCTTGGCAAGGGTACCGCAACAGCAGAAATCCTCCTAGGTACGGTCGATACCTGCCGCCGTCTGAATGTGGGTATAGCGAAATGACCCGGGAAACTTGAAGCCGTACCCAAGACACCGGTCAAAGCTGATGTGCGCCATCCATATGAGTGCAAATTGGCCGGCCAGCATAGATCCCACCTCCCAGGCCGTCAGGCCCAGCACTAACGGCAGCACGTAGCAATGGACGAGGTTGTAAAACGTGGCCGATCCCTTGTTGGCCGATCTTAGATAACCGAGAAGTGAGATATCCGGCACAAAAAACAGCAGCGCGAATACACCCCAGTGGTGTGGGTACAAACGTTGATAGGCGACGCATCCCGCAACCAAGGCCAGCAGTGCCTCTAATCTGAGCAGGACATCGGGGCGAGTAAGGTAGAAAGAGCCAGAGGAAGCATTCATTTGCCTACAGCCTACATTCCCAATGCACGGGTGGCGGCCATCATTTTGGCCGCAGGCAAGTCCACGCGCATGGGGGAAGCAAAGCAGCTGCTCCGCCTGGGTGACGGTACAGTGCTGGGCCAGACCATCGAAAACGTCCGCCGCTCTGCGGTGGATGAGATTGTCCTGGTTCTTGGCGCTTCTGCGGAAGCCATCCGCCAGCAGCTTCCGATTTCCTTGCTCGAAGGGATCAACGTTGTGGTTAACCCGGCTTACGAGCAGGGAATGGCCAGTTCGTTGCGAGCCGGGCTCGCCGCGCTCGATCCGCATGTAGACGCCGCCCTCATCGTTCTGGCTGACCAGCCATTCGTTCGCCCCGAAACCCTCAATCAGCTTGGCTGTAAGCACCGCGGCAGCAAAGCGCAGATTGTGATCCCGTATTACCAAGGCGTCCGCGGCAACCCGGTCCTGCTGGACCGTTCTGTGTTTGCTGAGGTCATGGCGCTCGAAGGAGATATAGGCTGCCGTGCCATCTTCAGCAGCCACGCTGAGCGCACAGTAAAGGTTGAAGTAGAGGATGAAGGAATATTGCTCGACATCGACAACCAGGAGGATTACGAGCGACTTAGGGAAGCGTCTCCGCCTCACACCGGCGAATGACGGCATCCACGTCAAAGCCGCGTCCCGAGAGGCTGGTTTCTTCGAGAGCGATCTGCTGAACGTGGCCGCCCCGGCGCAGCGCCACCATCTGGCTCATCACGCTCAGCGCAATCTCCTCCGGTGTGGACGCGCCTAGTTGGAGTCCGGCGGGTGCATACACGGTAGCGATCTTCTCCTCGGAAACACCCCCGGCGCGAAGATAATCGAGCACCAGCTTGGCCCGATGATGGCTGGCGATCAGGGCCACATAGGCGGCCTTGCCTTCCAACGCCTTTTTGAGCCACAGATGGTCCCTTTTGTGTTGCGTGGCGATGACTACGAAGGACTTTGATCCGATCGGGGTTTCAGTAAGATCAAAATCTTCCGTGACCAGTCTCTCTGCCTGGGGGAAAGCGCTGCGATCGGCGGCCGGATCGTTGACCGTGATAGTAAACCCCATAAGATCGCCCAGCACGGCCAGCGTTTCTGCGATGCGCCCGTGGCCCACGATCAGAAGTTCAGGCTTGGGCAGAACGGGCTCGATAAAGATATCCATGGTCCCTCCGCAAGGCATGCCCACGCCCAGTTGCTCATCGCTCATATCCACGGTAATCATCCGCGGCCTCTCCGTTTCGATGCAACTGATGGCTTCGCTACGTACGGCGCTCTCCGCGCAGCCGCCACCCACCCATCCCAACAGCAGTTTGCCAAAGGGATCGATGATGGCTTTGGAGCCGCGCCGGGCCGAGGAAGAGCCTTCGACCCGAACCACCGTGGCGATAGCGAAGGGTTTGCCTTGGGAGGCGAGTTCGGCCGCTTTGGTATAGAGGTCTGAGAACATCTACAGAGAGTTATCATAGTCTTTTGGTGCTTCACGCTTCAACCACGGGGATGAGCCTTGTATAGCGAGCAGGTACGCGCCCATTACGCCAATCCGCGCAATGTAGGGAGCGTAAGCGAGCCTTCCGGCAGAGCCATGGTAAAGAGCCCGCTCGATAGCGACACCGTGCTGATCTCTTTACGCATCGAGAACGATGTCATTCAAGAAGCGAAATTCAAGTGCATGGGCTGCGCGGTGGCGATCGCCTGTTCGTCGATGGCCACAGAGATGGTGTTAGGCAAAACCGTGGACCAGGCGTACGCCATCACCGAGCAGGCGGTAGCCGAAGCCTTGGGCGGCATTCCCGAATACAAGATGCGCTGCAGCAACCTGGCCCCCGCCGCCATCCGCAGCGCGATAGACGACTGGAGAAACCGAGCCGCGCAAGAAACACCAGCGCGTTAAGACCCTGCCTCTTGGAGTTCAGCCTCTGCCCGTTAGTCCCGAAGAGCCTGCCTGAGCTTGCCGAACGGGGACGGCTGCGAGTAGCCCAGGACGCTAGAGAACCTGCCCGGTTCAGGTTTGAGTCCCGCAGGGACGGCTGAAAATAGCCCAGCACGTGAGTGCTGGGTGTAGGTGCCAAGCAAGACCAGTCCCGCAGGGACGGCTGAGAATTACCCAGGACGTCTAGTCCTGGGCTTTCCAGGCTCTGTCGAGGCAGATAGCCAGGACGCTAGTCCTGGATTGCACTCGGTCAAATCCCCTGCCGCCAAACAACCCTCCCACCCACCACCGTCAGCACCACCTTGGTCTTGCCCACACTGTTGGGCGGCACCTGAAAAAGATCCTGCGAAAGCACAATAACGTCCGCAAGTTTGCCGCTTTCGAGCGAGCCAACCTTATCCTCCATGAACTCCGCGTACGCGCCGTTGCGCGTGTATCCGGCCAGCAGTTCTGGTAGCGTGAGCCGTTGGTCGGGATAGAAACCGTCGGCCGGCTTCCCGTCGATCGTCTGCCGGGTGAGCGCAATCTGCATCGTGGGGAAAGGATCAAGCGTATCCACCGGCCAATCGCTGCCGTTGATCATCAACGCCCCACTGGCCGCCAGGTCATGCCAGCGGAGCCCTTCAGACAGGCGGCTTGCGCCCACGTTGTCTGCCCACGGTTCATCTCCCCAAGGCGCTCCCAGGGAAGGACAGCACCATGGTTGAACGCTCACAATCACTCCCAGCTTGGCAAACCGGGGCACATCCACTGGCTTGATGGCTTCGATATGCTCGATGCGCCAGCGCCGGTCTCGCGGGCCATTCTCTTTCTCCACCGCCTCGTAGGCATCCAGCGTAGTCCGTACTGCCCCGTCGCCGATCGCGTGGGTCATCACCTGGTAGCCGCGCTTATCCAGTTCCAGAAAGTCCCGCTGAAACTCCTCCGGCGTATACAGCGTCGATCCTGCCTGCCCAGGAGTATTCGCGTAGGGCTCAAGCATAGCGGCGGTATGGGTCTCGATCACCCCATCGGCAAAAAACTTGATAATGCCCGCTCTTACCCAATCATCGTGAAAGCGTCTTCGGGCCTCGTCGAAGGTCGCCAACTCTTCCGGCGAAATGGTATGCCGCACGCCCACATCGGTAGCGAAGGCGGTGGTCATGCGCACCGTCAACTCGCCCCGCTGGTGCAGCTCCTGGTATAACTCCATTTCGGGAATGTCACCGGTGGCATTCACCACCCCGGTCACGCCGTGGCTGTTGGCCTCGACCATGCCCAGGCGGATGTGGCTCAGCTTCTGCTCATGGGTCACTGGCATCACGCTGAGCACCAGGTTTTTGGCGCCTTCCTCCAAAACCCCTGTTGCCTCTCCGCTTTTGGCATCGCGAACGATGATGCCGCGCACCGCCGCTCCTCCAGCGCCAGGATTGGGCGTCGCATGATTGATGTTGGCCGCGGCCAGCGCCTGCGAGTTCACCCACAGGCTGTGTCCATCGGAAGACAGCAAGGCCACCGGCCTGTCAGGAAAAGCCTCGTCCAGCATCGCCTTAGTAGGCAGCCCGTCGGCAGTAGGGAAGAATCCATAGTTCCAGCCCGCCCCGTAGATCCACTTCTCGTCCGCCTTCGCCGCTGCCAGAGGATGCGCCTTTGCATAGGCGAGCAGAATCTGCCGCACTTGCTCCACGGTCTTGGCATCGTAGAGCAGCACACCCGCCAACCCCGCGCTTCCCCACAAGAAGTGGGTGTGGGTGTCGATGATGCCCGGCATGGCCATGCGTCCGCCCAGGTCGATCACCTGCGTCCCGGCTCCGCGATATTTCTCCACTTGCCCGTTTGTCCCTGCCAGCAGGAACTTTCCCTCCCGGATAGCGACGGCTTCGGCCCACGGTGCGGCGGGATTGGAGGTGTAGATATGCCCCTTCACCAGCACCAGGTCAGCTGGTGGTGTGGCTTTGCAGGCAATCAGCGCGCAGCAGAGCAGCGAGCCAATAGCGGCGGTCTTTACTCCAGGTGGCATCTTCGTTGTCATCTGCTTGGGTTGGCACAGAGTAGCACGCCGATCTTCTGCGGGTGCAGGAGCAGGTTTTGATAAGGGGGTCCCGCGGTGTCCGCCTGGAGGAATCAGCCAACAAACTTCATTTGTTCGGCTTCCGACGGTACCGGGCAAACTTCATACTGTGCTGTCAGCCGATAGCGATTACGCGCGAACATGCGATAGACAGCATTGCGCGCAAACCGCGGCACTGCGCGCAGTATCATTCCCAATACCCGCCAGCGGCCGCCCAGGATCAACAGCATATTCACCGTTACGTCGGACTGCGTCAACAGCCTCTCGTGTTCCGAGCCGGCATCGAGCACCAGGTAGACACTATTGCTCTTGAGCATCGCCTCGCGGTCGATCCCACTCCGGGAGAGAATTGCCGCGGCCAGGGCAGACTGCTGAGGGGCGAAGCGAAATCGGTCAGCGTGGTCGCGTTTAATCACCCATTGCACAGCACTGTTGCACACGCCGCACAGCCCGTCATAGAGCATCAACGCGCGGCCTTCCATCGGATCGCTCGTCACGTCTTCGCTCATCGTGGGTTCCCGCCGGTCATTATCTAACTTCCTAAGCAGAATGATCAAAGGGAAAACCCCTGGGCTGATTACCCAGGGGTTGCAGCCCGTGATTACCTGCGCGCTCTCTCGAGCTCGAAAATCCTCGCGTAGACCTTCTCATACGCCTCCACCATGGTTACGAGAGAGAACCGCTCCTGCACTCTCTGCCGGCAGGCATCGTCCTTGATCGAAGGCACCCCATCAAGCGCTTTCACCGCCTCGGCCACGTCGTTCACCAGAAATCCCGTCACGGGCTGCTCGATCACCTCGCGGCAGGAGCCAAGGTCCATCGCGATCACCGGAACCCCCGCGGCGTTGGCCTCGGCCAGCACCAGCCCAAAGCGTTCCGGGATGGTATTCAGGTGAAGCAGGGCAAACGCGCGCGCGAACAGGGCATTCTTCTCCTCCACACCAACCGGCCCCACGTACTCGATCTGATCACTGAGATGCGGCTGAATCTCATCCCGGAAGTAATTCGTATCCTGCACAATCCCGGCGATGACCAATTGCCGCCCACTCCGGCGGGCGGTCTCGATTGCCAGGTGGACCCCCTTGTCGGGATGAATCCGCCCAATAAAGACCAGCTCCTCCCCTTTGCTCGCTCGCAGGGGGTAGAGTGAAAGGTCGATTCCGTTGTAAACGGTCGCGAGGTAATTCAGGCCCGGTGCGCGATCCGAATCGCTAATGGAAACGAAGTATCCGTCCTTATATTTCTCGTAAACCGGCATGATGCGAGGCGAGGAGAAGCCGTGAATCGTAGTCAGCACCGGTGTCTTCACCAGCCGCGTGTAGGCCAGCGCCATAAAGTCATAGTGACTGTGGATCAGGTCAAACTCCGCGGCGTGTTCAAAGGCCTCTGCGATGTGCAGGTATTCGGCTACCTTGGGATCGATGGAGCGATCCTCTTCGTAGCCCTTGTCCACGACCGCATGAAGCTTGGCGCGGGTGAGCGAGTCCCCGCTGGCGAACAGCGTTACATCCCATCCCCGGGCCACCAGCCCTTCAGCGACGTTGCTAGCCACCGTCTCCCAAGCCCCATACTGCCGAGGCGGCGTGCGCCACGCAACAGGAGACAAAACCGCGATTCTCTTGTTCGACAATACGGTTCCCCTTCACCGGCAAAAGGCTGGGTGCCCCATTTGCCCCGATTTCCTGTGGAGGCTTGTGGCGTTGATACACTTCATGCGCCTTTCCTTAATGAAAGGCGCACACGCGGACCTCTCTAGCACACCGTGGCAGGAAATCGGGGTCAAGCCTGGTTTTGGCTTGAGTGGGATACCACAGCACTCGACGCGCTTTTTTTGTCATTAGGAGCGAGCCGACGGGTTTGCAGCTCTATCAGCCACTAGCCAACTCCCCATGGAAACGCCACCCCCCGATTTGTCATCCCGACCGGAGCGTAGCGGAGTGGAGGGACCTGCAGTGCCACTCCACCCCAAACAAATCTAAAGAAAGCTACTCCATCGCACCCAGCACGTCCTTAAGCGCCACCGTAGCAAAACCACTGGCGTGATCGGCCAACCCATAAGGAATAATCAACTGCCCCTGGTGCAGCAAGGCGCCGCAGGAATAAACCACATTGGGCACATACCCTTCGCGCTCGCTCGGCTCCGGGGTCATCATCGGTTCCCGCAGCCGGCCGATGACCTTGGACGGCTCCTTCAAATCGAGCAGAAAGGCGCCAATGCAGTACTGGCGCATCGGTCCCACTCCGTGGCTCAGCACCAGCCATCCGGCATCGGTCTCGATGGGCGATCCGCAATTCCCAATCTGCACCAGCTCCCACGGAAACTTAGGCTTCAGCAGTAATTGGCGTTCGTTCCAAAAGTGCACATTGTCCGAACGCATCAGGAAGATATTCTCGTTGTCCTGGCGAGAGATCATCGCGTAGGCGCCATTCACCTTGCGTGGAAACAGCGCCATGCCTTTGTTCTCCGCCTCCGGGCCGTTCAAGGAGATAAACCGGAAGCGCAGAAAATCAGAGGTCTCGAGCAACTCCGGCATAATCACCCTGCCGTCGTAGGCAGTAAAGGTCGCGTAGTACACATGCGAGCCATCGTCCTGGCGAAAGCGCACAAACCGGGCGTCCTCGATGCCGTTCTTTTGCGAGGGCGTGGAAGGAAAAATGATGCGCTCAGACAGATCCTGCTCCTGCTCAAACTGAACCTCGTAGTTGGACCGGGCCAGCATCCAGATACTCTGCGCCCGCAGCTGATCCTCTCCGGCTTCTCCGTGCGCCTGGCCGGAGTGTTCGAGCTCTGCGGTAAGAGCGTCGCGCAGCGTCGTCAGGCCAAAAGAGTTTCCCAACCGCTCCAGCACCCGGCTGGTAAAGTCGCTCTCCAACCCCAGTTCGCGGAGCTTTCGCTGGAACAGCGGCCCTTCGTACACCGTGTTGGCGATCTGTCGCGGCTCGGTGAGCAGGCTGCCCGCGGGATCCACCTCGATCCTCAGATCGCGATGGACAATGCCGCTGCGGAAGGTGACGGAGGAGATATGTCCTTCTCCGGTCGCGCGCAGGCTGAGAACGAAGCGCACCGCGCCCTCCGGCAAGCCCGTCTGGTCGGGGTGCGGCACCATGGAAGGGCTGAACAGCGCCGCCGATTCCAGCGAGTATTCGGCCAGAAAGTAGGAGCCGATCAGAAGCCTCCGCTGGGTAGAGAACTCGGCATGTGCCGGCATCAGTTCCCGCAGCTGCTCAAAGCGATCCAGGAAGCGCTGCTGCAGATGAAGGTGGCGCTGCGCGAAGCCGGCTGAGACTTGCTCCAGCAATGGGCCCACCATCGCCTCCGGCACGGCCATGACCCTTTCGATGATCCCGCTAATTCGTCGCGCATCCCCAGGCTCGAATTGCCGCAGAAGAACCCGTGAAGGATCTGGCTTTAGCACAGTCTTGGAACGCGTTAGAGGAATAGCCAGTGAGGTCACGTTTTCCAGAGCAGTCGCATTTCCCATTTGGGGGTCTCGTTTCTTGTCGCCTGCCTCTATAGTCGTTTCCGCGGGCAGTCTTGTGGAGCTTTTCCGCGGGAAATCCGCACAAACGTGCTCTTCCCGGCATACATCTTTAAGGGAATCGAAGCCGATGGCGTCTAGTGCATGGAGACGGGCAACGGAGGGTACTCCTCCGCTGTAATCGGCTGCTGGAAGCTGGTGAGCATATTCTGCGCCTGGCGCATCTCCACCAGCGACAGCAGAAAGGCCAGCGTGGATTCGGCGCCCTGGTTTCCGTTCACCCGGTCTATGTGCAATCCATCGCGGCAGCCGCCGGTCTCGGGCACGTAAAGTTCGAGGCCAAGGTCATTGCCTCCGATGAACCAGTCGAAGGCGTGTTGCGCCTGCTCATACCAGCGCACATCCGCCGTGGCCCGATAGGCTTCGAGGCAGGCTGCGACTGTTGCCTGGGCCTCGATCGGCTGCTGGTCGAAGTTCGCGCGTGCGCCGCCGCGGTGATAGAAGCCGTTGCTGCCAATCGGCCGCAGGTGGCCTTTTTCCGTGGTTTGCTGCTCCGTCAGCCAGCTCAGGGTGTCGAGCCCGCGCTGCAAAACAGCTTCCTGCCCTGTGGCCCGTCCACTCACAATCAAAGCATGGGAGAGCCGTGCGTTGTCGTACGACAGCTCCTCCTCGAACCAGTTCCAGTCAGCGTGCGCGTGCCGGTCGTAGAGCTCCATCAATCGTGTTGTCAGCGTCTCGCGCGTTTGGTTCACCTGGCTGTCACCGCCCAACCGGCGCAGGTACTCATGGATGCCCAGCAACCCGAAGGCCCATGCTCGCGGCGAGCTGAACTCGGTCAATGCCGGCAATGCGCGCGCGAACAGCTGCCCGGCCATCATCTGGAAATTGCGCAGAGTCGATCGTCCTACGCCCACGCCCAGCGCCCAAAGCGCGCGCCCATGGCTGTCCTCCGAACCCTGCTCGTCCAGCCAGTGGCGATCGAAACTCATGTGGTTATGAAATCGTCCGCTCGCCGGGTCGAAGGCGTGATGCAGAAAAGCAGCGCTGGTGCTGGCCAGGCTGCGCTCCTGCTCCGCATCGTCGGCCAACTCCCCGATCAGCACCGCAAGGATAAAGGCCCGGGCATTGTCATCAGTGCAGTAGCCTTCGCTGAAATTAGGCACACTGAAAATGGCATGCTGAAAGACGCCGGTGGAGTCCGTCATCCGGGAAAGATGCGTCAGCTTCAGCTCCGGCAGCTCACGATGTTTCTGGTCCAGCGTCTTGATGGCGAGTGATTTTCGCGATAAGGGCGCGCCTTCCAGGCGAGCCAGTTCGAAACTGTGCATGTACAGCTGGGCCACGTTCGACCAGATCATCTCCCGCCCCAGCCGGTAGGCATTCTTGCGCATGGCATTCCGCCGCGTGTCATCGCGCAGCAGCCCAAGAATCTGGTCTGCCATCGCCGCCGAATCAGCAAACGGCACCAGGGCGCCCCGGTCGTCCGCGAGTAAATCCGCCGCGTGCCAATACGGTGTCGAAACCACCGCCTTGCCGGAACCGAAGGCAAACGAGAGCGTGCCCGAGGTGATCTGCGCCGCATTCAGGTAAGGAGTAATGTATAGGTCTGCGGCGCCCATAAACTCCTTCAGGTTCTCCGGGTCCACGAACTGGTTGCAGAAGATAACGTGTTTTTCCAGCTTGTTCTGGGTGGCCAGAATCTCCAGGCTCAACCGGTAAGCTTCCCCATGATTGCGTATCTCATTGGGATGGGTCGCGCCCAGCACGATGTACACCACATCGGGAAACTCGGCCAGAACCGCGGGCAGGGCATTGAGCACATATTCGATGCCCTTATTCGGCGAGAGCAGGCCGAAGGTGAGCAGCACGGTGCGGCCTTCCACCTGGAACTGGTCTTTGAAATAGGTTGGGTCCACGAATCCAACATCGAGAATGCCATGCGGAATCAGGTCAATTTTGCTCAGCGGCGCGCCATAGATTTCGTGTAGCATCTGCCGTCCGCGATCCGCCATCACCACCAGCCGCGTGGAGAGCGCGATCAGCTCTTCCATGGCGCGGCGCTGGTCGGGCTTGGGGTCGCGCAGAATCGTGTGCAGCGTAGTCACCACGGGCATTTTCAGCTCCCGCAGCATGGCCAGCACGTGCCCTCCGGCCGGGCCGCCGAATATGCCGAACTCATGCTGCAGGCAGACGATATCGACGTCGCTGATGTTCAGAAAATCCGCAGCGCGCAGGTAAGACGGCAAATCCTGCTCTTCGATCTCGAAGCGAACCACTTCCGGATAGTCATATCCGTCCTCAATATCATTGACGGATACGCATAGGCACTGGCTCTGCGGATATGCGCTCTGCACCGCTGATAGCAGATCGGTGGTGAAGGTGGCGATGCCGCACTTGCGCGGCAGGTGGTCGCCCACGAAGGCGATCTTGCGGATCTTTGCTGTCTCTTTTAAGAGGATTCCGTTTGCCACCATGCTCTGGACCTCTTCCGATATTCGGTTGTGTGGTGCGCTGAAGTGCGTAGGGGAGAGGGCAGTAACAGCAAGTAAAGGAAGGGGGCTATCCCTATGATACCAAGCCAACCATGCAACGCGCGGGAATTCTCGTAAGTCCTACTTATGGCATGCTTTCTTGTGTAACTTTGAAACGGAGTCTTCTCGCCCATGAAACTAGCCATCGTCACAGGAGCGGCCCAGGGTATCGGCCGCCGTACTGCAGAAATCTTCGCCGTCGCCGGCTATGCTCTCGCCCTGCTGGATCTGCAACCGTGCACTGCAACCCTGGCCAGCATCCGCGCCATCGGCTGCGACGCGGAGGATTTTGCCGGTGACATCTCTGACGAATCGGTGGTCGAAGCCGCCGCCGAAGCGATACGCCTGCGTTGGAACCGGGCCGACGTTCTGGTTAACAATGCCGGTATCAGCTCGATTGCCCGGGCGGAGACGGTAGACGTTCCGACCTTTCGCCGCGTGCTGGAAGTAAACCTGGTCGCGCCTTTTCTGCTCGCCCGAACCTTCGGGAAGGTAATGTTGCAGCGGCGTTCCGGCTGCATCGTGAACGTGGCTTCCATTGCGGGACTTGCCGGCATTGCCGACCGCGCTGCATACAACGCCTCCAAGCACGGGCTGATCGGGCTCACACGTACGTTGGCGTCGGAGTGGGGAGGACGCGGTGTACGTTGCAATGCCGTCTGTCCTGGCTGGGTCAAGACAGAGATGGATCATGCCGATCAGGCGCTGGGAAGCTACACCGATGAAGACATCATCGGAGTCAATCCAATGGGCCGCTTTGCCACGCCGGACGACATCGCCCGCGCGATCCTCTTCCTCTCTGATCCGGAGCAAAGCGGATTCATCAACGGGCAGGCTCTTCCCATCGACGGCGGCTGGACCAGCGACGCCAGCTGGCAAAGCCTACGCCTGAGCCATCGCTAGAGCAGTTTCGCAATTACTGTGGCCTGGCAAAGATCGCGAGGTGCGGTTTTTCTTGCAGAAAAACCACGAAAAGATCTGTCGCTTCGGTCTACACCAATTGCAAAACTGCTTTAGCCGCGTGCATTCTTATATCTGTTTGATCACCTTGGCGGCTAAGTCCTTTATTTCATCAAGATGACCAAGATGATCAAACTAATTAATTTGATCATCTTGGTATATGAGCCGACAAACGCCTCTCGCAAAGAATCCGCTAACAAATTAGATGCATTTCCGCGGGGTTTCGGTTATCTTTCGAGAAACTTTTCTCGAATCCGATTTAAAACTGAACTAGAACCAGTCACAGTTGCTTTATCACTCCACCAGCCGCAGCACCCGCTCCACCTGTGCCCGCAGCTCCGCCACTTCTTCCCGCAGCGCAGCGATCTCGGCTTCCATCTGGGCCATGCTCGACCCCGTCCCAGCGTACTCGATAGTTTCCACCGTAGCGACCACCTCGGCCGGTTCGCCTGAGAACAAATGGGCGTAGCGAGCTTCTTTAGTGCCTGGTTGGCGCGGCAGCACCTTAACCAGCGGAGGTTCTCGTTGCATCAGCCGCTGCAGTGTCGACTGCACATCGCTCAGCTCCTCAAAGCGGTGCATTCGTTCGCTCCGGCCGCGCAACTCGCCTGGGGTCTGCGGTCCGCGCAGCAGCAGAACGCACACCACGGCGATCTCCCCGCGGGTAAAGTTGAAGACCTCCTGCATCCGGTGTTCATACTTGGCAACCCGGCTATCCGTGCCCCGCGCCGGCCCGGCCAGCCCGTCGTCTTCCAGTTGATGCAGCGCCTGCCGGATCTGATCCTCATCCAGGTTCATCACCGGCTCGCGATTATTCTTCTGGTTGCAGGCATTGGCCAATGCATTCAGCGAGAGCGGGTAATATTCGGGGGTTGTGATTTCCTTTTCCACCAGCGATCCCAGCACGCGAGTGGCAACAGGCGAAAGTACATGAGTCACGTCGAAAGCCCTCTTCAGCAGACTCCATAGTAAAGGGTCATTGAAGGGTCCTCCCGAATGAACGCCTCACCGGGGCCCAGCAAAAAGCTATATTCTTCACGCCCCTCCTCAAGCGCAGCATCCTAGACAATCCACATCAGGGTTGGTTTACCCTACATCTGTCCCTGGCTAGCGCGTTTTTCGCTGCTCGGGGGGACGATACCTTTCAATCGTAAATAGGTGACCATGTTCCCGTAGTGTTCATCCGTGTGTGCTGTATTGACCGACAATACCGTTAGCCTAGCCAGATCGTAGTTCATCATTTTCACGGTCTTGCTGCCCTGCGCGTCAGTCATGCCGGCATACACCTTATTGCAGTAGGCTATCGCGTCCTTCAGTGCGATCACTAGATCGGCCTTCGAGGTCTTGGTTTTTTCGATGTCTTTCATGGGCTCGGGTTCGCCGGCAGCCGTCGAGCAAAAACCGTACTGAGCGTCAGCCACGTGGCCGACCAGTTGGCCAAAACTGCGCACCTCCGGTGTTGGCTTGAACGAGTAGTTTTGCTCCGGCATTTTCTCGGCGGCAGCAACGACTTCGCCGCTGACCAGTGTGTAAACGCCTTTTTCGCTGGCGCTGATCGGATTAGACGACGCAGCCGGCGGCTCTTGTGAGTGCAGGGTAACCGGAGCGGCAGCCAATGTGATGAGCATGAAACAGAGTCTCTTATTCACGTGGACCTCCATGGAGAGTGATTTGGCACGTCATTCGACCGAGAATAAGCGTACAGCTTCGGCACTATGTCACAACGACGCAACAAATTGCAAAAAGTTGTGAACCCACACGATCATGCCACTTTTAGCAGACACCCGGATGGCCACCTGTGGTTCCTGCCCCCAACCTCGAAGCAACGACTCGCGCCAGGCATTTGTCCCAGAAGTCGTTTTTCGTCCACCTGCCTCCAGACGCCGCCGTCTCTCAACAGCGTTTTACGACACGATCATATCGTCTTGCTTCCGGAGGTCTAGCTTGCCATCCGGATTCATGACCGGGCTTTTCCAGCTTGCCTGAAGGATCATCACATTCGGCGCAGTCTGCCGAAGATCGATCAATTGCAGGGGCGGAGCTGTGACATCATGAAACGGCCCTCCGACGCCGTGTAAAAAACCAAGAGCCTTCTCCAGTGCTTCGCAAAATGCTCCGAGCGGCTGCCGCTTGGCTGTGAACAATTTATTTCGGTGTAGAATTGCGACCAAATGCTGTCCACCGGAGCTCGGTTGGGACCGTTCGAGATCTTGAACGCGATTGGCGCGGGCGGGATGGGCGAGGTTTATCGCGCACGGGATGCCAAGCTCGGACGCGATGTCGCGCTGAAAGTCCTGCCCGAGGCTTTCGCGCGAGACGACGAGCGGATGGCACGTTTTCAGCGCGAAGCAAAAGTGCTCGCATCCCTCAATCACCATAACATCGCCACGGTTCACGGACTTGAAGACTCCGGCAGCACTCACGCGCTGGTGATGGAACTCGTCGAAGGACCGACGCTCGCCGAGCGCATTGGCTCCGGCCCGATTCCAATTGGCGAAGCATTGCCTATCGCCAGGCAGATTTGCGATGCGCTTGAATATGCACATGAGCGCGGGATCGTGCACCGGGATTTGAAGCCGGCGAATGTGAAGGTGACGAGCGACAACGCGGTGAAGGTTCTTGACTTCGGTCTCGCCAAAGCTCTGGAAGGCGACGCGGCATCGATCGACATTGCCTCTTCTCCGACGATCACCCGGATGGACACGCGAGCGGGAGTGCTGCTGGGCACGGCGGCGTACATGTCGCCAGAGCAGGCGAAGGGCCATCGGGCGGATCGGCGGGCCGACATCTGGGCGTTCGGCTGTGTGCTGTACGAGATGCTGACCGGCGAGGTGACCTTTCGCGGCGAGTCTGTGGCGGACACTCTGGCGGCGGTGCTTCGCGCAGAACCGGATTGGTCGCAGCTTCCCGCGGGGACGCCGATCCGGGTTCGCGTTCTGTTGCAACGCTGCCTGCAAAAAGACCCGAAGCAACGGTTGCAAGCAATTGGCGACGCGCGCATTGCGCTCGATGAAGTTCTTTCCGGTGTACCGGAGCCATCGCCGGTTACCGCTACACCAATCTCGGCGTCCCTTTCAAGCCGCGCGCTCCCGTGGGCGCTGTTGGCCGCGGCCGTTGCTGCGCTCGCGGCGCTGGCCGTCGTTCATTTCCGCGAAAAGCCAATGGTCGCCGAGGCAGTGCGCCTTGAAATGCCGTTGCCCGAGAATGCGACCATACCGGCTCAAGGCACATTCGCGGTATCGCCCGACGGCCGTCAAGTAGCGTTTTTCGCGGTTGGTCCTGATGGAGTACAACGCATCTGGATACGCTCCATGAACTCGCTCGAAGCGCGCCCCATCGCTGGCTCGGAAACGTCTAACGACCCTCCCTTTTTCTGGTCTCCCGATAGCCGGTACATTGCATTTGATGGTAGGGGAAGACTCAAGAAAATCGATATCCTCGGCGGGAATCCAGAAACCCTCTGCGATTTGTCTGGCGTCGCAGTCGGCGGTTCATGGAACCACGATGGCGTAATCATCTTCGGACAATCGCCAGGAGGCATCATGCGGGTTTCGTCCAACGGCGGGTCGGCGTCGCCGCTCACAATGCTCGATCCGTCACGCGGCGAAATCCAGCATGTCCTTCCATCATTCCTTCCCGACGGACGCCACTTCATCTACGTGCGCTACTCAAGCAGGCCTGAGAACAGCGGCGTTTACGTCGGCTCGCTGGATGCCAGGCCCCAGGAGCAAAGCTCGAAAATGCTCCTGCAGACCCCCTATGGGGTCGCCTACGTGCCGTCTTCTGACTCTGGCTTCGGGCGCCTACTCTTTGTCCGCGACGGGACGCTCATGATGCAATCGTTCGACACCAAGCGGTTAGAATTTTTGGGTGAGCCGGTCACGGTGGCTGAGCAGCTTGGATCCTACAGGGAAGCAAGTTTCTTCTCCGCTTCGTCCAACGGCGTTCTGGTATACAGGACAGGCAGTGGCGGGGAGTCTCAACTCACAAGGTTTGACCGGCAAGGCAAGGTTCTCGGCACGGCGGGGGAGCGGGGTCTTTACAACACGCTAGCTCTTTCACCCGATGGAACGCGAGTCGCTGTCGAGCGGCTCGATCCCCAAAATGGAAAGGAAGCTCTCTGGCTGGTTGATTTGTCGCGGGGCACAAGCACGCGGTTCACGTTCGGCTCCTCCGGTGTCGCGAACGCTATATGGTCTCCGGACGGCAGTCGCATCATCTTCGCTTCCAGCCCTGAGACCACCGGCGTATACGATCTTTATCAGAAGCCGCCGAGCGGCGCCAAAGACGAGGAGCTTTTGCTGAAGTCGGGCGAGAGCAAGTTTCCATCGAGCTTGTCCCGCGACGGACGCTTCTTGCTCTATACGGCGGCCGACCCGAAAAGGAAGCTTCACCTATGGGTGCTCCCACTCGCAGGCGATAAGAAACCGTTCCCGTTCCCGCAGACGGAGTTCAACGACGTGGATGGTCATTTTTCTCCGGATGGTCATTGGGTGGCCTATAGGTCGGATGAATCGGGCCGCTATGAGATTTACGTCCGCAGGTTCTCGCCTGACTCTAAAGCTGCAGCCTCCGATGCAGGTGCCAGGTGGCAAGTTTCCTACGGCGGGGGCGTTGAGCCACGGTGGAGCGCCGACGGCAAGGAGTTGTACTACGCGACTTTAGACTGGAAGATGATGGCCGTCGAGGTTACGAGCAAACCAGTCTTCCTGGCAGGAACCCCCAAACTTCTCTTCCAAGCGCCGGGGCAGCCCACCCGCGGCCCTGGGGATTTTACCGTCGACGGCCAGCATTTTCTCTTTCTGGCCCCCATGGGGCAGGCTCCGTTCACGGTGATACTGAACTGGCAGGCTGGCCTGAAGAAATAACACCTGAAGTTAAGTATCGGTTCGTAAGAACTGCCTTTTTAGAGGTACTTATTCGTTTGAGGCCAGCGACCGGTTCCCCGCTTGCGTCAGTCGCAGATTCGGATGGATCCTTCTGCACCTTTAACCATGCCCGAAGATTGAATGCGTTTATGCAAATGCAAAACACATTCGCGGGGATAAAGCCATACTGCGACGTGTGCAACCCGAACCTTGACAGCTCACAGCTGGATCCGAAAGCTCATCGATTGTCATGGGGATGACAAGGGCCCACCCAGATGAAATGTTTATGATCGATTGAGATAAAGTTATTTGGTACTCCATCTCTCAACGTTCGCTTGAGGCCGCTTTGCATTCATCGCGTCGTGATTTCCTGAAGCAGGTGGCGACTCTCGCCGGCGCGTCTTGCATTTCCGTCGAGGACTCGGCTCAATCAAAAAATCAGGGTCGCCACCCGAACCTGGAGTTTCCGACCCGTCCGCGTGATCGGCTGGCGGTCACGTCTTGGCCCTTCCGTGCCTACATCGAAACTCCAGCCAATCGGAAGCCCAGCGTTCCGAGCATTGATATCAAAGAGTTCCCGGCGATGGTGGTGGAGAGATTCGCTGTTTATAACGTCAATCCGTTGCTGAACCATTTCCCTTCGACCGATTCGGCCTACCTGGAGAGTTTTCGTGAGGCCGTTGCCAAGGCACGCTCCCATATTGTCGACCTCGGGCTGCCTGGAAGATGTTTTGCGACCGCCGACGCCGGCACCGCCGAGGCAGCCGTCCGGGACGGCTGCAAATGGATCGATATCGCATCCGCCATCGGTTCTCCCAGCGTGCGGCAGCACCTGTCGGCCCAACAGGGAGAGAAGCCGGACTTGGGCGCGGCCGCAACTAATCTGGCGCGATTAGCCGACTATGGCGGCAAACGGAATGTCGTGGTCAACTTGGAGAACGATAACGCCGTTGCGGAGGATCCGTTCTTCATCGTGAACGTTGTTGAAAAGGTAAACCATGCCTACCTGCGGGCACTCCCCGATTTCGGCAATTCGATCGTGAAATACGGGGAGGAAGGAAACGAAAAGGCCGTGGCCGCGATGCTGAAGCACGCCTTCAACATGTGCCACGTAAAGGGCGCGGTCGAGTCCGATGCAGGTAAAACCTATCACGTGGACCTGGGCAGAATGTTCGAAATAGCCCGGCAGAGCTCGTATCGCGGATATTTCTCGATGGAGTTCGACACCAACGGCGGAGACCCTTTCGCGGGGACTACAAAGCTAATTGACGAGACGCTGCATTACCTTGAGTAGGGAGATTCATGCCAAACGAAAAAGACCTCAATCGCCGCGATTTTCTGATCACCGGTGCGGCCGGGCTCACGGCACTGGGAAGCGCGGCTTATCTTGGCCGCCCAGGACTCGTGATGGGGGCAAACGACCGCGTACGTGTAGCCATCTGCGGTGTACGCGGGCGGGGCGGGGATCATCTCCACAACTACTCACAATTGCCCAACGTGCAGATTGCCGCACTGTGCGACATTGATGAGAACGTCTTACGGCAGCGGCTTGCGCAGATGGAGAAGATGGGGCTGCCTAAACCAGCCACGTATACCGACGTCAGAAAACTGCTCCAAGACAAATCGATCGATGCTATCTCGATTGCAACCCCAAACCACTGGCACACCTTAATTGCAATCTGGGCGTGCCAGGCGGGCAAAGATGTCTACGTTGAAAAACCGTGCTCTCACAACCTCTGGGAGGGCAAGCAATTGGTGAGCGCGGCCCAACGGTACAACCGCATCGTCCAACACGGGACGCAGAGCCGCTCCGCAACCACAATCCGCGAGGCGGTGCAGAAGATGCGGGAAGGCATTATCGGCGAGACGTATATGGGTCGAGGGCTCTGCTATAAGTGGCGAGACACCATCGGGACGGCGCCGGTGCAGCCGGTGCCGCAAGGCGTCGACTACAATTTGTGGACCGGACCGGCGCCTGAGCACGCATTTACGAAAAATCGATTCCACTACAACTGGCACTGGTTCTGGTACTACGGCAACGGCGATCTTGGGAACCAGGGTATTCACCAGGTAGACACGGCTCGATGGGGAATGGGCCTGGGCTTTCCCAACAAAGTAAGCGCTATCGGCGGCCATTTTATGTTCGACGACGATCAGCAGACTCCAAACGACCTGAACTGCGCCTTCGAATTCGACCTGCCCAACGGCCAGCGCCGCATGATCACTTTCGAAGTCAGGCATTGGATGACCAATCATGAGGCCCAGATCGGAACACCCAGTCTTGGCACGCCCGAGCCAAAGAAGTCGACCGCCACGGAGAAGCTAGGTCCCATGGCAGGCAGCCATAATACGGTCGGCAACATATTCTACGGATCAAAGGGATATTTGGCGACGGGCGATGAAGACGCGGATACCTATGCCGTCTGGATGGGTCGCGATCAAGAAGAACAGACGGTCGCGCATGGCGGCACGGAGCTGGCTCACTTCAAGAATTTTATCGATTGCGTGACCAGCCGGAACAAGGCGAATCTCAATGCCCCGATTGAGGAAGGACACATCTCTTGTGCGCTTGTACACCTCGCGAATGCGTCCTATCGGCTAGGCAGGACGATCAACTTCAATCCAGACACGCAGCAGGTTATCGGCGATGAAGAAGCGCAGAGGCTGCTGTGCGACGGCGATCGAGGCTACCGGGCGCCTTTCGTGGTGCCGGAAGAAGTCTGAGGAAGTTCAATGAAGATCGCCGGCATGTTGGGGATTTTGCTGCTCTCTTTAGGTCTAGGTTGTTCGCGGCAGTCTTCGCATGAACCCGTCACTGTAACGTTTCTGGATATTGAGTACGACACCCCCGATCGGCTGCCCGGACTCGGTCAAGAATTGGAGGACTTCACGCGGGAGACGGGGATCCGAGTCAGGCGACTGCCCCGCCCCGAGGGCTCTCTCAATCAACTTGCCATGTGGAAGGAGCTACTGCAAAAAGGCGGCCCTACGCCTGACGTGTACGGAATTGACGTGATCTGGTCCGGCATCTTGAATCAATATCTGATGGATTTAAAGCCTTACTTTGGCGCCGGGCTTTCCTCACAAAATCCAGTGGTGGTTGCGAGCTACACCGTGGGTGACAAGTTGGTGGCAGTGCCGCGCCATGCATATGTGGGCGTCTTGATGTATCGCGCTGATCTTCTGCAGCGATACGGATATCATGAACCGCCGAAGACATGGGACGAAATGGAGAGGATGGCGACCCGGATTCAGGCGGGTGAACGGGCCAAAGGTCACAAAGACTTTTGGGGCTATGTTTGGCAAGGGGGCCTCACCGAAGATTTGACCTGCTCCGGTTTGGAATGGCAGGTAAGCGAAGGCGGGGGACGCATCATCGAAGATGACCAAACGATTAGCGTCAATAACCCTCAAACCATCCGGGCATGGCAAAACGCCACACGCTGGGTCGGGTCCATTTCACCACGGGGCGTGGTGGCTTTCGAAAAGTGGGACGCAGAGAACGTTTTTAACTCGGGAAACGCAGCCTTCCATCGGGCTTGGGTGTCGGATTACAGTTTGACCAATGTTCATAGGCCTCCCGTCAACGCCACGCGATTCGGCGTAACCAGTATGCCGGGCGGCAGCGCAGGCCGCGCAGATACATTGGGAGGAAACGGTTTGGCGATTTCCCGCACTTCGGCCCACACCCATGAAGCGCTGGAGCTGATCCGATTTCTTATGCGAAGAGACGCCGAGATCATGCGCGCCAGCGCGCATTCCGAGATGCCCACGCAACCAGAGCTATATGAGCTGCCTGACATCCTGCATCCGTATCCTCAATTGGCCGCATCAGAGGAACAGCGAGGCAGGGCGGTGGCGCGTCCCTCCATCGTTTCGGGAGCCAAGTATGAGGATGTGAGCGAAGCTTACATCCGGGCACTCCATTCGGTGCTGATGGGCGAAAAACCTGCGCCGGTGTCGGCAGCGGATTTGGAAAAGGAACTGGTGCAAATCACCGGTTTCAGGCCGGGACCGCCGTCCAACTGAGCGTGGCGCTCAATTTGAGGTAAACGATAGGGAGTGACTGGTGCTCGGGAACCTTGCCGGATGGGCGAAACAAGTGGGCGAAAGCACTCACCTGCGTCGTCTTAATATCGGTCCCCGCCTCACGCTTTGCTTTCTTTTCATTATCCTGGCGCTATTGGTGGGAAACGCGGTTTCGCTGTGGCAATTCCACCTGGCGAGGATTCAGGCAGACCGTCTCAGCGGTGTCGACCGGGAGCTAATTGCCGTATTGCAAGCGCATACGAGTCTCATGTCGGTTTATGGGAGGCTGGATGTGCTCGCGCATTCCGAGAACACCGGCCAATTAGTTGCGGAAGTAGACACTCTTCGTGACACCATCCTTCAGGAAAATCAGCGGAGTAGAGACGCCCTCAGTCGTTTGCCGCCCGAGGTCCAATTGGATCCCGCGCTGCTGCCGACCCTGTTGTCAATTCAAGACACTTTGCCCGCGGAGCTTGAGGCTATTGCAGCCTTGGCTCAATCGAACGAGTGGGAGTCTGTTCGTTTGCGGCTGACGAACCAGGTACGGCCGCTGGAGTCCAGGAGTTCGGGGCTGGTCGAAAACATTGACCGCGAGGTTGGCGAGGAGCGAGCGCAGGCCATCTTGAACATCGGGCGAGCTCAACGGCGAATTGTTTTGATTTTGCTGATAACCACCCTGCTGACGCTCCTGTTCGCCGCCTTCCTCGGCTCGGCCATCACACGCAGTATCACTCAGCCACTTCGGCGACTGATAGAGGGCTCCGCAGCTTTGGCCGGAGGTGATTTCAGTCATCGGGTGCCCGCCGCGGGAAAGGACGAGATCGCCCGCCTCGGGAGCGTCTTCAACGAGATGGTCGTGAGGCTCCAGGATCTTTATCGCGAACTGCAACGTAGACAGACCTACCTCGCTGAGGCGCAAAAACTCAGCCACACGGGCAGTTTCGGCTGGGAAGTTTCCAGCAGTTCGGCGGGCGCTCCCGGAATGGGAGAGATCACGTACTGGTCCAAGGAATGCTACCGCGTTCTGGGTTTCGACCCGCGCAAAGAGCTGCCGCGATTCGAAACATTGCTTGCGCACATTTACCCGGATGATCAAGCCAGGGCCACGGAAGAGCTCGAAAGAGCAAGACGTGAAACGACGGAGTTCGAGTTCGATTTCCGAATCGTTCATCCCGGCGGCGAGATTAGAGATATTCACACAGTCGGCCACCCCGTTTTCACTCCATCCGGCGATCTCGTTGAATTCGTCGGTACCGTGATCGACGTAACCGAGCGCAAGCGGGCCGAGGAAGAGCGCGAGAGATTGCGCCAGGTACAAGCGGATCTTGCGCACTTAACTCGCGTTACCACCATGGGGGAGTTGACGGCATCGCTGGCGCACGAAATCAGGCAGCCGATTACCGCAGCAGCAACGGACGCGAAGACCTGCTTGCGATGGCTTGGCCGCGATAACCCGGACCTGGCAGAGGCGAGGGACGCCGCATCAAGAGTGGTCAAGGACGTAGCGCGAGCGGCGGACATCATCAGCCGCATCAGCTTGCTGTTCCAAAAGGGCGCTGCGCAGCGGGAGCTTGTTGACGTGAATGAGGTCATACGAGAAATGTGTGCCTTGCTGTACAGTGAGGCGAACCGCTACTCGATCCCCATGCGTACGGAGCTTGCTGAGGGCCTTCCCAACGTCATGGCAGACCGTGTCCAGTTGCAGCAGGTTTTCATGAACCTCATGCTCAATGGCATCGATGCTATGAAGGAAACGACTGGCGAACGTGAGCTCACCATCAAGTCGGAAGCCGGCGATGCTCAATTGCTGATCTCAGTCAGCGACACTGGTGTGGGATTGCCCCCGGAACAGGCGAACCAGATATTCAGTGCGTTCTTTACGACCAAGGAAAACGGGACCGGCATGGGCCTGCCGATCAGTAGGTCAATCATTGAGTCGCATGGCGGCCGCTTGTGGGCTGTCGACAATTCCGGGCCGGGCACGACCTTTCAGTTCACCCTGCCCACCACGGTCGCGGCGCACGTATAACCTCCTCAGCTAGGCGTCCTGTCATTTGGATGTGCTCGGAGTGCCACAAGGAAACGCGTTCTGCATTGCTGCCAGCACCACGGTACTTGCTACCTTTTGTTTGTACTCCGGGTGTTCGTCGCTGTATTTCATCACAATGCGGGCAAACTCGCCTACCGTGGCCTTTTCGGGAATACATGCAGGGAACCCGGACGGATTCTTGTCAGTGGCCATCATCGCCCCATCAATGACTCCGGTAATGTAGTCCATACAACGGGTGAGTTCAACCGCGTTCCCCTTCTTCCCGGGTTCCAAAACGGTGATGTTACGGCACTTCGAAACCAACTTGTCGCCGGTAGGACCGTAGTACAAATCCTTGCGCTGCTGAGCGAATACCGGCACGGCGAAGACCAGGAAGGACACTAAGGCGAACGTTTTCATTTTGTAATGCTAAACCAGTCGACCCAGTGCTCACGACCCAGACGGAAGCCAAGTCACCTCCATGGTCGGCGTCCCTCAGAAAGGATAACGGGACTGGTATAGGCTGCCCATCAGTCGGTCAATCATTGAGTCGCATGGCGGCCGCTTGTGGGCTGTCGACAATTCCGGGCCGGGCACGACCTTTCAGTTCACCGTGCCCACCACGGTCGCGGCGCACGCATAACCTCCTCAACCGCTCCGACTTGGGTATTTTGACGGGCACAATTCCCATTCGGCCCTATCAGGAGGCTGCCCGGCGCGGAGTGTCCATACCCCCGTTTAAACTCTCCAAGCAGCGCCGAGGTGTTCGACAATCACCACACTCACCGAGCCAGTTGGCAGTATCCTAAGGCTCGTGAACTTGCCGACAGGGGCGACTGTTCCGCGTAGCAGTCGGATGGAGTCAAATGGCGCCCGTGAACTTGATTGGCTCGTACAACTACGCGCTCGTGGCGCTTTCGGTGTTGATTGCCATGTTTGCGTCGTACGCCGCTCTCGATCTCGCAGGTCGCGTAACGGCCACGGGCGGCTGGACTCGCGCGCTTTGGCTGCTGGGCGGGGCCGGCGCGATGGGGACTGGCATTTGGTCCATGCACTACATTGGGATGCTGGCGTTCGTCCTGCCGGTTCCCGTGGCCTACTATTGGCCGACCGTTCTGCTGTCACTGCTTGCGGCCATTCTCGCTTCGGTAGTTGCCCTGGGCGCGGTGAGCCGACAGAAAATGGGTGTCTCCCAAGCGGTCGCTGGAAGCGTCCTGATGGGTGCGGGTATTGCGAGTATGCATTACATCGGCATGGCCGCGATGCGTTTACCGGCCATATGCCGGTTTAATTCCTCCCTCGTCATCATGTCCGTCGTGTTCGCGGTTCTGATTTCTTTCGCAGCGCTATGGATTACCTTTCACTTTCGGGATGAGAAAAAGGGGATGGGCTGGGAAAAGTTGGCCGGAGCCGTCGTGATGGGTGCCGCGATCCCCGTCATGCATTACACCGGTATGGCCGCAGCCAGTTTCAGGCCCTCGGGCACACCGGCGGACCTGTCTCACGCGGTGAGCATCTCCACACTTGGCACCGCTGGAATTGCGGCCGTCACCTTTGTCGTCCTCGGGCTGGCCTTACTGACGTCCTGGCTGGATAAGCGATTCGCTGCCCAGACCTTGGAACTGCAGGAAGAAAAGCTGCAGCGAAGCGAAGCGTACCTGGCGGAGGCGCAGAGGCTCACGCACACAGGGAGTTGGGCCTGGCGGGTAGCGGGAAGGCACGCCTTGCATCTATCCGAGGAATGGTACCGCATTTATGGTTTCGATCCAGAAAATGGCCCGCCCTCTTTTGAACAACTTCTGCAGCGCACTCATCCGGAGGATCGAGCCGAGTGGCAAGGGGCACTCGATCGGGCAATCGCTGAAAAATCGGATTACGAAGTGGAACTCCGAATCCTTCTCCCGGACGCCACAACCAAATACATTCACACCGTCGGTCATCCTGTTTTGAACTCATCCGGAGATTTAGTGCAATTTGTGGGTAGCTCGACGGACATCACCGAGCGCAAGCGGGCAGAGCAGGCGACCCGTTTGCTGGCTGCGATTGTGGAATCGTCGCACGATGCAATTGTGAGCAAGAGTCTGAATGGCGTCATTACCAGTTGGAATAACGGCGCAGAACGCCTGTTCGGCTACGCTGCGGAAGAAGCGGTTGGCCAGAACATCACATTGATCATTCCTCCTGAGCGTCGTGACGAAGAAAGAACGATTATTGAGCAGATCACGCGGGGCGAGCGGGTCGACCACTTCGAGACGGTGCGTATGCGCAAGGATGGCAGCCTGCTCGACGTTTCCCTGACGATTTCCCCGATGAAAGATGCCTCGGGCCGCGTGGTTGGGGCGTCGAAACTGGCGCGGGACATAACTGAACGCAAACGTGGCGAAGAAGCGCTGCGTCAGGCGCAGACGGATCTTGCACACGCAAGCAGGCTGACCACCATGGGAGAGTTCACTGCCTCTCTGGCGCACGAAGTGAAACAACCGATCGCCGCAATCGTCACAGACGCCAATACCTGCGTGCGATGGATTACGCGCGATGAACCCGATCTGAAAGAGGCGCGCGAGGCTGCGTGGAGAACTGTCAAAGACGCAAACCGCGCCTCGGAAATCATCAACCGGGTCGGGCTGCTGTTCAAGAAGGGTACTCCGCAACGGGAGTTGGTTGACGTAAACGAAGTTGCTCGAGAGATGATCGTGCTCCTGCGGAATGAAGCATTGCGGCACTCCATATCAATTCGAACAGAGCTGGCGGAAGATCTTCCCCATGTCATAGGAGATCGCGTGCAATTGCAGCAGGTGCTGATGAACCTCATCGTGAATGGCGTCGAGGCGATGCACAACGTGGGTGGGCCGCGTGAGCTAACCATCAAGTCGCAGCGAGCCGAAAACAACGAACTGCTGCTGTCGGTCTGCGATACCGGCATGGGACTGCCCCGGCAGCAGGCAGATGAGATCTTTAACGCCTTCTTCACCACCAAGACTCACGGCACCGGCATGGGACTTCGCATCAGCCGCTCGATTGTCGAATCGCATGGTGGCCGCTTGTGGGCTGCCGACAACTCTCCGCGCGGCGCGAGTTTTTGTTTCACCCTACCCACCAAAGCCGAGGCACATGAATGACAGACGCAGTTGCAAGGGGGCGCTGATCATGGTGTGAAGGACTCATCATGACGAGCTTCCGAACAAATTCTCTTGATACGCAGCCGCCACGTGCTCAGGGGGCGACCTGGCGATCTTCTGAGTAGTGGACGTGAACCAGGCGCCACTTTCCATCTTGTTTGCGGTAGATCTGCGTTTCGACGCCATGGGTCGTCACGGCCGATCCGTCTTTGCGCATGGTCGCCCTAAAGACCCAGTGGAATTCCGACCACGCCGCGTTTCCGTTCACGTGAACCGCCACGCCGTGCGTCTCAAGGTCGCGTGCCGAGAACATGCCGCCCATGACGTTCTTAAAGACATGCTGCTCGATGGCATCGAAGCCGTCCTCTTCGCCCAGTGGATAGATAAACGAGACCTCAGGCGAGTGAGACCAAATTTGCGAGAGCAGGTTCAGGTCGACCGTGTCTACAGCTTGGGTATACCGCTCGATGAGGTGATGGATCGCCTCGACGTCGGGGGCAGGTCCGGTATCCTCTTGGACAGCAGCGCTGGCTGGGATGAGGAGGGCGATAGCGAGGAGCAGCATACGACCGAGCATAGGTGCTCCATTCTACCCGTGCAATCGCAGCCGCGGGATATGACCTACCCCACACTCCTGTTTCTCATTCCACTTGTACGCTTCCCGGGTTTCATTTGGCTGATTGAGTTTGGCTTCCTTCTTCCCAGATCACGACGGCCTTACGGCAACGAAGCCCTCCCACAATGAAACGAAAACGCCGGAATTGACTGCGAGAGTCATTTCGTGCGAGGTCGAGGCTTAGGCAGCCATCTGTCGGGCCAGATCGACCACGCTGACAGAGACAATGTCGAAGTCCCCGGGCTGGGCCCTATCCGGCACGCCCGCCGATCCATTGCCGAATTCATCGGGACGATAGATGAAGCCCGTGCGGAGACCGTTTCTGCGCGCCGCTTGCAGGTCGGTGGCGTGCGCCGCGCACATCATAACTTCATCGGGCTTAAGACCGAGAAAATAAGGAGCTGAAAGATAAACCTCGTTATCAGGCTTGTAGTGTTTGACCAGTTCCGAACCTAGGATCGCGTCCCATGGTAAGCCACCAAACTTGGCCAGATTCGCCATCAGGGCGACGTTACCGTTCGAGAGCGGAGCTATGACGTACCTTTTCTTCAAGCGCGTGAGTCCTTCCACCGAATCCGGCCACGGTTTTAGGCGACGCCAAACAAAGGTCCAGGACACTATTTCCTGTTCGGTCAGGTCCTTAATCATGAATTCCTTGAGCAAGTCCTCCAGGATCATGCGGTGGAGGTCGTCGAGGCGAGTCCATGGAATCTCGTTCTTTCGAACTTTATCCATGGCCGGTTTATATCCGAGGCGCCAGCGGTCGGCGAAGTCAGCCCAGTTGGTGTTGAGGCCCTTGGCTTTGCCCCAGGCCACGCCCTCGGCGATCACGGAGCTGCGCCAGTCCACTATAGTTCCGAAGGTGTCAAATACGAGCGCCTTGACCGTTGTTGAACGCTGTGTCACGTCCTGCGCCTTGATAGCGGGATCCAATTCAGAAAAGGAAGTAAACGCTGCGCTTGAGCCAATGCCTTTGAGGAGCGTTCGGCGGTCGAATTTCGAGCTCATGATAGAAAACCTCCGTAAATTTCGGCATCGGGCCGTTGATTCGAGAGAGCGGTTCGTACTCCGCTGTTCGCCCCCCTGACGGCCGATGGCGAGTTGTCGATTCCCCTGTCAGGAAGTCGTGACCAACTTAAAACTTGCAGCAGCTTTCTACTTGGTTTTCGCCGATTTAAGTATGGGAATTTCCTGTCTACTGTATTTCTGGCAACCAGCTTCGATCTCGGCGAGATTGTCCAAGGCCTGCTTCTGTGTCTCCATGATCTCGTGGAAGTGATTCTTGCGGCCCTCGGTGAAGATGCGGCAATGCTTGAGTCCGTCTTCCGCTACCACAAACTTCGGGTCTCCGTCTTCGATCGTCAGCGATCCACCCGCTCCGCACATCGCGCATTCAATTGGGTACGACGTTCCGTCCCAATGGGGCTTCCCCTTCAGCAACAGGTTTGAGTGGCAGATCGGGCACCAGCCTTCGTTCGGATCACCCAACCAGTTGACGTCTTCATATGGCGTCTCGATTGCCTGTACAACCCTGCGCCCAAGTGTTCTGGCGCGCTCCAGCAGCTCTGGTTTTAGCACCACATGACCGGCCCCCGCCACGCGAGTCGCCATCATCTGGTCCACCACCTTAATCGACTGCATAAACATTGACATTTGCAGCGCAGGAAGCGTCAAGGGCATCCAGTTCTGGGTGGAACCGCCGGCGGTGATCAGGGCCGCGACACGTTCCGGCACCCGGTCGATGAACTTGGCTTCGAGCAGAAGCGCGGCCTCATAGGGCAGCCACCGGTCGATGAATATCTTGTAGATTCCCTGAGGCTGAAGCACAAACGAAGGTACGCCCAAAATGATCGCGTCGGCCTTCATGAAACTCTGCATGATCAAGTCCACATCGTCATCGTCGGCGTTTACGCACCTCGGGCGGCGGCCAGAGGACAGGACTTTCATGCTTAGGCCGCAGGCCTCGCATCCATAGCAGGGCAGAATCTTCATATCGTGGAGATTCACCATCTCCACCTCTGCACCCAGTTCCTGCGCTGCTCCAAATGCTTCGCGCAGGAGAATTTCGGTATTCCCCATCTTCCGGCCAGCAGTGATTCCAAATATCTTCATAAAGCTCTTCCTTTTTAGGCACTTCTACTACAAAAATGCGTGGACGCGATCCACTTTCAGTCCTATACTGATTCCGAAATATCACTTCGAAATCGAAGTATCCCTTTGATTTAAACATAAGCGGCTCTGTGGCTAGTAAAAAACGAAAATCCCCACCACGTACGTACCCTGCTCATCGCGAGAGGCAACGAAAACGCATCCTCGACGCTGCCGAGAAGCTTTTCGTAGAGCGCGGCATCGACCGCGTAACCATGGCAGAACTTACTGCGGCGAGCGGGCTTCAACCGTCGACGATGTATCAATACTTCTCGAAGAAAGATGACATTGTCTGGGCAATTGTCGGCAACATCATGGCGAGAGCTAGCGCTCGCTCCAGTGAAGCTGATGCAAGCGCAAAGTCTGCGCTGGATAAGATCATTGCATTTCTTGAATACATGGCAGAGGAACTCTCCAACGAGCGAGCCCAGGTCCGGTTCATGGCACAGTTCGACGCGATGTATTCGCGTGACTGGCCCGTGGAACGCCTGCTGAAATTGGAAGAAGAGAGCAGCAATATGGGAAGCGATGTCTTCCGCGAGTTGATCCAGGAAGGTATTGCCGATGGTTCGCTTCGTTCGGATCTGGATCCCGATTTGACAATGCAGGCCATACTCAACGCCGCGATCGGCACGCAGCGACGCCTCGCGTCGCTCGGTAACAAAGTCGAATTGGAATATGGGCAGTCGATCGATCGACTCTTTCGCGAAACAATCCGCGTAATCGTACTAGGGTTGCGGGCCACTGGTTCCTCCCAGAACGATCCTTCCAAGCGAGTGAAGGGTCGTAAAGTCACTCCTACAAGGAGAACCAAGTGAGCCGATGTTCGCTCCAGAACCTCCAGGAAGTAAGGCCCTCAACGATGCATATAAGGAGAGAAGTTATGTCGATGAATCTCACTCGCAGGGATGCCCTCAAAGGGATTGCCGCAGTTTCCGTCGTTCCCCTCTTCCCGGCATACGCGTTTGCAGCCCCCGGAGACCGTGGAGATGTCGCAACTACCAACTTCGACGATGGCTGGCTCTTTCTTAGGGGAGACGCCGCAGGTGCCCACGAGTCGGGTTTTGACGCCTCAGCTTGGCGCAAGGTTGACCTACCCCACGATTGGTCGATCGAAGATCTTCCCACTCAATCCGCAACCAACGGAGCTGACGCCATCTGGCAGGACTGCAATTGCCCCGAAACCGCCGGCCCCTTCAGCAGGATGAAGAGTGAAGGAGAAGCCGCGACCGGTTGGGTGGTCGGTGGTATCGGATGGTATCGAAAGAACTTTCCAACACCACCCTTACTCCCGAGAGGGCGCGCAATTTTGCTCTTCGATGGCGTGTACCGAAACTCGGAACTATGGGTCAACGGAACGGAGGTGGGCAAACACCCCTACGGCTATACCGCCTTCTATTTCGACATAACCGATCTGTTCCATGAGCACGGCGACAACGTACTGGCTGTTAAGGTCAGCAACACTGGGAAAAACAGTCGCTGGTACTCCGGTTCTGGCATTGATCGCCATGTACTACTGATGACGACCGGCCGTGTAAGTATCCCTGTCTGGGGAGTACATGTGCAATCGTCCGACATCTCCGCCGCCGGCGCTACCATCAGCATCGCCGTGCAGTTGGCCAATCATGACTCAAATGCGGTAACGGCATCGGTCTCCTGCAAACTCCTGGACGAGCATGGGAGTGTAGCAGCCACGCTCCGTGCAGAGAAGCACCTGGACGCCAAAGGCAACGGCGAGGCTCTCCTGGTAACCAAAATCTCGCAGCCGCAACTTTGGTCTCCAAATTCGCCTGGCCTCTACAAAGCCGAAGTCGAAGTTTCCTGCTCCGGTGCAGTTGTCGATCGCAGCATCACACCGTTCGGCGTTCGAGAAATCAAAGTCGACGCAGAGCATGGACTGCGCATCAACGGTGAGTCCTACAAGCTCAGAGGGGCATGCGTCCACCATGACAACGGCCCGCTTGGGTCCGCGGCAGTTGATCGCGCTGAAGAGCGGCGTGTCGAGTTGCTCAAAGCGAATGGCTACAACGCGATTCGGTGCAGCCACAATCCACCCTCTTCGGTATTCCTGGACGTCTGCGACCGCTTGGGAATGATGGTCATCGACGAAGCGTTCGACATGTGGCAGCAGCAAAAGAATCCCGACGACTACCATCTTGACTTCAAAGACTGGTGGAAGAGCGATATCGATTCGATGGTGCTTCGTGACCGCAACCATCCCAGCGTCATTATGTGGAGCATTGGGAACGAGATTTCTGAGCGCTCAGATCCAGACGGAGTTCGTATCGCCAAAGACTTGTCTAGCCGGGTTCGCGAACTGGATAGCTCACGTCCCGTCACAATGGCGGTCCCGTTCTTCTTCGACGCCAGGAAGCCTCGCCCCTGGAGCGACACGGATGCGGCTTACCAGTACCTCGACGTCTGTGGCTACAACTACACCAAGGACCATTACGAATCTGACCACGAATTGCATCCGTCAAGGGTCATGATGGGAACGGAATCTTTTCCGGTTCAGGTCGCCGAGAACTGGGAACTGGTCAACAAGCACAGCTATATCATCGGCGATTTCGTCTGGACCGGCATGGACTACATCGGTGAATCGGCATTGGGAGCCGCAGTGCTCGCGCCGGAGAAAAACCCGTTTGGACCACCTGCTCCTGCGGCTGCTGGAGCGGATGCGGCGGCAGCAATCCAGATAACTCTTCCGAAGAACAGCACCTTTGCGAGGCCCGGTTTTCCGTGGTTCATCAGCTATTGTGGCGACATTGATCTGATCGGCAACAAGAAGGCGCCTAGCTATTTGCGTGATGTAGTTTGGGACCGCAGCCCGCTCGAGATGGCCGTCTTGCGGCCGTTGCCGCCAGGCCGTAAAGAGCAGATTATGCTCTGGGGCTTCTACGACGAATTGCGTAGTTGGACCTGGCCGGGCAACGAAGGCGTCACCGTTACGGTGCGGGTCTACAGCAAGGCAGAGAAGGTGAACCTGACACTCAACGGCAAACCGATTGAAGTCGCCAAGGCTGAATTTCCGGCCCCGTTTGTGACCGAATTTGCTCTGCCGTATGCCCCTGGCGAACTGAAAGCCTCCGCAATCGTGAATGGCAAACTCGTGGAGCAGGTCCTTCGCACCACAGGAAATCCCAGCAGGATCGCATTGAGTGCGGACCGGGCGCATATCCTGACAAGCCGCAACGACCTCTCTTACGTCATGGCCGAGCTGCAGGATGATGCCGGCAATCCGATTGAAGACGGAGTCGCAGAGATTCAGTTTTCAGTGAAGGGTCAGGGCGAACTGGCGGCGGTGGGCAGCGGCAACCCGCACGAGATGGCTAGTTACCACCAGCCCAATCGCAGGACATTTCACGGCCGCTGTCTGGCCATCGTGCGGTCTACCGGCGAGAAAGGTACCATCACGCTCGAGGCACGAGGAGATAACCTTCGTTCAGGCAAGATCACTATCGATGTCGGTTAGTAAACTGCGTCAAAGTCATCAGGCCGGGCTCGCCGCCAGGTACCCCAGGATTGCATCCTGGGTAATTTTCAGCTGTCCCCGTTCGGCAAGCTCAGGGCAGGCTCTGCGGGACTGCTCTCGGTGAGAATGTAAACCCAGGACTGACGTCCTGGGCTACTCCTTCAGCCAGAGCTGTCAAAATTAGCGTACGAATGGCCTTCTGAACGACGCAGCTTGCTGAATGGGTTGAAGAGAAAGCGGGCAAACCGAAACCGGGTTGGTTGCTATTGTGCTGGTTCTGTCCCTCCGCCTCCCCCACTGCCAAGGTGGGCCGCCACCCTTCAATTTGTCATCCCGAGCGAACCCGGATTTCCTGTCAAGCTTAGTGGCGTCGTTAAACCCCGTGCGGCTTTCCTTGAAGAAAGCCGCATACGTGGCCGTCGATTGGTGCAGTGTAGTAGGAAATCCGGAGTTCGGTCGGGATGACAAATTGAAGGGTGGCGGCCCACCTTGGCAGTGGTGGAGGTGGAGGGACAGAGTCAAACAACAAGGTCCACACACCTACCAAAAAGCTAATTTGGACAAGTATGACTTTCAGCCGTCCCTCCGGGACTCACGGAGAGGCAAGGTCTCACACAGAGTCATGAAGCCACGGCCAGCGCTCGACAACTGCAGCGCCTTGTCAGGCCGCAGAGAGTGCACTGATTGTAACGTAATATCCGTCCTGATCCCGGAGCGAGAACTCCTTGGTTTGAGTGTTCGGATTCACGTGTGGCTCCTCTTCGAACCGAGGGACGAGAGACCGTGCCCTTTGAAGCGCCAGGTCGAAATCATCGACACGGAAGAACAACAGGAGCCCATTGCCGGGTGCCCCGTGATCAGGACTCATCAATGAGGGATGCCCGTGCGCGCCCCACTCGTGGAGGCAGAGCAGGACAGTTCCATCTGAATCGAGGATTTGCCCAAAGTCATCATGGGCAGGAAGGGTAGACGGCTGACCGAACAGCGCCTGGTACCATTTCAAGCTGCCTGGCACATCGCCTACCCCTATGATCGTCCACGTGCGCTTCATCGGGTCCCCTCTGCGGACTAATTCTTGTTTAGACCGAACGCTCACCTTTAGCCTATCCCAGAACTTGCCGTATTGTTTTACGCCGAAGCCAAATCGCCGATGTACTCATTCGAGCGAGATAACGCCGCCTGATACACAAACGCTTGCTTTGGTGTACGCTGATCGGGCTGAAAAGCACGCGTCGGAACATCCACTCAATTGGGAGCTGAAATGAAGGGTTTTTCACGGCGAGATCTGTTGAAAAGCGGGCTTATAGCGCCGGCTGTGGCGGCTGCTCAAGGTATGGGGCCGCTGGGCAACGCACTTGTAACCGCAGGTGAGCATGCTGCTCTTCAGGCCAGCGCAACGGAAACGACGACGGCAGAGCACTCCAAGACGATGTCAGTCGCCGGAGCAGAACGAGAGCGGCTGCTGCTGGACTACGGGTGGCGGTTTCATCTGGGCAATGCCGATGATCCGGAAAAGGACTTCGACTTCGGAACGGCACGTGCAGGAAATTTCCAAAAGACTGGAAATTTCTTGCCTGTGGGGTCGATTGCATTTGATGACAGCGAGTGGAAGGCGCTGGATTTGCCGCATGACTGGGCGATTGAGCTGCCATTTACCAATGACCGATCATTGGAGAGCAAGGGATTCTATCCTCTAGGACGGAAGTATCCGGAGACAAGTGTCGGTTGGTATCGGCGAGTCTTCGAGCTGTCTGCGGCAGACGCGGGGAAACAGCTAACGATTGAGTTCGATGGCGCATACCGCGAGACGATGGTGGTCTTCAACAACTTCTATATTGGAACGCACAAAGGCGGGTATGACCCGTTCAGCTTCGATGTGACCACCTTTGCCAATCCTGGCGGCCGAAACGTGCTGCTGATTCGGGTGGATGCCACGTCGAGTGATGGATGGTTTTATGAGGGGGCCGGCATTTACCGGCATGTGTGGCTGGTGAAGACGAGCCCGGTGTACGTGAAGCAGTGGGGAACATTCGTCTCTGCGAAGGTAAATGGCGGGACGGCCACACTTTCGATTCGGACCGAAGTAGCGAATCGCGACAGACATGCCCAAACTGTGCGCGCGATCGCTTCGATCCTTGATCCTGAAGGGAAGGTCGTGGGCAAATCGCGTTCGGATGCGATCTCCATCCCTGCGACACAAGAGCACGAGTACACACAAGAGATGGTGGTGAAGCAGCCCATGCTCTGGTCGCTTGAGGAAAGGCATTTCTACAGACTGGTGACAGTGGTCGAGGCAAATGGAGCGGCCGTCGATCGATACGAGACGCGCTTTGGAATTCGAACGACCCACTTCGACGCAGAGAAGGGTTTTTTCCTGAATGGTAAGCCAGTGAAACTGAAGGGCACCTGCAATCACCAGGACCATGCTGCGGTCGGTGCGGCAGTGCCGGATGCGGTGCAGTACTATCGCGTTCGCATGCTGCAGGAAATGGGCTGCAATTCTTTACGAACTTCGCACAATCCGCCGACACCAGGGCTGCTGGACGCATGTGACGAGCTGGGCATGCTGGTTTTTGATGAGACGCGCATGATGTCTTCCAATCCGGAGGGATTGAGCCAGCTGAGTGATCTGGTCCGACGGGACAGGAACCGGCCGAGCGTCTTCATGTGGTCAATGGGCAATGAAGAAGGGATGGCGAATAACGAGCGCGGCGTGCAAATTCTCTCCGCGATGAAGGAACGGGTCGAAGAACTGGATGGTACGCGCCCTACCTCGATCGCACCGACCGGCGCCATAGGAATAGGTGGTCTGGCAGTCCTCGATGTGATCGGCTACAACTACATGGACCCGCAGGCCGAGGCATATCACAAGGAACACCCCGACCGCCCTGTCATTGGGACGGAGACGGTCAGCGCGGTAGGCACCCGCGGCATTTATGTGACGGATAAGTCGAAGGGATTCGTCGCCTCCTACGATCCGTATACGACGACGGGCCGGGCGTCGGCAGAGGGATGGTGGCGCTTCTGCAATTCCAAACCGTGGCTGTCCGGCGGATTTGTGTGGACGGGCTTTGACTATCGTGGAGAGCCCTCGCCGAATGGATGGCCGAATATCAGTTCACAGTACGGGATCATCGATACCTGCGGCTTTCCTAAAGACTCCTTTTACTACTACCAGTCGTGGTGGACAGCCAAGCCGGTCCTGCATCTCTTTCCGCACTGGAACTGGCCAGGCTACGAAGGAAAGAAGATCGCGGTTTGGGTGTACTCGAACCGGGACAAGGTGGAGCTGCTGGTCAACGGCAAGAGCCTTGGTCTAAAGAACGTTCCGCGTGACGGGCATGTAGCCTGGAATGTGGAGTACGCCCCAGGCGTGATCGAGGCTCGCGGCTACACGGGCGAAGCAGTGGTGATGTCCACGAAGCGCGAGACAACAGGTAGCTCGGCGAAACTGGTGGTAACGGCAGACCGGCAGACGCTCAAAGCCGACGGTGAGGACGTGGGGATGTTTGCCGTCGAAGTACAGGATGCGCAAGGGCGGCTGGTTCCGATCACCGAGAACGAAGTGACCTTCACGGTCTCAGGAGCGGGGCGGCTGGTCGGCACGGGGAACGGTGACCCTACAAACCAGGAACCGGACAAAGGCTCTTCGCGGAAGGCTTTTGGCGGTTATTGCATGGGCCTGGTGCAAGCGGGGAAAAAGAGCGGAAGCATCACGGTGGAGGTAAGTTCGCCGGGCCTTTCTTCAGCAAAGGCGACAGTGGAGGCGACTGTGGTAGAGCTGCGTCCGCAAGTGCCGGTGTGGGAGCGCCCAGTTCCGGAAGGTTCGGGCATTACCGGCCTGTGGAGGCCGGCACCAGGACCGCCGCTGCCCGGCATGATGGCGTTTCTGCTAGGCGGAGGCGCTACCGTATTTACGCTTATACAGACTGGCAGTGTCCTGACAGGACAAGTCGAGGGCGGCGGGGGCGGCTTCTTTGGTGGAGGCGAAGCGGCCATGCCGATCACCGATGGCAAAGTAGATGGAGACAGTGTGTCGTTCAAGTCGGGGAACGGCACTTATGTGGGAACAGTAAAGGTAGACCGTATCGAGTTGACGAAAACAGTCGATCTCGGCTGGCTACGCAGCATATTAGCGCATCCGGCGGAGCAGACAGGCGAGAAGCCAGCGGTGGGGCCGGCGCCGGATGGCTCAGATCCATCATTTGACCTGCCGCCAAGGAGTGGACCTCCGACTGTTCCCCTGGTGCTGCATCGGGCGCAACGCTGAGAAGGCAAAGACAAACTATAATTGCGCACACAGATGACTCTAGCCTCGGGTTTCAAACTCGGGCCTTATGAGATCGTTGCGCCTCTTGGCGCGGGCGGGATGGGCGAGGTGTATAGCGCGCGCGATTCCCGGCTCGAACGGATCGTCGCGATCAAGATCCTGCCTGCCCACCTCTGCCATGATCTAGAGGCCAAAGAACGTTTCGACCGCGAAGCACGCGCCATCTCTTCTTTGAGTCACCCCAATATCTGTCATCTTTACGACGTCGGCGACGACATGGGAGTAATTCCAAAGAACTCACTTCAAATCAGACTGTTCAAGGGTTTCGAGCGATTGATCCGGGACCTTGTGTCTGGCGCGCTTAGGCTACTTCTTCAACAGCGATATCCAGTTCTGGACGATTGTGAACGGGGCTTGCGCGGACTCGCCTGCCGGGACCGGGAACAGGAACCTTTTGCCGTCAGCGGAGACGTCCCAGCCGTCCGCGTTCGGCGGGCCTTTGAACAATGCCGCGAGCGTCCCGGGCTGGAATCCATCAACGCTTGTGGACACTGGCACTGCCATTACGTTGCCGTCCGGAGCGAGGTAGAACAACTCCTTGCTGTCACCGCGCCAACGAGGCTGGGTTCCGCCGCCTTGCGAGACCGTCCATTTTCCGCCGCCGTCGGCCGCCGGGAACGGCCTCACGTAGATCTCGTTTCTTCCGGACTCGTCCGATTGATACGCGACCCAGTGGCCATCGGGAGAGAATTTTGCATTTTGCTCGTCGAAATCGGTGCGCAGAAACGGAACCGGCTTGCGACCGCCCTGTTTTTCGCCCGATGACGCCCCGTCCATCGGCAGCACCCACAAGTCGCTTTTGGTCTTTGGATCGACATCGTAATACAGCAGGAAGCGTCCGTCGCGGGACCAGTCCTCTACGACCTTGACGTGATCCGACTTGAACAGCAACTGGTCCTGACCCGCGCCGTTCGACGCATTTTGGTACAGGTCGAACTGGCCGGCACGATCCGATGAAAACGCAATGCGATTGCCGTCCGGAGACCAGACGGGGTTCAGGTCTGAGGCCGGATCGAAGGTGAAGCGCGTATCGCTCGCTCGGGAAAATGCCGTCAGCCAGATGTCAAAGTTGTTCCCATCAGTTCGCGCGGCGGCGACCCGCGTCCCGTCTGGCGAAAGCGCCAGTGATGCCGGCCCCCTGTAGTTGTGGGCGGTGCCCACCACGCCTAGACGTTTGCCCTGCCGATCGAACCAGCCGAGCTGAGTGGTTCCGCCGCTCGCGCCATCTCGATAGGCGAGGATTCCATTATCCGAAGCGGCAAAGTATCCAAACCCAATGTAGCTGCCCAACTGCTCGGCCAGCGGTACGGCTTCACCGGTGGTCTCCAGGCGGCGAAGATCGAAAGGCTGCGCCAGCAGTGTTCCGCCGCTCTGGAAAAGGATCGCGCCTCCCTTGCCGTCCGGGAAAGGAACGAAGCCAGGGCTAAACCCGGTAGCCACTAGCCGCTTGGGCTCTGGTTGATCGGGCTTGGAATCGAGAGCCCCGAGGTACACGCCACTGTTCTCTGAGGCTGCCGATCGGACCAGGTATAGGAAATGCCGTCCGTCCGGCAGGAAAACTGGAAACAGGTGAAGCCTGTCGTTGCGCGCCGCATTCATAGCGGTCACCAGCGAAGGCGCGCCACCGGCGGAAGAAACCCGCTGGATGCCTGCGCCATTGTTAAGTCCGAATACGATGACGCCATCGCGATTCCAGGAGCCGCCTACGACCGTCGCGGGCACGTCGCAGAGAGTCTGTAGGGGGCCACCAGCCAGATCCTGCTTCTTGAGTTTCCCTCCCGTGTCAAACGCAATGAACCGGCTGTCCGGCGACCAGAATAGGGGCACGTTCAGCATTTCAACGCCAGCCAGCGCGTGGGATTCGAGAGTGTCCATCGTCCGCACCCACAGGCGCGACACCCCGTCCGAACCGAAACCAACATAGGCCAGCTTGGTGCCGTCGGGCGATATCGAGAAAACACCGGCGGGTATTACGCCCGGAGGCGGCGCGATCTGGAAGCGCACCGGCTTCGGCAGCTCCGGGGCCGCTCGCCAGGGCATCCATAGCGCGACGGCTGTCGTGATCGCCAGCGCCCCCGCTACCGCCCACGCCCATCGCGATGGAGTGCGGGATTCAGTCGACGCGCTTTGCATCGCGCCCTTCGGGTTTGCTAGACATTTTTGGATCGTCACCCGAGCTTCACCGATGTCACGAAGTCGGGTTTTGACGTCCCGATCCAAGCAGCGCTGCAACAACTCAGCGATCGGCGCGGGCGTGGCAGCGGGGAGACTTGCGAAATCGATGGGCGCGCGGAGCACGTCGGCCAGCGTGTGAGAAATCGTCTCGCCGCTGAATAGCTGCGCGCCGGTGATCATCTCCCACAACACCACGCCGAAGCTCCAAATGTCGCTGCGCTTGTCGACCACTTTGCCCGCGGCTTGCTCGGGGCTCATGTAGGCCGCGGTTCCCATGATCATGCCGGCCTGAGTGGCGGCCATGGTCATGGTCGGTGAGTTGGTTGGATTGCTTCCTCCTTCGCGACTCGGAATCGAGGCGAGGCCGAAGTCGAGCACCTTCACAACGCCCTCGGGCGTAATCATGATGTTGACCGGTTTCAGATCGCGATGCGTGACGCCTTTTTCGTGCGCGGCTTCCAGCGCCTCCGCAATTTGCTTGGCGTAGTTGAGAGCGATCTCCATAGGGAGCGGTCCTTTGGGAGGCCCTCCGGGGACCAACTCCATCGCCAGTGCACGAATACCATCTGATTCTTCGAACCCGTAAATCTGGGCGATGTTCGGATGGTTTAGTGCCGCAAGAACCTTCGCTTCGCGTTCGAAGCGTGCCAGCCGCTCGGGGTCTTGCGCGAAGGCGGCGGGGAGAACCTTTATCGCGACTTCGCGGTCCAGCTTCGTATCGCGCGCTTTGTAGACTTCACCCATGCCTCCAGCGCCGATCGGAGCGACGATCTCGTACGGGCCCAGACGAGTCCTCGCTGCGAGAGCCATATAGATCTGAGCGATTTTACCCTACCGGAGTATGCGGGATATAGATAAGTCCTGGACTACGGGCAAACAGGAAGTAATCCTCACTAGCGCAAGTCTTAGGGCTTTTTCGGTAATTCCCCTGTCGGAGGGTCTGGTGAGGCAAGTTAATGGCATGGTCCGCCGCTTTTACCCGACAGTGAGGCTGGGCTATAAGCTGCGAGCAGAGGGGTGCCATGGAGCTATTCACGCTGGGTATTGATTTGGGCAAGACGACGTTTCATCTGGTGGGGATGAACCAACGCGGAGCGGTGTTGCGGAGGCGATTCTCCCGGGCGCAGCTCTTGCACTTTACCGCGAACCTGAAGGTGAAGCTGATCGGTATGGAGGCATTACTTCCTGTTTGCCGACAAATCGTCCAAAATGAAGTGCTGTGGGCCTATTGTGGATTACGACTGGACAGGCCCCGGCGTTTGACGACCGGTAGAGTCGTGCGTTCCAACGGCTGCGCTACGCAGGACCGGAGTGGCGAGCTCCCTGGCGAAGAAGCTCTTAAGAAACGCAGAGAATTCGTCGGCGCCGGGTGGGAGCTTCTTTCCTCGATTGCTAATCTGATGAAACTCCACTTCTACTACAGGATTGATCAGACGACTCGTCGCTACTTTTCGGTTCCGGCACGCCGGCAATCCGAATGAAGGGATAATGGCTATGCCTTCATCGGCCTCCACCATGGCAATTTGCGTATCCAGAAGGTTGATCGACAGACTCTGCCGAGATACGACACCTGCCTGGGCCAGATGCTTGTCTACAATCTGCTGTATCGGGCTAAATGGTGGCAGCGAGATCAGCTTCTCACCCTTCAAAGCGGACCACGTGGTGGATGCTCGACGAAATGCGGGATTCCTCTCCGGGCGGATCACCATCAGAGGAGAACGAAAGAATGGGGTACGCCTAATACCTGGCGTCCGAGCGAAGATGCCAAGACCAATGTCTAGCTTGCCGGCGAGGACAAGTTGTAGGATGGCAGGCGATCTTTCGTCGAACAACTGAATCCGAAGAGCTGGCCGGTGACCGCGGAATTCCTTGATCGCGTGGGTGACGATATTGGCTGCGATCAAGGGCGGCGCACCCAAAGTCAAAGATTGGCTGGCTTGGGTCGCGGAGCGTCCTATGCGCGACACCGCGGCGTCCATTTCGGCCACGCTCTTCTGTGCAACTGCCAGTAGTTCGGTGCCGTGGGCAGTAGGCACGACGTGCCGCGTAGTGCGGTCGAACAACCGGAACCCGAGCTGCACCTCCAGTTCTCTGATCAAAACGCTCAATCCGGAGGGAGTAATGTAGAGGACCTCGGCCGCCCGCGAGAAGCTCCGGTGTTGCGCCACGAGCAGGAAGGCGCGAAGTTGTCGGGAGGTGAAATCCATTCGTGACTATTCCTCACTAATTATCACATTATTTTGACTTGTGTCATAAACCTTTCCGGCCTTAAATAGCACCACACAGTGGAGGTTTTTCTGGAAGCCTCAGGACGCACACGGCTCATATCGAGTTCCGGAATGGACGGCGCCGAAGGGATGGCTGTTCCATCCAGGTTGACGCCGATTCAGTGGCTCATCTGCGGCGTCTCTTGCCTTGGATTCGCATTCGATTTGTACGAAAGTTTGATGCTGCCCCTGATCGTGCGCCCCGCACTCACGGCTCTGGGGCATCTGAAGCCCGGGACGCCCCAGTTTAATTTGTGGGTAGGGTTGCTGTTCTATGTTCCGAATATGGCCGGCGGCTTTTTGGGTTGCTCGGAGGATATCTCACCGATCTTTTCGGCCGAAAGCGCATTCTCTTCTGGAGCATTCTGCTCTACAGCTTCTCCGCATGTGCCGCGAGCTTTTCCACCTCCCTGACGCAATTGCTGGTACTGCGGTGTACGACGATGATTGGCGTCTGCGTAGAATTTGTGGCTGCAATTACCTGGATCGCAGAGCTCTTTCCAAACCCTAAGCGTCGAGAGTCCGTGTTGGGCTACACGCAAGGGTTTCATGCGGTGGGTGGGCTCATGGTAGCCGGAGCCTACTACCTGGCAGTGACCTACGCAGAAAGATTGCCGACGATTCAGGGAGGTCACGAGGCATGGCGCTACACGTTGCTTTCCGGCTTAATTCCCGCGATTCCACTTCTTTTCATCCGGCCTTTTCTACCCGAATCGCCGTTGTGGCAGAAAAAGAGATCGAAGAACGACCTGGAGCGCCCCTCTCTCAGGGAGCTATTCCGGCCCGCCCTGAGAAAGACCACACTCGTTGCGACACTATTGTTCGCTTGCAGTTACTTTCTGTCGTTCGGAGCTCTTCAGCAAACGGTTCGCATGATTCCAGGGCTGGCTGAGGTGGCGAAGCTGGCGCCACGCCAGATCGAGCAGGCGGCCAGTGGAGTGCAATTGTTTCAAGAGTTAGGCGGTTTGACGGGCCGCATATTTTTTGCCCTACTCGTCATTCGGATCGTTTCGCAGCGACGCCGGTTGCGCCTTCTGCTCGGACCGGCGGTGTTCGTTTATGCGTGGCTCTATTTTTTCGCGGCAACGCGAAGCCTGGCATTCGTCCATGTTGGGATTTTTCTCGCCACCATGCTTTTCAACGGACTACACAGTTTTTGGGGCAACTATTTGCCCAGAGTCTATCCGACGCGTTTACGAGGCACTGGCGAGAGTTTCGCGGCAAACATCGGGGGCAGGGTCATCGGTGTTTCTGCCGTATTCATCACGACGACCCTTTCCAACGTAATGCCGGGAAGTGGTCCTGCCGCAAGCCTGGCGTACTCCGCGGGATTCGTAAGTTTATTTGGGCTACTTGTCGCACTGGTTGGCAGTTTGTCGTTGCAAGAGCCCGCCGGAGTTCAACTCCCCGACTGAGCGTGGCACCAACGTCGCCGATGATCCTACGCGGCGACGAAATTACAAGGAGGCGCTATGCCAATTCACGAAGGTTCTGATCCCCATCGCTCTGCTGGTTTCACCTACGCTCTAGATAACTCGAGTAGGGAGACACCCGCGCGATTCGATGCTTTGTCGGGCATGTTTGATCGCGGCACAATCCGCCATTTGGAGGACCGCGGCGTAAGCGAGTCCTGGCGGTGCCTGGAGGTCGGGGGAGGCGGAGGCTCGATCACTGCGTGGCTCGGGAATCGTGTGGGACCCACGGGACACGTCCTCGTCACGGACCTCGATCCCAGGTTTCTGGAGCCTTTGTCGGCGCAAAACGTCGAGGTGCGGAAGCACAATATTGTTACCGACTCATTGCCACACGCAGCTTTTGACCTCATTCATGCCCGGCTGGTATTAATACACCTTCCGGAACGAGAAAAAGTGCTGGCGCGTTTGGTGTCAGCCTTAAAGCCAGGAGGTTGGCTTGTGGATGAGGATTTTGATTCCGTCTCTCTGCTTCCTGATCCAACTGTGAGTCCTGGCGAGGTCATTCTGAAAACTCAAATGGCCGTAATGCGACTGTTGAAAGACTGCGGCGCTGAACGACGGTTTGGGCGACTGTCCTATGGTCGCCTGCGGGCACATGGCCTTGTCGAGGTTGGCGCGGAGGGGCGGCTGTTCATGTCGCGGAGCGGGTCAGCAGGCGTCTCCCTCATGCGAGCGAATTTCGAGCAGCTGCGCGGAGCTTTGCTGGATGCCCGCTATATTACCGAGCAAGAGTTAGCTCAGGACAGCATGCACTTGGACGATCCCGATTTCATGGCGCCGTCCCCAATCATGTGGACGGCGTGGGGACGCCGACCATCAGCGTGACGGCCGCTCACTTCTGAACACTTCGAATTCAGCAAACCCCGCAAGTACGCACAACTCGACCTAACTTCGGGTTAGCCGACGTCCGGCAGTAACGCCCTGTCAGTCACGAGATACGGCTTGTCGGAAGTGAAATTGAATAGCTCCCGGATCCCGGACAACCCGGAAGTGATCCCTGCGTACTGCCTGGACAGTCGGATTATCGGTAAGTTGCTCAGCCCAGCCCCCCATACGGCTCGATATCCAGCTTGTCGTTGACTGAGTGCACTATTCGCCGCCGGGAGCCGAAGGTACCCTGAAGCCCTACCAGAGATCGCCACACTTCAGAGTGAGTGAACGCCCTGCCTACCCATGTCGGGCTCACGTCCCACTCCAACGCACCGTGGGGCTGCCCATCAGTCAATCATTGAATCGCACGGCGGCCGCTTGTGGGCTGTCGACAATTCCGGGCCGGGCACGACCTTTCAGTTCACCCTGCCCACCACGGTCGCGGCACACGCATAACCTGCTCCTCCGCTCCGACGGCTTCGCGACGAGACTATGCGGAACGCAATGCTGGCTCGTCCCAAGCAGCAGTAGTCGAGATCATCCAAATCGCGCAGCGAGGTGTTTGCCAGTCAGCGACTTGCTCGCTTTCAGCAGCTCGCGCGGCGCTCCCTCGAACACAACTTTGCCACCTTCGGCGCCTGCGCCCGGCCCCATGTCGATGATCCAATCGGCACGCGCCACCACATCCAGGTTGTGCTCAATCACGATCAGGGTCGTTCCGTTGTCGACCATCGCCTCGAGCAGCGCGAGCAGGTTCGCCACGTCGGCCATGTGCAGACCGGTCGTCGGCTCGTCGAGAACTACGATTTGCGAAGGCTTCTCGAGTTCACCTGCCAGTTTCAAGCGTTGACGTTCGCCGCCCGACAGCGTGTTGAGTCTTTGCCCGAGCGCGATGTAACCGAGTCCCACGTCTTTCAGTGCCTTCAGTGTTGCGAGAATCGGTTTCTCCGTAAAGTAAGACAACGCGTCCACGACGGAGAAATTCAACACTTCGTTGATGTTCTTCCCTCGAAGTGCCAGCGCTAGAACCGCATCGGTGAAACAGCGTCCCTCACATGTTTCACAGCGAATGGCGACGGGATCGAGGTGCTGCAAATCCGTGTAGATGGCGCCCAGACCTTCGCATGCCGGGCATGCTCCCTTGGAGTTCGCGCTGAACAGTGCCGACTCAACTTTGTTGGCCGTCGCAAATGCTTTGCGAATGGCATCCGCCATTCCTGAGTACGTGGCCAGGTTTGATCGTCGCGATCCCGCCGCCAGCGATTGATCGACGTAGATGGCATCCGCGTAATGTTTGGCAAGACAGCCGTGAATCAGCGAGCTCTTCCCGCTGCCCGCGACGCCGGTGACGACGGTAAGAACGCCCTTGGGAATCTTCACCGTGATGTTGCGGAGATTGTTGAGTGTGGCGTTCTCGATCAGAAGATGTCCTTTCCCGGCTCGCGGTTTCTCTTTCAACGCCTGATGCCTGGAGAGGTGTTTTCCCGTGAGCGTGTCGCTCTTTTTGAGTGAGTTGAACGGACCTTCGAACACAACCGTCCCACCGGCCCTTCCGGCGCCTGGCCCCATATCGACGATGTGATCGGCAATCGCCATCACTTCAGGCTCGTGTTCTACGACGAGAACTGTGTTACCGGCATCGCGAAGCTTGGTCAGTGTACTGTTGAGTTTTTGGATGTCGTGCGGGTGCAGACCGATCGTCGGCTCATCGAAGATGTAGAGCGCCTCCGTCAGACTCGATGACAGATGGCGCACTATCTTTACCCGTTGCGATTCTCCACCGGAGAGTGTTGCCGTCTCACGGCTCAAACTTAGATAGCCGAGTCCGATCTCGACCAGATGATCGAGCCTCTCTGCCAGACGAGCCAGCAGCGGAGCGACATTGGGCGCGCGCAACGAATGAATGAACTCAGCGAGCTCGCTCACCTGCATCGCTGAGCATTCTGCGATGTTCTTTCCGTTGACGCGGCAGGCGCGCGCGACCTCAGACAAACGCGTTCCGCCGCAGGCGCTGCATGGTCCCTGGGTCACAATCTTCTCAAACGCCTCACGAAGAGGCGCCGGCATCTTCTCCGCGTCTTTGCTCAGGTAGAGGCGCTTGAATTTCGGAATCAGGGCGTCAAAGCCCGAGCTGAATGTTTGCCCTTGCTTGTTGGTTTTGAGCTTCGTGTCGTCGCGGTAGAGAAACTCGTGCCACTCCTCTTTCGTATACTTTTTGAGCGGTTTCTTGACGTCGAAGAATCCCGACTTGACGAAGGTGTGCAGATTGTAACCACCCACGTTGAATGTTGGAAAACGGACCGGGCCTTCTTCAAGGGACTTGCTCTTATCGACCAGTGCATCGATATCGATACGGGAGCCGCGCCCGAGCCCCTCGCACTCGGGACACATGCCGATGGGATCGTTGAATGAAAGCGCCAGGGCGTGCGGAACCGTGGGCTTTCCAAGACGAGAAAACAAGATGCGCAGCAAGGTGTAGATGTCGGTCATCGTTCCCAATGTCGAGCGCGGATTCCCGCCGATGCGTTGTTGATCGACAATGATTGCCGTGGAGAGATTGGCGAGCAGGTCGACGTCCGGCTGACCATACCGTGGCAGAAAAGTCTGCACGAACGTCGGGAACGTCTCATTGAGCAGACGCTGGGATTCCGCGGCGATGGTGTCGAACACCAGCGACGATTTCCCCGAACCCGAGACGCCCGTGAAAACGGTGATTCTCCGTCGAGGAATGTCGAGGGAAATGTTCTGCAGGTTGTTCTCGCGGGCGCCCCGGACCTGGATGGCGCCAAAGCGATCAGATTGGGAAGATGAGGGGGACATGTTGCTCCGCATTGCGAGCACCCGGATCGCACACTGGCGGTCCGGGTGTTTTCTTCGCGATTTTTGATAACAGACCGATTCGGTGACTTACGCCTGTACCAGAAAAACCTGATTGCCGTCAGGGTCGTCAAGATTAAACCACTTTACACCTGAGCCCGGACCGTAGAGGTCATCTTTGACTTCGTTGGCTTTAGCGCCCTTTGTGCTGAGCTCCTTGTGGGCTGCGGCAATGTCTGAACTTGCAAAGTACAGGCTCATCGTGCCCGGCTTCATGTTTTCGTGGGTGGTGGAGAGGACAATAGAAGGCCCACCTTCGGTGGGGGTAAGCGATACCCACCAGTTGTGGTCGTCTCTACGGTAGTCCGACTCGACCTTCAAACCAAGTTTGTCCGCGTAAAAGGCCTTTGCCTTCGGCATGTCGCTGACTGCCATTTTGAACCTCATCAGTTTGTTCGCTACTTTCATACATTTTCTCCTTTGTGTTTAGTGAGTTTGAGGTAATCCGCCAATACCTTGAAGCTGGCGCCGAAGCCCATCTTCATGCCGTTGATTCCACCTGAGAAGACGCCGGCTTCCTCTTCGCTTGCGTTGAACGGGGCCGAGGTGATGGTGAGCAGTGTTTTGCCATCCTGCTCGGCGAGGGTCAGGGTGTTCAGTGTCTCCAGCGGCATTGTGGGCACCCATGGGTTACGCGTAAGGCCGCCGTGCTCGTCGCTAAAGCCATTGAGCCATACCAGGCGCTCAGGCGCGGCGATCTCGCGAAAAATGAACCGGCCCCACATTGCGCGGCCGTCCGGTAATTTCATGGAGTAGTGGAACATTCCGCCTGGCTTGAGCTCGTGACGGGCAATCTCGATGCTGCTGCCGGGAGTGCCCCACCAGTGCTTCAGGTGCTCGGGCTGGGTGAATGCGTTCCACACATCTTCGCGGGATGCTTCGAAGGTTCGGCTGAAAACAAATTCGGTTGCCGAGTTTGCTGTGCTGGCTGATGGGGCCACGACCTCACTCCTTTATTTGGTTTTTGAACTCTTCTTTCCTGAACCATTTGTTTTTGATTTCGTCCTGGCCGTTTCTATCTCGCGCAGGTATTTGTCGAGACGGTCGAGAGTTTGCTCCCAGAAGCGGCGATACTCTTCGATCCAGCCGGCGGCTTCCTTGAGAGGTCCCGCATCGAGCCGACAGGGCCGCCATTGCGCTTCGCGCCCGCGCGAGATGAGTCCGGCGCGCTCGAGCACTTTCAGGTGCTTCGACACTGCGGGCATGGACATCTCGAATGGCTCCGCGAGTTCGGTCACCGACGTTTCGCCCAGCGCCAGCCGAGCAAGAATGGCGCGCCGCGTGGGGTCGGCGAGTGCGGAGAATGTATAGCTGAGCTGATCCTGCATTTGTTTTAAACCCAACGGTTAAATAACCGATGGGTTAAATGTAGTGCCCATTACTGAGTCTCGTCAAGCGTTTTTTTTGGGATCCTCTCTCGTCAACGATCGCAAAATCGCCGATGCGCCTAGTCAAGAATGAAGGCTCGAGTGATTTCGCGACCAGATGCGCCATTGAGCGCAGTGCATGCGATTAAAGGCAGGTCCTATATTACAGTTGAGGGCGACGCGTGCTTTTTTCAAGACGGGGCTTTTTAATACGTGGACGAGTCTCCTTCAATCCCTGAGAACAAAGGACAAAATTTAACGTCTCAGAGCCGGATTATGGGTTCGGGCCTGATGCCGGACCTGTTGCGCGCATTCGACTGGGCCTCCACTCGGCTGGGCCCGATCGTTGCGTACAGGTCATGTGAAGCCGCTGACCAGACCTCGGTTTGTTGGAAGTCAGGGCAGCTCGGAAGGAGCACAAGATTGAAAACACGAATCTTGATTGCTTGTTTTTCATTGTGTATTTGCTTTGGCTCAGTATTCGCGGTTTCACAAACATCATTTCAATTCCGGCAAAAGCCTGGACCGTATCCGGTAGGGTTGAAAGTCGTCGATCAGTACGATCGCTCTCGCGCATTCCCCGCTTCCCCCAAGAACTTGTCAAAGTCCTCTGTGGGCGATGATGCCCGTCCCCTGCAAACACTGATCTGGTATCCATCGCTGAGAAGCACAGGCAGGCCGATGACGGTTGGCGACTATACCCAGCTGGCCGACACGGAGATCCACTTCGACCCGCCCCATCCTGAACAGAACCGATGGCGTTCGCTGTTGAAGACTTCGTCCGAGATTGCGTTGTGGGCGGTGCGGGATGCGATGCCGGCAACAGGTCATTATCCGGTTCTGATTTACGCGCCCAGCGATTCTTCCGTTTCTTGGGAGAATGCCGATCTGTGTGAGTATCTTGCCAGTCATGGCTACGTCATTCTTGCGAGCCCGTCGATGGGGGTATCCACACGCGACATGACGGACGATCTGGACGGGATCAACGCGCAGGCTCGCGACATCTCGTTTCTCATCACCTATGCCAAAACGCTTCCCGATACGGATTTATCCGAGGTCGCCGTAGTGAGCTGGAGCTGGGGCGGAGCTTCGAGCCTGTTTGCGGCAGCACGAGCCCCCCGCATCGATGCCCTGGTCTCCCTCGACGGCAGCATGCGCTATTACCCGGGGCTCGTGAAGATGGCGGGCGATGTTCATCCAGAGCGGATGACGATACCGCTTCTTTTCTTCACTCGAGAAAATGCGAACTTTCTTGAAGATCTTGACAAATATGCTGGTCCCCCGGCAGACAAAGTGGGTCCAAACGTTCTGAACGCCTGGATCCATGGCGATCTCCTCACCGTGAATATGCTGGGCATGGCACACCCAGAGTTCAGTTCGATGTTTCAACGCAGGGAGAGCGCGCAGCGCTTTGCGGAAAATCAGGTAGCCGATTACGGGCGGGATGACGCCAACACAAGTTATACCTGGGTTGCGCTCTACACGTTGAACTTTCTGAATGCCTACCTGAAACACGATGCCTCGGCAAAGGCGTTTCTTGAAAGAACCCCAGCAGAGAATGGCGTTCCCAAACACTTTATGGGCATAACCTTTCGTCCCGCGCAGAAGGTATCTCCCGCGAAGGCCAGGTGAGCTCACGATCACGTCCTGGATGACAGATTGACGGAGGACCGCTTAAGCTGCGGAGGTCATGGAGGAATCCGTTTTGCTCGCAACTGGTCAAAGAAATAAGAGCCCGATGAACCCCGATGGCCCGCGACCGCTTCGACCCTTTGCCGCAAGCAGCGTGTTTTTTTGCCTGCTCGCAAATGTCGTTCCGCTCGGAGCGCAGGGAGTGCCAAAATTCCCCAAGGCGACCGGAGTCTCCACGCCCGGCATCCAGCGGTCGATGGCCGGCCTGCAGGCACAGGCGACATTTCAGGTGGGCGGCCATCCGGACTGGATGGCTCTGACCGGCGATTCAGTCTGGGTCACGAGTTCGAATACCAAACGCGTCATACGCCTGGATGCTGTCACCAATAAAGTCGGCACATTCGTAACGATTCCTAAGCCGTGCTCTGGTCTGGCAATTGGATTTGGAAGTCTTTGGGTACCGAGCTGCGCTGACCATAGCCTCTTCAGGGTCGATCTGAAAACGCAGAAGGTCGTCGCCACAATTCCCGCTGGTCCAGCTGACTCCGAGGGTGGGATTACGATAGGAGCGGGGAGCGTCTGGATTGTGATTGCTCCCAAAGGAGAGTTGGCGCGAATTGACCCGTCAACCGATCGCATCGTGGCGAAAGTCGAAATTCCCTCAGGTTCTTATGCAGCTGCTTTTTCCAATGGCTCGGTGTGGATCACGTCGACCGGCAACAACTTGCTGTCCCGGGTCGATCCGGCGACGAACAAGGTTGTGTCGACCACGAGTGTGGGGAAGGCGCCGCGCTTCCTTGCAGTTGGCGCTGGCTCGGTGTGGACGCTCAACCAGGGCGACGGCACCATCTCCCGCGTGGATACGACGAGCGGCAAGCTGGTAGCAACCATCGAAGCGGGGCTTTCCGGCGAGGGCGGCGAGATTGCTTTTGGCGAGGGTTCAGTTTGGGCTACGCTGTTCGGCTTTCCTATTACCAGGATCGACCCGGCCACGAATAAAGTTACACAGCAATGGACGGGAAAGGGCGGAGACAGCATTCGCGCAGGTTTGGGGTCGGTCTGGCTCACCGACCTGCGTGCTGGAGTGGTGTGGCGGCTGGACCCGGCACTGCCATAGCCGGCAGCGTTCAAGGTCATACATAATCCGGTATTTCCGATACACTGTGTGCGCAAAGACAATGAGTTGGGAACGGTTCGTTGCCGCAAACTGGAGAATGGAATGAAAGCCCTGGTAAAGAGGCGTGCGGAACGAGGCCTCTGGTTGGAAGAGATTGCTGAGCCGGCCATTGGTATCAACGACGTTTTGATTCGCGTTCGATATACCGGCATTTGCGGCACCGACGTTCATATCTACCAGTGGGACACCTGGGCGCAGAAGACGATTCCGGTGCCGATGGCCATCGGGCACGAATTTGTCGGGGAGATCGTCGAAGTGGGCGCGAACGTCAACGACTTCTATCCAGGCGATATCGTGAGTGGCGAGGGGCATGTGGTCTGTGGCCGCTGCCGCAATTGCCTGGCAGGAAGGCGGCACCTGTGTGCGCATACGCTGGGCGTGGGCGTGAATCGCCCGGGAGCCTTTGCTGAATTCATTTCGCTGCCCATGACCAACATTTGGCGGCATGATCCAAAGATCGACCAAGAAGTGGCTGCGATCTTCGATCCCTTCGGTAACGCGGTGCATACCGCTCTTTCATTTCCGGTGCTTGGCGAAGACGTACTCATCACCGGCGCGGGTCCCATCGGCCTGATGGCTATTCCAGTTGTGCGACATGCCGGGGCACGGCACATCGTCATCACCGACATGAATCCCTTTCGCCTGCAGCTGGCAAGGAAGATGGGTGCATCGCTGGCGGTTAATCCAACGGAGATGCCGATTGCCGAGGTGCAGAAACGGTTGGGGATGCTCGAAGGCTTCGATGTCGGCCTTGAAATGTCCGGCAATGCGGAAGCATTGCGTGACATGGTTGCCAACATGAGCCACGGTGGGAAAATTGCCATCCTCGGCATCCCGACCAAAGAAATGCCGATGGATTGGCGGCAGGTAATCTTCAACATGTTGACCATCAAGGGCATCTACGGACGCGAGATGTATGAGACCTGGTACAAGATGTCGGTGATGCTCGAGGCGGGCGTCGACATCGCGCCCGTCATCACTCACCGATACGCGTACAGCGACTTCCAGCAGGGCCTGGACGCGATGATCTCAGGGCAGACGGGCAAGGTTATTTTGGACTGGACGAGCCTTGCCTGAGGATAACCACTCGGATTCTTGACTGACAAGGGGCAGCGATGTACGGGAAGATACAGCGTCATCTGCAAGAGAAGATAAGCGAAATTCAGCAGGCCGGCCTGTTTAAGCGAGAACGCGTGATCGAGGGGCCGCAGCAGGCAGACATTTCTGTAGACAATGGAACTTCCGTCCTGAACCTGTGCGCGAATAACTACCTGGGACTGGCAAACCATCCTGCGGTGGTGCAGGCGGCGCAGCAGGCTTTAAAGGATTGGGGTTATGGCCTGGCGAGCGTCCGCTTCATCTGTGGTACGCAGTCAATTCATAAGCAGCTGGAAGAACGCCTGAGCGCCTTCCTCGGAACGGACGACAGCATCCTCTATGGCTCCTGCTTCGATGCCAACGGCGGGTTGTTTGAGACACTACTGGAGGCGGAAGACGCCGTCATCTCGGATGAACTGAATCACGCCAGTATCATCGACGGCATCCGGCTCTGCAAGGCGGCCAAATTCCGCTACCGCAATGGCGACATGAATGATCTGGAGTCGAAGCTGAAGGATGCGGTGAACTCTCGCTACCGTCTGATCGCAACGGATGGTGTCTTCTCGATGGATGGCTACATCGCTAAGCTGGAGAGCATCTGTGATCTTGCCGAGAAGTATGACGCGCTGGTTATGGTGGACGACTCCCATGCCGTCGGCTTCGTGGGCGAGAATGGACGTGGGACGCCCGAACTCTGCGGAGTTGAAGGCAGGATCGACATCATCACCGGGACGCTGGGCAAGGCCCTGGGAGGCGCGAGCGGCGGTTACACCAGCGGACATAAAGAAATCATCGATATATTGCGGCAGCGGTCACGGCCATATTTATTTTCGAATTCTGTCGCCCCACCCATTGTTGCCGCGTCGTTGAAGGTCCTGGAGCTGGTTGCGGAATCATCCACCTCTCGGAAACGATTGCGCGATAATACTCGCCTGTTTCGGGAAGAGATGGCGAGGGCAGGTTTCGACATCCTGCCCGGCGACCATCCGATCGTGCCCGTCATCTTCGGTGACGCGACTTTGGCGGTGCGCATGGCGGAGACTCTTCTTGGCAAAGGGATCTATGTCATCGCGTTTTCGTATCCCGTGGTTCCTCTGGGGAAGGCGCGAATCCGAACACAGATCTCTGCCGCTCACACAAGCGAAGACCTCGAATTTGCGGTGGCGAAGTTCGCCGAAGCGAAGGCGGAATTAGGCCTCTGAGTCACACGATCTGGGGAATCTGTTAGAGTTACCGCGTATTCCCGTTTATTTGCGGAAACCATGATGCAATCTCCCTCGGCGCTCTTTTCTCCGGTGGTGGCTCCGTTACGACTTGCTGTTGTTGGTCTCGGACGTATGGGCAGGATTCACGCTCTTCATGCTTATGAACTCTCTCGCGAGACCGGCTTGTGCGAATTGGTGGCTGTATCCACATTGGATCGAGGCCAGGCTGAAGCATTTCTTTCTCAGACAGGCGCAAAGATTCCTGTTTTCTCGTCCATCCAGGATTTAGCAGACGCGCGCATCTGTGATGCAGTCGTGATCGCGACAAATACGTCGTTGCATGAAGAGCATGCCACGCTGATGCTGGAGGCAGGCGCAAAGGTTTTTCTGGAGAAGCCTTTGTCGGGAACATTGAACGGCGATCGTTCCTTTTCAGGCTATTTGCAGGCTAACCACCCTGACGACATAATGCTGGGCTTTCAACGCCGGTTTGACGAGCCACTGCGTTTTGCAAAGGAGATGTTGGATGGCGGGGCAATCGGCCGGCTGTTCCGCGTGTACTCGGCCTTGGAGGATTCGGCTCCCGCTCCAAACGGCTACAACAGTACAGGGATTCTGCCGGATATGGCCATTCACAATGTGGATGAAATTCTTTGGCTGACCGGCTCCTTACCATCGAGCGGCTTCGTATTCGGGTCTAATCTTCACAGTCATCGCCTGACCACCTGCATGGAAGACTTCGACGATGCGATGCTTATGTTGGATTTCGGCAACGAGGATGGTAAGGGACTGTTGGCCGAAATCCAGGTAAGCCGTAACCACGTCTCAGGGTACAGGGGCGAGACGGTCCTATATGGCGAGAAGGGCCAAATTCGAGTTGGCCGCTTCAACGCCAATCCTCGCGAGGTGATCGTCGAGGCATACGGACCACGTGATCATGCTGAACCGCTGGTTTCGCGGAGCTTCCTTACACGCGACTACAACGAAGCGCTACCTGAGTTTATCGATCGGTTTGGTGCAGCTTACAAGGAGGAACTTCGTGTATTTATCAACTGCTGCCTGGCCAGGCAGGGATTCCCCGTCACGCATCTAGATGCGATGCGCGCCCAGGAGATCATAGCCGCAGCGATGACAAGGGTGCTAAGCACAAAAGACATGGCTCCTATCGCGTTTAGCAAGACATGAATGAAGGGCGCTGTATTTTCGGGCTGCAGGTATGCAGCATACCTAACTGAAATGTGTGCGCCTCCAAAGGCTCCATCCTCCTGCCACCAGACTAAGAAGTAGCACCGCGCCGAGCGCGGCGACCCACCTTAAGTCCATTGTCATGGGCGGCATGACGGCGCGAGCGCCTAGAACAACGAAGATTCCTGTTGCAGCCAGAACGATTGCGTAATCCCACCAACGGCGCCTTTGCTCTTTTCCTCCAAACTCATCTCCCAACTGCGCTGTCAGTGTCTTGTCATAGTCCAACCCGTACCGGGTGCACTCGCGCAGCACGGTCTCATTTGTAGAGGTGTGTTCTTTTGCGGAAGCTACAGCAGTACTGATGGCAAGTGCGCCTAGGATCATAATCAGAGAACCTCCGATGACGAGAGCCATGTGCTTAGCATCCGAGTGAGCCAGTTCGCCGAAGACCAGGGCTCCCCACGCGAGTCCCCAGAGCTGGTTCGTATTGGAAAGTGGAATACCTCTTCCGATCCCAAGATACTTCGCGGCAAATTGCTGGAAGAGATCACCGATGACCCACACAAAGCCCCCCAGAAATAACCAGAAGAGCACACCGGGCATGTGGATCAGCTGGAATGCGGTGGAGTGGGTACCTCCGTCCAGGAACAGGGTGAGTGCCACCATGGTGCCCAACTCTCCTACCGTGAACGCGGTGACAAACGACAGTGGATTCATGCCACTGACATAGGCCTTGCGGTATGGAACATACATAGTCCCCCATAACAGGCTTGCGCCCATCGCGGCGCAGATGCCCCGGACGGCATGCTTGCCAATGCCACCGTCGTGGACCGTGCTTAGGCCGAGCAGGACAGCCGCGATCACGATCGCTACTGCTCCCGCAACGACCTTGCCGATATTGCGGCCGCTAGCCCCCTTAAGTTCCCGGAATAAGATCCTGGCCCAGAACAGTCCAACGAGGGCATTGGCATTCCACAAGGGGAAAGCGACCGTAAGTCCAACATCCCGAATTGCAAACACCGTAAGGGTATTGGCGACTGCCCAGAGAGCGCCGGCTAGGAGCGCCCAAACGATCAAGTGTTTCTTCTCCATCAGGTCGGTGAAAACGTACGACGTGCCCTTGAGCAGCGTAGGGAATGTCCATCGAGCGGTAAAGACACCTGTAACCATACAGAGGGAAATCGCAAACGGTGAGAAGCCTGCGGTGACCAGCTTTGTTGGCGCTTCGGCGGATCCGAGCCACACTCCTGCGGTCAAGCCACAAATGACTCCGAGGCCGTGGAGCGAGAGACGATTCTTTCCTGGGTTATTGACGGATGTGCCGTTGCTTCCCGAAACTCGCAATCGAGTGTTCATTTGTCTCCGGATGCGCTATCTGGATTTCTAGTGCAGCACAATCAGCAGAACGATACCCGCAAGTAGGACGGTAAACGGGACGAGAAAGTGGCTGTCTGTGAGAACGGCTTTCGTAGTCTTCATAAATCCCTATTGAACCTCCAAGGACAACTATCCTCTGTTTTACCGGTAACGTAGAACCAGACCCTATATTTCGATGTGCACCATCAGCATGCAATCTTCGGCTGAAGACCCATGGGAGGTCGCATGTTCCGGTACGGGTTGAAGAGGCCAATCATTAAGCCGATGATGTGACGAGCATCATAATGTTCGATTGAAAGACTGGCAAGTTCCTCCACCTGACCAGTCACGCTGGGACTCAGGATCAGTCTCTACCCAACCCCAGCCCCAGGATCTCGGCTGGTGGGAGCTCCTCAAAGTTGAGTACGGCCGACTGTGCTTGAAGCGTATTCCAAACCCACAGCGCTAAGCCCACGATCCCCAGGAAACTTAGCGCGAGGACGTATCTGAGCGGGTCTTCCAATGCGCTCTGTTCAAACCTTGCACTTTTCTCGGTAAGGGGTATGAGGAGTAGCAGGTAGGCCCAGAAAGCGAACTGGACGTTGGCCTTACCAGGAAGGAACGAACAGGTGAAGGGAATCTTGTGAAATCTGAGCAGGCTGAGTTCGGTGAAGAGGACCCCGAGAAGCCCCAGCACGGCAAGGTGGCCGGCCACCTGCCGCCATGGCTGGAATGGCAGCGAGAAGGTGGCCGAGCCGATCAGAATCGGGGCGACGGCGAGCACCAGCAGCGAGCGCCGAGTCGTTGCGATGTAGTCCTGCGAAGGATGAACCTGTGTGATGCGCAGAATCCAGTTGGAGGGCAACGAGACCGGTAGAGAGAAAGCGACGCGGGTTCCTACGACGGCGAAGCTCATCATGACAATCGTTGAGATAAGGAAGCGAAGGCTTGCCGGATGAAGTGATCGGCTCGCTAGATCCTGTTGGGCTGCGGGGATATTCAGGCAGGAGAGCGCGACGGCGAAACCGACTCCCAGATAAAAGGCAACCACAATCCGATGCTGGCGGCTCCGCACCAGTGACCGAAAACTAAACACTAGCATGGCCGTTTGCAACGCGCTGCCGAGGTTCGGCGACCAACGCCATCCATTAGCCCTAGGCATGATATCGGGCTCCTCCACGATCTTGCGCATAGTACGGAAATAGCAGAGCAGCAGTGTTGAGACGGCTCCTGATAGTGACAGGGCGAGGCCGATCCAAGCTCGTCGAGCCAATAGACTAAAGCCCGGATGCGTGGAACTGTTCAATTGATTGAAGAGCGCCAGGAACCAATAGGAGGGCAACCAGGCGAAAACCCGTTGATTTTCTGGATTGGTGATAGCCGCCTGCGTTACCAGGCCCGGCTGAAGAAAATATACGCCGAGGAAAAGACAGAAGGCCGCAAGTTGCAGAAACGCGGACAGAGGCAGAAAGTAGCGACGGGGCAGCAACTGTGCAGCCAACCCCTGCACGGTAAGTACAGAGCAGAAGAGGAATGCGCCGGACGCGAATATCGTGCACCAATACGCCGCAAACGACCTGGCGATTCCGGCGAGGCCACCATGCGCAAAGACCAACGGCCAGGTAATGCCGGAGACGACATTCAGAGCGAGGATACAGAGACCAAGCACTGTACCCGACGCCGCAACTTTGGCCAGGGAGAGTGTACGCGCCCGGACTGGTAATTGGCCAAGCACCATGACGTCTCGCCGGTCGGGGAAGGTCGCGTCCCAACTGAGCACGGCGAAGAGCCCTACTGCGAGCATTGTCGTCGCGATCAGACGGTGCTCTGTTGTCCAGCAGGTGGCCACGCGTGCCACATCCGGCATCCGATCCACGTTAGCAACCAACGCGACCCCTCCCTGGATAATGCTGATCATGGCAAGGACCGCAGCGAATTGGCCCAAAAGTTTGAGGACGTCGGCTTGCACCGAGAGAGCCTCAAGGTCGATGACGCGCACCAGGAACAGGTGATAGAGGACGCGGAGTTGGAGCCGTACTGGGTCTGAACAATCAAGCATGGATGAGGTCCGCGATCTGTCGTGCCATCGCCACGGTGTCTTGCTCGACGGCGAGTTGCGAAAAGATTTCTTCAAGTGTGGGTAAGGACATCAATGTGCGTAGATGCTCGATGGAGTCGTCGGCTACGATCTCGCCACGGTGGAGAATGACGATGCGTGAGCAGATACGCTCGACTGTTTCAAGTTCATGCGAGCTGAACAGCACCGCTTTACCGCGCGCAGCGAGCTCCTGAATGAGGCTGCGCAGGATCAGCGCGGAACCGACGTCGAGGCCAGAGAAGGGTTCATCCAGCAGAAGGAGATTGGGGTTGTGCATGAGCGCCGCAGCGAGCAGGACTTTCTGGCGCATGCCCTTCGAGTAGCCCGAGATGGAGGCGTGGCGGTCATCGTGGAGTGAGAACAATTGGAGCAGGCCGTCGATGCGCTGTGCGCTGAGCTTTGCCGGAAGGTTGCGGAGCTGCGCAACCATCGTCAGGTATTCTGCGCCCGAGAGATGAGTGTAGAGTTGCGGCTCTTCCGGGACGTACCCCATGCGATGTCTGTAAGCGATCAGATCCTGCTGTATCCGTTGGCCTTGAAAGAGGATCTCCCCCGACGTCACGCCGATAAGGCCGGTGATCAACTTCATGGTAGTGGACTTGCCCGAGCCATTTGGGCCAAGGTAGCCGGTGACCTCGCCGGCCCGCGCGGAGAAGCTTACATTGTCCACAGCGGGAATGCCGGAGAAACGTTTTGAGGCGCTGCGCAGTTCGAGCATGAGCCCCTCGGCAAGGCCTGTTACTACATATGTAGCTCTAAACCTGATCTACATATGTAGCAAGCTGTACCTCCCTTGTCAATAGGCCTTCTACATATGTAGGATATTTCGCATGCCGGAAGAATTGGGGCTCTCCTATGCCGTAGCCATGGTCCTGCAATCGATTGCTCTTGGCCACGTGTACGGCTATAGGGTGATGGTGGTGACAGGGCTTCCAAGCGGCACGGTCTACCCGGCGTTGGGGCGCCTGGAACGAGATGGGCTGATTCTGTCTCGTTGGGAAAAGCAAGCCAAGGCAGAAGCGGCGCAGCGCCCCCCGCGGAAGTACTACAAGGTCACGCGCGCGGGAAACGCAATGTTACAGACGGCGAGAGAACGATACCCGCTCTTGGCAAAATTCGCCATAGCTGCCGAAGAAGAGCACGTATGAATAGCGATGCTCCTGGCGTATCTGCATTCGCCCAGCATATCGTGATTGAATGCGTTGCACTTGTTGTTCCTTGCTCTAGTCGCAAGGATTGGCTTCTTAAGTGGAAGTCGGAACTTTGGTATGTACGCCGCGAAGCACCGGCCAGCAAAGACGTCTGGAAGTTTTGCCTGGGGGCGTTTCGCGATGCTCGCTGGATGAGAAGATACTCGCCAAAAGAGAGTGTGCATCTCAACCTCGACTCCCCTTTGAACTGCGTTATGTTTCTGATCTCGGTGGCTCTATTTTCTCTGCTAGTAGCTCTTCTGTTGCCGGGCGCTCGCACTGTCTTGCTGTTGAGTCTGCACACGGAATCGAGCTTCTATTGGCTGCACTCCTGGGCCGGCGTGTCTGAGTCTCCGCCAAATCCCATCGACCAGCAGATTGTCCTCTTCAGGCTCAACTTCATCTTCGCCTGCTTGATCCTTCCAGCAGTCACAACTCTGCGTCTCGGTAGTGGAAGCGGGCCGAGGGACATTCGTTCATGTTTGCGTAGAGGCCGCTGGCTCGTGTTCTTTCTCCTGAAAGTCATCTTGATCTTGCCGCCGGTCTACTTCGCGGCGCTCGATCTCGGACAGCTGTTCCCAACGAGCGGCAGCGTTTTAATTCAGGCGACGGCATCTCTTGTTGGCTTTTTGCTCTCGCTGCGCTGGGCCTTCAACGATCAAAGAAGCCGCTGTCCGACTTGTCTCTGCCGCCTGAGCTGGCCCGTTCGCATGGGTCGTCCATCGTGGACTCTTTTGGACTGGAACCTCACTGAATATATGTGTCCCAAAGGACATGGAGTTCTTCACGTTCCAGCAGAGTCGGTAGATGGATCGCCGATTCAACGTTGGATTTCGATGGATTCCCTTTGGCCGTTCGCGGTTCGTAGCTCACAGTGGCCGCCGGGGACCCCGGGACCGAAGCACCTTTAGATGGTTGATCGCCATTGTCCGCCTGCGAACAAAGCAGGCCAGGAGGGGACACCGGCAGCTCTGAAATCGTGGCTTGCTCTTCCAGTGAGATGAGAGGAATCAAGGACTTAACGTAATGTGGAGGATGGACAGGAAATTGCGTATTGAATTGTCCATTCGTTGGCCCTTTCTCCGGCATACCCTCCTGCAGGACCTCCGCCATACCTGGCTGCAATTGCGCCACCATCCCGGATTCGCGCTGACGGCCATCCTATCGCTCACCCTCGGGATCGGCGCCACGGTTTCTGTCTTCAGCGTCATTTACGGCGTACTGATGCACCCGTAGCCCTATGCCGACATCGATCGGCTCGACTCGGTCAGCATCACGGATGATCTCTTCGCGGCAAGGGGTAATGGGTCAGTTTGAATGGTCAACCATCGATCTGGACGACTGGCCCAATGCCTCTCATTCGCGCGCCGGTCACCAAGGGGCTAATTCAGACTGGGTGAATCATCCGCCTTCAAATCTCCCAGCGCATATTGAATGCCTGCCAGCACATGCTCCATCATCAGCGTATTCGAATAGATATGCTCGCTGTGCCCCAGCACCTCAATGAAAACCCGGCCCTTGCCCTCCCGCCGGATCCAACTCAGCGCATAGTCTCCATCTGTCCGCTTGTACTTTTCTTTCGCCTTGTCTTCATCGCTCATCTTCGCGTAGTCAATGCTGGTCAGAACATGCACGTTCTTCCTTGAGAACGAGTCCTGCACCATGGTGTACGTCTCGTCGTGGATCTGAAATTCCTCGCCGTGGAACATCGATGTCAGCGGACTTTTTGGATCGTCAATTTTTACGGTCAAAACCTGCGGGTATACCCAGTGAAACTTGAAGTATCCCCCGATCATCGCGTTGAACTCCGGCCAGGTTCCCGTGGGTGGCGCATCGGCCGTAGAGGCCGTGTGGTACGTATCCACCGCCGCATGGATCCCGACCAGGCCTTTTCCCTCGCGCACAAAATCCATCAATGCCTTTTTGCGCGCCTCGGTCGCTGCCGCATCCGTAGGGTCATCCAGGAATGCCAGCGTCGTGCTATCGAGGAAGATCGCGTCGTATTGGGCCAGGTTCTCCGCTGTAATATCGGCCGAGTCGTAAGTGATCGTTGCCGTATAGGCGCCCGTCTTCTCCCCCATTGCCTTCACCGTCGCCGCCGCTAAAGGAATGGACGAGTGCACAAATCCCGCCGCTTTGCACAGTACCAGAACCTTGCGCGGCTGCTTCGGTTTCACAAGAGCCTTGGTCGGGATCGCATCCTCCATCGCCACCACGTCCTCGCGATAGGCAGTTTGGATCTGCACTCCATCCTTGATACTCTGCGGCCGGTTGCCACTGTAGGGAGCGGGTTGCGATGGCGGGGTTGCAGAAGGTGTCCCTTGCGCCAGGCAGGAAAGGGTGAGAAAACAGACTGCTGCCATCGAAAAAGCAACAAAACGTAGTTTATCCAGTTCAATGATCCGCATAGAGCCCTCAATTCGTATACGTCAATATATGGTGCAAACGAGCAAAAGCGAAAGGACCTTATGCGAAAGCCGTAATTCGCGACCGGTCTTTACTCACGTCCTGGCGAACAAGCAATGACTTTACTATGGAGTCTGCCGAAGAGCGCTTTCGCCCAGCCGAGGAGTCGTACACGAGCAAGTTACTCAAAATCCCGTTTCGGGCACTACGACATGTCTCTCTCGGAAAGACATTTGCCCACCGACCGCCGCGAGATCGAATGCGCAGATTACTGCTAGTTTTCGGAAGGTTTCTCGACGTGGTCGATGACGAGAACGTCGAGGGGAGCCCTTGTAGATTCTAGCTTCAGTCCGAGTTGTTCCTTCACGGCTTCCAGGAACGTCGTTCCTTGAGAGGCAGGCTGGGCCACGGCAGCGTTTGCCCCAGGGACATTCGACTCTGGGGTCCACTCGATCGTGAAATCATACTTACCGGTGAGCCCGGTCCGATCCACTGCAGGGCGATCTAACCCGTCGGGCAGCGAGGCAAGAGAAGCTGCGAGCAGTTCCATCGTGGTGTTACGCGAGCCGGCTAGAAGCGTATGGTCTGGTCTCCTAGATAAACCGTACACACTGCATTCACGCGGAAACGCTTCGGGGCGGTTTGTCGACGCGCCTTCGGCGGAGGGCGGTAGCGGTGCATCGCAGGAAGGACCCTCGGCGTGCAGACGAAGCCTGGGACCGGTCTTTCCGGGTTTTGCGAGAGTGAGGGCGAGCGCAGGAACCTGCTGGGTCTCGAAATGAATGGCCAATTTGAAGCGATCCGCTAACAGAGACTGCACCATGAGACGCATCTGGTACCGCAAATCGATTTGCAGGAAGTGCTTTTCAGGCGGATGAACCCACGTCTCGGAGAGGAGGCTGCTGCAGGGTCTACTCCATCCTCATATCACCTGATCGGATGTAACGTCCTGTTCCAGCGAGTCTCATCGAAAAAGTGCACAAACTCATGGATGGTTGATCCCGCCTGCGCGCTCAGTGGCACTTCTTCTGAGCCCGATTCCGGTGTGGCAATCGACCAATAGACGAAAAGCGGGCGGCCTAAGATATTCTGTCGCGGCACAAAACCCCAGAAGCGGCTATCCATGCTATTCGTGCGGTTGTCGCCCATTACGAAATAATCACCGGAAGGCACGACCAGGTCGCTACCGTCAATATGACTACGCAGCGAGAGAGACCATTCCGGGGTGACGCCGGGCTCCATAGATGGGTCTACGGAGGGAAAATCATTAATATAGGGGTCGTAGTTCGCCAATGTAGGCTTGGCGGCTTGGGGCTCGTCCTGAGCCACACCATTGAGGTAGACCACGCCGCTGCTAAGGTGAATGTGGTCGCCCGGCACTCCGATGACACGCTTCACCAAAAAGGGGTGCTCGCCATCACGCTCTTCCGTTGGCTTGTAGAAGACTATGATGTCTCCGCGACGCACATCACGGTAGGGCAAAAACGGTGCCCATTTCGCAGCCGGAGCTAGGGCTTCCCGTTCGACCAGAACGTGATCGCCAACAAGCAGGGTGCTTGCCATTGAGGATGATGGGATCACAAAATTCTGGAAAACAAAGGTCAGCATGAAAAGTCCTACCGCAAGGACGCTGCAGATGGACGCAAATCCTTCGGGACCCGTCTCGCCGCCCTGCTTTTCATTCAAGACATGCCTTTTACGCATCGAGTGAAACCTCCTCAGGGGATTGGGGCGATCCGATCCATTCTGGCGCCAGTTTAGCATCGTCCCGGGATGAAGAAGTGACTGCCTCGGCGGCTCTCGACGAACCGCCGCCGTGAAGGACCCGTCTAAGAGGAGGGCCATTTTAACGCGCAGCTTCCTGAGCTTTGGCTGGGGCAGAGGCACAGCGCCTGCAAAGTCTCGTTTTTTCGGTAAGTCCCTTCCGGTTCGTTTGCGCGCTATTCGCGCATGATAACGTCCTTTATCATGCACTATTTGAGTCGGCAAGCCCACAACGGGTTTTGACGGGTTTGAGTGCTTTGGTCCGATAGGCAGGTTTTATCCACGTGAGGCAGTCGGTTTAGTAAACACTTGCCGACCTGTCGGTACTAATCCTGGAACAATGAATACATTTGCGATTTGGCGTCAAGTGAGACACCTGAGCGCTCAAGGTTGGAGTCAGTCGCGAAAGACAAGGCTCGGGTGTTCGACTAACAGCTCAGATTACTGAAACAGTATGTGTGGCCTCCTGGTAGAGGATGAGCTGCGCGTTAGGCAGATGCTGCTCGAGGTAGAAGAGTTGTGGGTGTAGAAGATGATTTCGGACTCTTCATCGACGATCAGCATGGGCATTGTAAGGTCTCTCAGACAGGCGCAGCGCTCGCCAGCGACTGTCCCCCCAGCGAGAGACCGCAACGCAATGCTCGTCGATCAACGTGAACGTCATGAACCGCTGCGGGACAAAGCTCAGACGAGCCTTGTCCACAGCGGTTCGATGATCTTAAATACGTTGTAGATGAGTGTCCTCAGCGGGCGGGCAGCTCCGGGTGAGCGATGACTGGACAATTAATGAGGAGTTCAGATGGATGTAATCCGCCGACGAAGGCATTCGTTGGGGACGAGCTGTCGCCGGTAGCACTGGTCAGGTAACCCTCCGCAATCAGCTCCTTCTGCTCGTCCATTGACATAATACGATGTACCTTGCCTTCCTTGATTGCCTTCGGCGTCCATGCACTGACGTGAGCGTCCCAAAGCGGGCTATAGTTATTTGACTCAGAGCTATTGCTGTTATCCGGACCGAGCGGAAATACATTAATGGGATCGATCCCTCCATTTACGAGAGATGAGGCAAAGCCCTGTTCCTGGCCCGAATTAAGGGTGGTGATTCCGTTAGCATTCGGGGAGAATGCGAGTAGCGCCGAGTCATCCGACGGTTCCGATTTACCGAAGGTAGGAAGTTTGGAGAGACGAGGAGCAAAGACTCCTTTTTCCAACACTGCAGGAAGGCTGGCCGAGGCGTCAGTAACGAGATGATAGAAGTACTGTTTGCCTCCCTGAGTGCCATCGAGAATAGAGAGCGTTACAGTGCGATTCTTGATGTCGACACTCTTGAGTCGATCGTGAGTGCCTGTTTTGTTGTCGACGATTTGAGCGTTGATCACGATCCCGCTGGGCAACTCAACGATTGAAGACCAGTCGGCATCCGCTACCGCGCCGGGGTCGGCGACGGTCGGCGGAAAGGGATCGGGAGAACCCGGTACAACTTTATAGACGGGAGAGAAGTCAACTCTTCCCTTGAAGGTAATCAGACCATCCTTGATCGTGGCTGTCTGCGCACCGGGAGAGCCCGCTGCTTTGCGCAACTTGGGTGCGTAATTGATGCCAAGCGCACGGGCGAAGGCAAAATCCGAGGCGTCGGTCAAAATGTAGTACACGGAATCCCCGCTTGAATCGACGCCACGAAATAGCGGTAGCGTAGCGGTGGCTTTGCGATAGGTAAAGTCAAGAGCAAGCGCGCTCTGAATGAAGACGTGGTCAGTGGGCTTGAATTTCGACGGTGCATCTGGGTTATAGGCCGGCCGGTGGCTCTCGCGAGCCTCGAACCTGGCCAATGCAGCCGCTTCGGGCGGCACTTGAGCAACAGCGACTATGGGTGTGGAGAGTGTCACAAGCAGTAGTAAAGATTTCAGATTCATATGGATTCCTTTCAAACCGTTCGATCACTTCCGATCAGGAAAATGATGGAGATAATTGCATAGAGGAACATGGGTTCTGTTCGTCTTTCCGTGGCTACTACCACCTTCTCGGCTCCCTGGATGTGCAGTATTCCGCAATTGAAAATACAGAGAGGCGATTGGAGATCAACACGGGAGCCAATGAGGACAAGCATTCCTAACTCACTATGTGCCGAAGCAACGAGTGAACTCGGTTGTTGAGCAGTCGACCCCAATCCTCTCCCGGAAGCGCATCTTCCCAGGACGATTCTGAAAGGTTGACCAGTCAGCGCGAAGCGTCTTTACAGGAAGGTCTTATGCCGCCGCCACCTTCTTCGCGAAGAACGCGCTGGGCAGGCCGACGAACAGAGCGTGGCCGATGACGCCGTTGACCAATGCTGCAGTCATGATCGGGCCAGGAGCGACCGCGGTCAGCGGCAACACCAACAAGTTCATCACTGTCCACACAGCAGAGCCATACAGCAGTCCCGGGAGCGCCCACTGCGTACGCAACACAGCGACGCGCCGGCTCGCAAGGATATAGATGGCTGCGACTACCAGCGCGATGACGAAATGCACGACTACGCCAAGTCCCGCAGTGGCAAGTCCGCCCGAGAAGGACCGTGCACCCAGCAGACTGCTCGCGATGTACTGCAGTACCTGAATCGGATTCTGGCCTTGCAGGCCGCGGAAGACGACGCCATCGGCTGCATCGAGCACCCCAACCACCAGCGTGGCATATAGGATGGCGCGAGAGACGGGCAACGTGCGCGTTGACGGCTGCGGCTCACTCCCATGAGTCGGATTCAGGGCAGAGGTTGTCATTTGCCCATCTCCGTTTTCTGTCCCTTTCCGAGAAAGCCGATGATCTTGCCTGCGACGAGTTCGCTGTACTCTTCCAACAGGAAATGGCCACCATCGATCAGGTGCAGTTCCGCCTTGGGCAGGTCGCGCAGGAACGCCTGCGCTCCAGGCACGATGAAGAAAGGGTCGTTCTGCCCCCACACGATGAGCGTCCGCGGCTGATGCGTGCGGAAGTATTGGTGCCACGCATCGTAGAGCGCCACGTTCGAGGTGTAGTTGTGTAAGAGCTCGAGTTGAATGGCGTCATTGCGGGGTCGGTCCAGCAGCGCCTGGTCGAAGGTGTAGCTGTCCGGGCTCACCGCCGCCACGTTTTTTGCACCGTGTGTGTACTGGAAGATGGTCGTTTGCCTGGTCAGTAGCGAGCGCGGCGCCTTCTCCGTCTCCTCGGTACGATTCGCCCAGAAAGGCTGCAGCGGCTCGAAGGCGGCGCTGATGCCTTCCACGTAAGCGTTGCCGTTCTGCACGACGATGCCTTCGATCGCTTCCGGATGACGGGACGCAATGCGGAAACCGACGGGCGCGCCGTAATCCTGCAGGTAGATGCTGAACTTGTTCAGGTTCAGTGTCGTGAAGAGCAGTTCCTCGATCTGCGCGGTGATGCTGTCGAAGGTGTATTGAAAGTCGGTCGTCGCGGGAGCATCGCTGTAGCCAAAGCCGAGATAGTCCGGCGCGACGACGTGGAAATGGCCGGCGAGCTGCGGGACCAGATCCCGAAACATGTGCGACGACGACGGAAAGCCATGAAGCAGAACGATCGTCGGATTCGTGGTCGAGCCGGCTTCGCGGTAGAAGATCTTGTGGCCCTGGATGTCGGCGTGCTGGTACGTAGTCATGTGATTCTCCTTGTTGCACATTCGATTGTTTGCAGGCGAGATAACCTATTGCTTAGAGCAACGCACTGGCTGCTTCCAGCACGAACTCTACGACGGTCGCAGGCGACGAGATCTGAGGTGCATGATCGACATCGTGCGAACGGATCTGTGCGCCCATGCGCTCGGCCACAAATCGTTGTGTCTTCGGGCTGAACATGCGATCGTCTTCAGCCAGCAGATACCACGAACGTTTCGTCTTCCATGCTGGAGTCTGTATCGCTTCGCCAAGACACTTCATCGCTATCGGGCGTTGCGCTGCTGTCCCGATTGCGTTTTGCTCCACCGTGGCCCGGTGAGCGACCGCATTCTTCATTCCTTCTTCCGACATCCATAAGAGACCATGACCGTCGGGCTCCAGATGGGGAGCTTTTTCATGTGGAGGCTCACGGAAGAAAAGGTCGCCCACCGTTTCCCCTTCGGCCGGCGGCATAGCTGCCACATAGGCCAGACCTCGGACACGGTCGTCACTTTCGAGGGCGGTGATCACAGCGCCGGAGTAAGAGTGAGAGACAAGAAGGATTGGCCCCGCGCCCGCTCTTTCTAAGAACACTTTCAATGCAGCAACATCATCGGATAGCGAAGTCATTGGAATCTGGGCAGCGATCACCTTGACGCCCGCTTTGAGGAGTGGGCCGATTACGGCAGACCACGAGGATGCATCCGCCCATGCGGCATGCACCAGAACGATCGTTGCGTTAGAAGCAATTGTTTTCATCATTAACCTTTCGCCGATCTGGCGTGCACGTGTTGGGCAGCTGAAAAGATCGGCGCTCCAGGTGCATCGCTTATCAGCGGCCACGTCGCACACAACCGCGAGCTGCGTTACCATGAAGCATACGGATGACGGAGAATCACTAAAAGCGAGAACTTCTAACACTATCGGTGAGAATGTCTAAACTATGCTTCTGAACAACCTCAGCCTCGACAGCCTTCGTACCTTGGTGATGACGCAAGACCTGGGTGGTTTTGGCCGCGCTTCGGAGCGCCTTTTACGGACTCCCTCTGCAATCAGTCTGCAGATGAAGCGACTTCAAGAGGAGGTAGGAGTGCCGCTCTTTCGGAAGCAAGGCCGAAAGACCCTTCTCACTGAACAGGGTGAGATCGCTCTCCGATATGCCCGAAGGGTGCTCGAACTCAATGATGAGATGATCGATACCCTGCGCGGATCGTCTCTTGCAGGTGTCGTTCGAATCGGATTCGGGCAAGATTTCACGGGCAACGTTTTGCCTTTAGCCATCGCACGCTTTAGCGCTCTCTACCCGCTTGTAAAACTTGAGGTGAAGGTGGACCTGGGCCAGGTACTCCTTCAAGCGATCGACACCGGCGACCTCGATCTTGCATTGACGTTAGGAGGCGCACAGAAAAAGACGGCGAAACTGTTGAGCGAGCTGCCGTTGCATTGGATCGCAAGCCCAGGTTTCAGAGATCGCGCAAAGCAGCCGTTACCGCTTGCTCTCTTCGACCCCCCGTGCCAATGTCAGACACCGGGGCTGGAGGCGCTGGAACGTTCCGGCCGCGCTTGGCGTGTTGCAATGACGAGCCCTAGCCTGATGGGCTTGTGGGCCGCGGTCAGTGCGGGACTGGGACTGACCGCACGGGCCGAACTTGGCCTGCCGGCAGACGTACAGACCATCGACCTGGGCCTCCCGCCGCTGGGAAATATACCCATCACGCTGCATCGCAGACGCGGCCTCCGGGCTCCGAACGCGATTCGGTTCGCAGAAATCACAGAGGAGTTGGTCGCGACTTATCTTCGTTCAGGCCAGAGCGACAAGCGACCTGGAACCGTACACTCCCGTGCCGCAGCCAGGATGGATGGTATTCCAGCGGAAGGTACGCCGGCTCGGCGGTCAACAGTCTCGGCAGCGTAGACGAGGCGCATCCCCTGGAAGCTCTCGACAGGCGTTCGCATGTTGCGCTCGAGACAATCCTCGTGAAGCTTTGCCTCTAGAATTCCGTGTCCTCGCAGATGCTTCCTACAGGCAGCAGCAGGATCGATTTGCCGGCTGGCGCATGGGCCTGTGTTCGGCTACGCTCCCTGCCCTACCATTTCATCTCAGGTCCGCTTGTCGACGCAAGGTTCATTGAGTTCACGTGAACATGGTTGTGCTGAACCCGTCTGACAGCAGCAGAGATAGTCATTACAAATACTCAACAACCGGTTCAATATTTGGAACTTTTCTTCGTTCTTGCTGGGCCCTACCATTTTTGAATGGCCGTCCCGAAGGGGACGCAAGCAAGAAGGAGTTCTCATGGCATCCCCACTATCGCAAGTGAAGTTGCACCTGACCCACTATCGGACGGCGACCGTCAACAGCCGCAAGGTCTTCTATCGCGAGGCCGGCGACCCAAGTTCTCCAACAATTGTCCTATTGCATGGACTTCCGACTAGCAGTCAGATGTTTCGCGAGCTGATTCCTGCTCTCGCCGACCAGTTTCACCTGGTCGCTCCCGATTACATTGGCTTTGGCCATTCTGATGCTCCGTCGAGTAAGGATTTCGAGTACACCTTCGATAATCTTGCGGCACATGTGCTTGGCCTTCTCGATCAACTGGGCCTCACGTCGTACATCCTCTACATGCAGGATTATGGAGGCCCGGTCGGATTCCGCTTGTTCGCTAAGAACCCCGGAAAAGTGAAGGGATTTATCGTTCAGAACGCAAATGCCTACATGGAAGGCGTAGGAGATGCTCCTAAGAAGGTGCTGCTGCCGCTGTGGGAGAAGCGCACGCCTGAAACTGAAAAACCCGCGCGCGAGTTCGTCAGTTTGGAGGGCACGAAGTTCCATTGGCTGGTTGGCGCAAAGGATCCTGAAGCTATCAATCCGGACAACTGGGTACTCGATCAAGCACTGCTCGACCGGCCCGGGGTGCAAGACTACCAAGTTGACCTGTTAGAGGACTACAAATCCAATATCGCACTTTATCCTGAGTGGCAGGCCGCTTTCCGCGCGCATAAGCCCCGGACACTGATTGCCTGGGGAAAGAAGGACCCGTTCTTCGTGCCGCCCGGAGCCGAGGCGTATCTGCGTGATCTACCAGAAGCGAAGCTCATTTGGCTGGACGCCGGGCACTTTGTGTTGGACGAGAATGTTCATATTGTGGCGGACGAAATCAAAGCTGTTTTCGGTCGCTAAACGCCCAGCCTTCTCATTCCGAAGCGACACTTGTGAGCTTAGTCGCGTGATGGTGAAATACACCGTCACGCAACTAAGCCCTCACATCCGAGCACGAAGGGGATGCATGCAACGGTTCAATGGCAAACGTGTACTAGTGACAGGCTCCGGAAGAGGAATCGGTGCAGCGATCGCACGCCGATTCGCCCTCGAAGGCGCACGCGTCCATCTCACCGCTCGAAGCCAAGAGGAGCTTTCCACTACAAGCGACGAACTGCGCTCGTTTACGCCTGAAGTCAGGTTTACCGCTCTTGACCTGACTGAGCCTGACGCCGCTGGGAAACTGGCCACTGATGTCGAGCAATCGTGGGGCGGTCTCGATATTCTGGTGACCAATGCTGGCGCTGCACCCCAAGGTGGCTTTTTGGAACTGAAGGACGAGGACTGGGCGGCAGGGTTCGGGTTGAAGCTCTTCGCAAATCTCCGACTCATCAAGAGCACTTGGCCGATGCTGAAGGCGGTAAGAGGCCATCTGGTGATGATCGGTGGGGGCACGGCGCGAACACCAGAACGCCATCTCGCATTGGTCTCCGCTGTCAATGGTGGTATTGCGGCTCTATCCAAGTCAATCGCCGAGCAAGGGCTTCAGGATTGCGTTCATGTCAACTTGGTTCAGCCCGGCACGATCAAGACCTTACGCCGCAAGAAACTGATGGAGAAGCTCGCCGCACAGGAAGGCATCGACTATGCCGAGTATCTTCTCGATTCGACCCGGCGTTTGAAAATCTCTCGTCTCGGCGAACCGGGCGATGTCGCGGAGCTCGTCGCCTTTCTCGCAACAGAAGAAGCCAGATGGATTCATGGAACCGTCATCGATGTCGATGGTGGTCAGTACAAGGGTGTGTAAACGTAACGACCGCTCAGCCAGCAACGCTGTCGACAACCCTTGTGATCGCGACGTACTCGATGCAGCATCTGCAGGATGGGCCTATCATCAGGGCGACGATCGTCCTTCTCAGTATTGCGACGAACTCCTGAGACCAGGAGACAAACTCAGAGCCAGCTGCCTTCAGGAGACACCACTATGAGCACCCCTAGCCGCTGCTCCCACCCGTCGATCTGCGGAGGATGCGGAAGATGAGCGAGTCGCGAGAGGAACTCACTTCAGCAGTCCAGGCCGTATCGCCTGAACCTAGCACTTCGTCGAACTCAGACGTTGCTTTTCGCCACGATCTGGCTTTTCCTAGATTGAGCGGCGAGATGCTTCAAAGACTCAGATCCTACGGACAAGAGGAATCCGTCCCGAAGGACACCTGTCTGTACACCTATGGTGATCGGGACACAGACATGATTGTGATTCTCTCAGGGGAGATTGAAAGCCGACTCCTGGTGAAAGGAGGTGGCTTCAAAGTTTTCCGTTCTCTGCGTGGGGGCGAATTTAGTGGCGAGCTAAACCTCTTAAACACACAGAGATCCGTTGCCGAAGCAAGAACCAAATCGACGAGTCGATTGTTGCGAATCTCCCGGAAGAACTTGCGGCTGTTGATGCGCGCCGAAGGCGATATCGCGAACATTATTGTTTCCGCTTGCATATGGCGTCGCGTCAGCATGATCGACGATCCATCCACGGGAGTCGTACTTCGAGGATGGGAAGGTGATCCGGATCTACTAAGCCTTCGTCGCTTTCTGGTTCGCAACTACTATCCGCACCAGGTAGAGGAGTTGCCAACAAACGATGAACTCGGCAAGGGCGTGGCCGCGACGAAGGTGCCACAGGTCGAGCTGCTAGATGGTCGTGTTCTGGTTCGACCTACTCTCTGCGATCTCGCTGACGAACTGGGTATCACTGAGCTTCCTGAACCTCATACGATCTATGACGTTTCAGTCGTCGGAGCTGGTCCGGCCGGTCTCGCTGCAGCAGTTTACGCAGCTTCAGAAGGCCTATCCACGATTGTGATTGAAGGGAGTGCCCCTGGGGGGCAGGCCGGTACCAGTTCGAAAATTGAAAACTATCTAGGATTTCCAACAGGAGTCTCGGGGGCGCAACTGGCAAGCCGCGGCCACCTCCAGGCCCTCAAATTTGGGGTTCACTTCGCCATCTCACGTGAAGTTGTAAGCGCAGCACAAGTGGATGGCTTGCATCAATTGATCCTTGCTGGCGGTCTGACTGTTTGCGCACGCTCGGTCGTGATCGCAAGCGGGGCGCGGTATAGACGCCTCAATGTCAAGAACCATGAGGATTTCGAAAACAGGGGGTTCTACTATGCTGCGACAGCAATGGAATCTCCGCTGTGTCGCGACCGAGAGATCATCGTCGTCGGCGGAGGTAACTCTGCTGGGCAAGCTTCAGTTTTCCTTTCAGGAGTTGCGAAGCACGTACACCACATCATTCGCGGTGCTTCTCTAGAGAGCTCCATGTCCCAATATTTGATTGCGAGAATAGAAAGTTCTCCCCACATTACTCTCTACACGGATACAGAGATCGATGAGCTTGAAGGTGAAAGGGGTCTCGAATCCGTTCGGTGGACAAACCGAAAGACCGGCGAATCCGTCAGAAGGCCGATCTCCAGTGTCTTCGTCATGATCGGCGCGGAGCCAAACTCCGGCTGGGTGTACGGCGCCGTCAAGCTCGATGACAAAGGATTTGTTCTCACCGGTGGTCAATCGGGATTTGAAGCCACATCCTACGCGACGAGCGTTCCCGGTATCTATGCTGTTGGAGATGTGAGAGCCGAGTCGGTGAAACGGGTTGCATCCGCGGTTGGCGAGGGCTCGGTGGTCATATCGAATATCCATCGGTATTTAGCTCAGAGACGCCTAGACCTCCCAGAGCAGGCGAAAGCTAACTGACAGTTGTCAGCGAGTCGTCTTCTGGCATCTGCAAACCATGTTTAATCCATGCTGGACTCCAGATCATCCGATCATGACGCAGCAGCCTCTACGCAGCAGCCGGGCAACACTTCAGTTTTGCTTAAGTATGTGACGAGAATTTAGAACTATTCATCTCGCTTATGGGACCTTACCTTGAAGAGACTATACGCAGGAGTAACAAGCTCGCTTCATCCGAGCTTGCTCCTGGAAGAGACGGCTGACTACCGTCGCGCCATGGCAGGTGAAGTTATGGCAAAGGAGAATGCAATGACAACACCAGTCGCTACGGTACGCGATTTCTATGCGGCGATAGCAGCAGGTGACACCGAGAAGATGGTTGGCCTGATGGCTCCCGACATCGAGTGGATCTCAGTGGTTGATTTCAACATTCAGGACAGAGGTCCCGAAGAGGTTATGAAAAAAGTGTTCGTCCCACTCATGCAGGAGTGGGAGAGCTTCTCACCAGCTCCTTCGGAATTTCTTGTCGATGGCTCCACGGTGGTGTCATTGGGCCGCTTCGCTTGCGTACACCGTGCAACGCACAAACGCGCTGACCTTGCATACGCGCATGTATGGGATATCCAGTACGGGAAAATCGAGCGCCATCGTCAATACATCGATACCTTGGCGCTCGAGCAAGTTAGACGCCCCTAGCGCTGCCAGTGCATCTTCATGACGCACCACGCTTCTCTTACCGGATGCTTCTGGCAACAAGTTTTCGCAGAAGGAACATCGCAGTGAACCGGATAGCAAATTACGTTCTTGCCACGGCCCTTTATGCAGCCACGGCACAAGCAGCGACGCTGCCTTCGACCAACGCTACGACGACCTATCATCGCGTGCAGGTCGACGGCGTCGGGATTTTCTACCGGGAAGCCGGCCCTGACAACGTCCCAACCATCGTGCTCTTGCATGGCTTTCCGTCGTCATCGCGCGAGTTCGACACGCTCATTCCCTTACTCGCGACAAAATATCATCTGATTGCCCCGGATTATCCCGGATTCGGGCTGAGCGACGCGCCCTCCCCGACCGACTACACTTACACGTTCGATCATCTTGCCCAGACGATGAGTGATTTTCTGGAGAAGCTGAAGGTCAAACAGTACACCATGTATCTTCACGACTACGGCGCGCCGATCGGCTTCCGTGTCATTCTCGCGCACCCCGATCAACTGCATGCGCTCATCATTCAAAACGGGAACGTCTACAAAGCGGGCCTTGGTGCCAAATGGACCAAGATCGCGGAATACTGGTCGGATCCAAAGACACATCCTGAGGTGCTTAACGCTTTTCTTTCCTTCGAGGGAACCAAGGAGCGGCACGTCGCCGGCACGTCCCATCCGGATCGCTACGATCCGGATACCTGGATCAGCGAGTACGCTGATCTGTCGCGGTCAGGTCAGCGCGAGATCCAAGGAGAACTGCTCTACGACTACCGGACCAACGTCGAGTTCTACCCCAAATGGCAGGCCTGGCTCCGCGAGCACCAGCCCCCAACCCTCGTGGCTTGGGGCGAGCACGACCCCTCCTTCATCGCACCGGGTGCTGAAGCCTTCAGGCGAGACCTTCCGAATGCGGACATCCACCTGCTCGACGCCGGGCACTTCGCACTGGACGAAAAGACCGACGAGATCGCAGACCTGATCCTCCAGTTCATGGCCAAGCATCCTGGATGAAAGCAAGTGTTTGCGGAAGAACTGGAGAGCAGTGATGGCCAATAGGAGTTGTGACGCGTCGACTGAGCGTGCCGTTGAGGGTCCGAGCATTCGCTTGGCGTATAAGCATCCTCTTGCTATCCGCTGGATGCACTGGATCAACTTTCCGGTGCTGTTCCTGATGATCTGGAGTGGCCTGCTCATCTACTGGAACGATTCAGACAACGCCTACCTGCATCCGCATCGGGTATACCGCATAGGATTAGGCCGTTTTACACTCTTTCGGTTCTTCCCGGATTGGTTTTACGGCAAGCTGCATGTCCCTTACCATGTCACGCAAGGGCTCGGCTATCACTTCTTCTTCATGTGGCTATTCGCTATGAACGGAGTGGTCTATGTGCTGTATACCTGGCTCTCGGGGGAATGGCGGTTTTTGCTGCCACAGCGCCGCAGTCTTAAGGATGCGATCCAGGTAACACTGGTCGACCTGCACTTGCGTAAAGGGCTCCCTCCCCAGACCAAGTACAACGGTGCGCAGCGTATTGCCTACACGTCGGTGATCCTGATGGGTGCTGGAATGCTGCTCACCGGCTTCGCCATCTACAAGCCCACATCCGCGCACTGGCTAACCACGCTGTGCGGGGGCTACGAGATGGCACGTTGGCTCCACTTCTGGCTGACGATGAGCTTTCTCGGGTTCTTTGGCGTGCATATCGCTCAAGTGGTTCTGGCCGGCTGGAACAACTTCCGGGCGATGGTAAGCGGACGCGAGGTTCAACGGGTCGAAGCACCGTCCCTGGAGATGGAACGAAGGAGCTGGCGATGATGCAACCAGACGAAGCGAAGCCGCTTGCAGACTCTGCGAAGCCCGCAGCCGAGCCAACCGAAGTCGCTCACGGAGAGCAGAGGCCGGTAGATCCGGAAGATGCCGATGACGTGTTGACTCGTCGCATCGCGGCAACGGAGGCAGCCGATCGCGAGGTACTCAACGCATCCGCCCGCTACACGCGGCGAGCCTTTGTAGTTGCAGGTCTCGCAGCGGCCGCGGGATATGCCGGATACCGCGCTCTTGAGGACGCGTCCGGCGACGAGATGCAGCCACTCCCGTTGCGTAAGGCGTTTCAAGTAAATGCCAAGCTCTCAAGGGACACTTTTCGTGACGTTCCTTTGGCGCCCACCTACTCTCCAGATAGAGCGGAAACACTTCGAGTGAATGGTATCTATGGTCTCAAAATGCAGATGAAGCCGGAAAGCTGGCGTCTGCAAACTGTGGGCGTGCGTAATGCGGCACAGCACGCTCGTTACTCAAGCGACGTGACAGCCTGGCAATATCAGTACGAAACAGCTCAGACCGCGGAAGACAAGGGACACGATACCAAGGTCGATCCGAAGCTGCTTTCCGCTCCCAAGATGGCGCCCGAGTTAATGATGGCCAAGGCGATGGAAGACGAAAACCACACGGGCAGGATGCCTCGCGGCTTCGAGGAATCAGGCGAGAGTGCTTCCACCTTGCCTCCGGGAACTGCGGGTTTGCTGCTCACCATGGCAGACATAACGCGGTTACCACATAGCGAACTGATAACGCAGTTCAAGTGCATCGAAGGCTGGAGCCAGATTGTGCACTGGGCGGGAGTACGCATGGCTGACTTCCTCGAAGCCTACCCTCCGGATGATATTGAAGGACACGAACCGAAGTTCGTCTACATGGAAACGCCGGATGGTGACTACTATACGGGCTACGATCTGCACGCACTGAGGCATCCACAGGCACTTTTGGTGACAGAGATGATGGGAGAGCCGTTGACTCAGTTTCATGGAGCGCCACTGCGGTTGCACATGCCGACAAAGTACGGCTACAAACAAATCAAACGCATTGGCCTAATTGCGTACACCAACGAAAAGCCGGATGATTACTGGACCAAACTTGGCTACGATTGGTACGGAGGGCTCTAGGGCGGCAGCATGCTTCACGGCTACAGGTGTTAGGAGAGATGTATCTATCTATGACTGCGAGCAGGGGACGTCTGACAATCTCGCTGTTGCTGCCCAGCAATTCTAGTGGGCGCTTACACATCTCAGGCTCGCAACAGACTTCCTGCGTTTCGCAGCATCCCGCCATCGATGAACTGCGTGTCTTCCAAGTGATGGACCCTCTATCGGAAGCAAGATGTACGGCAAGATTGCCAAATCTTCGCTCCGGTAATAGCAGCAACTGTGCCGTTTGAGTTCATCATGCAGCAATCCTACGCGGAACACAGAAACCGGATCTTTCGAAGCACGACGAGCGGGAACGAGTATATTCAGCCAGATTGGCTAGCGGCAACGCAGGATATCAGAAGATTAAGCTTGGTAAGTCGGCTCTCGAAACCAATCCGTTCAGCGTTCTCAACTGTTGCTAACAGTCATTATGGAGTGACCGGCCCGATGCGCTGATCGTGGGTTAGGCTGTGAGTTCGCAAGGTACCGCAGTTCAGAGCCACAAGCGGAAGGAGCCGGTCATGAAGGAGAAGTTACGATTTCTGGGTTTGGATGTCCATGCGGAAACGATTGCCGCAGCGATAGCCGAACCGGATGGCGAGGTACGGAGCCTGGGAACGATTCCGAACCGTTTGGAATCGGTGCGCAAGTTCTTCAAGAAGCTTGACCCGGTGGAGAAGTTGCGTGCCTGTTATGAAGCCGGACCTACCGGCTATGTACTGTATTGGCAGTTGGCAGAACTAGGCGTGCGGTGCGAGGTGATAGCGCCGTCCCTCGTACCGGTCAAGGCGGGCGACCGTGTGAAGACTGACAGGCCAATGCACTCATTGAGTCTAGATTGGTTCTCATAAACGCCGTAGGCTCAAGAAATGCAAATGGGGGCATTTCGCGGGGGCACACCAGTGAGCGGATAGTCGCTGTCTGGGGCAAACGACCGAATGCCCGCTTGGCAACGCAGATAGTGCATGATAAAGGACGTTATCGCCAACAACCCGAAATGGCGGTGCCCAGACCGGTCAGGCGCTGTCATTTGCAACCGATATCGCGGGGCGATCGTTTACCGCATCTTGGAGCTTTTGTTTGCTACCGATGTACCGTTCCGTTGTTTGTACAGAAGCGTGGCCAAGCAGAAACTGAATCTGTTCGAGTTCGCCTCCAGAGGCGTGACACAGGCGGGCGCAAGTGCGGCGAAGGTCGTGTGGTGCCAGATTGTTTATCCCGGCATCTCCAGCGCACCGCTTCACCGCGTACCAGACTACGTTCGCTGTCACACCGGAGGATTGTAGAATTCCGCCCTTCAATACCTGCCTGAAAACTTTTCCGTCATTTACTTTGGAATTCCGAAGCCAGGCATCGACAAGCTCCTTGCACCACGACGGCACAGGCACCGTTCGTAGTCGTGCTCCCTTGCCAACTAAATTGACAATGACCCAGTGACCCTCTCTCGATTGCAGCTGATCCAGATGCAAGCCCACAACTTCCGATCGTCGCAACCCACACCCCAACAGCAATCCGACCATTGCTCCATCTCTCAAACCGCGTAGATTGGTCTTCGAAGCGGCATTCACTAACTCTTGAGCTTGATTGCGAGTGAGCCAGTTCCCCATCTTCCGTCCGAGCCGCTTGACTCCCTTGACTCGCCGGATCCCAATTGCTAGTTCCGGGCTGAGCCAGCCGGTCTCGGCAGATTCATCCGCCAGCCTTCGAATCGCGGAGAGATGAAGATTGATCGTTGCGGCGGACAGGGAGGCGCGTTCCAGGAATGAACGATACTTCACCACAACGGAGCGGTTGAATTCCAATCTGGGCTCGCTGCAATACCAAGCAATAAACCTCTCGATGGCGTGTGCATAGCTTCGCCTGGAATGCGTCGAAGCGAGCGTATTGAGCACGGCAGCCTTGGATTGTTGGAGCTCGGGTATGGTGGCGGTCTCAGAGCGAGACCGGTAACAGAGAGCTGTTTTTGAGGGACCATGGGAGACGGCTCCTTCTAGCCGTCTCCAGAGTTTCGTCCACACGGAAATGCAGCCCGAATCACCCGCGCGTGCACCGAAGCTCCCCTTCATTATGAGGAATGGCGTTGTTGATGTGAACGTCCCTTATCATTCACTATCTACCTTGGCAAGGGCGGAGGTAAATTTCTGGTTCATTTGCCGGAGGAAACGACTCGTCGCTCGAGCGGACGGGTGTGGCGAAAGGTGCCGGATGACATTCTAAGCTACTTCGGCGTCGGCTTACATTTGAGCGCACGGCGTCTTCCGCTACCACTGCTTCGGCCATGTTTCAGTGGCGCTTTCCAGCGACTTCGTCGAAGGCACATTCATCCCTTTCCCCGAATCAACTGCATGAAGGCTTCAATCTTCTTCGTAATTTGAGTGCGGTCGGGGCCGAGATTCTGCTCTAGGCAAATTCCGCAAAAGAACGTGATGATTAGATCAGCCAGGGATTCATTGTCGTCGGTCCCTCCACGTGCTGCGGCTAGATTGTCGATCAGGAGCTGATGGGCTTTCGTCATATTCGCAATCATGATCTGGCGGGCTTTGGGGGGAAGATCCGCAAACTCGCGCATGGAGTTCACCGAAAAGCACCCCTTCTGTCCCCAACTCCCGTAACAGACCTTCAGAAAGCCCTCGACGTTGTACCAACCCAAAGGCTGCTTCGTTAGGGTTCCGCGTGCCGTCAGCATGTCAAAATATTGGCGTATGCTCGCGACAAATAGGTCCTCTTTGTCTTTGAACTCTGCATATAAGCCGGATTTGCGCACCCCCGTGGCCTGCTCAAGGTCCTGAACACTCGTCTCTGCAAGGCCATGCTTCCAGAAGACGGGAATCGTTTTGTTGAGGACATTTTCTCTGGTGAACAGTTTTCGTCGCCCCATTGCAACATTATCGGTCAATTCGACTGCGAGGCTTGCAAATAAAGGACCGAATGGTCCATTATTACCAAGAGAGCACTGGGATACGCTCGAAGCGATTCCACCTCGCGATCTATGGAAAAATAGCAACGGTAAGTTCTAGTGCGGTGCGAGGCAGAACATATGCTTCAAGGCATGTTTGGAAAAAGATTGGCGGAGCATTTTTCTCTGCTGGAGTCTTCCTCACTTGTGCTTGGTCCCAAGGGAAACTCTCAGGTTGCGTTGACACGTATGCGAATGCCGAACGGCTTTCCTGGACCCACTCCACACATTCCACCAGAAAAGGCTTTTTCGATATCCGTGCACCTGCGCCGTCCCGACAGCATTAAGGGCTGGGGAACGTGGCTTGACGGACGCTTTCATCGTGTCACCGAATGGGATGCCGGCGGGATTCAGATATTCGATATGGAGTCGGAGCCGGTCGCACTGCGAGCTTCAGGTTTCGACTCGGTTCACGTCTATATACCCCGGTCAGTTATCAATCGATTCAGTGACGAGAACGAGCAAAAGCGCATTCGCAACTTGCATTGCACCCCGGGAACCAAGGATGACGTGATTCTTCATTGGGCCCGGATGATGTTGCCGTTCTCTGATCGTCCGCTTCAGCTTCCACGCTTAGTTATCGACGAAATGATCATGATGATCTGCGCTCATCTGAGCCGCACATACCAGGGCCGGAGCCAGCCGCCGGAGGTCGTTACCGGGGGGTTGACGATCTGGCAACAGGATCGAGTGATCGAGGTGTTGAACGAACATCTGGATGGTGATCTGGCGATTGCCGATCTTGCAAAAGAGTGCGCGCTATCGCCGGGTCGTTTCATGCGCGCATTCAAAAGGTCGTTTGGTGTACCCGTCCGGCGCTACTTGCTCCATAAGCGAGTTGAAGTCGCAAAGTCTCTCTTGTTGCACTCGAACGACTCTTTACTAACAGTCGCGTTGGAAGTCGGATTCACTGACCAACCAGCTTTCAATCGAAGCTTCCGTGAGATTGTTGGAACTTCGCCAGGACGGTGGCGAAGAGGAAACGCACCGATGCCGAAGGCGTTCAACCTCCCCGCGCCTGAAGAGAAGTAAAGGTCGTCACTCGCGTTACCCACCCACCAAAGCCCAACAGAAACGCCAAACTGCGGCACTTTCAATCAAGACAAGGATTGAAAGTGCCAAAACAATGGGAGAGGCGTAGTTGGTCACAAAGGCGTCCTCTGACCCAGCTCTGTCTCGCGACATAGAGCCAGGATCGCGAACAACGGCGAATTTTCAACCTGCCGCTTGTCCGCGATTCTTGTGAACGACGACACATGAGTTCTTCCAGATCGACAGGAGACGAAAATGGGAAAAACATATAAGGCGGTCGAGATAACCAAACCCGGGACTTTTCGCCTCGTCGAGAAGCCTGTCGTCGGGCCGGGTGAGGAACAAGTACGTATCCGGGTAGAGGCTTGCGGTGTATGTCACTCAGACGCGGGCACCGTTGAGGGACAACTGCCCGGCGTCGTGTATCCGCGTGTGCCGGGCCATGAAGCAATTGGCCGCATCGAGGAGGTTGGCCGGCGTGTTACGACCTGGAAGGTCGGCCAGCGTGTAGGAGTCGGGTTCTTTGGAGGTGAAGACGGAACCTGCGAGACCTGTCGCCGCGGCGACACGGCATATTGCCAGAACCCCATTATCACTGGGGTGACGAGTGATGGCGGCTATGCGGAAATGATGATCGCGGAGGCACGCGCCCTGGCTCTCATACCTGAAGAGCTCAAATCAGAAGATGCGGCCCCGTTAGTCTGCGCCGGCATCACCACATTCAATGCGCTCCGCAACACCGGACGTGCTGGCGATACCGTTGCTATCCAGGGTATCGGCGGTCTGGGGCATCTCGGCGTGCAATACGCCAAAAAGATGGGCTTCCGCACCGTTGCGATCGGCTTCGGTCCAGACAAAGAACATCTCGCACTCAAGCTGGGAGCGCACATTTACATCGACGCCAAGGCCGAGGATGCGGGAGCAGCACTGCAGAAGCTGGGAGGTGCCGACGTCATCTTGGCGACCGCCCCCAGCGGAGCCGCAATCGCCAGCCTGCTTCCTGGCCTCTCCGTTCGCGGCAGGCTCGTTGTGGTTGGCGTCTCAGGCGATCCAATTCCGGTCAACGGAGTTCCGCTGATTTTTGGTGGCCGCTCTGTCATAGGAAGCCTGACAGGAAGAGCGATCGAGACCCAGGACACTCTTGATTTCAGCGTACTCACTGACGTTCGGCCCATGATCGAAACTCTTCCGTTGGAAAGGGCCGAAGAAGCGTATCGGCGCATGATGTCTGGTGACGCGCGATTCCGCATGGTCCTCACGATGGCCTAAAGGGCTCGCAACGCTGCTGCAAAGCGGCTTCGACAACCGTGTGCGAAGGAGACTCAGATGAATGAGTTCCAGGAAATCTTCGATAAGCAGAAAGCATATTTCGATTCGGATGCGACTAAGTCTTACGAGTGGCGCATCGACCAACTGACACGCCTTGAGAACTTGTGCAATGAGAACGCCGAGGTTCTTGAGGCTGCGATGAGCAGCGACTTCAAGACGGCCAGCCAAGAGAAAGTCTTCGAGATTATGGCGCCTGTAGGAACCGTCGCCTTCGCGAAGCAAGATTTGAAGGAGTGGATGAAGCCCGTAGATGTGGTTGTGCCCAAGGCCCTTCGGGAGAGCGGGCATACTGCTAAAGTCTATCGGGAACCTTACGGCGTCACCTTGGTTATCGGGCCATTCAATGGACCACTGACGCTGCTCTTCGACCCCGCTGTCCAGGTTATTGCGGCTGGCAATCCATGCATCCTCAAACTCTCCGAGGGTTTGCCCGCCACCAGTAAGGTCTTGCTCGATCTCATTCCCAAATATTTCGATCCTCGGGCCGTCACTGCCGTCACCGGCAGCAAAGACGAGGTGACGGAGCTTCTCAAGCTGCCCTTCGACTTCATCTTCTTCACCGGCAGCGTCAAGGTTGGCAAGATCGTCATGGAGGCGGCCGCAAAGAATCTGACTCCCGTTCTTCTCGAACTAGGCGGGCAGAATCCGGCTTTCGTTGACTCGACCGCAAATATTCCGGATGCAGCCAGGAAGATCGTCTGGGGTGCGACGGCTTGGGGCGGCCAATGGTGCACCTCGCCCGGCTACGCCTACGTGCACGAATCAATTGCAGAGGAGTTCGTTGCAGAGTGCAAGAAAGCTATGGTTGAGCTGTACGGGACCGACCCTAAGAGCAGGCCCGACGACTATTCCCGCATTATCAGCCCAAAGGCCACCGAACGCTTGGCGGGCCTCATTGATCAAAAAAAAGTCGTCATAGGCGGGGCCTCCGACCCGGAGGCACGCTATCTCGATCCTACGGTCATCTATCCAGTGACTTGGGACGATCCGATCATGGAGGACGAGATATTTGGGCCGCTTCTTCCAATCCTCACCTACAAGGACATGGATGCGGCCATTCGCGAGGTGAAGAAGCATCCGAAGCCTCTTTCCGGCTTCCTCTTCAGCCGAGATCAGCAGGCGATCGATCACTTCCTCGCAAGCTTGTCCTTCGGCGGCGGCGCGATCAATCAGGTAAACATTCACCTGTTTATCGAAACCATGCCCTTTGGCGGGATCGGATATTCCGGTATCGGTCACTACTACGGCAAGGCCGGGTTTGACGCTCTCACGCACGCGAAATCAGTTCTGATTTCGCCGCCCGACGTAGCCATTGAGCACTTGTTCCCGCCGTATACGGAGGAGAAGGTCAAAGCGCTCAGCCAGTGGTTTGAATACTAGGGCACAAGATCCCTGACAAAAGCGACCGCAAAGGAGCATAGAGATGAAAGGGAACGCGAAAGACTACGTATCGACCGCCCAACAGTTCTCCACTGCCTACGATGCCCACGACGTCGATCTGACGGCCGAAGCCGCATATCCACCGAAGACTTTGCGAGCGCACTCGTGGATGAGTTGGAACAGCCGAAGCACGCTCGCCAACGATTCACGGTTGGGTACTGATAACTGATCTGTGCACCAACTGAACGGCGGAGCAAAAGCCAATCGTCGACCAGGGACTATATGAAAGCGAGAGAGGTAGGAAATGGTTTTAGCAGGAATCAAAGTACCCGACACAGTTCTGGTTCGCGATGCGATTGACTTGTCACGGAGCGCGTCAGAGCCATTTCTCTTCAACCATGCGATGCGCTCCTGGCTATTCGGCGTATTGCTTTCAGAAAGCGCTGAACGTGCTCCGGATGCCGAGTTGTTGGCAGTAGCCACGATTCTGCATGATCTGGGCTTGACTGACCGCTATACGGCGGAAAATCGTTTCGAGGTGGATGGCGCCAATGCGGCGCGCTCGTTTCTGAAGGGGCGAGGCATCTCGACGCAGCAGATGCAAGTTGTTTGGGATGCCATCGCGCTTCATACCACACGATCTGTCGCTCTTCACAAAGAGCCCGAAGTGGCTATGACCCATTCGGGAATAACGGCGGATGTTCTGGGGGCAGGCCTTGATCGAATTCCGCAGGACAAACAAGGCGCGATCCTGGCCGAATTTCCGCGCCTGGCACTAAAAAACGGACTCAAAGAGTGCCTTTGCAACATCGTTCGGCGGAAGCCGACGACCACCTTTGACAACATCGTTCGGGATTTCGGCGTTCGATATGTCGAGGGGTACACATCCCCCAACTTTGCCGATGTCGTCGCGAATGCACCATTTTCCGAATAGCCGACCTCCCGATCATCGAATTGCGCACGCGTGTCAGCGCGGCTAAAGAAGGAGACAACATGAACTACCAAATTCAAGGACTTTCCATCCATGCGGAGGTGCACGGGACTGCGGAGCCGGCTCTCGTATTTCTCCATTACTGGGGTGGAACTTCACGCACCTGGCGCAAGGTTACCGCCGAACTTGAGGGACAGTTCAAGACAGTGGCCTATGACGCGCGTGGCTGGGGGCGGAATCGTATGCGACGATCTGGAAACGTGCTAAGAGCTGTTAGCGTCAATTGAACTGAGCTTCCAAGGCGCCTGTCTGCTGTTTCTGTGCAGTCCATTTCGCCCTTGAGAATAAACAGAAGTACTGGCTGCCTCGTTCGCTCCTCAGCGCACGAACAAGGTCAAGGCGCACGGACCGCAGCGCCGGGATGACACATGCGGCGACTGACATCAATCCCAGCAAAACGACAGACGAGCAAAAGCTTGTCGCGCCGAGCGGGCTGATGGTGAAGAGCAGTTGCGTGAGGGCTCTAGCCGCCGGCAGCGCTGCACCTACACCGACAGAGGTGGCGATGAGTGTCAGGACCAGACCCTGATGGAACACAACGGCCATAACGTTGCCACGTGTCGCTCCCACCGCGATGCGGATGCCGGATTCGCTGCCCCATTGCGAAGTTCTTCGCACGCGCCAGAAACCGTCTCAGAATTCTCATGAAAGATCCTATGCTTTCACTTCAATCCGAGCCACATCGAGGACTTCGAAAAACTACTCGTATCTCAGCGCGATCATCGGGTCGACACGCATTGCCCGCCGCGCGGGGATATAACAGGCCGCAAGCGCCACACCTGTGAGCACCAGGGTGACGCCAACAAATGTAAGAGGATCGGTGGGCATTACGTCGTAGAGCAAACCTGCCATCAGGTGCGACACGATCACCGATCCCACCAGTCCCAGCGCGGCGCCCGCCATCGCCAGTCCCAGCCCCTGACGCAGAACCATGGCCAGAATCTTTCCCCTTTCCGCGCCCAGCGCGAGCCGGATGCCGATGTCTCGCGTGCGCTCGCTCACGATGTACGAGATCACCCCGTAAATTCCCAGCGCCGCCAGCAGCAACGCCGTAATCGCGAAGGCCGCCACAATATCCATCGAGAATCGTCTCTGCTCCAGCGATGCCGACACCGCATCGTCCAGCGTCTTCGCTCCATAAACCGGCAGTTCCGGATTCACTGACTGCACCATCGCCCGCACCTCTTCCGGGATCGCACTCGCATTCAGGTCTCCACGCAGAAAGATGGCCAGCTCCTTGGGCGTCTCCTGGTACAGGCTCAGATAGATTTGCGGAACGCTCGCGTTCGCCAGCGACTCGGTTCGAGCATCCGCGACCACCCCCACGATCGTGATCCAGGTCTTGCTCGCACGTTGGCCAACCCCAGCCCTCCCACGGCCAAGCCTCAGCCGCTTCCCAAGCGGATCCTCGCCCCGCCAGTAAGTCTCCGCCATCGCCTGGTTGATCACGGCAACCAGCGGCGCATTCTCGTCGTCGGCGTCGTTGAACAGACGGCCCCGCAGCACCGGAATCTCCAGCAAATGAAAATATTCCGGCGTAACTTGCGACCGCTCCACCAAAGGCGGCTGCTTGCTCTGTGTCTGGCGTCCTTCCACGATCAGCGGGCTCTGGTTGCGGTCGTGGCGCAGCGGAATCGACGGCTCCGCTCCCAGCGCCGCCTCCTGCACTCCCGGCAGCAACCGGCTGCGCCGCAGCAATTCGCGCGCAAACACTGCCTCCTGAGCAGCCGTTCCATAAATATCCGTCTTCGGATCGTTGGGGCTCGACAGCCACAACTGAACCGACATCACATGCTGCGGATTGAATCCCAGCGGCGCCTTGTACAAATCCCAAAAACTGCGCAGCAGCAGGCCCGCGGCCACCATCAGCACCAGCGACAGCGCAAACTCCGTCACCACCAGCACGCGCCGCGTGCGCGTCTGCTCCGTGGAACCCTTCGACCCACCCCCCTCTACCCTCAGCGTACTGGCCAGATTCAACCGCCCTGCCTGCCTCGCGGGCGCCAGCCCGAAAATTACCCCGGCTGCGATCGAAACCGCCAGCGCGAACAGCATCACGGTCCAGTTAATCGACAGGTCGTTCAGCCGAGGCAGGCTCTCCGGAATCAGCCGCAGCAAAAATCCCTTCATGCAGAACAGAATCACCAACCCCGCCACTCCCCCCAGCAGCGAAAGCAGCAGGCTCTCCGTCAGCAACTGCCGCACCAGCCGTTTGCGTGCCGCTCCCAGCGCCTGGCGCACCGCCATCTCCCGCGATCGCGCGCTGGCGCGCGCCAGCAGCAGATTCGCCACATTCACGCAGCCGATCAGTAGCACCAGCGCCACTGCGCCCAACAGCAGAATCAGCGACTGCCGAACGTTGCCTACCACGTTTTCCTTCAGCGGCACCAACCGCACCGTCCACTTGCTGTCGGCCGGATAATCGTCCGGAAATTGCTTCCGCAACGAAGCGACCAACGCGTCCAGCTGGCTCTGCGCCGCTGCAAGCGTCAGCCCCGGCTTCAGGCGCCCGACCGTTTCCAGGGGCACCCGCAAACTGCGGTTCGGGGGCGGAGCCGGATCCCCCGAAAAACCCGTCGCCGCCCACAGTTCGGTGTTCCTCTCGCCCACGGTTCGCCCCGGGTCGCGAAAACCCGGCGGCATCACCCCGATCACCCGATACAAATCGTTATCCCCCCGCAAACTTCGTCCCACAATGTGCGGATCGCTCCCGAAATCCCGCTTCCACAGCCCATCGCTGATCACCACCTCCATCGTGAACCCCGGAGTTTGATCCTGCGGATCGAAGGTGTGCCCCAGCTCCGGCTTCACCCCCAGCATCGCAAAATACCCCGGCGTCACCCCCTCATACTGAATCCGCGATGGCTGCGATGCACCCGTCAGGTTCGTCGACCCGAAAATCTGCAGCCCAACATACTGAAAAATTCCCGAACGCTGCAGATCCTTCCACTCCGGAATCGAGATGCCCGCGTCCGTAGCGCCCGCACCAGGCAGATCGTCCTCGATGCGCACCAGCTCTTCCGGATGCGGATACCGCAGCGGATGCAGCAGCGTCGCGTTGACCAGGCTGAAAATCGCCGTCGTCGCGCCGATGCCCAGCGCCATCGTCAGAATCGCAATGACCGAGAACCCCGGCGACTTCGCCAGCATACGGATCGCGAAGCGCGAATCCTGCAGCAGGTTTTCAAAGAACGGCAGACTCTGTTCCGCATGGTAGTCCTCCCTCACCGTCCCCACCCCGCCGAACTTCAGCACCGCCTGCCTGCGCGCCTCCGCCGCGGACATGCCCGCGCGCAGATTCTCTTCCGTCTGCAGCGCGATATGCTGCTCCATCTCCTCGCGCAGCCGTTCGTCATTCTGCTGCCCCGTCGTAAAGTTTCCGATCCGCGTCCACCACCGCCTGAGAAATCTCATGACAGATCCTCCGCCTTCACTTCAAAGAACCGGGCAATGATCGCCGCCGTCTGTTCCCAGTCGCGCGTCTCAGCCTCCAGCAGCTTGCGCCCCGCCCGCGTCAGCCGATAGAATCGCGCCCGCCGATTGTTTTCTGACGCACCCCACTCCGACTCAATCGCGCCTTCCTGCTCCAGCTTCAGCAGCACCGGATACAGCGTGCCCTGATTGACGGCCAGCAGATCACCGCTGATCTGCTCGATCCGCCGCGCGATCCCATAGCCATGCTGTGGACCGAGCACATCGAGCGTCTTGAGGGCCATCAGCGCCAGCGTTCCCTGCAGAACATCCGCTTTTTCAGTCCTAGAGTCGCTCTTTGGGTTTCCCACAGGAATCATCATGTCGCACTTCCTTTTGGAAAGCAACAGGTAATGATCCGAATGACCTGGAATGTTCGGAACTCCATGGTTCATGCGCGAAAATCACGCTATCCTGTTCGCGTCATGGCCTCCCGCGACGACCTCAAAGCCCTCATTGACCAGTTGCCCGAGCCCCGGCTTGAAATGGTTCGGCAGATGCTCGAACGCCACGTCCACCCACCGCCGCCGCGTCCGGAGATCGAGCACATGCAACGCCGGTCCCGGGAATACAAAAACCTGGTCGAGCAACGCTTCCGCGAGACCCGCAAGCCGGGAACGATCGGAGGCATGGTCGGAGGCGGAAGCATGGGAACGCATGAGGGTACGCCTTTTGGCCGGCAAAGCTTTTCCTATTGGGACGAGAAAGCCCTCGTCCATCAGACTTTGCAATCTTTCGATGGCCAGGAGTTGGAAATCATGGAGCGGTTGTCAATCTCTCACGACCGCAAAAGACTTTCCTTTGTTCTTGAACTTTCAAGCGGTGGCCGCACAGTGAATTACACGGAAGAGTTCCCAATTACGAATGCAGAGGCGCAGCCGTGACCGAAGCGCCAGTCCTGATATCGCCGGCTTCCCGGAGACTGCCTGCGAAGCTGATGACTATGGTAGAAATTCGTAGCTGGTGAAGGCCAGCATCTTGCTGTCGGGCGACCAGGACGGAACGTTCATGGTGCCACGGCCGCCGAGCAGCTTGGCGAGGGTGCGTACTTTCCTATCGGTGAGCGACAACACGCAGATTTCAACGTCCTGATTGGCTGGATGACCCTGCGTGCCCGGCTTGTACGCGAGGAAGGCGATCATTTTGCCGTCGGGCGAGATGTGCGGAAACCAGTCGTTCGTGCCGCTGACCAGGAGTTGTTCCTGTGCGCTCCCATCTGGATGCATGCGCCAGATCTGCATGTGGCCGGTGCGCTCCGACTGGAAGTAGATCCACTGACCATCTGGGGAGAACTCGGCCACGTCGCTCTTTGACGCAAGGAGAGTTTCGGGGCCACCCGCGACAGGAATTGTATAGGCGTCGAAGTTGTCGCCATGCTGGCCGGTAAAAGAGATGGTCTTGCCATCGGGCGACCAACCGTGAAAGTAGGCGGGACCATTGGGGGTGACACGTCTGGGCGTTCCGCCGGCCGCGGGGACAACGTAAATCCGGGCCTGCCCGTCGGGATCCTGATTGCCAATGGCAATCAGGCTGCCATCGGGCGAAACCCCATGGTCACCATTGATCTTCGTCTCAGGGGCGGTCGGAATTAACGTTGAGGAGGTGGAGCGTGGAACCGTGCTGTCAATGGGATGGATGCCATCGTCGAGCACTAAGTGCTGTAGGGTCCCTTCCTGGTTGAAGATCAGCGCCTTGCCGTCAGGCGTCCAGTTGGGATCTTCGAAATGGATGGGAGCGGTGTAACGGACGCGACGATCGGTAGAGCCAACGATGACCGACTCGAGGGTGCTGTGCAGCACAGGTTGACCGGTAATCGGTGACAACGGTTCAGTCTTGACGTTCGAGAAGATCGCCGTTTCTATCACTTGCTCATCGTGAGAACAGACACCGAGACCGATGTAGAAGTCGCCTTGGATGCTGACACGCATGGCCGCACCGGAAGGCGCCATGTTGCCGTTGGCGTCCGGAATGGATACATAGGCGTAGTCGCCGCGTTTCTCGATGCGTACGCGATGCGGTCCCTTGCCGTAGGTTTCTATCTCGTGGGTGTCCGCGCCGATGGTGTCGCGGTACTGCAATGAGGTGAGGCCGTCGCCATGACGGGCGACATCGACGTAGATCGAATGCGCATCGAGCGACTGACGAATCATCAGCACGGCTTTGCGGTGCGCATTGCCCTGGTCGCCGACGAAGTCGATGTCGGCACTTAAGGCCACGTCGCCGGACATTTTTCTCCAAACGTAATGGAAGTCATCGATGCCTAACCAGATGTCGGCGCCACTGCCGGAGATGGTGTAGCTGTCCTTGGAGGCGTCGTAATGACCGCTACCAGGACGGAGAATAGTGCCGATGTCTCCCTGACCCTCGAATTGGCCGAGATCTTGATTGCTGGTTTGGCCGTAGGCCACAGCGGTACCGAAACAAAACGGCAGGGCGAGCAACAAACTCCAATGATGCCTTCCGACAAGGCTCATGCGCTCCTCCACGAATAAGATCATCGTCTACGAATAAGGATAACGAAATGACCGTCCTGCTCATAAGCCGCGATCTGTTCATCCCGACTCGCAAAATCTCCCAAATTGTACTCCGGCTATGCTTCGCACCTCGCTTATTAGCTCAGCCGGGCTGCTTCATTTGAGCCACGCGAATGCCAGGGAATCTGTGTCCATTGCTGTGTCGATGATCGGCTTTGCGACGTTCAGCGCATCTTCGCCATTTGCGAACAATTCTGCCTCCTGGCAAATCTCCAGCCGCTCCTCATCGGCAGATGTAAGGCGTTATTCGCCTCTGGCACATACGTGCGATCGGTAATTTTGGTTCCGTGGTCAGTCCTGACGAGTCTTACGTTGGGGTGATCCGCGTCTCAATTGGCGATATCAGGGCTGCGCTCATCGAGCCATTCAGATGGATCTATGCTTCGCCAAGCGGCAGCCGCGAGGATGCACACCGGGGACGAACGGCGCGGGGAAAGTGTGCGCCATAAGCGCCGTATGCGCCTTAAGCCCCCGCGTCGGGTTCCGTGTTGATGGCTTGGGCTTCGACTGCGGCCCACAGGGTCGAGTGGCGTCCTCGGCCGGGCTCGGTGTGACGGTCAATCAGTTCCAGGCTGCTTAGCTGTTCCAGCGCAAGGTCGATGCGCTCTCTGCTCACGTGGCGGTGAAAGAGTTCCCTGATCTGGTTTTTGGTCAAGCCTTGCGGAGTAGCGTTGAGGGCCTCGCTGATGCGCCGGGCGGTGGGATCGATGGGGGCAGCGTCGAAGAAGAGACGAGCACTCGCCTGGCAGTAGTCCCATACGGCCAGGGCGGCGTGCAGGTGGCAGGCTTCGACGACGGGGCTGCAATCGAGGGCAGCGTAGATGGCGCTGAGGCGGAGGACTTGGGCTTCGGCTCGGCTGGTGGCGGCGCCGTATACGTCGGGGCGGCTTTGGCTCAACGCAGGGTAGCTATCGTTCCAGAGCTCTCGAGCGGCTGCGGTGCGGTGGAAGACGAGCGCGGTTTGGTTGTGCGCCCAATCGAGAGCGCGGCGCAGCTCGCGGACCAGGGCTGACAGATCATCCGGCGGGAGGCTGCCTCCGTCGGGCAGGGATTTACTGCGGCGCACGCTGGTCCAAAGACAGCGGTTGGCAAAGCCGTTGTGCGACTCAGTCCGGCTGAGGTGTTGAGCGAGCTCGCTTTGCGTAACATGGCCGACGATGCTGATGTGCGCGGCACTCGCCTGGATCGGCCGGTGGCCGTCGTGGGCGCAAAGATCGCCGCCGTCCCAGGCGCAGCGGAGCAGAGGGGAGAGTTGGCCGGTCTGCCGGCCGAGCACGTGGAGCACGGAGGCGAACTCCTCCGAGAGCAAGAAGAGGCGGCGATCGGTGGCTGGTTGTTCATCACGCAGAGCGTAGAGGATGTTGTTGACGGTGGGGCGGGTGGTGGTCACGCGGCGCGAGGCCCAGAGTGGGTCGGCTTCAGCGAAGAGGCTGGAGATCTGGCGCCAGCTTGTTCCTTTGCGGGCCTTGCTCGATTCGCCAACCAGGATGACGAACAGGTTGAGGCCGTGGCGGGTGGAGCCCACGAGTGAGTGAGGAGCGGGACCGACGAGGTTGCCGAAGGCGGCCAGGAACTGCAGAAGTATGGCTGCGGGATCCGCCTCGGTGTGCGGTTCAAGACTACGGACGGCGAGGCCGGCAAGACCGTACAGGGCCGGTTCGGTGAGCGTTGGCGGAGGTGAAGCGAGTGGTGAAGCCGGCTCGTAATCTTCGGCGTATGGAGGGTCTCCGGGATCATAGGTATTTTCGGGTTCGCCGGGATAAGAGGCGAGACCGGATTCTTCTTCGATCTGGGGCTCTTCTTCGGCTAGCGACCCGGTTGCTTCTGGAGACGGTTGGCAGGCGTGCGAGGCAAGCAGCTGTCTACGGCGGCGCATCGCGTCGAGTATTGATAGCGAAGGAGAGTCGGTGGGGTTGTTTGTGGTTGTCATGATACGACACTAGTACGGTTCCTAATTTTGTATAAGAGTGCGATGTGCTTTTTTCTGAAATCAATAGTCACCTGACAGAGGTGACTATGCTTAGAGCATTGCTTAAGCAGTGCTTGGGCGATGCTGGAAGCATTCTCAACGCAGTGGCGGTTGCTAATGCGGTCCCCGTGAAGGGGTAAAGGCGACTATCCGTGCTGCCCATGATGAGAGAGGCGGGATCCTTCACGCGTTGACAGGCGCAGGGCCGACGCGCGGCCCCACGCTGAAGCGATTATGGGTATGGTGGTCGGGATCGCTGGTCTGTTGCATAGCCACGTGTCCGGATAGACTATACGTCCAAGCGGAAAGTCATCCACTGGAAATCAGTAGACACTACGGCGTTTTTCAGGACCGATCCTGTTTTGGGTGAGCGACCCATGATGGATGAGTGCATTGGCCCGTTGCACCCAAAACAAGAACTTTCATGTTTGACCTCAATCTTTTTTGACGTTAGCGCTGCAGTTCCCAAGGAACCGGACTGATTCAGCTTGCCGGATTTAAGCCTTGACGGCGTTCTGTGCAGCCGCAAACACATCGCGTGCGGACGTCGTTCCCGCTACGTGCTCCGTACCCGTGATTCCGAGGTCCATCCATCCCGCGTTAACGCTCTCAAACATTTCTTCGGCAGGTCCAGTGTGGCCCTTCGGGATGCCGAACTGCTCGAACGCTTCCGCCCACCCTGCACGCGGCACTGCAAAGGCTTTTACGTCGAGTGTCAGGACTTCACCCAATTGTCCGGCGACTTCATCCGCGCTTACCATCGAACCCAGCTCGATGACGCGATGCCCTGACCACGCCGATCCGCTCAGAAGCGTTGCCACCTCTGTGCCGACGTCGTCTGACGCGACCATTGTCGATTTCCGGTTTGTAGGATTGTAGAAGACCGGTAGTGTTCCGCCTTGGGCGGCCTGTAACCCAAAAAGAAGATTTTCGAAAAAGCCGCCTGCGCGCACAAATGCGACCGGAGATGGCAGCCTGCGAAAACCTTGCTCCAAGAGTGATAAGGCCGTGATCATCCCCACCCCGCTTGTTCTATTCGCGCCCATAGACGAGAGCGCTACCACCCGCGGGGGCATTACCTTGGTCAGCGCCTCGACATAGTTCGCAATCACGCCCTTTGCTTCTCTGTAATCAGGCGAGGGTGCCCATACAGCTGGCAACATGACAAACGCGCCCTCAACACCTTTGAGCGCCGCCGCTATGGCTGTCGCATCGTTCCAGTCTCCATCCACCAACTCAATGCCTTGGTCTGCCCACTTTGCCGCTTTCTCGCGATTGCGCACAAGTGCTCGTACCTGTATGCCTTGCTTCAGCAGATGCCGCGCGGTGGCCCCACCAACTTTTCCAGTAATGCCCATGACTAAATACATGCTCGTTTTCTCCTTGTTAGAACGAAGGTGATGCTCTGATGCGAACGCCAGAGCTTGTGAGTTGCGCAGCTAGCACTCCGCTAGTCCCGTGACTTTCCACAGTTATCTGTCGCATGAATCGTTACAGGCCTTTACACAGCCGATCGGATCGCCTCGATGAGAAAGGCGGTTGATCCTCGCGGAGGCCTTGCTATGTGGTCGTCACTGTCACGGCCTGAGGCACATACCGGCTGCTTTCCAGTTGCGGCATCTCTTGAGTCAAGAGGTTGAACTCAAGAGATGCCCCATGCTAAGCATGGTCTGCGACAAGGAATGTCTGGTTCTTTTCCATGGACTTTGTCAACTTCACAAAATCGGCCTGAGAGAGTTGAGCAGGCAGGAAATCTGTCCTGCCATCCGGTTGCACTGCATCCTTCATCATCCGCTCGTGGTGATACGTTGAAACACTCAGCATGCGGCACGGATTCTCACTCTTGTTGAAGAATGTGTGAGGCGCATTGGGTTGCACCACCAGGCTTTCGCCGGATTCATACACGTTCCACTCAGCGGCGCCCTGGCTGTTCCAGGACCCAATAGCCAGAGTGCCTTCCAGTACATAGAAAAACTCCGCAAATGGGTGCTTATGAAGTGGAATACCCATGCCCGGCACGACCGTGGTCTCATAAATGGAGAAGGTGTAGCCCGTGTTATCTCCCATTGCCCTCCATAGCAACTGCATAGGCCCGATATCCAGCGCCGGGCCGCCTGTTTTGTTGTTCTTAATGACGTTGTGATGAATGACTTCTTCAAGCGGAGTGGGGAAGTTTGGCATATAAGTTTCCTTTCGTGAACGAAGTTGGTGCTCTGAGGTGAACGCCAGAGCTTGTGATTTGCGCAGCTAGCACTCCGCTAGTTCCGTGAGTTTCCACAGTTATCTGTCGCATGAATCGTTACAGGCCTTTACACAGCCGATCGGATCGCCTCGATGACAGAGGTGGTTGATCCTCGCGGAGGCCTTGCTATGTGGTCGTCACTGTAACGGCCTGACGCGCATACCGGCTGCTTTCCAGTTGCTGCACCATGAAGGCTGCCAGATCGGCCCGCCCGATCTTGTGCGCCTTCTCGCCGCCCTCCGTGCTCAGCACCCTGGCAACGCCGGTCTTCTCGCCGTCGGTCAACATCGGCGGCCGCACGAGCGTCCAGTCCAAGTTGCTGCCTTCGATCTCGGCCTCCATGCCCGCCTTGTCTACCAGCAGACCCCGCAGAAACGTCCTCATGAGCAGGTGCTCGTTGAAAAAGCCGGCGTTCTTGACGCTCTCGCCCGCACCAACCACCGAAATCTTCAGCAACCGCCGCACGCCATGGCGCCGCATCGCGTCCACAATATTGTGTGCCGCGCTCGTTTCCATCGTCGTCACTTTCCACGGCGTTTTGCCGCCCAGCGCGTCGATCACCGCATCCTGCCCGGCGACAGCAACGTCGACCGCGGCCGCGTCAAGCACGTCGCCGGCAACGACTCTCACGTTCGCCTTCTTGTACTGTGCGGCACCGCGCACGAAAGCCGTCACCTCATGCCCGGTCGCCAGCGCCTCATTTACCAGCGCTTCTCCGCTCTTGCCCGCTGCTCCAATCACTAGAACTTTCATCGCATCCTCCTTTTCGCCTCGTATTTGGCCGCCCATCCAAATGCGCGACCTGACGATTAGAGGCTTATGTTAACCAGTGGTTGCAAATTAATCTGTGGTTTTATAACCAATGGATATAAATCAACAAGCGGTTGTACGAATCGTCAAAAGGGACTAGGCTCTTGAAGTGACATCCACATCACCAAGTCGCCGGGTAGAGCGCAAGGAGAGGTTGCGGGGCGAAATCCTTGCGGCTGCAAGCAAAATGTTTGCCGATCGCGGTTACGAAGCCGTGACGCTTCGTGCGATCGCTAAAGAGATCGGCTATACGCACGCCGTGATCTACCAGCATTTCCCTGACAAATGGCACATTCTTGCCGAGTTGAGCAGCGAGACGATTGGGCTGCTGATTCAGAACTTCGACGCGATTGCCGCTAAATATCCTGTACCGAAAGAGCGTCTTTTTGCGACTTCACGTGGCTTGATTCAGTTCTGCACTGCCCATCCACAGCAGTTCCGCAACGTCTTCTTCGGGCCGGAGAACCGCAACGGCATCCGCGCTGGACAATATATCGACGACATTGGCAGGCCTTTGTTCCAACGTTTCGTACAGCTCTTTTTCGATGTTGCCAAGGATGAAGGATTGCCAAGTAGGGATGACATAGTGGTAGCCCACACCTGGTGGTACGCGATCTTCGGCCTCGCCACGCTCATGGTCATCCAAGGGGTTGTGCCTGACTTGCCTGACCAGACTCTCGTGGTCGAGCAAACGATCGCCACGCTTTGGGCGGGCGTCCAGGCTGTTCCGCGATTGCCGAAGAGCGCAGTCTCTAAGCGATCCGGCCGATCCCGTGCCTCAAAGCAATAACAGCTTCTGTCTACTTAGGAGTCATTGGAGGTATGCCGTGGAGTACCAGGACTCAACCACTTTTCCAAGGCCGTAGCCTTTCTGGTGGAGGGACAGCCGGGGAGGGACACAGCCGGGGAGGGACAGACGGAACGTAACCGTTACTTCGATGATTTTATCGGATCAGTAAACGTCCCGTCTGCGCCACCCGTTCCCACATTTGATTAAGGCCGCCTGGCTTCGACCAGCGTAGGAATTCGGCGGCCCCCAAAGCCTCGCTTAATTCTTTACTTCCCGGGCACCCTAAACTTAATGTGACTGGTATGAAGTCAGGGCAAATGCAATTCCTCCCAGATCCGGATGCCTCAAAGAATGGGATTTCCGGCCAAGCCATAGATCGCCGGCGCTTTCTCCGCTATGCGGCAGGCGCGGGGGCGATGGTTGGTCTCGGTGGAAGCGCCTTCGGCCGAGCTCAGGAACGTGTCGCCGCGGATGCAGCCCAACCCAATCCCCAGGCCGCGTCGACGGACGCGCGCCTGCCCGACGGCACCGAGTATGTCTCCTGGGAGCAGCCGCTGAAATTTTCGAAGACCTACTACGTGGACAATAACTCCGCCAAGGCTAACGACAACGGACCGGGCACGCGCGAGCGGCCCTTCCGCACCATTAACCAGGCCGCCCAGGTCCTTCAGCCAGGCGAACGCGTGGTCATCGCCTCGGGTACATACCGCGAGTGCGTCCGCCCGGTGCGCGGCGGCACGGGTCCGGCCCAGATGATCAGCTACGAGGCTGCCACGGGGGCCACAGTTTTCGTTAAAGGCTCTGAAATCCTCAAAGAAGGCTGGCAGCTGGAATCCATTTCGATGGGTCGTGGCCCTGGAAGTCAAACTGGCCAGGCTGCAGGTCAAATATCCGCATGGCAACACGAACTCACCGGGACGATGTTCCCCGATGCGTACAACCCTTTCGGCCTGGCCAGCGCACCGGGTGATCGGGCCTGGCTGGACACCAAATCGGTCGACATGGGTCCGTATTTCCGCCGGCGTGGATTGATCTTTGTGGACGGCAAACCGCTGGAGCCGCTGGAGCAGCTTCGCGAACTGGCAAGCCCGCAACTGCAACCCGCGCCCCGGCCTGCGAATCAGCCCGCGCCCCGCACCGGCCTGCCCGGTCGCACGCGCGGGGGTCCGATCATGCAGGAAATCGGCGGCTCGCCGGACGCCAGGTTCTGGGTCGAGAACTCAGGAAATGTTATTCACATCCGGATGCCCGCCGGCGCTCCCGCCGGGCACACGATCGAAATCACCACCCGCGAGCAAGCCTTCGCACCCATGCAGAAGGGTCTTGCTTTCATCCGCGTCAAGGGAATCACCTTCCAGCATGCCGGCAACGGTTACCCCATTCCGCAGCGCGGTCTGGTCTCCACCGCTGGTGGCAATCACTGGATCATCGAGGGTAACACCATCGAATGGGCCAATGGCGTCGGCCTCGATATCGCCAACGGCGACTGGAATGGCGGTTTCACGCCGCAAGCCGGGCTGTCTCACATCATCCGCGGTAACACGATTCGCTACTGCGGCGTCGAATGTCTTGCCGGCATGGGAACCCAGGACACCGTCATTGAGGACAATCTCCTGGAGTGGTGCGGCTGGGCAGACGCCGAACGCGCATGGGAAGCCGCCGGAGCCAAGTTCCACCGTGCCGAAAACCTGCTCTTCCGCCGCAACGTGGTCCGGCATATCCGCCATGCCAACGCGCTCTGGCTCGATAGCGGCAACGTCAACTGCCGCATCACCAGCAATGTTTTCGCCGACGTCCTCACCGTCAGCGCCGCCGTTCACATGGAAATGAACCTCAAACAGAACCAGATCGACAATAATGTCATTTGGGACGTCCGCAACGCCGAGCCGGGCACGCCCGGCCAGAGAGGATGTGCGGGATCTGGCGTTTTCATCAACGCCAGCGATCGTCTGACCATTGCCCAAAATCTGATCGGCCGCTGCGACAACTCTGGCGTTTTTGCGATTGTGCGCGAGGATCGTGCGGGCAGCGGAACGGCCGAGGAGGACAATATCTATAACAACATCTTCACTCGTTGTGGCAAGTCAGCCATCGTGTTCCTCAACCAACACAACGAGGCCGACGGGAACCTCTATGTCTCCATGCCGAAGGAGTTTCTAGGGTTTTTCGCATCCGATTCGAAGCAGTGGCTCGACTTGCCGGCTTGGCGCGAGGCGCACGGTTGGGACAAGAATGGAGCTTTGGGCGACATGCAGATAGACTTTGATCCTGACCGCCTGGAGCTGACGATGAGCAGCAGCCAGCCGTTCCCAAAGGTGAGCGTATTCAATCATATTGACACAGATATGTTCGGCAAGATCACCGGAGAAGATAGAGCTCCCGGTCCGTTGGCCGAACCCGGCGCCAAGCGCATCTGGCATCTTGACCCTCGCTCGGTGGCTGCGCCTGAAAACCAGGCCGGAGAAATAATTGGCAAGGTGAACACTTGTTACGGCAGACGATGAGCGCATTGGCGATTATGCGTCCGTTGAAAAGCGATGAGAAAGTCGCTGCCGGAAACGCCGTTCCAGGATAGTTGTCTCAAAGCTGTCCAAATGAGCGAGCAAATCGGGTTTGGTGTGCAGGTAACCCTTTGATTGTATGGAACCGCGCGGGTGTAAAGGAGAATCGGGTTGGGTTTTGAGGATCGCCTCAGCATTCACTGCGGTCCGGGTTCACCCAGGACTGACGTCCTGGGTCATTCTCAGCCGTCCCTTCGGGACTGATCGCGATTCACATCGATAGCTGATTTGCCTTCAGCGAGTGCTGCACAAATCGGACCGATCAAAGAGCTAATTTGGACAAGATCGAAAAGCTAATTTGGACAAGATTGAGTTGTCTAGTCTCGAACCCACAAAGCGGGGCAATGTGCTTGTGACAAATCGCCCTCTTGCTCCATGGAATTGGATGCCAGCGCTATGACATCGCAGGAACCATCAGGTCAAGATGATCTTACGAGCTTCCGCTTCCGGATCATCGGCCATGCGACAATCGTTGTCCCAGATCATCGTCCGATTGGTGTCAGGATCGGTTGGCGCCCAGTTTAATCCTGGTATGCTCGGATTTCCGGTTGCAGCAAACGCTGCCCACGCCGCCGCCATCTTCTTCGCCAGCGCTTGCGCCTCCGGTGTATTACCCGTTCCCTGCTCACAGCGCTTCGTGTTATCGAAGCAGAATTGAAGATCCGCCGTGTGCCATGCGCCAGGCACGCCATCAAGAATCGACGTCTGCCATGTGAAGTAGTACGCGTACGCCGGCGCGGCCTGCAGGTCATGTTTCAATTGCGCCATCTTCACCACGTTGTTCCGCATCCCGAGCCCATTCAGCCCTGGAGTTCCGCTGCAGATATAGGAAAGCGTCTGAATCTTCTTCTGCGGGTACGCCTTCTTCAGCACTGCAACGATCGCCGTCGCTTTGTCCTCGCCGTACGTCTTCGCAAGGTTTGCATGCCATTCTTCTTCCGTCGGGCGCGAAGACATCTGGTTGCCCTCTTCGCTCACCGAACCTACCAGCATCGGAACATTCTTTGATGCCTCCGGAGCGGCGTCGAAGAACGACCGCATGTTGATCACCTTCCCATCGACGCAAGGAGACCACCCTACGCGCGGTGTCCCCGGCGCCCCTGGCCCCATCATTGGCCGTCCTGGCGGATTGATCTTCGCAGCCGCCGCGTTTCCTGCCGCAAACAGCCTGGTCCATTCCATTTTCTGAAGCGAACCAATATCGTTTGGAGCAAGCCCGAGTTCCTTCATCGTCTGCCGTGCCAGTTCCTTTTGCTGATCTCTGCTCGGAATGTTCCCTCCGCCGCCGGACTGCGCCGCAGCCCGATGGATCAGGCCCACCGCGGAGGGCATACCCATCAGCGTCGTCACCTTCGATCCGCCGCCCGACTGCCCGTAAATCATCACGCGGTTCGGATCGCCACCGAAGTTCTCGATGTTCTCCTGAACCCACTTCAGCGCTGCGACCAAATCCGTCATCCCAACATTCGCCGAGTCCTCATATGCTGAACCGCCAATCTCCGAGGCATCGAAGAACCCTAAGATATTCAGGCGGTGATTCACCGAGACCTGCACCACTTCGTGGTGACGCGCCATCTGCGCGCCCTCGTGCGATGGCAGTTCGTAGGATGATCCGAAGCTGAACCCGCCGCCGTGCATGTAGAACATCACTGGCCGTTTCCCCGTTAAGCTCGGCGTCCAGATGTTCAGCTTCAACATGTCCTCGCTCTGCCAGCCGTCGTCCCAGTCGAACAAGAACGTCTGCTCGATGCTCGTCCACGGGTGCAGGGTCTGTGGGCAGTTCGCGCCGTACGCAAGAGCCGGATACTCGTCTCGCCACGGCGCAGGCGACTTGGCCGGCAGCCACCGATTTTCCCCGGCCGTCGTCGCCCCATACGGCACTCCCTTGAACGTCAGCACGCCGCCATCTACAAACCCGCGCACCTTGCCGTACTGCGTCTTCGCCACCGCCGTTGGCGGCGTCGACACATTCCCTGGCTCCTGGTGCGCGCCTGTCTTCACACTGTCAGAGCCGAAGGCAGGCTTGCCCAGCGCTGCCCCCAACCCGGCTGTAGTGGACAGCAGCAGCGCCTCACGCCGCGTGAGAACAAGAGACTGCTTCGACTTCGCCATGAATTGCTTCTCCTCTCGTGTTTATGCAATCAGTCGCCTCAAAATTGCGTGACTCAACGCAGCGTTGGGGACTGCCAAGCGTAGCCAAACTTGCGTCGGATGCAAGTCATACACGAACCTATCGCGGAAGCTGTGGGTCTTCACCGGCACTGGAAGTTTCGGGCCTCCTGGGTGTCTCCGCTTCCGGTGTACTGCGCGTGTTCGGGAAAGGCGCATAGAGGACGGCTGCGTCCGGGAAACGCCGCGCCGGTAGCAACGACGGACTCGGGCACTGTGCCCTTCTCAACCCACCCAACGAGTGCACTGAGCATGTCGAAGTGGTCCAGAGATGGGCCGCCTCCGCAGTGAGCCATTCCTGGCACAAGGAACATCCGGCTCCACTCGGCCACCTTGTCCGCTCCGCCGTTTGTCGCCGCCAGCGACTTGTAGTATCCGAGCGTGTCAAGCGGTGAGAACCACGGATCACTGTCGCCGTGGAAGAAGATCAGCTTCCCGCCGTTTTGCGAAAACGTAGAAAGGTTCGTCGACGCCGGCTCAACTAGCGGATCAGACGCGTGCAGCGCTGCGGCATCCACGTCGAGTTCAGTAGCGGCGGTGTACGGGCCAAATAGGCCATTCTTGCTCAACGCCAGCAAACCGGGTATGCCAGTCTTTGAAGCAATACCCGCATCGTAGAGGAAGCCAGGATAGACCTGCGTTCCGTACGCATTCCTTGGCCCTGCAAACGCTTTCTTGATAGCCGCGATTTTTTCAGGTGCGATGCACGAGTCGGGCTGCCCAGGTTTGCATGCGAGCACCGCAGGATCGAAGTCGCACCCGATTGGATCGAAGATCATGCCGTCCGCTACACCATCGCGCGCGTCGCACTGCTTCATCAGGCCGTCGATAAACACCTTGCGATCCGTATCAGTCAGAAACTTGTCGATCTCCGGCTTCCCGGACGAGTCCTTTGGCGACGCCTGGTTGTAGGCCACTGGAATCCACTGTGCAATCGCGAGGTTTGACAGACCTGTACGCATTGCTGGATCGCCTGACACGATCCCGTTGAACACCGTCGGGAAGCGCTGCGACAGGATCATGCCCTCTCGCCCGCCTGTGGAGCACCCGACGAAATAGGAATAGGCCGCACGCTTCCCGTAATAGCGGTCGATGACTTGCTTGGCCACTCCCGCGACCTCGGCGTTTGCCATGTATGCGAAATCCAGATAAGCCTGCTGGTCGCGCATGAAGGTGAAATCGAAGCCGCCGGTCTTCGCCTTGTGTCCAGAGTCCGTGCTTGCAACAGCGAAGCCGCGAGAGAGCGCCGGCTTGTCTCCTGTGTAGCTTGCACCGGTCGGGTAGGCTACGACACCGTTGCCGCCTCCGCCGCCCTGCATCATGAAGTCACCGTTCCAGGCGATCGGCTCCGGAAGAGCCACAGAAAACCCGATGCCGAACTCCAGCGCATCAGCTCCCTCGCGGCGGTTGATCATGCCGTCAACGCGGCAATGCGCGGGGAGGGGTCCGACTGCCGATGCCCCCGGATAGGCAGGCGCAATCGTTTTCCCTGCCGGAACCGGCTCGGCATTCGTGATCTCGACTCCCGTGAGCGTTACGCTCTTCAGGGCGGAGCAGCGGTCAGATGATTTGGATTGTGCCTGTGCTGCAATCGAACATGCCACGAGCACGAGGATCCCGATCTCTGAATACCTCATTGGAAGTGCCTTTCAGGAGGTCTGCACGCCGCTGATTGTTAAAGTCCGCGGAACTCCCGACTATACCCACTCACCAGCTGCTCAAGCAATGGTAATAAATCGCTTTATTTATAGAGCTGCACCGCTCCGAAGTTGTTAACGCGAATGAAGCGGAAATTTTCGGCCATGGAGATCGTTCCCGCGAGACTTCGAGCAGAAACGAACATGAGTGCGGCGAGTTGTGAAGTTGCGTCCGGCTAGATTGTAGCGAGAGAACTGAGGCTTTTGCCGTGCGCAGCCGCGGCGGAATCGCGTCGAGTATTGATAGCGAAGGAGAGTCGGTGGGGTTGTTTGTGGTTGTCATGATACGACACTAATATGGTCCTAATTTTGTATAAGAGTGCGATGTGCTTTTTTCTGAAATCAATAGTCACCTGACAGAGGTGATAATGCGGTTCCCGTGAAGGGATAAACGCGACCAACTTAGGGACGCTTCAGCCTCTCATACTGAGTCTGTGTGAGATTCAGATACACGCCTCCGCGCCCGTGGATGATCTCGTGTTGAAACGTCCGCCTGTTCTCAAGGTTAGCAATTGCTCCCCCAAGTTCCGCCAGCTCCCGAACCTTATCGGCTGAGGCAAAGGTCAGCTTCTTGGGAAGGATCGTTCTCATGTCGGCCTCAAGAAATTGGCAGTACCAGCCCCGGCTCAGGGAGAACGACATGTAGACACGATGGTTCGGATGTCCGTGGCACGGCAGCATGGGGAGCGCCTCTTAATTTACAAGTTTTGTAATTAGCACCTATCTGCCTTTACGGCTGCCGTGGCCTGTCTCCTTTGGTTTGTCATAGCTAAGGCCCCAGTCAACGTGTGTAAGCACAGGTATAAACTTCGCCAGTCTAAAATAGCCAAGTTCACGGAACCAGTCAGCGCTTCCAAGGTCCGGATTGCCAGGCTTCGGCAGCAGCAACCTCTGCTTGTGCACAGGCGGAGTTTGGTGCTTGACGGCGGCCTGTGGCGCATTGGGTAGCTCTTGCCCATGCGTGGCGGCGACGAACATGAATACAGCCACCAGTACCACTATGCCCGCATAGGCATGCCTGCAATCGTCTTTAATGGTTGGTCTCATAAGCCCTCCTTGCACGAGGGGTGGAGCTAAGAAGGAAAAATGTCAGATGGGCTGACTTAGTTCAGAACCATGAGGGAGCCGATAGCACGGACTCATCTCCACAGTCAGTATTTCAAGGACGCAGAATAATAACTGAGCTAAACGGCTCAGTTCGGCGGGATTGATTGAGACAGGCTATCAAACTGCAGCTACGGCCGGAGTGCCAGCATGGTGCCGCAGTTACCGAAAGCGCCGTTTTCAAGGCCGATTTTCGCTCGGTGAGCTGCTTCTGAATCCTCCATGCTCGCTTATGCGAGAGCAGGCTCCAGTGCGGCGGTACGTGTTACCGAGAGGACGGTGATGTCGTCCTCCTGGCCGAACTGCCTTGCTGCCTCTGCGATGGCATTTGCAGGTTGGTTGCTGATGGCCAGGGTGCGCTCAAATCCGAAGAGCTCACCCGACGCATTGCGAGCCTCGACAACACCGTCGGAGACAAACGTCAGGCGTTCGGCTAGCGGGAGCAGGAAGGGACTCTCTTCGTACTCGCACATCGGGTCAATCCCAAGCGGGAGCCCAGCGCCAACCTCTACCTCGACCCCGTTCCGGTAGGGCGGCAGATGCCCCGCATTGGCGATCGTGACTCTGCCGTCGTGGGTGATCCGCGCCGCGCAGCAGGTTACAAATCCGCCATGCAGATTCCCCGCCAGCCCGGAGTTCAGCGCATTCAGGATCCAGCCAGGCGATACCAGAGGAATGGTGCGTAAAGTCCCGATTAACGCGGAGACAGTCATCGCCGCGCGCAGCCCCTTGCCGCTCACATCCCCCACGACCACCAGCACGCCGCCGTCACCCTCGGGAACAATGCGGAAGAAATCCCCGCCCACCTGCGTGGCCGGCGCATACACGCTCTCGATGCGGAATCCCGGCACATCCACCGCAGGAGCCACAAGTTGCTGCTGCACCTCGCGCGCGGCCTCGAACTCGACGCGCAGCTCGTCCCTTGCCCGCCAGGCCAGCCAGGCGCGCTGGCCCAGCATGACGAACAAGGCAAGCGCCGAGAGGAAAAACGCCAGGTTAAAAGAGAGAACACGGAAAGGCCCGATTGTGCCGTCCAACGGAACTCCAAATACGCGCAGAATTACCGTAATGGGAATCAGCAAAACTGCGGCCGCGACGAGCCGATTGCCTTTTACGAAAAACAGCGCCCAGAGATTGACGCCAATCATGATGAAAGAGAAAAGCAGAAGCGAGGGTACCACCGCCAGAAGCGACCATAAGAGGATCGGGGACGGGGCGGTAGCCAGTGACGCAAACAGGAAGGCTCCAATGAAGATCGCCATTGCGGCCTGCATGAGACGCTTCATGCCGAGGACTTGTAGACTGTGAGTCGTCCAGACGAACTCAACCGTGACGGCCATGTTCGCCACCGTCAGCACTGCACCGATCATGGAGCCGACACGCCACGACGTTGCCACAAGCCCCAGCGAGAATAGCTCGTTGAAGAGATCGGAAGCCGGGTACGCGATCAGCATCCCGCTGCAAAGCAGCAGCTCCCGCCCACCGGTCCAGCGCCAAAGGACAAGCAATCCAACGCCCATGCTGGCGATGAAGACGTTGAGAGCCAAATCAGGCCCAATCGCAAGCAAAGTTGTGACATAACCTGCATAACCGGCAAGATGCAGAAAGCGGCTTTCATCGATGTCGAAGCCAGCGCTGGCGAAGGAGCGTGGCCCACGCAAAATTGGGGGATACCAGACTCGAAGAACCACAACGGCGGTTGCCCCCTGCGCAGCCAGGCCACGGGGCAGGTTGGAAACGAAATCCAATGCGGAAAAACTGATTTCAGCATGCGGCGGAAAGCTGCCTTGATGACCCACCGGCAGGCCATTCACGTAGGCCTCGTCTGCCACAGGAGAGTTCCTACCCCCCAAAAGTGAGTTCTCTGTGATGCGGACGGCCAGGGGGTCCATGGCGTCGCTCCGCACCGGCACGCGGCCCCGCACCCATACAAAGCCATCGGAGTAGAAGGCCGGCATTGGCCAGCGGCCACCCTCCGCGATGGGCCACGAGCTGTCGTCGAAGTTAGGATCGGCCCAGCGCGCGCCAGAATTTGGATCGTCGCCGAAGTGATAGCGCACCGGGGGGACCGGTTGGGATTGCTCCGCCCGACAGACGAACCCTGCCGAACCTGCCCAAAGAAATGTAACGAGGACCAGGAGTTCTGCGGTGCGGGGAAGCATGGGTGAATCATACGCCGCACATACTGAGCTCGAGATTGGATTGCTACCCACTTTGTCGGACCCGGATAACGGAGAAGGGAGGAGCTGGCCTGATGAGCCAGCATGGTCGGGGTTTCGATAACTTGCCGGCGGCTGGACATCGATCGGCCCAGACCACAATGGATAGCGGCTTCGTCCGTGCCAAAGTAGGACCTTATTCTGGCGGGAAGGCGGACGGAACGATCCTAAAGAGCCGTGAAGGTCGCAAGTTCGGCAAGTACGATTGTCAGTTGTTGCCAACATGCCGAGTTACTCATCGAGCTCTATGTCTTCGGCAAGTGGCCGAATACCAACTACTCGGCCAAGTGACCACAAGCGCGTTCCAGGACTAATCGGGGATTGGCTTCCGGATACTCCGTGATTCAGGAGGTATGGACGCTTGGCACTTGTCCGGGTTAACGACATATCGGCAACCCTTGTCTACGTTCCTCACGAGGGTGTATAGTCGCCGGAACCTATGAAGGCTATGGCAGACGGGCGTTTTTCTCGCTGCCAGCCATTCGGAGGTAGCTATGTCTGGCACGACAGATGTCATTAGCCGCCCGCCATCAACTGGGTTGGCAGGCCGTCGTTTCGACAATGTGTTTTTTTCGGCCATGGCTCTTCTCATACTCGCCACGGTCTTTATCGGTTTCGCCCACAGCTACTATCTTGCCGGGATCTTCCGCGCTCCGCTGCCGAGTCCAATCGTCCATATTCACGGCGCGGCGATGTCCTTTTGGATCCTTTTGTTCATCACGCAAATTTGCCTGGTCTCTGCCGGCCGGGTCGACATCCATCGCCGCTTGGGCATCGCAGGCTTCCTGCTCGCGTGTCTGATGGTCGTGCTCGGCGCTTGGGTGGCAACGGCTCAACTCGTACGGCATGCGGCCGACGGGACCCGCACAGACGCAAAACTAATCGACATTGTCTACATTGTCGCGCTCACGGATCTTCTGATCTTCGCGACGCTCATCTTCTTTGCATTCCGCACGCGCTCCAATCCCGCGGCCCACAAGCGCCTCATCCTAATTGCTACGATTGCGCTCACCCAGGCCGCCATCGGTCGCTGGCCTGTCGCTATCGTGCACAACGCCTCCTTCGTTGCGGCATGGCCGTTCTTATCATTTTTTGTTCAATTTGCATTCTTGCTTCCGGTAGTGGCCTACGACCTCTGGTCCACGCGAAGGATTCACCGTGCAACGCTATGGGCATCTGCTTTCCTTGTCTTGTTGCAAGTCATCAAGATACCCATCGGCCTCACAAACGCTTGGCACGCCTTCGCTACTTGGGTGATATCCGTTGCCCGTTAGTCCAATCGAGACGCAACCTCTTGCATATCGCGGCTGTTGATCTTCTGTGAAGAAGTGTCGCCTGAGAGGAAATCTCGGTAATTTTCGATCCGGGTCGGTCATCTTAACTCGAGTTGTCTAATTGCCAATGCTTTTCAAGGAGATTCTGTATGTCACATCATTTCGATACCAAACTGGCGAAGGAAGATCCGAGCCTCAACCTCTGCGACTTTTATTTATTTGACGGCCCCTCGGGCAAGACGGTGATGGCGATGACCGTGAATCCGGATCGGCTCCGGATACGCTCCATCCAGAAGGGCTCTACGCGTTCCGGTTCGACCTGAACGGAGATGCGAGGGAAGACGTTACGTTCAAGTTCAGGTTTGGTGAACCACGACACGGAGACGGCAGTGAGCATACTCACATTCAACCATTTGTGGTGCGGAAGGCGACGGGTGACGATGCTCTTCGTGGTGACGCCGGAGAGAGTCTGGTTGAGGGTGAAACCGGTTCGGTCGCAACTAATTCGGCTCTTCGTGCGTATGTTGGGATTGCTCCAGAGCTATTTGCGGCAAATGTTGGATTCGGCACATTTATGACTGCTTTCTATAAGGACCAGCGCTACGATGGGGACGCCTTTCTGCATCAGCAGAATCCCTTTGCGAGGCGGAATGTTACGGCGATTGTGCTGGAGGTGCCGAGCGAACTGATTGGGAAGGGAAAAATCAACGCATGGGCGACGATCTCCCTTTTTGGCCATGCGCCGGAGGTACAAGTTTCGCGTTGGGGCCTGCCTATGGTTACGCATCTCTTCCTGAACGACCCGAGCAATCAAGAGTTGAAAGAACAATTCAATTCATCGGTTCCGTCTGAAGATCTAGAGCGCTTCGCGAAGTCGATTGCGGATTTTGCGGAGAGGATGACGACCTATGCCGGTTCGGCGGCGGACCCGGGTGAATACGGGAAGCTGATCGCTGCACGGCTTTGTCCCGACACGTTGCCTTACGGGCTTGGAACGTCCGCCGCATTTGAGGTGGCCAGCTTCAATGGACGCGCGCTCGGCGACGATGTGCTGGATGTGATGTTGACGCTGGCGGCCAACACGCCAATTGTCGATGGACTTGCTCCCGACCGCGGGCGTATTCGCAAGGATTTCCCGTATTATGGAGCGCCGTATACGGCGGAGGAGCAGGTCGGGGTGACGCCGATGGGGCGCCCGGCTAAGAAGTAGGCGGGAAGCGACGCTTGAGAATGATGTTGGGGAAACTTGGGGGCGGGTTTCTGTCACCGGGTTTCGATGAAAATGGGTTTTTGAAGTGTCGGGGAGGGGTGCTTAGATCACAGTAACTACATCTCGTGCAGCAGTCTTTTCGGGAAGCAATGCTGTTAGTTTGCGATCCAACGTCGCCAACCGTCCTTTGTTGTGGATCGCCAAGGCCAGTAGGTACGCATCAGTGACCTGTTGATGGCCCACGAGTTTCCGCTGCAACAGTGCCACGGCTTCCACCAAGCCGATGTCATCGTGCCAGAATTGGTGCGCCGAATGTCCAAGATTGGACTGCAGCAGCGCGACGGCGTCGACTGGTGTCAGAGCGTTTGGCGAAAACGCTGGATTTGAGAGGATGCGGACAAAAGCTGTCTGGGTGAAAGGGCAGCTCGCCCACCTCTCGCGCCCCAGCTCCGAAAGCCAGCGCTGCACTTTGCCGTGCGCCTCGTGACTCGGCCACGTCATCGCGATCAGTACATTGACGTCGAGCAAACAGGCCCTGGTCACTCCAGTTCTTCCTGCAGCTTGCGGATCTGTTCTCCGGTCACTGTAGGTGACCCGTGGGGAAGCTCCACTACGTGGAACCCGTTTACGAGACGTGTCTGCAACGGCGCTTGCAAACCCCGCCGCACCAATTCAGACACGGCCTTTCCAAGCGCTATGTCCCGACTGTCGGCGTACACCTTCACTTCCCGTAGGACATCATCATCGATCGACAGGGTTGTCCTCATGCACCCATGATGCATCTTCCGTGAGAGCGATGTCAAGTGGTAGGTTAGAGCATCACTTTGGGAGAATAGATGCGGCCTCGCGTGACCCAGTGCTTGGTGGCGCAAAATGGAAGTGGTGGTGCAGGAGGTCGATAACTGTCGTCAAGGTCCAAAAAACCAGGAGGTTCAGAGTCAAATCATCCGAGATGACGGTTATACCCCCAAGTGGATCCAACCGCATTCGCAAACACAACCCGGTACTAATCCGTTCAAGATCTGCCTGTCTGCACAAGGGACTACGCAGGCATCTGGTTTACAGGCGAAGGGCATTGATCAAAGCCGAAAGTGCTGCTGGCTGTTGCCGCCGACTGGGATAGTAGATGAAAAAGCCAGGGTAAGGTTGGCACCAATCTTCCAGCACCTGCACCAGCGCCCCACTCGCAAGATGCTGGGCTGCACTCTCCTCCGCCATGAAAGCTAGACCTACTCCATCCACTGCAGCGCTGATGACGATTTCCAGATCGTCAACAATCAGTGGCCCGCTTACTGCAACAGACAAGGATTTCTTGCCCTTTTGGAACTCCCATCGGTACACGTCCGTGGATCCGTGCCGAAAATTAATACACTGATGGCTGAGCAGATCCCGTGGCGATTTGGGCTTTGGATGTGTCTTGAAGTACCCAGGTGAGCCTACGATCACCGGTCTTTGGTCACGGGATACACGAACCGCGATCATGTCCTTTTCAATGAACTCTCCGAATTGAATGCCTGCGTCAAATCCCTTGGCTACGATGTCCTGACGGCTGTCGTCGGTCGTGACGTCGAGCACGATATCGGGGTAATCGCGGGCAAACTGGCCAAGTTTCGACGGCAACACAATTTTCGCCGCAAGCCTCGGCACAAGTATGCGGACACGCCCGGCAGGTTTGTTCCGCAGGCCGGAGAGATGGCCCAACGCCTCTCTAACCTCAGTGAACGCCGGGCGCAACCGTGTGAGCAGGTGTTCTCCAGCTTCGGTTGGCGCTACGCTTCGCGTGGTTCGCGACAGCAGGCGGACGCCGATTTCTTCTTCGAGCCCTCGCATCGCATGGCTGATCGCCGAAGGAGAAACACCCAGGCGTTTCGCGGCTCGCGTAAAGCTGCGCTCCTCTGCCACAGCGAGAAACACCGACAAGGCAGTGAGGTCGTCCCGGAGCATTTGTGAATTATACTCACAAGCTCTTGTCCATTTATGGGACTTATCAAAAACGGAGCCCGCCGTTAGCTTGAATCCAGAGGGAGTTGGGACATGAACTTAGGGTTTGAAAACAAAGTCGCACTCGTTACCGGCGCTGGCTCTGGCATGGGTTTGGCCGCTGTACAGGCATTTGCCTCAGAGGGTGCTGCCGTAGCTCTGGCAGACATGAATGAAACGGCGGCTCGGAACGCAACAGAGCGACTCGTTGCCGCCGGCCACAAGGCGATCGCCATCGCCTGCGATGTCGCGGACGAAGTTCAGGTCAAGTCAATGATCGAGCAAACCGTATCCAAGTTTGGACGTCTGGATATGGCGTTCAATAATGCGGGTGTGCAAAGTCTCGCGGCTGAGACTGCTGATGCCACTAGCGAAGAGTTCGACCGTGTGAATGCGATCAATCTTCGTAGTGTCTGGCTCTGTATGAAGTACGAATTGCTTCAGATGCGCACACAGGGAAGTGGCGCCATCGTAAACAACTCGTCTATCGGCGGCCTGATCGGGATTCCTGGCCGCGCCATCTATCACGCAACGAAACACGGCGTGCTTGGCCTGACGAAGAGCGCTGCTCTTGAATACGCCACCCGAGGCATTCGCATCAATGCGGTGTGCCCTGGAGCAATCGAAACGCCGATGGTCGCCGACATGATCGCGAAAGAACCCGAAACGATGAAAGACATCCTGAAAGAACAACCCATCGGCCGACTCGGTCGATCCGAGGAGGTTGCGTCTGCTGTTTTGTGGCTTTGCAGCTCTGAATCAAGCTTTGTCATCGGGCAGGCGCTGGCGGTGGATGGCGGATATACCGTACGTTAGGAAGGGACCTATGAAGATACGGCTGAACATTGGGGATCACGCCCTAACGGCGCGGTTGCTCAATAACCAAGCAGCGCAAGATTTCGCTTCGATGGTGCCTCTCACATTGACCATGAATGATCTATTCCGGCGGGGGGAACTCGGGGACGGGCGGGGGAGTTACCCAGATGATCTGGGGACTCTCGAAATCGGGAAACGTCAGCTAAAATTGTTCGCCAGTCGTTTGATGAGTAGACGTCCCGTCCGTCCCCGAGTTCTCCCGGAGTCCGGGATAGGCGTAAAGCCCGTTGTCCGGATGGCTCAGAATTGAATGAAAACTCGGGATAAATTTCGAGGAGTTAACATCCGGTACGCAGTGTTCGGAGATTTGGAACCTTTGAAAAAGATTCTCTTAACAATTGCATGTGTTGCAACTTTCCTGGGGACAACGCTTCGATGCGCTGCGTCCCAAGCGGCTCCTTCTAGTGATGCGCAATGCATGGCACTCGGTACATTGACAATTCCTGCGTCTGACATTGGCAAGCCAACGAAAGGTGCTGTCATTGAATCTGCAGCATTTATCGCGAATGATGCGCCAGAAAATAAGAACGGCGAGTTTTGTAGGGTTATCGGTCTTATTAAACCTATCGACCAGAAAGCTCCCGATATCGAATTTGAAGTGAATTTGCCTTCCGGTTGGAACGGACGGACGCTGCAGCTGGGCGGCGGAGCCTATGACGGCAGGCTAGTCACGGGCCTCACACCCTATCCTAGTGAGCCTGCTGGGGAGCCGACGCCATTAGCCGCCGGATATGTCACCCTCGGAAGCGACAGCGGGCATAAGAGCGCAATGGGCTTCGATGGATCGTTTGCTCTGAATGACGAGTCACGACTGAATTTCGGCCAGCTTTCCATAAAGAAAACACATGATGCCGCGATGTTCCTGGTGAAGTCCTATTATAAGCGCACACCGAAGCGATCCTACTTCATCGGAGGGTCGCAAGGGGGTCATGAAGCCCTTGTAGCTGCCGCTCTCTACCCCGCAGACTATGACGGGGTGGTGGCTAACTATCCGGCCTACGATCTCACACTTCTGCAATTATCTGGAGTTCCGATAGCCAAGGCACTTTACGACAACGGGGGAAAGGGCTGGCTAAACCCGGCGAAAGTAAAGCTATTGACTGATGCCGTCTATGCGGCTTGCGACAAGCTCGACGGCGCAGAGGATGGCATCATCAGCGACATTTCGGCGTGCAATCGCGCTTTCACTCTTGATACTGTCCGCTCGACGTTGCACTGTGCCGAAGGAACGGACGCGGGCGATAGCTGCCTCTCGGATGCACAGATCGCCACCATAGGGACTATCAATTCCCCTTACCGCCCAGGATACTCCGTAGGAGGCATGGATTCGTTTCCACGCTGGCCTATCCTTGAAGGAGCGTTATTCAAAATGGCTTCGTTTGGAGCAGCTCCGCAACCGTCTTCGCCTCCGTCTGGCAAGGAGGCATTTCAGTACCTGGTCGCTTCGGGAGTGACTAAATACTTCATCACGCGAGATCCCAAGTTCGACCCACTTACCTTCCAAGCTGCCGCGTGGAAGTCCCAGGTGCAGCGTTCGGCTGAAGAGGTTGATATAACGAGCGCTAGCCTGAGACCCTTCAAGGATAAGGGCGGAAAGATGCTTCTGGTGCACGGAACGATTGACGATCTGATCAGCCCGTATAACTCGATCAGTTACTACAATCGTCAGGTCTCGATCTTTGGTCAACCCGCTCTAGATTCCTTCCTCCGGTTCTACATGGTGCCCGGGATGGGTCACGGCCGCGGGATCTTCACTGCCACGTACGATGGCCTCGGGGTACTGGATTCCTGGGTCGATAGCGGCAAAGCTCCAGGAAGCCTCGTCACCGTTGATGGGAATGCGGGTTCGCATCGCTCACGGCCCATGTGCGTCTACCCAGCCTTTCCTAAATTCATAGGAGCACAGGGAGCATCCGTTGATGATTCGTCAAACTTCAGCTGTGCTCGTGACTGAGATGCACCACTGACGGAAGCATCCTCGATACGGCGCTGTGCTGTAAGCCATATGTGGCAGGCAGGTAACTTCCCCTTAGCGTGTTGGTACGAGGACGAAATCCATGGTAGCCGTGGCGAAAGGATTGCCGACACCGAGTTCAGCAGCCCTCCCGGGGTCGTCATGGTCTTCGAAGTCGAGAATCAGGGATTCCTTGACGCCAAAAACCGTATCGGAATCAAGATAAGGACTCTTTCGGTCAAAGTAATGGGTGGTTACACTCGCGTGCCGCGGGGCGCTTACGATGAAGTGAAGGTGCGCGGGCCGGAAATTGTGGCGGCCCGACAAGTCGAGAAAGCGTCCAACCGGGCCGTCTTTTGGGATGGGGTAATAGCGGGGGCGAGCCGACCGGAACCAGTAGCGGCCGTCGTCGTTCGTATGGAAAATGCCTCGCAAGTTCATTTCGGGCTGGATTTCCGGCTGCTGAATATCATAGAAGCCGTCCTCGTTGGTCATCCAGACATCCAGGGCGGCACCGGCGATGGGGCTGCCGTTGATGTCGGTGACGCGTCCCGAAACCGCAAGCGGCATTCCCATGCCATCCAGAGATATATTGTCGCCCAGGGCGCGCTCGGGCGCCGAGGCCACATAGAATGGGCCGAGCACGGTCGATTCAGTCGCGCCAGACGGCTTTCTGTTGTTAATGGCGTCAACCAGCATGGATACACCAAGGACGTCGGACAGCAGGATCCATTCTTGACGGCGGTTGGTGCATATTTGCCCAGCCCAGGTCAGGAATCGGATGGCGTCAAACCACTCTTCCTTCGTGGGCTCAATTTCCTTTACCGCGGCGTGCAGGTGCGTAATCACCGAGGTCATGATCTGGCGAAACCGCGGGTCGGAGCAATTGTTCATTCGCGCCAGCACGGCTTCGGTAGAGTTCTCCTCGGTAAAATAGAGAGTTTGTTCCTGATTCGAAACCTTCATTGATCACCTTCCCGTATGACCCCGACGAAAGCTTCCCGACGCCAGACCAAGGCGTGCGATCGCGCTCCATCTCGACTTGCATTTCCCAACCCCCACAATGGGACGGCCGCCTGGTACGTGACCACGGGAATCCAAAGTAGCATTTTATAGGTGGTCAGTGGTGGTTAAGTTCCCGCAGTCGCTCTTTAGAGGGCGTATCCGGGCAGATTTAAACGAAAGGTAATCCTCCTGGCTGTGTGATTCTGCTCACCTAGCAGGATAGGTCTGGTCCCCATGCCGGACAGGATGCGCCCGATCCGTCCACAGTGTCACCCTCGCTGATCGGCCACCCAGGTCTCCAGACGCTGCATGGCCTGAGCCTGGTGGCGCGCGGTTGGATGCGCGTAGCGGGGGGGACTTGGGGACGGGGAACTTGGGGACCGGGACGGAAAGTTAACCTAATGCTCTGGGGATAGGCGGAATCAGAGAGCACGAGCTAAAACCGTTTGTCAGACGTTTAGTGATTAGGAGACGTCCCGTCCCGTCCCCGAGTTCCGCCCGAAACTCCCTGTGTCCCGAAACTCCCTGTGTCCCGAAACTCCCTGAGAATGCTTACGCCTCAAATGCGAAAATCCGCTTCCAGTCTCTCTTCATGCTGATCACCGGCCATCCCTTCGCTTTCGCTTCGTCGTACAGTGCCTGCGTAAATGCTCCTACCTTACTATCTGGTAACCCCAGGGCAGGACCGTAAGCATACTCGCGATCCTGGTCGTCATGCAGCACCAGCATCGCCAGTCGTTCCCCGTCTCCGGACTTCGTGTACTCAAGCATCTCCCGGTCCCCTATCGAATTGCCAAACGCGGCGTGGGGAATCCTGCGTCGGCGCACAAGATCTTCGTAAACTCGAAGCAGTCTACTGGGGTTGTACAGAGTTGGCATCAACGGGGCCTTACCGCAAAGGTTGGCCAATGCTGAGGAGATTGCCCTCACTATCTTTGAACCACGAGCCTTTCTCACCAACTCCCTTGCTGGGGTAATTTCCTGCGATCTCCGCAATTCCATTTACGGTTTTGAGGCCCTGGAGATCGTATTCTTCGAAAACCACGCCACGCGCCTTGAGCGCTGCTACCGTGGCTTCGATATCTTCAACCTCCCAGCCCATCTGGGTGTGGCTGCCCGATGCTTCTCCTGCAGATGCAAACAAAACGAAGAACGTGTTGCCGCTACGGTAGCGAAGGCCACCGGCTCTTTGCTCTATCGGCTCCAAGCCTAACTTGTCGGAATAGAATTTCCGGGCCCGGTTCAAATCCCGCGCTGGGAGCCGGGTAGCCACACTACTTTCTTTGAGCATCGGAACACTCCTAAAGCCATTATCCCCTTCAAGAAATATGAAGAACCGAAAGAACCAGGCGGTTTACGGTATTTGCTTCCCCCCGACCATCCAGCTAGGGAAAGTTACTGAAAAGCCGGCTTCTCACGGACCGGGGAGGATCACTTCCGGACTGCCCGTCGACCGCACGGAGCTATGTCACAGTTTCCGAAACCTCATTACACGCCGACGTCCGGATACTGATCGGCTGCCTCTCCGGGTATTAGATAGGGCTACCGATGAGCCATTAGTTGGATGATGAACCGACAGGCGATGTCAGGGTGAGAGGCCGCACCTGTTCAATAAGCACCCTCAGGGTCAAAGCCAATGAGGTCGCGGAGTCTTCATGACCCGTGCCCGGAACTAGATAGAACTGCTTCCCCGGCGCCTTAATGCTGTCGAAGTAGGCCTTGGCCAATTCCGGAGCAGCGGTCAGGTCTTCCTGGCCTTGGATGATGAAAAATGGAATTGCAAACGTCTTCCCGAGGGCTGGGAGATCGACCTTCGTGAGCGGCCCAGACAAGGTTTCCCCCCAGAAACGCATGAAGGAGAAATCATCTGCTTCGGCATACCGAGCCTGGTCTTCGGGCGAGGCGTATTCGGGACTGATTGTCGCGGGATTTGGAGGGGCGGTCACCAGCTTCGCTTGGTAAATTCTTTCCCACCTCCGATACACAGGCCAGTTGGCAAGTGAATGCCACGGCGGAGGGCCAATTGCGGTCAACGCGGTGATTGCCTGCGGATTGCCGGCTGCACGCGCCATGCCAAGCACACGCGCGTAACCGGCAGACAAATCCTCCTGCCAATTCACCATCTGGGCAGAGCCCACATAAGCGTAGAAGAGGTCCGGTCTTGCGTGGGCCATGTAAACACCGAGGATGGAACCCCAGGAACCACCGAGAATAATGATCTTCTTCTGATGAAGATGCCGGGTCAGGAATTCGGCAACTTCGACGCCATCCTGGGCCATGCGCTCGACAGTCATCGTCGGCTCGATCGAGGGGCCATCCTTCGTGAAGGTTCTGCCAGCACCACGCTGGTCCCATTGCACCAGCGTGAAGGATTTGTCCCATCCTGCGTACATGGAATCGGCGTACGGGCTCAGCGCGTCTCCAGGTCCGCCATGCAGAAAGAGCACAACCGGATTGTTGCGATCTTTGCCTTTGATTGTGATCCATTGCGGGATGCCGCCGATCTGGACAAACATCTGTTCGGAAACGCCCTCTGCTGCATGCACACGCTGTGCTGCCAGTCGGTGAGAATGGAAAAGCAAGGAAATGCCGCAGGCTAGCCAAACCAGGAAAATCGGCCAGCATCGTCTCATGTTTTTCCTACGCAAATTGAGAAGGACTTGTTCCGGACATCCTGACTCCCGAGTTGGCGCCAATGCGGAAGTTAGGATGTATTGGACGTCGTGGAGTCTCGACGAAGTCCCCGCACGGAAACTCGGGAAGGGAACTCGGGGACCAGACCCCAAGTTTTCCCTGTTCGCGCGAACGCATCTCGAGCGCGCTATTCTGATGTTTACGGGAATACTGTTCCTTGAACTCAGAACCAGCCTCGGACTCGATAAATTATGGCCATCATCAAGCAGGACGATCTCATTCAGAGCGTAGCGGACGCGCTCCAGTACATCAGCTTCTACCATCCGGTCGACTACATCACGAACCTCGCCCGCGCCTACGAGCTCGAACAGAGCCACGCCGCAAAGGACGCGATGGCGCAGATCCTCATCAACTCGCGCCTGTGCTTCGAGGGCCACCGGCCCATCTGCCAGGACACCGGCATCGTCACCGCCTTCGTCAAGGTCGGCATGACCGTCCAGTGGGAGCCCTCGGCCGAGCACGGCATGATGACCATGCAACAGATGGTCGATGAAGGCGTTCGCCGCGCCTGGAAGGATCCCGACAACACGCTGCGCCCGAGCCTGCTCCGCGACCCCGCATTCACCCGCCGCAACACCGGCGACAACACCCCCGCGATGGTGGTGGTCGAACTGGTCGAAGGCGATGCCGTCGATGTAACAGTGGCCGCAAAGGGCGGCGGCTCGGAGGCCAAGAGCCGCTTCGCCATGCTCAACCCCTCCGATTCGGTGGTCGACTGGGTGCTGAAGACGCTGCCCGGTATGGGCGCCGGCTGGTGTCCGCCCGGCATGCTCGGCATCGGCATCGGAGGCACCGCCGAGAAGGCGATGGTGATGGCGAAAGAGTCCCTGATGGACCCCATCGACATGCAGGAGCTGATCGCGCGCGGCCCCAAGACCAACATCGAGTCGCTGCGCATCGAGCTCTACCAAAAGGTGAACCAGCTCGGCATCGGCGCGCAGGGGCTGGGCGGCCTGGCCACCGTGCTCGACGTCAAGATCAAGGACTTTCCTACCCACGCGGCCAACCTGCCGATCGCGATGATTCCGAACTGCGCGGCCACCCGGCACCTGCACATACGCCTCGACGGCTCAGGCCCGGTGATGACCGACCCGCCGTCGATCGACGCCTGGCCACAGCTCGTCTACGATGTTCAGACCGCACGCCGCGTTAACCTCGACACCGTCATACATGAGGATGTGAAGACTTGGAGGCCGGGCGAGGTGGTGCTGCTGTCAGGCAAGCTGCTGACTGGCCGCGACGCCGCGCACAAGCGCATGTCCGACATGCTGAACCGCGGCGAGAAGCTTCCCGTCGACTTCAAAGGCCGCTTCATCTACTACGTTGGCCCTGTCGATGCCGTGCGCGACGAGGCGGTCGGACCAGCCGGCCCAACTACGGCCACGCGGATGGACAAGTTCACCCGCCAGATGCTTGCCAAGACCGGCCTGCTGGGCATGATTGGCAAGGCCGAGCGCGGCCCCGAAGCCATCGCGGCGATCAAGGAGTTCGAGGCCGTCTACCTGATGGCCGTCGGCGGCGCCGCCTACCTGGTCTCCAAGGCGATCAAGCACTCGCGCGTTCTCGCGTTCGAAGACCTCGGGATGGAAGCAATCTACGAGTTCGAGGTGGTCGACATGCCGGTCACGGTCGCGGTCGATACCAAGGGCACCTCGGTCCACCAGACCGGGCCGGCCGAGTGGAAGGCACGCATCGAAAGCGGCCTCGGCGGCGTACCCATCCTGCGATAGACCCGTTAGGTTGGGGGGCGCAAGGCAAAGGCTGTCCTGCCGGACAGGCCCGCTGCGCGCCGGGACGGTCAATTCGAGACTTTCACGTTTCGAATTCGATGAGCTTAGTGGGTACATAAGCCAATATCGGGCCTGCCGCTCTAATTGTGACAATCCCGGTCATCGTCGCACATTCCTGCCAGGCTCTGGTTGTCTCTGGGCGCCGGGCCTGATCTTCATTGATCACGCCCAGTGACCAAAATTGACCAGTACGAGGGTCAGGATTAGCGGCTCAAGGAAGCTAGTGCCTCTCTGGAGTTGTGGGCTGGTGCGCCAGCTGTTGGTAGTTAAGGATCGCGTTGAATACCAAAGCGTAGGTGCCGATTGTCTCGCCGCGGTATACCGGGTTGTTGCCAAACAACAGTACGTTTCCTTGTCCCACGTGCGCATCCACAACGACAGCGTGCTCGGCAATCGATGTGGCCTTGTCAAGAAGGCCTGAGAGCAGCAGGGTCTTCGCATCCGTGAAGCGCAGAATTACATCTGGCCTATATTGCACCGGAATGACCTGTGGGTTGTTACGGGTCTCTTCCTCGTTAAGATGCTTTGGCTCCCATGGCTGCTGCTTGACGAGTGGCTCCGGTAGCGTGATTTTTCGGCCCTGGGGCTCGTCGCTATCGTCGACGCTTCCGCGCCCGGTCGGCCGCTCCGCATAGGGGTCCATCAAAACACGGCCAGTGGAGCGAGCGAGGGTATTGCTGACATTGAATGCCATGCCGCTAGCGCTCATCACAGGAACACCTTGCCCGTAGCCAAAGGCAACGGGATTGTCGGGTGCGACGAATATCGTGTTGAGCACAGAGCCGACCACTCGGGCATCGCCAAGCGGAGCGACACTGACGCCTGGGGCAAGGCCTGTGTCGATCGCGAACTGGGCAGTATCTTCGCAGGTGATGAGCAACCCACCCTGGTCTACGAACTTTCTAAGGTGAGCCAGACCCTCGTAACCGAGCCCCGGCCGTATATCGGGTGTGCTATCGATCACGCCCAGGTTTGGTGTCAGCTCAGATTCCTGCCAGGGCATCGCATTGTTCCACGCCGGAATACCGTTAAGGATCTCCAGCATGGAAGCGTGGTATACCGGAGCGAAAACGATGACGTCGTACTTGGCGCGCAGATCTTCTTCTTTCGCCACCGTCTGCGTGCTTAGGTAAGCGAAGGGAACGCCCGTGGTATCGAAGGCATAGCGCCACCAGCCTTCAGTCTGAGTAGCAAGCCACGTATGCATGAAAGCAATGCGTGGAGCGGTGACCGGGTGGGCCGGCACGGCAGGCGATGCTCTGAGACGCGAAGCATCGAGGGATAAACCGTGCAGAGTATCGGCGACTTTGTCATCCTGGGCTCCGGTGATGAGCAGCGAGCCAGCCGCGAAATGTTTGCCGTCGGCATCGAAGGGCTTTTCAACGACCTGGAAGTTCGCGCCTTTGAATTTGTATACCAGCGGCAGGAGTGAGACCTGGCCGCTGTTGGTGACGGCCAGCACCGTACCGCTGCCCGACAGCTTGCCGGCAAGTGTGGTTGGATCGTCCAGCGGAGTCATGCTGGATTTGAGGATCGCCGGATCAACCACCCGCACGGTCTTCACATTGAAGAGCTGACTGAATGACCATCCGGTGTCGTCGTATGGGTGCTTCTGCGGGTCGTCGGCCGCCCAAAACTGACGGTCGAGCAGAGCGTCCGCAACCCTGGGAATAGGGCTGATCCATGCGCACAACGATGCTACCGCTTGGAAACGTCTCCTGCCCTGGCTTGTCTCCCCGTTTTTCCGGAGGGATTGTGCAAGTGGCTGGAGCGGAGAGGGACTGTATCTCTACGTGCTGACGCTTCAATACCTTGAGCAGCTCGATCTCGCGATTGGTGTCGGCGAGGTCGGCCGGCATAACATAAGCGGCGGGCCCCTCAAGCGAAGGCTTCTGTACGGAACGCTTGCTTTTTATGTAGTAGTTTTCCAGGAAATGATGCGTGTTGTGGGAGAAGTACGAGAGAGTGGTAAGCAGGGCGCTTTCTTCGTAATTGTTATTGTCGCGCTGCGACCAGGTGACGATAGGCAACGGAGGACTTTGGCGGTACCATGTGCGCGAATACTGTTCCGGTTTGAGAATACGCTTCTCCGTGTCGGCCCCACCGTTACCGAAGGTCTCGTAGAGCCGGCTAATACCGTTGTGCATGCCGGCCAGGAACATCAAATAGCCTGGGCTCCAGGTATCGAAGTCACCGTGCGTGAAGACCCCCGGCATGCCCAGGCTCGTCATCTGGGCAACATTGTTCCAGCCCAGTTCCGCCCATTCGTCGGCCAGCGTCGGATCGACCCACGCGTTGAACGGGCCATCCCCCACTGTGTTGTCGTAAAGAAACGGAACCGACTCGTGCAAATCATGCAGCACCTGTGCATGCCAATCAAGGTAGGTGTCGAGGACGTTCCGGGTAAGATCCAGTGTCATTGCCATGGCGTCGCGGTTGTTGTCATGCGCGACATAGTGTCCCCAGTAGGGAAGTCGACCCCAATCCTCTCCCGGATGGGCTTTGTGCCATTTATAAATATCGACCATGCGGTCCCGCCCGTCGACTTCGACCACTGGGGTGATCAGCACGATCATGTGCGAACGAATGAATTTGATGTACGGCGCATTGTCCACGGCCAGACGATAAGCGAGTTCCATCAGTGCGGTGGGAGCGCCCGTCTCGGGAGAGTGTATGGTGCCGGTAACGTAGTAAACCGGGTACGACCGGTCCAACAGTCCGCGCGCTTGATCATCGTCCAGGCCAATCGTTCGTGGGTCGGCAAGCTTTGCCAGGCGCGCGCTGTTCTCCTTTGCTCCCGCCAGAAGCTCGGGGTCGGCGATCGCCGCAGCGATCATCTCGCGCCCTTCCTCTGAGTGACCAATGGTGAAGACCTTGACCCGCGGACTATTCGATTCCAGCATGCGGAAATATTTGTACACATCTTCCGCATAGGGGAGCATGTCGGGGGCTCCTGCAATGCCACCCAGCACTCTGGCGGGTGTAGGGACTGTTCTGGAAGCTGGAAGGTAATCCACCAGGGCAGAGTTGAAGGACGGATCGGTCGTGTATTTGCGAATCTGGTCAGTGTATTGTGTATCGACTGCTTGCGCGGGATCACGCGCAAAGTTGCCGTTCAGTTCCTGGGAAAGCAACCGAGTCGTTCCCCAGAAAAACGCGGAGGCAGCGAAGATCAAGGCCATTTGCAAAGGATTCATATAGCTCTTCCCCAAAGGAGTGTTTGAAGCACCGGGGCGGGTGGACGACATCTGGCCCTGAGTGTATCGCGCTAAGACGCGGGATCGCGCCGTTCGGGGTGAAAGACAGACGATCCTAAGCATACACAGCCCGCGAAGCGTCACGGTCAAGTTGTAGGGTCGATGACTGGCGCGGTCAAATTTGAAAAAACGTAGAATTTTAGAACCCAAAAAATAAAATAGAAATTTGTGCACATGAGCCTGGGCGCGCAACTGACCTGGGGGTACCCATTGACTGTGAGTGCGGCGGATGGGCGAATCGGGATCATTGTGCTTGAAAAACGGGGTAACTTGCCAGGCGGTGGCCTTCTGGATTGGTAACTTACTAAACGAGACTCTTCAGGCATGTTGTCGCCTCGGAACTTGCATGGAAACGCGCATTGGTTTTCCTATCGAAGCAGTCTACTGAGGGTGTACAGAGTTGGCATCAAAGGGACCTTAGCGCAAAGGTTGACCAATGCCGAGGAGATTGCCCTCACTATCTTTGAACCACGAGCCTTTCTCACCAACTCCCTTGCTGGGGTAATTTCCTGCGATCTCCGCAATTCCATTTACGGTCTTGAGGCCGGGGAGATCGTATTCTTCGAAAACCACGCCACGCGCCTTGAGCGCTGCTACCGTGGCTTCGATATCTTCAACCTCCCAGCCCATCTGGGTGTGGCTGCCCGATGCTTCTCCTGCAGATGCAAACAAAACGAAGAACGTGTTGCCGGTACGGTAGCGAAGGCCACCGGCTCTTTGCTCTATCGGCTCCAAGCCTAACTTGTCGGAATAGAATCTCCGGGCCCGGTTCAAATCCCGCGCTGGAGCCGGGTAGCCACACTACTTTCTTTGAGCATCGGCACACTCCTAAAGCCATTATCCCCTTCAAGAAATATGAAGAACCAGAAGAACCAGGCGACCGTTCTGTAAAAACGCAGATTAGTTTAGAGAGGCAGCCAGGTTCAGTTGTTGACATAGTCATTATGGAGTGACCGGCGGCAGTAGCGGAGACTTAGGGCACAGACGAAACGTAACCTTAGTCGTTTTGTATCCGACCTACTAACACGGCTAATGTCCCGACTACACCCCTCCCTCCGCGCCGCAGCGGTTCGAACAGGGGCGCAACCGGCGCGCTTTTGCGTAAACAAGCTCCTGGAAACCCTCAACGGCTAGGGCAGTCAGCCTCATAGGCTCTCATTCCCTCACAAAGGACGGGTGCCCCATATCTCGCTCGTTTTTCGCGAGATGTGGGATACCACCGATGTTTACCGCTAAGTGCGTCACTGGAGTAGAGAGTCAGAGGGAAAGGGTAGTGGAATCCCACATCTCGCGAAGAACGAGCGAGATATGGGGCACCCGTCCTTTGTGAGGGAACGAGGTCGATGGAAAAGAATATGTACACCCTCAGTTCACAAACGGAAAGGTAGACTTAGCGACCGCAAAGGCGGTCGCAACAGCGAAATAGTAATCTCGGATTCCCGACTGCGTGTTACATTCCCTTATCAATAATCGTCGGGCCTGGGCTCTGAATCCTTGTCGCTTATTTTGTCCCCCCGAGGATGCGCCATGAACATTTCCAGCAGGCTGCTCTCCGTCCGCGAGTCACGGTCCAATTCGCATGCTCGCAGTAAGCGATGTCACTTAAATCTACGCCCCGCGAAGGCGAAGCTCCTAAGATCCGTTAACTAAGAAAGACTCTGGCGCGCTCCCAAGCAACCCGCTGTGTTTTCGTTCTTACCCTGGCGCGCAACAGCAGCAGACAACCTGCATTTTTGGAGGATAGGCGCAATGGAAAGTCGGAATTTGTTTAGAACCTTATACGGTCAGCGGCTACCTCGACTACGCAGTTCCAGCCTTCCGCAGCCCAAACCGGCTTACCAAGGGATGGGAGTTGAGCTCCGGCTTCGCCTTGCACGGCGGAACGGCGTACACCGTAATCTCGGAGGCCAATCCCAGCGGCAACGGAGAGGGGGCTGACCGCGCGGTGCAGGTAGTGGCCAATCCTTCAGCAGGGGTTTCGCACGCAATCGTGAACGGCGCGGTGCAGTGGTTGAGCCCAACCGCGTTCGTCGATGCGCCGCTGGGCACCTATTCGCCCACCCGCCGCGGCCAGAACTACAACCCCGGCTATGAGTCCGTCGATCTTGCGGTGCTGAAGAACACCCCCATTCACGACCGGGTCAGCGCTCTATTCCGCGCCGATTTGTTCAACATCTTCAATCACACCAACCTGGCGCCTGCGGGTTGGCCGTTCGCCGGCGAAGCCGGTGAGATCGGCTCGACGATCGGAGCGTTTCTCGGTAATCCCGGCATCGGCCCGGGCGAGCCCTTCAACGTGCAGTTTTCGCTGAAGATCCTCTTCTAACCCCGGCCTCCGCCTGACGATCCGGGCGGAACAATAGCGGCGCCCTGGAAACCCCGGGCGCCGTTACTGTTTGCAGCAGATCTCAGTTGAGAGGGTCAGCGGCCTCGAATTTGTCCAGCGGGAGGAGCATCGCTTTGTGCATCATTGGCCTCAGAACGTTTGGGGCTTCCCAGTCGCTGATATCCCGGATGAACTCCTCGAACAAGTCCCTGTTGGTCGGCGACTCTAAGCAATAGCGTGCTCAGCACCTCGCGCTCTTCCCTGGTAAGAGCGGAGAGGAGAGCATCCTGGTGCTCCCGCGCCACCTTGCCAATCCTTTCCAAGACTTCTCCGCCGGCTTTTGTCAGATGAAGGGAATACAAGCGCCGGTCATCCGGGTTTGCTCTCCGCTCCACGAGCTCGCGTTTCTCAAGATTGTCCAAAATCGCCACCATCCGGCTCGGATGAATCTGTAGCTTCGCTGCGAGTTCCTGCTGGCTCAGTCCAGCGGCAACGCGCAGTAGCCGCAGGATTCCTGCATCCGGGGGCGTGATCTCGAGAACTCCCAATCTTTCGGCAAATTGCGCCGCGGCATGCGCTCCAAGCTGCGCCAGGAGGAACGCCGGTTGACCTTTTCCTGCCTCATTGTGATTCATCTTGAAATAATTATTGCATGGCATAATCGTTTACTATATAAATGATTACATGACAAAAGCGATTCCTCGATTCCGTGGTCCATCCCTGATTCTGCTGGCGATCGTACACATTTTCGTTTTCGTGGCCGGTCTGGTAGCAGCAGCGACGCTCCGACACGGGGCGCTTTATGTAACCCCCTTCGCGTCCGCCGAGGACTTGCGCTCCTTTTTTGAAAAAACTCCTACCGCTGTGCGCGTGAGTAATCTCTTCCTGTTTGGCTCTGCGGTGCCTTTTGGGATTTTCGCAGTGACAATCGTCAGCCGCTTGCGCTTTATGGGCGTGCGCGCGGCCGGTACGAACATCGCTCTCCTCGGCGGCTTGACTGCCACGATCGCGCTGCTGCTCTCCGGCGTCACAGGCTGGGTGCTGTCTGTGCCTGAAGTATCGGCCTCAGCGCCAGTCGTGAAAGCGGTCGATTTTCTCAGCTTCCTGCTCGGCGGAGTTAGTTTCGCGGTGGGCTTCGGTTTGCTGGCTGCGGGAGTATCGGTCACAAGCTACTTCATGCGGCTTCTCCCGCGATGGGTGGTAGCACTTGGAATGCTTCTTGCCATAACAGGAGAACTCTCCTGGTTCAGTCTCATTGCATATCCGGCAAACTTTTTCATTCCCATTACCAGATTCGTGGGCTTCATCTGGATGGTTTGTGTCGCTGTAGCACTGACGAGAAATCCGAAGATAGCGCAAGCCGCCTATACCGGCGAGTCCTCATAGACTGCGGCACCCTTTGCAGTTGCGAATCTTCGAAAGAGGGGAAACGAGTAGCGCTATGCCGTCGATACAGCGAGACCAGGTTTGGAACACAAAGGGCGAAGACGCGAAGTCGAACTCAGCTCACCGAGTTCCGCCGCCGTTATGGCTCCGGGTCGGCTTCTGGGCGTGCACTTTGATTGCTGTCGCTGTGGTTATACGACGTATTGTCGCTCTTGAATTTCCTTCACCGTCCGGGCCGGCGCAAGTGGTCGAGCTGGATCGGATATTTGCTTCCCACGCAGCTCTGACGCTGGCGCACATTCTTCCGGCGTTGGCATTCGTGGTGCTGGCGCCGTTCGCAATCTCTCACCGCTTCTCAGGTGCTACCTGGCCGGATCGCTGGCTGTTCCCGCTGGGAGGAATTGTCGGCATGACTGCCTATGCACTGAGCGTAAACGCGGTTGGCGGGTGGATCGAGCGCAGCGCAGTCCTTTTCTTCGACAGTCTTTTCTTGTTCTCGCTCGCCCGGGCCTGGCTCTATAAAGTGCGCGGCCAACCGTTGCTGAAAACCCGTTGGCTGGTGAGAGCGGTCGGCGTCCTTCTCGGAATTGCGACGACTCGACCGGTGATGGGCGTCTTTTTTGCTACGAGCCGGTTGACGCACCTTGGTCCCCGCCAGTTCTTCGGGGTCGCATTTTGGATTGGGTTTTCAATCAACTGGATTGTTGTCGAGTGGTGGCTTCGTTTCAAGAACCATCCCGCGTGAGGCTGAACTGGTTGGCTCACGGAGATGGCAGGGAACTGAAACGCTTGGGGCTGGGAGAAGCAGAACGAATGGAGATATGAGAACGCGATCATTTTCGGAGCCGGAAGTCCTGGTCAGCGGTCGCAGGCTCGGCCTTTCTCTTCTGGCAAGTATCGGAGCGGCAGCAGGCGTTGGAATTGTCAGCTACTACGGCCTGAGGACAATGGACAGTGTGCTCGGATCGGCAATGCCGCAGATGGTCACGTTTGCGGTGTATGCAATGCTTGTGGCCGTACTCTGTTACTCGTTTCGGCCACCGAGTCGTCCTCCCATTGCGCTGCGCTTTACGAGCGTCAAGGATCTCGGGTTCGCGATCGGAGCATTGATCGCCCTCATCGCGGTCTGTACGCTTGCGTATGCATTTCTGGGTCTGTTTTTTGGAGGCTTTCTGCACCTGCTCAAGCAATTAACGGCAGTGGCGACAGATGCGAAACGTCTCCAGGGTCAGGGTTCATCCGCATGGGTAATCGCGATTCTTCGCAGTTGTCTGCTTGTCCCGATTTTTGAGGAAGTCTTCTTTCGAGGTCTCCTGCTCACTTGGTTGAACCGGCATATGCGCTTCGCGGCTGCGCTAGTCGTACAGGCTGTGCTGTTTGCGGCGATGCACGTCTATCCACCTGCGCTGCCCTACGCTTTCCTCGCCGGGATCGCTCTTGGATACGTACGCCGAGCAACCGGTTCGACGATCAACACCGTTCTCATGCACGCAATCAACAACATTGTTCTTCTTAGGCTCGGGCTGTATTTCTTCGGCCATCAAATGGCTCATGCCTTGTAGCCGGAAACGCCGGTGCATCGTTCCTCGACTTTGCACACTGGCAGGTGCCTCGGCCCTCGCTGCATGGTCCGCCTCCACTCCGGTGTGACTACTCTGTCCGAAGTGCTTGCATGGGATCGATTGGATGCGGCTATAGCAAACGGCTTTGCAGGCGGAATCCGCGCGGACTATTTTATTAGTCCAAGGGAAATGCGGCCGCGGGCGAACGGAGGACAGTTGCATGGGCTCCAGGATCAGGATTCTTGCGGGGCTTGCGTGGGCAGGCATTGCGTTGGCAGTGAGTGCAGTCGCGCAAGCTCCGTTGCCTTCACATGGGCCGGCGAAGGGATATCTGGTCATTGCGGGCGGAGGGCCGGACTGGCCGGAAAATCAGCGGATGATCGCGCTCGCCGGCGGCAAGACCGCGCACATTGTAGTAATCCCGACGGCGGCAATTCGAAATCTGGTAGAGGAGAAGCAGCTTCCGCCGTACTGCTCGACGATCTTCGACGGGATGAAGTGCACGGTGCTGCACACGACGGATCTTAAGGTGGCCGACTCGCCGGAGTTTGTGGCGCCATTGAAGGACGTAACCGGCGTTTATCTCGAAGGCGGGCGACAATGGCGGCTAGCGGATGCGTACCTCGGCACGCTGACGCTGAAGGAGATCTTCGGCGTGCTCGACCGTGGCGGAGTAGTGATGGGTGGATCAGCGGGTGCGACGATTCAGGGCTCGTACATGGTGCGCGGCTCCTCGAACCCTGATGACAACACCATCATGATGGCGCCTGGGCACGAGGTTGGGTTCGGCCTGATCACCAACGCGACTATCGATCAGCATGTGGATGCGCGCGGCCGCGAGAACGACCTGGCGCCTGTGATGAAGAAGCATCCGGAACTGCTGGGGATCGGGCTTGACCAGAGCACGTCGATCACGGTGCATGGCGATACGCTGACCTGCAACGGCCCGCGTCGCGCGGCTATCTGGGACGGCAAGGACCACGACGGCAAGGGCTACTACTATTTGCGCGCTGGCGACTCACTGAACCTGGTATCGCGCGTCGCAACGTTCGTGCCCCATACGCCCGTCCAAAACTTCTAGATTCGATGTCTCATGGAGAGTATCTACGGGTGGGTATCGGGCTGCTTTACCTCGATGGCAAGGATATGCGTGGAGGCGGTGGTTAAAGACTCGTTAGAACGGCCTGCGCCAGCACTGTGTCGGGGGTGCTTGTCGTTGTTGGTGTGTTGGTCGCCTATCCGGACAGAACCGCATCATGGGGGATTACTTCCGGATAGCCGGAGGCCGGAATCCCAGGATCGGTCTCGCAGATGCTCGATTCGCGCCTCGGCGATTTATCATCACCTGGTTTAGCATTGGGGCCCAACGCGGTCTGTTAACTTGTCTCGCAGCTTCCCATTACATCGTTTTTCGGCAACTAGGCTTTCACTATCATCTTCAAATGACTGGAACCCGCATATCTTGAAAATCTCAGCTTCTCCCGTCCCCACGCGGCATCGCGGCTTCGATCTCTTGCGCGTTATTGCGATTTACATGGTCATGCAGATCCACACCGGCGAGTTCGAGTACATATCATCAAACGGAACCGTCCTCCACACGGCGGGGTCCTGGGCCGTGGGATGGACAAACTCGCTCATGCGGGTCTGCGTGCCGCTGTTCGTAATGATTACCGGATTCTTCCTTTTTCCCATCGAAGATGAGCGTAAATTCTTCCGGAAGCGCTTCACCCGCGTATTGATTCCCTTCGTGATCTGGTGCGCAGTCTACGCCTTCTATTACTACGCGCAAGGAGCGATCACTCTTCAGACCGCCTTGCTCAACATCGCCAAAATCCCCGTCAACTACGGCACCGAAGTCGGCCATCTTTGGTTCGTCTACATGCTGATGGCGATCTACCTTATCGCACCCGTGTTCTCGCCGTGGATCGTATCGGCAAGCCGCAAGAGCATGGAACTCTTCCTGGCGCTGTGGGGCGTGACATTGACGCTGCCCTTCATTCACCTCTTCTTCGCAGAGGTATGGGGCGAGTGTTATTGGAATGCAACGCCAACCCTCTACTACTTCACAGGCTTCATTGGCTATGCCGTACTGGCCGCCTACATCAAGCGATTCTGGATGGCGCCTTCGTCGCGTATCGACTGGCTCGCAATCGGCATGATTGTGGTGGGTTACTCCGCTACCGCCGGAGGGTTTCTCTACAGACTTCGTTACGAGCACGAAGTAAAGAGCCTCGAGCTGACGTGGAACTTCACCACGCTGAACGTTGCGATCATGACAGCAGGACTCTTCCTGCTCTTCCGAAACATTCATGCGAATCGCGGCAACAGCCTCCTATGGCGATTGATAGACGATCTTTCGCGCATGAGCTATGGCATGTACCTGGCGCACATCATCGTACTCAACGCCGTTCATACCGGCATGGCGCCCATGATCGGGAATGCGTTTGTGCGCATTCCAGCGATCGCATTCACTACTTTCGTTATTACCTATCTCGGGGTCAAGCTGCTCTCGCTGTTGCCGGGGAGCAAATGCCTCATCGGTTAAAGCCACCAAACATCGGCCGCTGGGCCTCTTTGACGAGTTTGAGAAGCACCGCAAGGGAGTCACTCGACCGGAGCCCGTTGGGTGGGTCAGTTTTGGAATTAGGGCTCTTGGCTGAGGCACGATTGGAGATAGACTTACGTGCATGTGCTTCAAAAGCACACCTGGGCTGCCAGAGTACTTCCATTACCACGGCATTTCCGCGGATTTGGAGGGGCGCGGTTTCGGTTCGTCCAGGCCCGAGCTCGCTTGGTGGATTCGGCAGAAGCAACAGGAACCCGAAAAACCGGTAGACGATCAAAACAAGAGCGTGAAGTCGAGTTCCCCTAACGCCGCAGATTCAACGACACACTACCGCGACTTTCGCTGGCTATAGGGTGCAGCCAGCACAAAGTGGCTCTCATGAGTAATCGGCTCGGCTACAAAGGATCGAAGCAGTCGTAGTTTCGCTGGATGGCAATCTTACCTTCACGAAATAGAAAGAACATCGCGAACGATGCTCCCATCTCTGTGCCGGGTTCCATTTTGCCAAGAGGTACAGCGAGTGTTCCAGTCCAACGCGCTTCAACGGCTACGCGGTCTTCCTGGGCAACTGCGGAGACAATTTCATATTCCTGATGTTGGAGGATCCGTAAGCCCTGAAGGCTGCGTTGAAGGATGTGCTCAAGATCGCTCTCTTGTCCGCGGCTGTTGAGCTGATTCGGCATCTCTACCTGTCGAACGTCCTCAGTGAAGAACTCACGCAGTTTTTCTCCGGCTTCCCCGCGCTGAAGGGCAGCAAGATATTTGCGGACTGTAGCTACGTTCCTTCCTGCTTCGTCTGTCATATCGTCATTATGATCTGTGCGCTCTCTGCTTGCATCGTCGCTGGTGGATTGTCGCCGATCCGGACAGAACCGCATTTTTTGGGGATTACTTCCGTGTAGGCGGTAACCCGCCCGGAACTCCGAAAGTCGAGGAATTCTCCGCTTGTAGTTTTCAATGGGTGAATTGGAGATAATGCGCTCGTTGACACCCCGTGCGAGATGGAAGCGGCGTCTCTCGTTCTTAATTGCGGATGTTCCCGCCAGTTACCAACGCAATCTTCTTCGCGATTGTCATTTGACGGGAACTTCGCGTGCCTTCATCCTTTCATCTGCTTCGCTAATGGAAGCATAGATCCTATCCTTATTCCTGATCCGGAGTTCCATGGGCCAGTTGCTCAATCCACGCCATCGATTTCTTCGGCTCGCCCATCGCCGCATTCGACACGTCCTCCCACGCTTCCCACGTCTCCAGCCGCTCCGCATATGCGGCGCGGGCCCTGGGCAGAATAGAAGTGCCCAGCCCCAATCGCAGTGGCGGATTTTCCGCGTCCACAAGCTTCAGGATGGCTTCTGCCGTCGCCTCCGGATCGCCGCGTTCAACATTCGCCAGATGCGTCAGGAACTGCTTCCGGAATTCCGCGTATGGTTCCAGCGCATCCGCGATCTGTGAGGATTTTCCGAAGTCGGTTGCGTAGGCTCCGGGTTCAACAAGTGTCACCTTCAACCCGAACGCCCTCACCTCCTGCGCGAGCGATTCGTGGAGCGCTTCGACAGCCCATTTAGTAGCGCAATAGAAGCCGATGAGCGGCAATGCCGTTATCCCCAGCCCGCTCGAGACACCGAGAATGTGACCGCTCCCTTGTTTCCGCAACAAAGGCAGAGCCGCTCGGAGCACTCGGACCATGCCCAAGTAGTTCGCATCGAAGAGGCCGCGGATCTGCTCATCGCTCGCTTCCTCTGTAGCCGCGAACAGGCTCGCGCCGGCATTGTTGACCAGGACGTCCAGCCGGCCGAAGTGCGCGTATGCCTGATGAACTGCCTGCTGCACCTGCGCGGAGTCGGTGACGTCGAGGGCAAGGGGCAGCACCGTGTCGCCAAAACGTCCCGCGAGATCGGCTACGTCTGCCAGTTTGCGGGCGGTCGCTGTAACCCGATCGCCGCGTTTAAGAGCAGCCTCAGCCCAGATGCGGCCGAACCCGCGCGAGGCGCCGGTGATGAACCATGTCTTTTGCATTTCGATTCCTCCGTGATTGTGGGTTAACTTCAGACCTCGGAATAGCGCATGTTCCCGAGATCGGTGAGAAGGGAGGGGCCTGTGGGGTTCCATCCGAGCTTTGCACGGGTCTGCGCACTGGAGGTCAGAGGGTCCCTCCCCACGAAGAACCCGAGGAAGCCGAAATGCTCCCCGGCCTGTTCCTGCGAGATAGAAATGACGGGCACGTTCAGGCCGCGGCCGATAGCGGCAGCGATGTCTTTGAGCCGGACACCCTCTTCGGCGACGGCGTGGTACCGGGCCCCCGCTGTGCCTTTCTCCAGGGCAAGCCGGTAGAGCCGGGCGACATCCGTTACATGCGCGGCGGGCCAGCGGTTTTGCCCCTCGCCGACGTACGCTGAGACTCCCTTTGCGCGGGCTACAGCGATCAGGGGAGTGACGAGACCCTGTTTTACCGTGTCGTGGACCTGCGGCAGGCGCATCACCGAGGCGTGAACTCCACGCTCCATCAGCGCGACAGCAGTCACCTCTGATACCCGAGGAAGGGATGGAGAAGAAGGAAGCGGCGGATCGTCTTCGGTTGCGGCGCGGCCTTGAGCCACTCCGACTCCGGAACTGACGATGAACGGACGGCTGGAGCCCTGGAGCACGGCGCCGATGGCATCAATGGCGCGCTTGTCCAATTCGCAGCTCTCTCGAAACCTCGACCAGTCGTGCCGGAAGGCGGTGTGGATTACCGCATCAGACGCGACTGCTCCGCTGTGCAGGCTTTCCAGGTCCTCCAGATCGCCTCGATGCGCCTGAGCGCCGGCGGCTTCAAGCGACTTTGCGCCCACATCCGACCGCGCCATCCCGAGGACCTGGTGGCCCGCACCGATGAGTTCTTTCACGACGGCGGAACCGATGAATCCGGTAGCGCCGGTAACGAATACGCGCATGTATGTCTCCTGACCTCATTCGAGCTAGGATTGACGAAAGGATGCGGCCTCGACTAAAACGGAGGCATCCTCCGTTTTAATAGATAATCGGAGGCAGCCTCCGGTTGCAAGAATTTTAGAGATGACGAAGAAGCGTTCGACGACCGTCCGGAAACCGCGCTCAGACGCGCTGCGCAACCGCGAGCGCATTCTTGAAGTTGCGAAGGGAGTCTTTACCCGACAAGGCGCCAATGCCAGCCTGGAGGAGATCGCGAAGCAGGCGGGTGTTGGAGCAGGTACCCTCTATCGCCATTTTCCTACGCGGGATGAGCTGATCGAAGGTGTTTACCGGAACGAAGTGGAGAAACTGGCGGCGGCCGCGGCACGTTTCGCCGAGACCATGTCCCCTCTCGAAGCGCTTCGAGCCTGGATGCTGCTGCTGGTCGATTACATTGCGGCAAAGCACATCATTGCGCCCGCTCTCAATACCATTGCCGGAGGCCCGTCCAGGCTTCATGAAGGTTCACGCACCATGATCCATGCCGCGATCGATGGGCTGGTGAAGCGGGCTAAGAGGAGTGGCGATCTGCGAAGAGATCTGGATGCATACGACCTGCTTCGAGCGCTGATCGGCGTCTCGCATGTGGGCTCCGGCGCTGACTGGCAGCAAAGCGCCAGGAGACTGGTAGACATACTCATCGCAGGCTCACGCCCGCTCAAATAAACCGAAGAAAAAGCATTCTCATAGCCCTGGTAGGTTTGTCGCCTAACCGGACGTCACACGCGACTTGGGTAACTTCCGGGTGGGCGGTTATCCTAGCCGAACGTCAAAATTCGCACTCCGGCCGCTCGATTCGCGCTGACGGTGATTTCGCAACAATCATATCTCGCTTGAGCTCAGTCGTGAGGCTAAACTGGGTCGAGCAGGTGTCCACAAGTCGATGAACCGTCCCGCTACTTTCGGTGTTGTAGGCGGCTCAGGTAGCACTGGGAAAGCCGTTGCGAAGGAGCTTCGAAGGTCTACGGACAGTGCGATCATCATCGGTGGACGCAACGTTCCCAACTTGAGGAGTATGGCAACGGACCTTGGTGGCGCAGTCACGGTGGTAGGTGTTGACGTTCGTGATCCGCGGTCGCTGAAGGAATTTTGCGCAAAGTGTTCCGTTGTGGTGAACTGCGGCGGCCCGGTATCCGAACTGCAGGATAGAGTTGCGCAAGCCGCATTGATAACCCGGAGCCATTACGTCGACCTTGCGGGTTTGACACTCGTGCGGGAAGGAATGATCCCGCATGACCAAGAGGTCTCAGATCTCGGATTGGCATTTGTCGTATCTGCCGGCTGGCTCCCTGGCATGACAGAGCTGCTGCCTGCCTACGCCCTTGCTGTGTCGAAGGCGCGGATTGACGCCATTCATTCCTTCACCATCTATTCTGGCGATTCCGGCGAGTGGTCAAATAGCGCGATGCGCGATATTGTCTGGTATCTGCGCAAGTTCGGTCGACGGCGACCGAAGTACATCCACAATGGCGAATGGGTCCGTGCAAAACTAGCCGAGGTTCTAATCGAGAAGGACATCGGGAGTTCGATCGGTCGTCGCTTGTTCTCCATCTCGTGCCTTCCCGAAATGGCAGAGCTGATGGGGCGGTTTAAGGACTACGACGGGCGCGCGTACACCTATTTGCCGAGTCGCCGCACAGCAGTCATGGGGTCGTTGATAGCACTACTGCCATTTCCGGGAGACTTTGCTATGCACAGCATGCGGCAGGCTCTGCTCGCGGAGTCGTTGCCCATTGGCGGTTTCAGTGTCGTCGAGATTCAGGGTCGCAGCAACGCACGGGACGTCTCGCATCGTTATGAGGCAAAGTTCGAGATGGGCCGTGGATATTGGATGAACGCGATTGTCGCAGCCACCGTTGCCCGACTAATTTCCGAGGGCGGAGGTGTGAACAGCGGCGTCCATTTCCTCATGGATGCAGTGGACCCAGTCAGGTTCATGGAGAAGCTCCGAGAGGCTGGAGTGTCCCAGACAGAACGGTTTGGCGAAGGACGTGAGAACCCGGCTGAAGATGCAGCGTCATAATATAGCCGGAGGCCGGAGTCCCAACCAAGAATTCACTTAGCAGTTTCCCAGTCGAGGGAATAGATATCCTGGGTGCCGTTGTTGCGGAGCAGCAGCGGGGAGTCGTCGGGGGTCAGGGTCAGGGAGGCGGTCCAATACCCGGTAGTCGGCAAGTCTTTGAGATCGGCCACGACTTCCACCTTGCGGTCGAGAATGCCGATCCTGAGCACTGCCCGGTTCGTTGCTCGACCCACGAAATATAAATATCTTCCATCCGCTGACCAGTTAGGAAAGCCAGCTGTCAATTGTGTCAGGTCTGACCACTTTCGTGTCCGGAGATCGAAGAGAAAGATACCGTCGGTCTTTGCCGACATGGCCGCAATGTATCGTCCGTCGGGTGACCAGCGTGGAGAGTAATATCCCTGGGACTCTGGAAGGTTGGAGATTTCGTGGCTTGCCAAGTCGAGCACACGGATCACTGAGGACTCCGTATCCACGCGGCCAGCGAAGACAATCTTGCTGCCGTCAGGCGACCAGTTGGGGTCACTTTGAGGATCAGGATCATTGGGCATCAATTGCTCCGGGACCCCACCGTCGCGAGAAACCGCGTACATCTTATAAGGTTGTCCTGAGATGCTGGTCCGATTGTCGACCAGCAGTTTGCCTTCAAGGTCCCAGCCGTAGAAGACAATGCGCTTGCCGTCCGGAGACCAACGCGGCAGCTTTGCATACATCTCAGCATTGCTGAGGGGTAGACGCTCGCTCCCATCCACCTTGCTTCGCCAGAGGACGCCGTCGGGATAGGTGACGTATGCCACCCATTGGCCGTCCTTCGAGAAGGAAAGGAATTCCGCCGAGATTCCGGAAAGAAAGGGCAGGAACTCTGCAGACCTCGCGTCATAACGCACCAGTTGGCCCAACAGCCTGTGGCCCACCAGGAAGAGTTTCTTGCCGTCCTTGCCGGGGAGGGGCGAATCGAGGCTGAGCGGGCTTTCAGTCAATCTGACGGGCGTCCCAATGGATCTGAGAAAAAAACCTGTCTTTTCCGGAAGAACCCAAATCTGTCCCTTTGACTGGAAGACGAAGTACTTTCCGTCCGGTGTCCACTTGCCGTGTTCCTCGTCCGCTGGGGTATGCAGACCTGGAAGCAAGGGGTGCAGGTTTGTTCCTTGTGCGGAGACCTCCCAGAGGGCGCGGTCGCCCGACTGTGGATTCCTTAAGCTGAATCTCAGCTTCGTCTCATCGGGCGAAAATTGGGGGTCGTAAGGTAGGCCCGGGACGGTGACCAGCTTGCGGGCTTCGGCGCCATCGCTTCTTGCCAGAAACAAGTCGTTCTCGTGGCAGTACGCCAGCATCTTTCCGTCTGGAGACCAGACAGCCGTTTGAGACGCGACCAATGGAAAAGTAGTTGGCAGGCGATGAGGCGCACCACCGAGTGTCGGCAGACTCCAGAGGACCCCGGCCAAGTCGACGGCGAGAAGGTTAGATCCATCTGGAGAAAGGCTGAGCGGAGTCAGTCCATCGGAGGGGACGGGGATCGGAATCGGATCGCCACCCGAGACGGAAATTTCCGCGATCTTCCAGTTGGAAGGGGTTCTCATGCCGAGATAAAGGCGCAGCCCATCGGTCGCCTCAAGAATCTTCGGCTCACCGTCCTGGGTGAGCTGGACATAATTCGAGACTTTCGGTGGTGGCAGGGGACGCGACCAGAAGTAGACGAAGGCGCCGGCGAGCGCCACAAAAACTGCTGCGAGAGTCACCGGCCAGCGCCGGCGCAGAATTGATCTTGTGGATTCCGGCGGGCTGCTCACCCTCGAGGTTGAGAGTTCGCCCACCGATGTCCGTGTTTGACGTGCTACAGAGTGGGCGGGAGGCTCCATCGACGGATTGTGTTGCAGACGCTTCAAGTCGGCGCGAATTTCCGAGGCGTGCTGATAGCGGTGCTCGGGGTTTTTCTCGAGACACAGGTCGATGATCCCGGCCAGGGCGGCGGGAATATCGGGATTGAGCTGAGCTGGCGTGACCGGAACCTGCTGCACGATCGAGATCAGGAGCTCTCCGGTAGTGTCTCCGGAAAAGGGCGACCGGCCGGTGCACATCTCGTAGAGTACGATGCCGAAAGAAAACAGATCGGTACGCGGGTCGAGGGGCTTGCCCAACGCCTGCTCGGGCGACATGTAAGCGGCCGTTCCCAGTGCGGCACCAAGCCCATCGGTCAGCTGCCGCTGATCGAAGTCCGCTCCGGCGGCTGCAAGTTCCTTGACAGGCGTAATCTTGGCCAGGCCAAAATCCAGAATCTTGGCATTCCCGCGTTTGGTGATGAAGATGTTCGCCGGTTTGATGTCGCGATGGATGATGCCCTTCTCGTGCGCAGCTTCGAGCGCGTCGGTGATGTCGATGGCGATGGCGATCACTTGATCGCTAGGTAGCGGACACGCCTGGATCGAGTGCTTCAGTGTTTCACCCTCGAGGAACTCCATGGCGATGAACGTGCGGCCGCCCTCTTCGGCGATCTCATAAATTGTGCAGATGTTGGGGTGGTTGAGGGCTGAAGCGGCACGCGCCTCGCGCCGGAAACGCTCCAGCGCCATGCTGTCGTTGGCAAAGTTATCCGGCAGAAATTTGAGCGCGACATGCCGGCCGAGGACGATGTCCTCGGCTTTGTAGACCACGCCCATGCCACCGCCGCCGATCTTCTCTAATCCGCGGTAGTGGGAGATGTTTGCTTCGCCCATTGAGATATTGTCGCAAACATCCAGAAAGTCTCGTTCAAGCAAGTCAGCGGTCGCGACCGGGAATCGATTGTTGATGGTGTAAAACCGGCCTGCAAAGCAAATTCGGAGCCACAGCCTAACCCTTTGAGCGTTCAGGGAGATCCGCCCACCCGCTCCAGTCCGTCTATGATCGCGTTTCGGTCCTGCTAAGAGAGCTGAGAACTGCGCTCAAGGATCATCAGGTATTAACTATTCTGCAATTGCGGTTAACAATCAGTCAACTCTCGCCCTGTAACGTAAGACGATGGCGGGCTGAGGGGGTACACTGGCTCGGCTGACCAGAGTCGATTTCCTACATTCAAGATCGAGGTAATTCTCTTGCGCCACGGCATGTCGCTCTTTTTTGTCTTTCTCGCATCTTCCCTTTTGGCGCATGCTGCGCCGCCGAGCGTCTGCAGCCTAGTCACTCCCGCTCAGGTCCAGAGCGTAATCGGAGGCAGTGTTAACGCGGGTGAGTCCGCGCCCTCCGGTCCGGAACAGCGGTGCAATTTCAGCAACGGGCAGGCGAAGAGTTTTTACGTCAGCTATGCCGCAATCGCTGATCTCGGGCCCATCGGACCGATGATGGCCAAGCGCCAGGCGCTCTGTGCTCCAGAACCGGGTAAGATGTGCGAGACGCTCCACGGCGTGGGCGAGGCCGCCAACTATACCTCCGCGCCGGGCGCCTACTTTGTCATCTTTATCTACCACGGCTACATATGCACCGTCGACGCAAGCGCGGACAACGACGGTGTTACGATCCCCAGCGTTCGGGAGCCGCTGATCGCGCTGGCGAATGCCGTGATAGCCAAGATCTAGCAGATTGTCTGCTGAGAAATCGGTTCGTAGAAGGGCGCCTACTAGGCCAATTAGCCGTGTCGATTTTATTTGGCAGTTTACTGCGCCCAATGCTCCTCAAGCGCTTTGGCTACCTCATCGATCCGTCGGTTTAACATCGCGGCTTTCAACTGGGGCAGCACCAAAGCTAGAATATGTTTACGTGTGCTTTAAAATCACACCCTCGTTGCGAGAGCACTTCAACTATCGCGGTATCTCCGCCGAGCTAGAGCGGCGCGCTATGGTTCGTCCAGGCCCCAGCTCGCTTGGGCGATCCGGCAGAAACCGCGTGAACCGGAAAAGCCTATAAACAATCAGGCCAAGGTGGCGAATTCGAGTTCGCTCGACGCTCCAGATTCAAACTGACCCACTACCCAATTTTCGTATCGTCTGCTAAGCATCGACCGAAATGTGGATTTTGCTTAGTCGCCCACTGACCCGTACGTCCCCAGCGGCAACTGACCGAAATCCGACTTTGCAGGCACTCCGCCGTAAAGGCCCGGTTGGGCGGCGTAGGCGATTATTTCCGATAGGCGACTGACGTTAGCCAAGGGTAATGTTGGTTGACTGGTTTGCGCCTGACTTGAGGCGCCCCCTGGTGAGGAGAACGACGAGGGCAGCTGTCGCAAGGAATGCAAAGGCTATAAACATTTCCCCAGAAGGATATTCATGCGTTGGTGTGTCCCTCAGAAAAGGGTCGAGAAAGCGAGACGAAGCATTGAATGCGGAATGCATCATGATTGCCACCAGCACCGCGCCTCCTGATGCGTTGAATGCACACGCAATCAACAGGGCAAGACCGATGACAATCAGGATGTAGGTCAGGGGAGAAGCACTGCTCCAGGTCGCGAGGAAGAGCGGAGCATGCCACGCCGACCATAGAATTCCGACACAGATTGCCGCGATCCAGGAGGGCATGACTTTCTGCAAGCGAGCCTGCAGAAATCCGCGCCAGCCAAATTCCTCGAAGAGGGGCCCCCCTAAGAGGTTGTAATTAAACATAGGAACCCACAACCCGGTCAGAACGGCGGGCTGCCAGTGCCATTGGGCAGGGCTGCCTTTCGAAATGAGTGCGGGATAGACCACAAAATAGGTCACCAGCAGGAGAAGCGGACCCATCAGCAACCATAGCCATTGCAGGAGGCTTCGAGGCAAAAGGTGAACGGCTCTCCAGTTGCCTGTTTCCAAACGGTGAGTAAGAAAGCAGCCAAAGAATGGTCCGAGAGTCGCTATGCATGTAAAGACCGGAAGAGACGCATTCAGGTGGATGAGCTTTAAGCCGCCTGACCCCAGCACGACAGGAGACCAGGCGAGCCAGGCCCATCCACACGCAATCGCGTAATAAAGCGTCACTGCTTTCCACGTCGGCCAACAGAGTTTCTTGCGCTCAAGCGAAATGGTTGATTGCATGTGCGCACCGCCTCCGCCAGCTCACAGTGAATGGGTTTCATGTCGCCTTAATTCACGTCTGATGGCGGTTCCTGATAAACGGGAATCTCCGGAAGTTTAGCGGGGTCGCTTGACCAACCCCATAATGCGGTCGTGACAAGCTCGGGCTTTGGCTAGTAATGAGGGATTCTCCAGCGCTGATGTAGTCACCTGATCCTTGTTAGTTGTTTTCAGTTTCAGGCTCACCCGGCTTTACCTTGCCGCAGTCGACGCCCAAGAACGTGCTCGTGGATTTCGACTCTATCTCCCGCTTCTGACCGTGACTCGTCATGGTGGTATGGGATTGAGAGATTATGTGCTCAGAGTCCTGGATCGTCTCGCTCCCGCTCGTCACCATCGTCCCTCCGTCGGAGGTCTTGCAGGTTGCGGTAAAGGTATAGCCGCGAGCGTTCTTCACATTGTCGACCGTGCAGCCTTCCCGCTGCTTGGACATATTCCCGACCATTTGCTGCCAGGTCTCGGGGGTGATACAGCTTTTGGCCGCTATCTTCCTGGGCGTGCCATTCCCCATATCCATCGTCATTGTCTTCTCCCACAGACCCATCTTGACCGGAGCGGCCTGAGCAAACAAGACACCGGAACACCCGGCCAACGCCGCTATCACCACAAATGAGCGCATGAATCCACCTCGGGAGATATTCTAGGCTCAAAGTGAGTGCTGGTGGACCAATTCCGATGGGAATTCAGGGCCGTCTCATTTCCGCCGGTACCCCTGAAGTTCATATGGTTCTGAATACTTCGATTCTTTCGACCGAAGCCGCCAGCAACTTACCCCGACTTTTCAGGATGTTTGAGTAAACTCGATTGGCCGGTAAGGCCTGTTGGCAACAACTGAAAATCCTGGTTATCGACAGTCGTACTCTTACCGGCATCAACCGGCCGGATAGATCGCAAAATTGCAGCAGCCCGCGAGGCGCCTACGGTTTGTAAAGGTCTCACTCGCTCATGCAACGGACCGTTCGTCCAATTTTGAAGGTTTCCTGAGAGGACGGAACACGCAGGAACGCCAAAAGGCCTCCGCATTTGATCCGGGCCTGACGATATAATCCACATTCACAGATTATGACCTTGATCTGCGGCACCAGACTCGGTCCGTACGAAATCCTCGCGCCGCTCGGTGCTGGTGGAATGGGGGAGGTCTATCGCGCGCGGGACACGCGCCTTGGACGAGACGTAGCCGTCAAAATTCTTTCAAGTCACCTTTCTTCTGATCCCGATCTGAAGCAACGCTTTGAGCGCGAGGCGCGAGCCGTCTCTTTGCTCACACATCCCAATATTTGCTGTCTGTACGACGTCGGCTCTCAGGACGGGATCGATTTCATCGTCATGGAGTATTTGGAGGGTGAAACCCTCGCTGTTCGATTGAGTCGTGGTCCTCTCCCCTTGCCGCTGTGCCTGAAGATGGGAGTGGAGATCGCCGATGCTCTCGACAGAGCTCACCGCGAGGGAATAATCCATCGTGATTTGAAGCCTGGCAACATCATGCTTACCAAGTCGGGCGCAAAGCTGATGGACTTCGGGCTATCCAAGTCTGTCACCGCAACGTTACCCGGCATCACCCCAGCCGCGATCCCCTCAAAGGGATCCCCAACGATGAGCGCGGCAGCCCCAACCTTGCCGTACGGCCCCTCTACTGAGCACGGCGCAATCGTGGGAACACTCCTTTATATGGCTCCGGAGTCGCTTCAAGGCCGACCAGCAGATTTCCGAAGTGACATCTTCAGCTTTGGCTGTGTGCTGTACGAGATGATATCGGGCAGGCGAGCTTTTAGCGGCGAATCAAGACTCAGTATATCGGCTGCCATTCTGGAGAAAGACCCGCAGCCCATGGCCAGTGCCCAACCTCTCACTCCGGCCGCACTCGAACATGTGGTGCTTCGTTGCCTAATGAAAGACCCTGAAGAGCGCTGGCAAAGTTCGCGAGATTTGTCGAGAGAGCTGAAGTGGATCTCCGCAGGAGCAGGCCTCACCAAAGCGTCTGAACCCGCGGCGCGTCTCCGGGAACGGGTTGCGTGGGGAGTCGCGGCTCTGTGTATCGCCTTGTCGACCTGGCTCGGAGTTACCCATTGGCGCGGCATGCAGCCGGCAGAGGATCGGCATCTTCACCTTTCACTACTTCCGCCGCTCTCTACTTCGTTCGTTCCCTACAATTTCACTATCTCGCCTGACGGCCGGCGACTCGCGTTCGTGGCTGCCGCACAGGATGGAGGCACCGCTTTGTGGATCCGCTCCCTGGCCGCTGGAGCTGCGCAGCAATTGACCGGCACGGAAGGGGCCTCGTACCCTTTCTGGTCACCGGATAGTCGTCAAGTGGGCTTCTTCCAGGCATCCAAGCTGAAGAGCGTTGATCCGAGCAGCGGCACTGTCCAGATTCTATGCGACGCACCCTTTGGAGTTGGCGGGGCATGGAACAATCGGGGCACGATCATCTTCGCTGCATTTCCGAACACGCCCGGCGGTGGGTCCTCCACAGTACTTTTGAAGGTATCAGCTTCGGGTGGTGAACCCCAGCGGGTCACCAGTGGTAGCTCGCCGAACACCGCGATGTCTTGGCCGTCCGCTCTTCCCGACGGAGACCACTTTATTTACTTCACGCTCGGGAGCTCTGACTCCCATCAGAAGCAGGGAATCTATCTCGGTTCTCTAAGTACGCAGGAAACCAAATTGATCTCTTCCGAGATCATCGGTAACACACAGGTCGCGTCCTCGCGCCTCTACTACGTCCATGACCGCAGCCTCATGGCGCAGCCGTTCGATCTCAAGCGGCTGCAGACTACGGGTCCTCCGGAAGCTGTCTCGCGACAGGAACTGGAAGAGTCGCCGGCCTTTTCCCGCGCGGGATTCTCGATCTCGGACAACGGTGTGGTGGTATTCCAGTCGGCAACCGAAAGCGTTTCCCAGCTCTCCTGGTTTGACCGTTCAGGTAAAGAACTGGAAGACCTACCCACGACCGGCTATCGCGATCCTGATCTCTCCCGCAATGACGCTCTGCTCGCGGTCTCCTCGGATGATAATCACAACGGCAAGCACTACATCCATATTTACGATTTCGCCAGAGGTACAAGCACCCGCGCCTCAGATGGAGGGACGGAAGTATTTCCGGTCCTCTCGCCTGACGGCAAAAGGGTCGCATACGAGGGAAATGTTGGTAGGACTTCTCAGTACATCGACGTTGCGGCTACCGATGGTTCGGGCAAACTGGAGCGACTCGCGGCGTCCGATTCTCTGATTCCCAACGACTGGTCCGCGGACGGGCGTTTTTTGGTCTACATGAATTTTCGGGGCAGTGCGCCGGAACTGGACTTTCTTGACCTCCGTAACCATTCGCAGACAGCCTACGCACCGGGTGCGGAAGCCCAGTTCTCTCCCGATGGGAAGTGGATCGCCTTCACCGGAGCTGAGTGGACCACCGGAGAAGACGCTGAAGTGTATGTAGGCAGTTTTCCTGGCTTGGGCAGGCGCATCCAGATATCCAATCATGGCGGCGCACAACCGCGCTGGCGCGCGGATGGAAAAGAACTTTTCTATATCGCCATAGACAAAAAGCTTATGGCCGTAGCGATCGACACCTCGCATGACGAACCAGCCGCTGGCGTTCCCCACGCTCTTTTCCAGACGCGAATCGTCGCAGCGCGCACAGTACTATTCCAATATGCGGTCTCCCGCGATGGCAACCGCTTCCTGATCAACTCGATGCCCTCTGTCGGAGCCGCTCCCCTGACAGTGCTCATGAACTGACCTCGAATCCGCTCCTTCACTTCGCTTTTGAACACTCCCGCTGGCGATTTCAGCACGGAAATGCGATCTTGTTTCAGCGATCAGCTGAAAGCCACATCATGCTGAGGATCCATATCGGGTTTTGCCGCATATTCTCATGAGAATTCTCCAGTTCTGGGATTGGCGCCTGAGTCGCCGCCGATTCAACTGCCAGGAGCTACGGGCTTGTGCGACGCGAATCTCAGCTCCGCTGTAACCGGCGGGCTGATCCGGGCATATGCGCACGCCGGTCGGAGGGGTGACGCGCTGCGGCTGCTCGCGGAACTGAAACAGCGCCGGAAGGCCGGCTATGTTCCCGCAGCCGCATTTGTGAATGCATACCTGGGCCTCGGCGACAACGAACAGGCCTTTTATTGGCTCGAACAAGCCTACAGGGAGCAGTCCAATATCCTCCAATTCGTCAAAACCAATCCACAGTTCGATCCGATCCGCCGCGATTCTCGATTCGCGGACCTGGTCCATCGCGTTGGGCTTGGGTAACCATTCCCCGATGAGGGGGCGGCGTCGGGGGGCGATTCCCCAACCACTCAATTCATGGCCATCGTTGCAATTATGTCCCAATGTGTGCCTTTCTGGACAGACAGCTATTATCCCGGCAAGTAAAATTGCCAGTTGGCTCATCCTCTTGATCAGAAATAAGTGAACCGCGTGAATGCCCGCGGTGCTAACAAGGGACAGGCGGCTGGCCACGCTATCAAGAAGATCGGCGCGCTGGAGAAATTCCTGCCGCAACTCCAAGAGCGAGAAGCGAAGGTGACCAATCGGCCCGGCGCGGAATCTCAAAAAAGAAGAGAGGAAGACTGAAGTGACTCCCGTGACTGAAGTGGCGGTACTGGGAGGTCGAATGCGTCTGGCCCGACATTTGGTTCTCATTTATCTTTCAACTGCCCTCGTGGCTTTCTCGGTCAAGGCCCAGACGACTGGAGGATTAATCACGCGGACACCCGAGAGTGTTGAGCAAACCAGGCGGTCAGAACATCGGGTCACGCTTGATGTCCAGGTGACAGACGCTTCAGGAAATGCTGTGAGCGGATTGGGACAGCAGGACCTGACTTTGTTTGATAACGGTCACCTCCAGACGGTCACGTCATTTCAAGAGATAGGCGCGAGCGGCGCTCCGGCGCCGACTGAAGCGATTCTGTTGCTCGACACGATGAACGCTTCGTTCCAAGATGTTGTGATTGAGAGAGAAGGGATTGATAAATTCCTTCGACAAAATGGCGGACACCTCGCGCTTCCGGTATCGATCGTTTTCCTGGCGGACACTGGTGTGAAGCTCAATAAGCCCTCACAAGACGGCAACTCCTTAGCGGAAGACTTAAAGAAGATACAGACGCCGATGAGGGTGCTGGGCTCGGCTCAGGGTGCGGAGGGAGCGCAAGATCGCTCACAACGCTCGCTGCGAGCCGTGCAGATGCTCTCCAGCTATGAAGCGCCGAGGCCGGGAAGGAAATTGCTGATCTGGGTAGGTCCCGGCTGGCCGTTGCTGTCGCGGTCGACGGCCCAAGTCAGTGCAAAGGATCAGAGGCGATACTTTGATTCCATCGTTGATATGACGACAGCTCTCAGGAGGGCGCACATCACGTTGTACAGTGTGGCGCCTCTGAACTTGGCCCAAGTCAGTGGACAGAATCCCTTTTTGTACCAAGCCTATCTTAAGGGCGTCGAAAATCCTGCTCACGCAGACTCGCAAAATCTCGCGCTTCAGGTGCTTGCGGTACACTCCGGCGGACTCGTGCTGGGCCAAAGCGGTGACTTGGCCGGTCAAATTTCGCTTTGCATCGCAGATGCTCAAACGTATTACGAGATCAGCTTCGACGCTGTAGAGGATGGTACTTCGATCCAATACCGCGCGCTGCAAGTGAAACTTAACCGCACGGGAACTCTGGCGCGCACCAATTCGGCATATTACGCGGGGGTTCCAGAGGATACTGCCGGGGCACCTCCTTCGACTCCGGCCTCGACAACTCCAGCCGTGCCAGGATCCCAGGTCCTGCAAGCCGAGGCGCGCCTCGTCGTCGAGGATGTGACAGTGCTGGATAAGAAAGGCCTGCCGGTGAAGGGGTTATCCTCCGCTGACTTCGTCTTGCGGGAGGACAATACCCCGCAGAAGATCGTTAGTGTTGAGGAGCATAGTGCATTGGGCGAGGTTGTTGCTGTAGCCCCAACTGTGGCCTCTGCAGATGGCACCGTCGTCGCCAGCAACAAGCCTCCGGCTGAAAGCGTTTGGAACGTGCTGTTGATCGATCTCTACAACACTCCGAACGAAGCGCGAGGAAGGCTGCAGAGTCAGTTGGAGCAGTTCTTGAAGCAACTCCCGGAGCACGAGCCTGTGGCACTGGTCACGATGTCGAGTCATATCAAGGTTGAGACTTCGTTTCAGGATGGCGCCGGAGAGGCCTACCGATATCTGCGGAAGAAGGGGCTGGGGCCTGTTGATTCGTCGACACCCGCAAACATTGTTGAGCGTCAGGAGCCAGACATGCCCTCCGCCGACTTAGGCGGAACGGTGGTGCCGCACCAGGCCAATACCGATGTAGACCGGCAGGCAAACCGCGGGCAGACGACTATGGACTGTTTCTCGGCGCTAGCGCGATGGTTGGCGCCTTACCCAGGCAGGAAGAATGTGTACTGGCTTTCGGGCGGATTTCCGTTGCAGGGCCAGCCTTTTGGCGTGGCCGGCTACAGCTTGAACAGTCCAGGTCTGGGAGCTGACGCGAAGGGGGGCCACCCAATTCCAATGCAGCAGAAGACAGACAAGGAACTGGAGATGGCGCGGGTCGCAATCTATCCGCTGGATTCGCGCGGCGTAGCGGCCCCGGATATAGCCGGCGTGACGAGCGCGGACACGACGTATACAGCGAATGTGGCCATCGTTTCGGGGATGGATGACGACCTGTCGGCCGGGCGGCGACAGGAGATGCTGGAGATCGCCAAGGCGACGGGTGGAACAGCGCAATTCAACAACAACATTTCCCAAGCTCTTCGCGACGACTTCAACCGGGCCAACACTTACTACACGGTCGCTTACACGCCACCGGACAAGGAATGGCAGGGAGCGTATCACCGCATTCAAGTCTCGGTCGACAAGCCTGAGGCCCAACTCGTCTATCGCGACGGCTACTATGCACGAACCGCGGAGGCCGAAGCGAAGCCAACGCCCGAACAGTTCAGGGATGCTTTGCGACTGGGTGCGCCCTCCGAGCAAGCGGTTCAGTTTACGTCGCAGATTACCAAGTCTGGCGAATCAGCAACGGTTGAATATGGCGTCGAACCAAAGACTGTGAACTTCGAGGAAGATGCATCGGGCCAGTTCCTGATTGATATCGATTTCGCGATTCTGGAATATGACGCAAAGGGAAAGGTGCTCGACAAGTCAGCAATCCGGCTGAGCGGCAAGATGACTCCAGAGCAGCGTGCGCACTTGTCATCAAAGACGTTAAGCGCGAAACAGACCATCACACTGAGAGCGGGCGCGACAAACTTGGTTCTTGGAGTGAGGGATCGAGTCTCCGGACGAATCGGTAGGGTAGAGGTTCGGTTGGGAAGTCCGTAGCGAGATTTTGGCTTCATAACCCAGAAGGCTGGACGTCGGCAATTCGGAAGTCATACCGCTCAAGACGAAAGCGTTGACACGAGGAAAGCCTCTTACTATTGTTTGCCCATGGCAGAACGCCATAATACATCCGGAGTTCCGGAGTCCCTCGATCCCGGATACCGACTCGGCGCGAGAGGACGCCAAGAGGCTGAAGACGATCGATTGGGTCTATTGGAAGATATCTTCGACCCCCTTTCTCGTCGACGGCGTGAGCTGGTCCAGCCTGGCTGGCGGTGCCTTGAGGTCGGCGCAGGCCGTGGCTCTATGGCCGTCTGGCTTGCCGAGCGAGTGGGACCCAGCGGCCAAGTGGTGGCGACGGACATAGATGTTACCTACCTCAAACGACTAAATCTTCCCAACCTTAAGGTGTGCCGGCACAACATCCTCGACGATCCTCTAGACACGCTCGGTCCGGCCTCGTTCGATCTGGTTAGCTCACGTTTGATGTTGTTCTGGCTGGCTGGCAAGCAAGAGACGGCTATCCAGCGCATGGTGGAGTGCTTGCGACCGGGAGGCTGGCTCGTCGATGAGGACGGTGACTGGGGCACGATTGCTCCAGTGGACCGGTCTCATCCGTACTACGCCCGGTATCAGCGCACATGGCAGGATGGCGCGTGGTGGGCAGCGCGAGGGTATGACCCCACCTTTGGGCGCAAGCTTCCCGTGCACTTCGGAAATTGCGGTCTCAAAAACATCCGCCACGAGGCGACTGCCGAGGTAGTGCGGGGCGGTAGCCCGTGGGCGCGGTGGTGGCAGGAAACTTTGCAGGCTATCGGCGTGTGGGAGGAAGCTGACGGTGGCCTGACCGAGGAGCGGAAAGAGGAGTATAAGGTGCTGACAGCCCCTTGGACCGATTCTTCCTTCTGGTTCCTCAACGCGCTTCTCCACGCCTGCTGGGGGCAACGCCCAGGGCAGGAACCAAACTCATTAAGTGGATAGTCTCGGGTTTCGCGTTGTGACTGGCCGGCAGAGTCTGCTCGACCGACGCAGCTTCGAGGATGGTCTGAAGGGGAGAAGCCGCTCTCCGAGTTAAGAGGAGCGGCTCAGCGTGGAATTGGCCACGATTCAGTGTTTACTGGCGGCGTTCTTTATGCTGTCAATGGCTTTTTTGCCGGCGTCCTTGGCATCGCCGGCTGCATTGCGTACAGCCCCTTTTGCTTGGTCAACTTTGCCTTCAGTTTCAAGTCTCTTGTTGCCTGTGACGCGCCCAGCAACTTCCTTCGCCTTGCCGACCACTTTATCCACTGCACCTTTCACGTGTTGCTCGTTCATGTGCCACCTCTACGCTACTGAGATGCCTGTTGGCGGGTAAGGGCTTTGCTGCGACTTAGACACTTGGCGTATTTCGTTGGTATCCGGCTTGACACCTTCTCGGGTTCGTCAATCTTGTCACTACTATCCAGATTTCAGAGCTGTCCAAATTAGCGGGAAGGTACGGTTTTTCGGCGTGTATCTTGTGGAAAGGACTAAGACGGGTGGGAGCGTACGAAATCAAGTTGCCGGAGGATTTCCGTTCTAGCCATCCATCAGCGACAACATTGCATGGAAGCGCAACCCCCCACTTTGTCATCCCGACCCGGATTTCCTGTGAAGCTCGTTGGCGTTGGCCAACCTCATGCGGCTTTCCTTACTGAAAGCCGCACACGCAGTCATGGATGGAGCCACGTACAGGAAATCCGGGTCGGGATGACAAAGTGGGGGGTTGCGCTTCCATGCAATGTTGTCGCTGATGGATGGCTAGAACCACCGCAAAAAACTAATTTGGACAAGACATCTGGAAACCTGAGGTGCAGGACGTACCGCTTCGCGCATGACCACTTTACAGTCAACACGCATAACCACTGCGGAAATCGGCTTCCCCGCGAGATAGAATCTCGTCATTAGAAGGCAAGAAGGGAAAAGGATGGCGGGAAGAGGCATGGCGGAAAGACCAAAAAGAGCAGCGGTACTGGCCTGGCCTTTCTACGGTGCCTTTGCCCTGGCGGTGCTGAGCGGCAGTGCGCTGATGAGCCTGCAAGAGGGGCTGAACATGGTGTCGAGTGGCCCGGGGATAAACCCGCATATCGAGTCGGTGACGACGCCGGATCCGTGGGGGAATCCGTGCGACACGATGATGGACACCATGAAGGGCATGAGCGTGATGGGCGAGAGCATGACGGCGATGACGAACCACATGTGCATTACGTCCCTGCGGCCGGAGCAGCCGGGAGACGCGGAGCGCGCGAAGGCGCTGGTGGACCAGGTGCGGGCGGCGATCGAGAAGTACAAGGACTACAAGAAAGCGATTAAGGATGGGTACATCCAGGCGAATCCGACGGTGGATCAGCCGCAGTTCCACTTCAACAACGATGCCAACGCGAAGCTGGCCGATACGAGCTTCGATCCGACACGGCCGACCTCGTTGCTGTACTACCACACACCGACGCAGAGATTCAAATTAGAAGGCGTGATGTTTACCGCCCGCAACAGTGCCACAGAAGATGAACTGAACCAGGGCGTTCCGTTGAGCATTGCGCGTTGGCACAAACACACGAACTTCTGTGCCGCACCGGAAAACAAGGTGAAGGAGTATTTTGGCGATCACCCGAAGTTTGGAATGTTTGGTTCGATCCATACGAGGGAGGCCTGTACCGCCGAAGGTGGCACCTTCCTGCCGGTGGTCTTTACATGGATGATTCATGTGTTTCCATACGAGAACGACTTCAAGAATCAGTTCTCGATGAACGACGACATCAGCCACGCGCATTGAGTACGAAATCGACATAGTTACGAGTCATTGCTTGTTCACCGTGATGTAGAACAGGTCGGTCGCCACCTCAAAGTCGTCTTTCGCCAAGGCCGTCGGCATCGTCTGCCAGGCGGTTGTGGGGTGAATCCTTTCCCAGTGCTCCTTGGTGCCCACCATCACCGGCATGGCAAATCCCGGCTCAGCGGCCTCCCAGCGGTAGCGGACGCTTCCCGGGTTCCACTGCAAATCCAGAACCGGCAGCGACGCGTGACGCAGGTACTGATCGAAGACCGGTGTCAGATTCATACCCGTCTCCTGGTTGAAGTACGCGACCACATCCTCGGTCATGATGGTCTGATACTTGAACTGCTGATAGAAGCCATGCAGCAGCGCCCACCAGCGCGCGTCATCGTCCACTACGCTGCGCAGGGTATTGAGAAACAGCGCGCCCTTGAAGTACTGGTCTTCCGGCGGAGTGCTGTTCACCCCCCGCGCGGAGATAATCGGTTGCAGGTTCTTCACCTTGGTCTTTAATAAATTCAAGTACTTCAGCGCATCGGCTCGCCCCCACCGCGACTCCACGTAGAGGCTCTCCAGGTAAGTTGCCCAGCCCTCATGAATCCACATATCCGATCGGTCGGCGGCGCTAATGCTGTTGCCGAACCATTCATGCGCGCTCTCGTGGATGATGATGAAGTCGAATCGCAGGCTGAGGCCGCCGCCCACCCAATCGCGCCCCAGGTAGCCATTAGTGAAGCGGTTGCCATAGGTCACTGCGCTCTGGTGCTCCATCCCGGAGTAGGGCACTTCGATCAGCTTGTAGCCGTCTTGAGGAAAGGGATAGTCACCGAAATAGTGTCCAAATATCTCCAGCATCCCTTTAGCCTGGGTGAATTGCTTTTCCGCTTTGGGTTTGTCTTCCGGCAGCACGTAGAAATCGAGCGGCAGGTCGCCCAGCCGCTCGCCGAAGTGCACATAATTGCCGATATTCATAGAGACGTCGTAGTTGTTGATGGGGTAGTGCACCAGCCAATCCCAACGCGTGTACCCATCGCCCAGGTCAGTTTCGCCCACGAACTTTCCGTTCGAGACGTCGACCAGGCCGTTAGGAACAGACACACTGATCTCCATGCTCTCCACCTCGTCGCGCCACTGGTCCTTGTTCGGCCACCACACGCTGGCGCCGGTCTCTTCGCAGGCGGTGTTGATCCAGGGATGGCCGGCCGGGTCTTTGCGAAAGGTGATTCCACCGAACCTGCCCGTCTCCACCGGATGGCCCGAGTAGTAGAAGTCAATGGTGTAGACGCGGCCCGCCTGCAAGGTCTGGGGGAAGTCGACGAAGACGGCTCCTTCCTCACGCTTGTACTTGAGCCGGACTGTCCCCAAAAGGATCTTGTCGACATGCAGTGCGCGATGCAGATCGAGCTGGATCCGTCTGCCGTCCTTGAGCATCCTGAAGCGAATTGTGTTCTTGCCCTGCAGGAACTTTTTGTCCGGGTCGACCCGCACATCGAGGTGATAAAACAGCAAGTCGTTATTGGCGCGATAGGGTCCATACGCCCCGCGCAGTATGTCGGCTCGCGTTTGCCCCCGCGCGCCAGCCCCCAGCCCGCCAGTTAAGATGGCCGCAAATACCAGCAGCACCAGCGCTGTTCTGGGCCCGTGTCGCAGACCAGTCAACCGCGGACCCGCAGCCCGACCACCGTCATGTCGTCATACTGTTCTGCACCTGCGGCCCACGCGTCGACGTGGGCGCAGAGCGCGGCGGGCAAGCTCTTCATCGGCGAATTCCGGTGCTGGCGGACGATGAACGGCACTTCCTTATCACCCCAGAAGACGCCGTTTGGGTTGCGTGCTTCCATGATGCCGTCGGAAACCACTACCAGCAGATCGTCCGGCCGCAACTCCACTGTGTACTGTTGGTACTCCCAGGAGGGAATCATGGCCACCGGCATGCCTCCCCCTTCGAGTGTGGTCAGCCCGCCGTCCGCGTGTAGTAACAGGGGTGGCACGTGCCCCGCATTGACGTAGGTGATCGATGTGCGGTCGGGTGAGATCAAACCGCAGAACAGGGTAGAGTAGCGATCCGGCACCGAACAACCGAAGAGCGTACGGTTCAAGTCGCTAACCACAGCAGCCACCTCTACCGGCTCGCGCTGCAGCAGGTTATGCAACAGTGTCTGGATGCTGGCCATCATTACCGCGGCCGGTACCCCTTTGCCCGAGACATCGCCCAGCGTGAAGGCGAAGCTGCCGCTCGGCAACGGCAGCATATCGTAGTAGTCGCCGCCCACCGACTTCGCCGGACGGCAAAAGCCCACACATTCCAGGCCCGGCACGCATTCCTGCTCCTGGGGCAGGAGATGCTGCTGCACATCCATAGCCAGGCTTAGCTCATGCTCCATCATCCGGGCTTTGATGGCCTCCTGCCGCAGCCGCTTGCTCTCCACCGCGTTAGCCGCGAAGTGCGCCAGCAATCCCAGCAGTTCAGCGTCCCCCTCGGTAAAGCCGCTCGGCTTATTCAGCACTTCCAGCGCTCCGATGACCCGGCCCTCTACCCGCAGCGGCACGCAAAGCATCTGCTGGGTTGCGAACCCGGTGATCCAATGGGGACTGCTCACATCGCCATCCAGCGCATCATTCACCAACAGCACTTTGTCCTCGCCGACGCACCTTCCCACGGCTCCTTCACCCAACGGGATCCGGATCGGCGCTGTTCCGCGCGCCACCTCGGTCCAGAGCTGTCGTTTTCCCTCGTCCACGAGCCACAGGCTGCAATGCTGCGCCTGGGCCAGATCGCGAGCGAACTCGGCGTTCAGCCGCACCAGCTCTTCCAACTGCTGCTCCCGGCTGATCACCGACGCATGTTCGAAAATGGCACGCGTAATCCGGTCGGTCTCGCCGGGTAGCTGCCTTGTGGATGTGCTCATGGGGCTGTCCCTGATTTCGTATGCCTAGACGCCGGCAGAACCACAAAACAAGCCCGGTGCCAGCCAAATGTAATCTACCGTCCAGACTTCCGCAGGGCAAGACCATAGGGTCCCAAGTTCGATAGACTGAAAGAGTCGCTCGTAATGGACCAGTTTCTTAATCCGAACCGCTAATGGCTCCCCAATGACCCTGTTGTTGACCCAGATGGCGATCGTGTTGCTGATCACGGTGGCTTGCGGCTGGCTGGCGCTCAAAGTCGGCCAGGCGCGTGTCATCGGTGAGATCATCGGCGGCATTCTCGTGGGACCGTCGGTCTTTGGGCGCTTTGCCCCCCACTTCTCGGCGACCCTCTTTCCGCCCAGTTCGCTAGGGCCCTTCGAAACCCTCTCCACCGTCGGCCTGGTGCTGTTCCTCTTCCTGATCGGAATGGAACTTGAATATGAACATCTCGTCCGCCAGCGCGCCACCGCGATCATGGCGAGCGGGATGAGTATCCTGCTGCCTTTCGGGATGGGAGCTCTGCTGGCGCATTCTCTGCGCATCCGCTTCGCGCCCCACGGCATCGGCAGCATTCCGTTTGTGCTTTTTCTGGGCATCGCCATGAGCATCACAGCCTTCCCGGTGCTGGCGCGCATTCTCGAAGAGCGCAACCTGCAGGGAACTGCCCTGGGCACCACTGCCATCCTTTGTGCTGCCGTGGATGACGTGGTGGCCTGGAGCCTGTTGGCCTTCGCCCTGGCGTTTATCGGCGGCGAGGATGCACCTACCTCATTGCTCTTCCGTCTCACCGGGCTGGTCGTTTATCTGGCGCTCATGATCGGCGTCATCCGCCCTCTGGCCGCGTATGTCGTCCGCCGTCACCGAACGCCGCAGTTGACCCTGGAGCTGTTGGGCGTGGTGGTCGCCGGAGCGCTTCTCTCCGCGGCGGCCACGGACAAGATCGGCGTCCATCCGCTCTTCGGCGCCTTTCTTGCCGGTGTCTGCTTCCCTCGCGTGCCCCACTGGCAGCTCGCCCTGCGCGAGCGTCTCGACATGCTGGTTTCGGTGTTGTTGCTGCCGCTCTTCTTCGCCCTCACCGGCATGCGTACCCGGTTGGACCTGCTCAACGATGGAGCCATGTGGCTTTGGGCGGGGTTGGTCCTCTTGGCCGCAGTCTTTGGCAAAATGGGGGGCGCTGCGCTCGCTGCCCGTTGGACGGGTCAATCCTGGAGAGACGCCATTGCCCTGGGAGCCCTGCTAAACACCAGGGGCCTGGTGGAGCTGATCGTCCTCAATATTGCTTACACCGTAGGTGCTTTTACTCCGACACTCTTCACCATGCTAGTGGTGATGGCGCTGGTCACCACCATGCTCACCGCGCCGATCCTCAGCCTCCTGGGCATTCGCGGCACCGCCAAGAAGCAACCCGGCTCCGTGCCGGTCTCGGTGAGCTGACAAATGACGGGTGGCCCACATCTCGCTCGTTTTTCGCGAGATGTGGGCCACCACCGATGTTGACCGCTGAGTGCGTCGGACGAATCGAGAGCCAGAGGGAAAGAGCAGTGGAATCCCACATCTCGCGAAAAACGAGCGAGATGTGGGGCACCCGTCATTTGTCAGGGAACCAGGGGCGCCCGCCTGTCACGCAGACACTTAAAGCCCGGAGATTCCCAACAGCAGCAGCCCGTTCAGCGCGTGGTCAAACAAGCGGTGGGCGGCCCATTCAAGCCTAGTTCGGCCTAAAACCCTACAGCCGTTGCCCGGTACCGACCGTCGCGATGCCGGCCTGGGTCGCCGCCAGGGCGCCGATCACCGGCAGCTGGAAGGTCTTGCCCTGGTAGGCCGTGTACATCAGGTAGGCCCACAGGCAAAATCCACCGACCGTGATCAACAGGTTGATGGGCAACTGGATAATGAAAAACAACCCATGCGAAATGGCGCCCAGCATCAGCCCGACGATCATCCAAACGATCCAGAAGGCGATCCAGGCCAGGTTGAAGAAGATCGACTGAAAGGCGTGAAAGCGCACAAAGCGGTCCGCCTTGAAGGGGTCAATCACCAGGAACAGAATTCCCGTGATGGCTCCGACCAGGTAGGCCAGTGCTCCGGCAACATTCGGGGTAAGCCCGGCAGCAGGCAGGGGAGCGGCGGGTATGGTTCCTGGAATGGGGCCGGGAATTCCACCAGGGATCGGGCCCGGCGCGGCGCCGGCTGCGGCCACGCCTTGGGTGGCCCCGCACGCGGTGCAGGTCACACTCCCATCGGGCAAGCTGGTTCCACAGGTTTGGCAAAAGCTCATAGTCTTCTCTCCTTGACAGTTCTATTAGCAGGCCGATGGTCGCGCAGCTCGCCGGCAACCTACGCGGCTACCGCCTGCGGCAGGGGGTGGCCGGCACGTCATTGTTGCCTGGGCATGCAGTGTACACGACTGCCAAAGACGCTGTCTCTAAGTCTGTGCAGTGGCCTCGTGTCGAGGGCGGTTCCCACCCCCGTAATCTTCTAAGCGCTCTGAACCCGGGATTCCAGGACACCGAAGCATCGCTTTCGGGCCGAAGCACGATAGCATTCGTCTTGGCTTGTCCTTTTTTTGACCGGTCGATTGTCTCGCAACCGGTCGAGTCTTCCAAGCACTTTCTAAAGAAGTGAGCTAATCCCGTTTGACCCTTGTCAACAAGTTATTCCTAGCAATGATTGTCTGGATAACTCTGGGGCTCCCGCTATCCGCCCAGCAACCGCTCCCCGGCGCCGCCGGCTGGAAAGGAGTATTACGCAACGCAGCCGGTAAACCGCTGAGCGGGGCGACTATAGAACTTATCGGGTCTCCAGGGCACAAAGCTGTGTCGGTCACGCAGCCCGACGGCACCTTCCACTTCAGCCAGCTCGCGCCCAGTCTTTTTACTCTGTTTGTCACCGTGGACGGCCACCGCATCGCCTATCCACAGCCCGTCGCTCTGGAAACAGGCGACGTCATCCTTACCCTGAGCAATGAGGGAACGCTCGCCCTGCAGGCCGCCCCCGCTGAAAAGGAGAACGCCGCCGGCGTAGTGCTCTCCAGTCAATCCGTCAGCCAGCTTCCCCTTAACAAGCGTGACTTTAGTCAGTTGTTGCTCCTGGCGGCCGGCACCATGACAGACGCCAATGGAGCCACCAACTTCACCCAACAGTTCGCCATCAACGGCCAGCGCGGTGTCGAAGCCACCTTCGCCATGGACGGAGCGGACATTAGCGACCCTGAGATGGGCGGCTCCACCTTCAGCAACTTCAACGTGGACGCGGTCGAGGAGATTCAATCCCAATCCGGGTGGATGCCGGCCGAGATCGGCCGCGGAGCCGCCGGATTTACCAACATCGTCACCCGATCCGGGAGCAGTGGCTTTCACGGCTCCTTCTTTGAGTTCCTGCGCAATTCGGCCCTGGATGCCAGGAACTACTTTGACTACTCCTCAATCGCCAATCCGGGCCGTTTGCCGCCCTTCCGGCGCAACGAGTTTGGTTTTACCAATGGCGGACCCGTCATCCTTCCGCATATCTATAACGGCGCCGGCAAGACCTTTTACTTTGGCCAATACCAGGGCTTTCGCCAGGTGCTTGGCACAACCCAGGTATTTCCCGTCCCCACCGCCCAGGAACGTGCCGGCCAGGACACCACGGCCTTTCCCGGCGACACATTGCTGGTCCCCGTCGATCCGGGCATAGCGCGTGTCCTGGCGCGTTATCCATTGCCAAACGATCCGCTGGGTCCCTATGGAGAGCACACCTTCGCGAGTTCATCCCCGGTGGTGACAAATGCGGACCAATTTTCCGTGCGCCTTGACCATAAGATCTCCGCTCGAAACCAGTTCTTTGCCCGCTTCAATTTCAACAACTTGTACGGGCCCACCACCAATCCCGATCAGACCACGATCGATCCCGCCTTCGGCATTCGCTACATCGACCACCAGCGCAACCTGGTCCTCACCTTTACCCGCACCGTTTCCTCGCGGCTGGTTTTGGAAACCTCGGCCAGTGCTACACGGGCCACTCCTTCTTTCCCCACCACCGACCTCACTGACCCTGCCGTCAAGTTCAACGACGGCTCCTACGAGCCCTTCAACCAGGCCGCCGGAACGGTGATCAGCATCTACGGCAATCTCTTCCAGCTGCGCCAGAATGTTTCCTTCACCACTGCCAGTCATGCCTTCAAGGCGGGGGGCGAGATGCGCCTGAACCGCGACACCACCTACTTTGGCATTAGCCCTGATGGCGAGTATGACTTTGGCGGCGGCACTGCCTATTCCCCCATCTATATTCCCTCGCAAAGCGGGTTGCATAACATCAGCCCGGGCGATCCGCTGCCCGACACGCTCACCAGCCTGCTCAGCGGAAGCCCCTTCGTCTATACCGTCGCGGTCGCACCCCCCTACTTCTCCGGGGGAGCGCACATCGGGGCGGCGGCCATCAACCGCAACGCCTTTGCGTTTTATGCCCAGGACACGTGGAAGATCTCACCCCGCCTGGTGCTTGACTACGGTCTGCGCTACGAGCTCTACGTGCCTATCTCCGAGCGCGCCAAGAGAACCTCCGGCCTCGCTTTTTCCAACACCCCAGCCGGCGTCGAACAACAGTTCGTCATCAATCCCCAGCCCGGGTATCGCTTCAATCTTGATGGCCTGGGACCGCGCGTCCAACTCGATTGGCTGGCGGGCGCGCAGATCCACGTCCGCGCCGCCGGCGGTATTACCACCATCCCGCCCAATCTTTACCAGGACAATTTCCTCACCGGCTCGAATCCATTTGCCGTTGATCCCCGCCTCACCTCCGCCGCCGCAGCGCCTATCCCGTATGGCTTCCAGATCACGTCGAACGAGTTGCCGCTCTCCTATACGCCCGCGGGGCAGAACATTTTCGCCAACGGCACCAAGGCTGTCCATGCCAACACCGTCATGGATATAAACCGCTACCAGCGGGATCTTGCCGCGCTCTCGCCCGCCCACCTGATCACTCCGCTGACCATCAATTGCATCGATCCCGAGTTTGGCAACGCCTACCTGCAAACCTGGACCCTGGGTCTGGAACGCCACTTCGGCAACCTGGTAGCCGACGCGACCTATATAGGCACGGCCTCCGCCAAGCTGCCGCGGGTAAGCTTCTTCAACGGCTACGCCGGTGCGGGTCCGAGTTTCGCTCCCTATACCCAGTTTGACCAGGCGGGGAACATCGTTGGGGGCTTTGGCACCGAGAACGTCGTCACTGCCAGCGCTCATTCCTCTTACAACGCCTTACAGACCTCGCTGCAGGGAACTGTTAGCCATGGCGGCCCCGGCATCCAGGCCAGCTACACCTGGTCAAAATCGCTCGACGAAACCAGTTCAGTGATTGGGGGGTTCATCACTGGAGGTTCAGGCGCGATCTCCCAGACCGCTCCTCAGGATCCCTCTAACACGCATCCGGAAAAAGGGCCGTCGACCTTCGACGTGGCTCATGTGTTTACCCTGAGCCTGGCGCAGGATCTTCACGGAGAAGACATAGAGTTCCTGCAGCCGCTGGGTAGAGCCGTGACTGCCGGCTGGGAGCTACTCAGCATCTCCACCATCACCAGTGGATCACCCTTCACGGTCTATTCCGGCGTGCAGCAGACGGATGCCGGAACCAACGGGGTAGATCGCCCCGATCAGGTTGGTATTCCGCATCTTTCGACCGCCCGCAAAGTCCGCCAGGACTATTTCGGGTTGGGTGCGAACAACGCCTCGTATTTTTTCATTCCCATCAATGTTCCTGGGGGAACTGGCCCAAACGACGGGCGCTTCGGCACCCTGGGACGCAACACCTTCCGCGGGCCGGCCTATTACGACTACGACTTTGCCCTCATCAAGAGCACGCCGATTGGGCACCGCTCGAGTGGTATTGAGCGGTTCGATCTGCAGTTTCGTGCTGAATTCTTCAACCTCTTCAACATCGTCAACATGGGCCTGCCAGCCAACACACTGCTAGGCTCCGGCTTCGGCGAGATCAGCCGCACATCCGGCACTTCCCGCCAAATTCAATTCTCCCTGAAGCTCATTTACTAAGGCAGTTTAGCAATTACAAAATAGAAATTGGTTAAGGTTGGTGAGCAGACCACGGAGTGAATGTATGCCCTTTATCAGTATCACGCGCCTGAGAGTTCGATCGATTCGCTTCCTGCCGTCCTTCGTACTCTATGCTTACCGCTCCCTGCGCCAGGCGAAGGCATCATCCGGGTTTCAAGGTGGAGGCCTGCTGGCCGATCGAAGCTGTGCCTTCTGGACGATGACCGCTTGGGACAACCAGGACTGTATGCGGCGCTTCATGACGGCAGGCCCTCATAGCGCAGCCATGCCGCGACTTCTGAACTGGTGTGACGAGGCTTCTGTTGTGCACTGGGATCAGGCGGAAGCTGCCCTGCCGTCCTGGATGGAAGCAGATCTAAGGATGCGGGAGAGTGGACGCGCGTCCAAGGTACGGAACCCGAGTCCCCAGCATGCCACATTGACTTACCGGACACCACGTGTGTTAACGGCCGCAACGATTCGGCCAGTACAGAAGTAACTGGAGGATGAATGTGACCACCCTCAAGGAACAATCACAGCCGATCCATCTTCCGTCTCATTCTTAACCGCGAGCAGCGCCTTATTTGCATCCTGCAAAGGAAACACCACCGCCTGCGGACGAATATTGAGCTCTCTGGCGAGCGCAAGAAAATCGCGCGCATCCTGACGAGTCATATTTGCCACACTGCGGATCTGCCGCTCGCCCCAAAGCAGCTTGTCATAGTCAAACGCAGGCATCTGGTCGAGATGGATTGCATTGATCGCAACCACTCCACCCTTGCGCAGCGCGGCCAGGGCACTGACGACTACCTTTCCACTGGGAGCGAAGGTGATCGCCCGGTCCAACTCCACGGGCGGCTTCTCGTCCTCGTTGCCGACCCAAGTTGCGCCCAGCGACCGGGCTCGCTGGCGATGGGTTTCCCCCCTCGTCACCACGTAGACCTGGCACTTCCAGGACTGCAGAATGCTGATCGCCAAACTAGCAGAGCTGCCAAAGCCAAAAAGTCCCACCCGCTCGCCCTGCGCCACGCCGGCGACGCGCAGGCTGCGAAAGCCAATAATCCCGGCGCACAGCAACGGAGCTACATGGACGTCATCCAAACCGGCCGGGAGCGGAAAACAGAAGTCCGCGCGCGCCAGTGCGTACTCGGCATAACCGCCATTCACCGTGTATCCGGTAAACGTGGGCTGATCGCACAGATTCTCCATCCCGTGACGGCAGTACCAGCACTCGCCATCGATGCCCCCAATCCAGGAGACTCCGGCGCGGCTGCCCAGCGGCAGCTCGGCCGTTGCGCCTCCCGCCACTTCTCCCACAATCTGATGGCCCGGGATCAACTTCGGATGAAGCGGCGGCAGATCCCCTTCCGCGATGTGCAGGTCAGTACGGCAAACCCCGCACGCGAGTACACGCAACAGCACGTGGCCCGCCTGCGGTTCCGGACGGGGAACCTCCTCGATCTGCAGCAAGCGGCCAGGCGCCGTATGGCCGGCAATAAGAACGGCGGCTTTCATGGTTCTCCTAAGCCTTACCCGCTTTGGCGGCGAGTTCTTCGCTAAGCTTGCGGGCGTTCACGGAGTGTTCATGCGCCTGCATGGACAGCTCGTGCGCACTGAGATGATCTCCTTTGTCATGGGCCGCGGCGGCGGCAGAGTGGGCATGGGCTGCAAGGTTATGGAGCTCAGCGACGCGAGCGTGCGGGCTTTGGGGCATGGTCTTCTCCTGATTGTCTGAGTAAGTCTTCCACCGTGGCTGGGTTGAGCGATGTGCAATCCGATACAGTCATCAAACCATGAACCATGTAATCCTCCATGAAGAATGAGAGCACTGAACGTTGCCCACGGTCGCACCGTGAGATGTGGAAAAACGGGCCCAACCTGCAACAGAAAGTGTGAGCCCCATGCCGCGCAAGCAACCTGACCCCTCGGTTTACCTGGTCGGCGGTGGAATCGCGTCACTCGCCGCTGCCGCTTTCTTCATTCGCGATGGAGACATCCTCGGCCACAACATCACGATCATTGAGGAATCAGCGAAGATCGGAGGCAGCCTCGATGCCGCCGGAAGCCCCGAGGACGGCTACGTCATGCGCGGCGGACGCATGCTGGAAAGCAAGTACCTCTGCACCTACGATCTCTTTTCCTCGATTCCGACTCTCGATGAGCGCATGACGGTTACCCAGGAGATCTTCGCCTGGAATCAGACCATGAAAACCTCTTCCAAGTGTCGTCTCTTCCGCGCCGGACACTGCATAAACGCTCCCAGCTTCGGTCTCACCGAGAACCATATCCTGACCATTGAGCGTCTGGCGCTTGAACCGGAGGGTATGCTCGGACGAACCAGCATCTCTGATCACTTCGACTCATCATTCTTCACCACCGACTTCTGGCTCATGTGGTGTACCACCTTTGCCTTTCAACCCTGGCACAGCGCGGTGGAATTCAAGCGCTATCTGGTGCGATTCACGCATATGGTCTCCGGCTTCAATACCCTCACCGGCATCATGCGCACCATCTACAACCAATACGATTCCCTGGTTAGGCCGCTCGAGAAATGGCTTAAGCAGCACGGCGTCCAATTCAGATTCAACACCCGCGTCACCGCTCTCGATCTCCATCATGAAGCGGACGGTTATATCGTGCGCGGCATCCATTGCGAGCAGGATGAACTGGGCGAAGACATTCAAGTCGGGGTTGAGGATAAGGTACTCATCACCCTGGGTTCCATGACCGAAGCATCCAGTCTTGGATCGATGGATGAGCCCGCACCCCTGAGGGGACAACCGGATGGCGGTGCCTGGGCTCTTTGGGAGGCAATCTCGGCTTTCCAGCCGCAGTTTGGCCGTCCCTCCAACTTCACCGGCCGCGTCGCGGAATCGAAATGGATGTCATTCACCACCACGCTCCACGACCCAACCTTCTTCGATCGCATCCGGGATCTTACCGGCAATGTACCCGGAGAGGGCGGCCTCATTACCTTCCCCGAGTCGCGATGGTTAGCCTCAATCGTATTGCCCCATCAGCCTCATTTCATTGGGCAGCCTGCGGACGTGAACGTCTTCTGGGGTTACGGTCTGTTCGTCGATAAGTCCGGCGACTTCGTGAACAAACCGATGTCAGCCTGTACCGGCCGGGAGATCATGACCGAGATACTGGGCCATCTGCGGTTAGAGGCCGATGCCGGAAAAATATTGGAGAGCTGCATCTGCATCCCCTGCATGATGCCCTTTATCACCAGCCAGTTTCTATGCCGGGGCAAGGGCGATCGCCCTCAGGTGGTCCCCAAGGGTTCGAAAAACCTCGCCTTCATCGGGCAATTCTGCGAGCTCCCGGACGACGTCGTCTTTACCGTGGAATATTCCATCCGCTCCGCGCAAACCGCCGTTTACTCGTTGCTCTCGCTCCGGCGTACACCACTGCCGGTGTACAAAGGCGATCATGATCCACGCGTTTTGCTCCGCACTTTTCTGACGCTTCATGACCGGGACGTTCAGGAAGCGTTTGCCTTCTAACCTGTATAACCGCATGTATAGCCGTTATTGTTGCCAACGGCCTCGGCGCACAACCCCGGTCCCTACGTCATGACTTGTGAAAGATGGCGGCCCGGCTGTTTTCCGATGGTTTACGAAAAGTTGTCTTGGGCCTGCTGCTCGGGTGGTGCCAGTAGAGAAGGGATCGCCTGCTTCTGGTTGCGTCCCCGGCGGAGCACTGGGTCCGCCTGTTGGACGATTGCGTAATCGAACGCGCTGTTACAGTAGATGCAACTCGTCTCGTGCACTGGGAGCGGGGTCTCCACCGACAACTGCGGAAAAGCCCTGAGGCACTCCGGGCAAGTGAGCATAATGTAAGCCCCGCCGGGGGCGGCTTGTCTATTCCACTCGACCCAGATAGGCGCCGGCCCGGAGCTATGTGTAAGCGACGGCGGCTGCTTCGGGATGGTCATGCCTTCCATGATCTGCAACAAAGACCCGAGATTGCTTCCCTTTTGATAGAACGCGTCCGCGGCAACGCCGGGCGGTATGTCATCGACAGCAAACGCACTGCTCATCGCGATTACCTTGACCGTGGGAAAGCGGCGGCGAACTACGGAAAGAAATTCAAAGCCGGACATGCCGGGCATATTGAGATCGGAAAGAATGACGTCGGGAACTTCCACGCGAAGTTCCGACAATGCCGAGAAACCATCTGCCGCGCAGCGTACACGGTGTCCAAAGGCGGCGAAAATATGCGACAAAGACTTTCGGAGTGCCGCGTCATCGTCGACGACCAGAAGATTCACCGTGGTATCGGGCATCCTGGACCTTTCCCAGCGCATCAAATTTTGGACGTTGTACTAAGTCTCCCACTGTTGCTGCTCTCGGTCTGTTCAATTCTGCTCAATTTTGAGCCTCTCCCGGCTAATCCGGTTTACCTGCGTTCTTTGTCGAAAATTTTGCAGAAGATGCTGACCGGCCGACGTCTCATGCGAGACAATGGCATGTCCGAATAATGGACATCGTGAAGGTTGAGGTGCGGATCCTTGAATACCATCAATCCCAGAGCAGGACAACTGGCCAAGGCCACTGACTTGGTCGACGTACCAAAGCTAATCACCGCCTATTATGAGGATCGGCCCGATCCTCGTGTTCCGGAGCAGCGGGTTGCTTTTGGCACCTCGGGCCACCGCGGTTCTTCCTTCGAGCGCTCCTTTAACGAGTGGCACATCCTGGCTATCACCCAGGCGATTTGCCTGTACCGCGCTCAGCAAAAAACCGACGGACCGCTCTTCCTGGGTATCGATACGCATCCGCTCTCCCAGCCGGCCCTGGCCAGTGCGCTCGAGGTTCTCGCCGCCAACGGGGTCGATGTCATGCTGGCGAAAGACGATGACTACACGCCGACCCCGGCGATCTCTCATGCCATCCTCACCTACAATCGCGGCCGCCAGACCGGGCTGGCCGATGGCATTGTGGTCACGCCCTCGCACAATCCGCCTGAATCGGGCGGCTTCAAGTACAACCCCACCCATGGCGGTCCGGCCTCATCGGAAGCCACTTCGTGGATTCAATCCAAGGCGAATGAGTTCCTCGCCGCCAAACTTGACGGCGTCCAACGCGTATCACTCGAGAACGCGTTGGCGTCCTCCACCACGCACCGCCACGACTATGTGAAAGCCTACGTCGAGGATCTCGGCAACATCATCGATATGGAGGCGATCCGAGCCTCGGGAATCAACTTCGGAGTCCATCCCCTGGGCGGGGCCGGCGTGCATTACTGGGCGCCGATCGCCGAACGTTATGGGTTGAATATGACCCTGGTCAGCGATGTGGTCGATCCCACCTTCCGTTTCATGACCCTCGACTGGGATGGCAAGATCCGCATGGATCCCTCCTCGAGGTACGCGATGCAATCACTGATCGCGTTGAAGGACAAGTTCGACGTCGCCGTCGCCTGCGACACCGACCATGATCGCCACGGCATCGTGACCAGGAGCAGGGGACTGTTGCCTCCGAATCACTATCTCGCGGTGTGCATCCACTATCTCTTCACGCATCGCCCCCAATGGGGCAAGCAGGTCGCCGTTGGCAAGACGGTCGTCAGCAGCAGCATGATCGATCGGGTCACCGCCGGGTTGGGCCGAGAGCTCTTCGAAGTTCCGGTAGGCTTCAAGTACTTCGTCGACGGACTGCTCGAAGGCAAGCTCGGGTTTGTGGGTGAAGAGAGCGCCGGCGCGTCTTTCCTGCGTCGTGACGGTACTGTGTGGACCACCGACAAGGACGGCATCATCGCGGCCTTGCTGGCAGTCGAGATCACCGCCAGAATGCATAAGGATCCAGGAGAGGTTTACCACGATCTCACCCGGCAATTTGGCGACCCGGTGTACGACCGGACGGATGCCGCCGCAACCACACAGCAAAAAACGATGCTCGCGAAGATGAGCAAAGAAAGTATCCAGAGTTCCAGTCTGGCTGGGGAGAAGATCCAGACCATTCTCACCCACGCACCCGGGGACGGCCAGGCGATTGGTGGGGTTAAGGTGATGGCCGAGAGTGGTTGGTTCGCGGCCCGGCCATCCGGCACCGAGGAGATATACAAGATCTACGCCGAGAGCTTTCGCGACCAAAAGCACCTGGAGCAGATCGAGTCCGAGGCCCAGTCCATCGTGAGCGAAGCGTTTAGCGCGGCGTTGGCGCGTTGACGAGGCGACTTGGTTAGCTCTGTCCATCCACCTCCACCACTGCCAAGGTGGGCCGCCACCCTGAAATTTGTCATCCCGACCGTACCCGGATTGGCTGGCTCTGTCCGTCCCCTGCTACCAATGCCAAGGTGCAGCGCCACCTTCCACTTTGTCATCCCGACCGAAGCGTAGCGTAGCGGAGGGATCTGCAGTTTATGTCGATCGAGAAGCGGAACCTGGAGGTGATTCGCCTTGGCGCAGTTTGGCTGCGCCCGAAGGTGAAACTGCAGATCCCTCCGCTACGCTACGCTTCGGTCGGGATGACAAAGTGGAAGGTGGCGCTGCACCTTGGCATTGGTAGCAGGGGACGGACAGAGCTAACCGCTACGCTTCGCTTCGGTCGGGATGACAAAGTGGAAGGTGGCGCTGCACCTTGGCATTGGTAGCAGGGGATGGACAGAGCTAACCAATACGCTACGCTTCGGTCGGGATGACAAAGTGGAAGGTGGCGCTGCACCTTGGCATTGGTAGCAGGGGACGGACAGAGCTAACCGCTACGCTTCGCTTCGGTCGGGATGACAAAGTGGAAGGTGGCGCTGCACCTTGGCATTGGTAGCAGGGGATGGACAGAGCTAACCGATACGCTTCGCTTCGGTCGGGATGACAAAGTGGAGGGTGGCGCTGCACCTTGGCATTGGCAGCAGGGGACGGACAGAGCCAGCACAACTGCGCAGCGATCTGGTTTCGTTTGGCCGCGCTATATCGTCTCAGGAAAACTTGAATAGTCTTTGCGCCACTAGGCAATCTCGCCGGGAAATCATTGATGACCTCGTAGGATTACATCTGACCCGGGAGCAGGGGTAAACTGCTCCAGGCGGTTGGGGGATATCCATGAATCGAAGAAAGTTTATTACGTCTACCGGTGCAGCGGGACTATTGGCCGTCAGGGGCTTCAACCCTGCTCCTGCCACCGCGCAGACGCCGGCCAAGCGTGCGCTCATGAAGGTTGGGGACCAGACCGCTCCCACCAACGAAACCCACTTGAAATACCTGGCGCGCTATAGCGTACAGAATATCTGCGGCTTTCCCCAGATCGAAGGCGACCGCATCTACGCAACCGTAGAAGAACTGAACCGCATGGTCGACCTTGCCTCCAAGTGCGGCATCAGCATCGACTGCACCGCGCCCCCCTTCCTGGAGTCGAGTTACATCGATCGAGAGAAGCATCCGGCCATCATGTTGGCGCAAAGCCCGGAGCGAGACCGCGACATCGAATCCCTCCAGACCATGATTAAGAACTGCGCCCAGGCAGGCATCCCCTCAATTAAATACAACATGAGCATCCTGGGTGTCGTTCGCTCCGGACGCACCCCGGGACGCGGCGATGCGATGTACAGCACCTGGAAGCTCTCCGAAGCGCATCCCCAAACCCCGCTCACCAAAGCCGGGCCGGTGAATGCCGATCAGTTCTGGGAGAGGATCACCTACTTCCTCGACCGCGTCATTCCGGTGGCCAATGAGTACAAGATCCGCATGGCCTGCCATCCCCACGACCCCGGCATGCCGCCCGAAGGCTATCAGGGAGTAAACCGGGTGCTGGGCACTGTCGATGGTCTGAAAAAATTCATCTCCATTCAGGAGAGCCCTTACCACGGACTGAATTTCTGCCAGGGCACGGTCTCAGAGATGCTCGCTGATCCAAGTAAGGAAATCTTCGACGTCATCCGCTACTTTGGAACGCGGAACAAGATTTTCAACGTGCACTTCCGTAACATCCGCGGCCATCGCAACGATTTCCTGGAGGTTTATCCCGATGAAGGGGACGTTAACTTCGTAAAAGCGATTCAGGTATACAAAGAGGTTGGCTATCCCTATATGCTGATGCCGGACCATGTCCCGCAGGCGCCCAATGACCCCAACGGACTGCAATCGTTCGCTTTCTGCTACGGGTACATTCGCGCCCTCATTCAATCCGTGGATTCCATGTGCTCGACCACCGCGTAGGCGCTGCAATCGAGGGAGGACCCCAGATCCACTAAGACCAGCCCGCCGGCCGGTTAACACCCTGCTCGAAGCATTCATGAAGAGGGCAACTCCGCGATGATGACACCTGGGGAAATGGCAAAAAAAGTGGGAGCAGGCCTGCTCTCGTTTCCGGTCACGCATTTCAGCGATCAACTCGACTTTCAGCCCAAGCCCTACCAGGAGCACATCGCCTGGCTGCTTTCGCACCAGCCCGCCGGCTTGTTCGTCGCCGGGGGCACGGGCGAGTTCTTCTCGCTCACAGCCAATGAATTTTCCGCGGTAGTGCGCGCCGGCGTAGTCCAAACAGCGCAGCAAGTGCCGGTGATCGCCGGTTGCGGGTACGGCACCGCTATGGCCAGGGAATTGGCGCAGACCGCGGAACAGGCGGGTGCAGACGGAATCCTGCTCTTACCGCCCTACCTGGTCGGTGCGGAGCAGTCAGGCTTGGCTGCCCACGTGGAGGCGGTATGTGCCTCAACCAAACTCGGCGTGATCATGTACAACCGCGACAACGCCGTTCTCGACGACGTGACTCTCGCCGGTCTCTGTGATCGCTGCCCCAATCTCGTCGGCTTCAAGGATGGCGTCGGCGACATCGAGCGCATGACCAGAATTTACGCCAGATTGGGCGACCGCCTCACCTACATCGGCGGCCTGCCGACAGCAGAGACCTTCGCCCTTCCGTACCTGGAAATGGGTGTCACCACTTACTCTTCTGCGATCTTCAACTTCTTGCCCAAGTTCGCGCTCGATTTTTACGCTGCCGTGCGCAAACGCGATCACGCAACGGTCTTCGCCGGGTTGCGGGAGTTTGTTCTGCCCTATATCCAGATACGCAATCAACGCAAAGGCTATGCCGTCTCCATTGTGAAGGCAGGCATGAAGGCCATAGGCCGCCCGGCTGGCCCGGTGCGGCCGCCGCTGACCGACCTGACAGAAGCCGAACTACAGGACTTGACCAAGCTCATCGCAGGACGGTCTTGACCTTGGCCGGCGCCAAAAAAACACATATACGCTACCTGATCATTTCCATCCTCTTTGCCGTTAGCTGTTTCAGCTATGGAGACCGGGTGGCGCTTTCCATCGCGGGCACCGCGATGGCCAAAGACATCTCCCTGGACCCGCTGAAGATGGGCTATCTCTTCTCCGGATTCAGTTGGGCCTACGTGCTCGGGCAACTCCCGTCGGGAGCGTTGCTCGACCGTTTTGGCTCGAAGCTGGTTTACGGCATCGGCATCGTGGTCTGGTCGATCTGCGCCCTGCTCACGGGCTTTGCCGGGTACCTTGCAGCGGGCGCTGCCTTCACTGTGATCTTTCTTTTGCGCCTGGTCGCTGGATTCGCCCAAGCCCCTGTTTTTCCTGGAAACGGCCGCATCGTAGCCTCCTGGTTTCCCGCCAACGAGCGCGGCCGGGCTTCCGCCATCTTCAACGCTTCGCAGTATTTCGCGTTGATGATCTTCGCTCCCATCCTGGGCTGGATTATCCACTCGGCCGGCTGGAAGAGCAGCTTCTGGTTCATGGGATTGCTGGGCTTCGTATTTGCTCTGATCTGGGTCAAGAATATCTACGATGTCAAAGACCATCCTCGCATCTCTCCTGCGGAGATTAACATCATCGAGCAGGGCGGTGGTTTGGTCAGTGCCGGCACGGAAAAAGGCAGGGTGCTCACCTGGGCAGCGATCAAGCAGTTGCTGAGTCATCGCATGTTGGTTGGTATCTACCTCGGCCAATACTGCATCACCACGTTGACCTGGTTTTTCATCGCCTGGTTTCCCGTCTATCTGGCCCAGGCGCGGCACCTGTCGATCATGAAGGTTGGCTTTGCGGCGGCACTGCCGGCGCTGTGCGGAGGAACCGGCGGAATTCTCGGCGGAGTGGTTTCTGACCGGCTGTTGCGCGCAGGGTACTCGCTCAGTTTTGCCCGCAAGACTCCGATTATCGCCGGCATGTTGCTGTCGGTAACCATGATCGGCTGCAACTATGCCCCGGCCCAGGCGGTTATGTTGCTCTTGATGTCCTTATCTTTTTTCGGCAAAGGATTCGGCGCTCTGGGCTGGACGGTAATCTCCGACACCTCACCCAAAGGCATGGTCGGCCTGAATGGAGCGCTCTTCAACCTCATCGGAAACCTGGCCGGTATCACGACGCCCATCATCATCGGCTACTTGGTCAAGAAGACCGGATCCTTCGATGATGTGCTCATCTTTGTGGGCATGACCGCCCTATGCGCCATCGTGAGCTATGGCCCGATCGTAGGTGAAATCAAACGCCTCGACCTAAAACCTGCTTGAAGAAAAAGAAACCGCAGGTCCCCCCCACTCTACGCTGGAGGGGTCGTGGGTGGGGAAAGAGAACTGCAGATCCCTCGGCGTCCTCCAGATTTCCTTTCAGGCTTAGTGGTTTCGGTGAACCGCAATGCGGCTTTCTGAAAGCCGCAGACGTGGTCGTTTTTGAGAGCAGCGTAGTAGGAAATCCGGAGTCCGCTCGGGATGACAAAGGGGAGGGCAGCGCTCACCTCAACAGCCGTTACCGAGGGATGGACAGAGCGGCCGCAGGTTATCCGCGATTTTCATTCCTTTGGGTGGGCCGCAGGCCCATCACATCACTCCGGTTGGGATGACAATTTGTTTGGATACCAGCATTCCAGCACTCAAACAGATTTGTCATCCCGACCGGAGCGGAGCGATTTCTTTCAGCCACTAGCTAATTCCAAATGGAAGCGCTACTCCACCCTTTGTCATCCCGAGCGAAGCCGAGGGATCTGCAGTTCTCTGCATGAGCGGCCGATGCTGCCCCAATCTCCGCCCTCAGATTTGTCATCCCGGTTTGCCGTGGTACCGGAGTGGAGGGAACTGCGGTTCCCTCCACCCACCCCGTTAAAACCTATTCCAAAGATACTGGTTATAAACGTCGTGGTGATACTGCACTTCCTGCGCCTTCACTAACGTTCCCAGCAGGCGAGGGCAGCGGTCCGCGGAAGCTTTTTTGAGCTCAACGTACCGCTCTTTCACGTCGGCCCCAAGCAGAGTGTCGTTCCACTCCGCAGCTTGGAAGTTCTCCAGTGCGGTATAGATATTGTCCGGCAGGAACCGCTTGGCCTTGCGAAGATTATCGATGTTCGCGGTTTGCCCCTCGATCCCTGTTTTGAACACGGAATAGAGCACCAGGTAAGGATTGGCATCAGGGCTGACCGAACGGACTTCCACCCGCATGCTCCTCGAATTGCCGATAGGGATGCGCACCATCGCCCCGCGGTCGATGGCGGAAGCAATCAGCTGGTTGGGCGCTTCAAAGTGGGGATCGAGACGGCGATAGGCATTGACGCTCGCATTCAACAGCACGCAGATGTCATTCCCGTGGGTGAGAATGCGATCGACAAACTCCCAACCCATCTTGCTCAGCTTCTCTTCGCCATTCTCATCCCAAAAAAGGTTTTTACCTTTCTCGCTGATAGAGACGTTGGTATGCATACCGCTGCCATTCACGCCCACCACTGGTTTGGGCAGAAACGAGGCCGTGAAGCCCAGCCTTGTGGCCACTTGCCGGCAGATCAGCTTGTAGAGCTGGATCTGGTCGGCGGCCGTCACCACATCGCTGTAGCTGTAGTTAATCTCAAACTGCGAGGGCGCAACTTCGGGGTGGTCCTTCTCGTTTTCGAATCCCATGGCCCGCTGTACCTCAGCGCTGGTATCGATGAAGGTGCGCAACGGATCGCCAGGCAGAGAGTGGTAGTAGCCGCCGGTGTTGACGTATTCGAAGCTTTGCGTTTCGGGATAGTGGCGCTCGGCATCGGTGCCCTTGAAGAGAAATCCTTCAATTTCGTTGGCCGCGTTCAGGGTATAGCCCTTTTGCTCGTAGAGTCCGTCAGCGTAGTTCTTGAGCACACCACGAATGTCAGCTGGAAACGCGCTTCCGTCCTTCGCGATCACGTTGCCAAAGACCAACGTCTTGCCCGCGCCGAAGACGTCGGATGGTACCCAGTAGAAGGATCCCCAGTCGATCCCCAGGCGAAGATCGCTCTCTCTCTGTGCGGTAAAGCCGCGGATCGAGCTGCCGTCAAACGTCAGGTTATCGTCGCTCTTGACGATGAACTTCTTGTCGTAGTCCAGCATGTGCAGCCGGCCTTCGAGGTCGCTAAAGAGCACCGTGACCGCCTTGATGTGTTTTTCGTCGGTGAGGTACTTCAGCCGCTCTTCGCGGATTTGCTCCGGCGGCACGTGGCGCTTACGTTGATCCTTCGCCACCAGGTTGCGCTCTTCCAGCTCGGCGTAGGGCATTTCAATGAAATTGCGAAGTGCGTCTGACATGCGTCTCCTCAGGGAATCGTCTTCCCGGCAAATAGTTTGTACCGCAAAAGGCGTAAAAAAACGCGGTTTAAGCTCACCAGAATGCAATGATCATACCGCCCAGCGTGATCAGAGCCCCGCCTACGTAGATAGGCGCGGTGGGAGCCTGGTTGAACCGGACCTTGGCCAATACCTGGGCCACCAGGAAAAACCACACCACATAAATCCCGAGCAGTTTGCCAAAATCCCAATTCGGAATATTGACCGTGAGCCCGTAAAGCGCCAGGACAACCGCGCCGGAGACAAAGAAAACCCCGCGCACCGCGCCTGCAGAGCGATGCATGCCGCTCTGAAATAAAGAATCTCCAAAAGCCTCGAAGAAAGCTGCCAGAGCCAACAACAAAAGGGCCCCCACACGATGGGACGCTAAAGTATCGAGAAGATTTTTCAGGAGATGCTACTCCTTCACAACTGAAGCCAGGCCCCGCTTAGAGCACGATGTCCCCACGTTCATCGTTGCGTATCCGGACCGCCTCGTCAACCCGCGTCACAAAGATCTTTCCGTCGCCAATTTTTCCCGTCTGGGCCGCCTTGACAATCGTTCTCAGCACCTTGTCGAGCAACTCGTCCAGCACCACCAACTCCAACTTGATCTTGGGCAGTAAATCCACCGAATACTCGCGTCCCCGGTAGAGTTCCGTATGGCCTTTTTGGCGGCCATGACCGCGGACGTCGGAAATCGTCATTCCCGAGACGCCAATCTCCACCAGTGCATCCTTCACAGCGTCCAGCTTGGATGGCTGTATCACTGCTTCTATCTTCTGCATCACCCTCAGTCCTTCCTCACCCCGCAAAAACGCGATTTCGAGCAATCACAGAGTTGCCGCGACGCAGAAATACGCCGCTGAGTCATCTCTGTGCGCCGTCTCTGCGCACGATGACGCTCTAGTTCGCGAAGTCGTACCCTTCTTCGCCGTGTTGTGACAGATCCAGTCCTGTACGCTCGTCTTCTTCGTTCACCCTGAGTCCCACTACCTTATCCACAACGAATAAGATCACCAGTGTTCCCACGATAGACAAAGTCCATGCAATCGCTACCCCCGCCGCCTGGTTCAGGATCTGCCCCTTGTTACCCTCCAACAGGCCTGTGGCCTTTCCCGGCCCCAGAAGCGGGTTGATGGCGCTGTTGGCAAAAACTCCGGTTAACAATGCCCCGATCGTTCCCCCGGCCCCGTGAACGCCGAACGCATCCAGTGAGTCGTCATACCCAAAGACCGACTTGACCTTCACCACCATCAGGTAGCAGCCTACGCCCGCGATCAGGCCGATCCATAAGGCGGACATGGGGGTTACGAAGCCGGAAGCCGGCGTAATGGCCACCAGCCCTGCCACCGCTCCCGAAATCGCCCCGAGCGCCGTAGGCCTGCCACTTCGGATCCATTCCGCTATGCTCCAGCCAATGGCTGCGGCCGCCGCGCCAAAGTGCGTCGCCACGAACGCCGACGTCGCTAATGTGCCCGCACTCAGAGCCGAGCCGGCGTTGAACCCAAACCAACCTACCCACAACAGGCACGCCCCAATAAAGCTTAATACCACAGAGTGCGGCGGCATCGGCTCCCGGGGGTATCCCAGGCGTTTGCCCAGGTATAACGCGGTGATCAGCGCCGACACTCCCGAGGTGATGTGCACCACGGTACCGCCGGCAAAATCGAGGCAGGGAAACCGTCCGCCCAGAGAGGCGTTCAGCAAACCTCCCTTGCCCCAGACCATATGCGCCATCGGGCTGTACACAAAAATCGCCCATAGCACCATGAACGTAAGCATCGCCGAGAACTTCATCCGCTCCGCGAACGCGCCGGTAATCAGAGCCGGAGTGATGATCGCAAACATCAGCTGGAAGACCATAAAGGTCTGGAGCGGTATCGTGGCTGCATATTTGGGGTCTGGTGTCAGCCCCACACCATGGAGAAAGACGTTGTGCAGGCCGCCAATAAACGCATTCCCCTCACCGAACGCCAGCGAGTAAGTCAACAGCGCCCACAGCACGGTGATGACTGCCATCATGGCGAAGGTCTGCATCATGGTGCCCAGAACGTTTTTCCTGCGCACCAGGCCACCGTAAAACAACGCCAGCCCCGGCCCGCTCATCAGCAGAACCAGCGCCGAGCTTACCAGCATCCAGCTGTTGTCCCCCGCCGACTGCGCCGCGGCAATCGCCGCCGTCTGCTCCGCAGAACTCTTTTCCAGCGCCGCCAGCCGGTCCGTCTCCGACGCCGTCGAAGGAGCTGCTGATCCGGGCGTCTGCGCCGTGGCAAGGCTCCCGCCGAGCCATACCATGAGCGCCAGTGCAACCGCGCGAACCAGCACAGAAATCCAATCAAATCGTCTGATCAATCTGTCATCCTCCGTTCAGCGCTTCCGAGAGAACCGATCCCCAGTAACAACCCATTCACGTCCCTGTTTTGCTTACTTTACACAAGAGATCCCCGCATCCCAACAGCAAACATCTTCAGGGCTCCCTATCTTTTAGCTCGGGCTCCAGCCGAATCCAGGAGATGGTCCTAAAAATGGTAGATCACATCGCCGGCCAGGGTTAGCTGGGTCGTCTTGGTCGGAGCACCGCTGACGCCATTGACTGAGGGCGAGTCATACGCCGGCACACCGTAGGAGTGTTCAAAGCGCAACTCGGGACGGAAGGTCACCGAACTGCCCAGCCAGAAATCAAACCCAACCAGGTGCTCGCTGTAGCTGGTTCTGTTTCCCGTGCGTTGGCCCCTGAGGTCGTCAAAGAACTCGTTGCGGATGTTCAGAGAGGCGTGGTGGTTATCGAAATCGTGTTCGAGGTAGTTGAGGATGGCGTAGTCCGGCGCGAAACAGTGAGTAGCCAGGGGGTTGCACTGCGCCCCATTGGCGCCGGTGATGAGCGAAGGCCCAGTAATCTCACCGGCATTGGCGCCGATGTTCGCGTTCGAGCCATAGCTGATGCACGGACTCAGCCCATAACATAAGTTGGGAACATCTCTTTCGTACTGGTACCAGGCTTCTGTATCCGTGTGCCACGTAGCATTGATCTTGTGATACCAGGTCAAATAGTAGGCGGACAGGTTGTTATACGCATATTTTCCTGAGTTGATGGAGTTAGCGCAGGCATAAAGATTATCGCCGCCATCTTTCCAGCTGTACGCCGCACAGAGATTCCCCGTGACTTTCGCATTGGAAATCCAGGGAGCCGTCTCACACCCGCCGGAGACGCCGGCCTGGACCGTCCAATGATCGCCCATTCTCGTCGTGGTGTTAATTCCATTTTGGGTATAGCAGTCATAGGTATAAAGGATGGAGTGACTATAAGTATAGTTATTCGGGGCTAACTGCGCTTCAATGTCGGGCAGAGAGATATAGCGTCCGATCCGGATATCCATACCTTCTGCCACATGAGGGACATAAAGGTCCACGTAATACATCACCGGGTCGTAACCGTAGGTGTTGTTGTCCCTGAGGAGTTGCTGGCTGAAGATGCCTTTGGCCGTCGTGTAGCGATAATCCAGGCCGTAGAGGTTGGTGAGGCGGAATCCCCAATCGAAGTGATCGGTCTGAACGGTGTTCGGCAAACGCTCGAAATAGAGCGCCACCTGATTAAGCTGGAAAGAGTTCGGAATAACATCGTAGGCGGTTTCGTTGTTGGCGTATCTGCCCTTGTTCGATGTGCTGGCATTGCCGCCAATATCGAACCAGCCATACATCTTGATACGGCTCTTATTCTGGTTGATCGCCTGCATCAGGATATAGGTGCCGTAATCCGGCGCGCCGATCACGACAGTGCCACCGATGGGCCAGTCCGCTGAAGGAAAGGGCGGCGAGCTCAGTGGTGGGGGAGTGCCACGCCGCTCGGGCGCAGGCGCGGCTGGTAAGCCGTTGGAGTCCACCGTCCAATCGTCCAGGTAGGCATGCCCTAAGCGGGTAAAAAAGCCCCGTCGCGCAGGAACCGGCGCAGCAGCAGGTACGGTAGGTGCTGCCTGGGGAGAATCGGGAGCACTGGGCAGATCGGCATCACCACCAACGCTGCTTGCCGGCGCGACGCTGACACCACTCTCCGCACGACCCGTGATGGTCACCATACCGAACGCGAAAAGTAAAAGAAGAAAATGTATTCCAAAGGACTGCCGGTCGTGTTGCATGAAAGGGGCCTCTTCGCGTCTACTAACGTTCCATTGTTAGTAGATTGCAGGCAGTGTAAAGAATGCATAAAGATCGGCCCCTGCGGAACTGGACAGCTACCATAATGGATATAAATCTTTATGACTTCCTTACGAATAGCCTCGTGGCGGACTTCCGCGACACCGCAAGCAGAGCCGCGGCATCTAATAAGATCTGCGCTAATCGATGAAATCTCTCGTAGAGTTGCTTGGCTTGGCCATCGTTCTATTTGTCTCGACCAATGTCGACGACCTCGTCGTGTTGGTCGGATTTTTTGCCCATCCGAAGTTTCGAGCGCGCGACATTGTAGCCGGACAATATGCCGGAGTGGCCATCTTGTTCATGGTGAGTGCGGCCGGGGCTCTCCTCTCACTGGTGATCCCCAAAGCCTATTTAGGTCTTCTCGGGATTTTCCCCATCCTGGTTGGCATCAGAAAGCTTCTGGAGTTGCGCCATGATCGCGCCGAGGCCGCCCCAACCAAACCCCTCGGGTCAACAACCGGCAGTCACGGAAATATCGCCAGCGTTGCGCTCGTGACCGTTGCGAACGGAGGCGACAACATCGGTGTTTATACACCTTCCTTTGCCGTCCACTCCGGCAGCCAGGTCGCCATCATCGCCGTGGTATTCGTCGCTATGACCGCCCTGTTGTGCATGCTGGCGCATTGGATGGTACGTCACCCAAGATTCGGCGCGCCTCTGCGGCGCTACGGCCACATCTATGCCCCGTTGGTTTTGATCGGACTCGGTATCCTAATCATCTACAGCGCAGGCAGCATCCCATCGTTGCTTGGAGCTATTTAAGGCAACAGGGTCAGAGGCTCTATACTAGACAATCGCAAGGAGTGCTTGATGCCTTTGGTTGTCGGTGGAGCGGGATGGCTCCGCCTCCTCACCTGTTGCTTTCTTCTATCGGTTGCAACTTTTCCCGCGCTGGCGCAGCTGGACCAACCATCCAGGAAGCTCTCGCGCGACATCTTCCAACAGCTCATCGAAATCAACACCACCGATTCCGTGGGCAGTACCACGGTTGCTGCAAAGGCGATGGCGCAGCGCTTGCTCGACGCCGGGTTCGCCAAGGAAGATGTGCTCGTCCTCGGACCTAACGATCGTAAGGGCAACCTGGTGGCGCGCTTTCGTGGGACGGGCCGGGCCAAGCCGATTCTGTTTATCGGTCACCTCGACGTGGTGGAGGCGCTGCGCTCGGACTGGACCACCGATCCCTTTCAATTTGTCGAAAAGGATGGCTACTTCTACGGCCGCGGCGCCCAGGACATGAAGGAAAGCGACGCCATCCTGGTCACCACCTTTATTCGCTTGAAGAAGGAGGGCTACCAGCCCGATCGCGACCTCATCCTGGCGCTTACCGCCGACGAGGAAGGCGGTAAATCGAACGGCGTCGACTGGCTGTTGAAGAACCATCGCGATCTAATCGAGGCAGCGTTCGTTCTCAACTCCGATGGTGGAGGCGTCGACGTGGAACACGGCAAAGCCATCACCTTTAACGTGGAGGCGAGCGAGAAGCTGTATGGCGATTATCAGCTCACCGCCGTCAACCCAGGCGGCCACAGCTCTCTACCCGTGCCCGACAACGCCATCTACCATATTGCCGACTCCCTCACGCGCTTGCAGGCCTACACGTTTCCCTTTGAGCTCAACCCCGTGACCCGTGCCTATTTCACCAGTTTGAGCAAGCTGGAGTCTGGCCAGATGGCAACGGATATGGCGGCGATCGTACAGGACCCGCCCGCGGCGGAGGCCATCGCGCGTTTGTCGCTGGTCCCCAAGTACAACGCCACTATGCGCACCACCTGCGTCGCTACGCGTTTGTCGGGAGGCGCTGCCAACAACGCATTGCCGCAAACCGCAGGAGCCAACGTCAATTGCCGGATTCTCCCCGGCCATTCGCAGGAAGAGATTCGCCAGCAGCTTATCAAGATCTTCGACGATCCCAAGGTCGCTGTTCGTTACGTAAGCGACAACAGTGATGCGAAGGACACTGGCGGGGAATCCAAAGGAATTCCACCCACCACCCTGCAGCCGGAAGTGATGCAGCCGCTGCGGACGGTAGTCGCTCAGATGTGGCCCGGCATCCCCGTAATACCCGTGATGGAAACGGGCGCATCGGACGGCAAGTATACCAATGAGGCCGGCCTGCCGACCTATGGCATCAACGGGATCGCGATCGATATCGATGATGTACGCATGCACGGCAAAGATGAGCGGGTGGCTGTCGATTCCTATTACCACGGAGTAGAGTTCTACTATCGCTACGTGACCCTGCTCAGTGGCGGCAAGTAAGATCGGTGACGGATGGTGGCAAGTTGAAATTAACCCTGGGAATTAGAGGTAGTTTAGGCCCTTTGTGCTGGTTTTCTGCCGTAACGCTGGGCACCCTTACCTGTATCTATGCGGCGGCCGCACCCGCCTCGGCACAACCACCCGCAGAACATCCATGGATGGACACAAGCCTCTCGCCCGACGAGCGCGCCGACCTAGTGCTCAAGGAAATGACGCTGGACGAGAAGATCCTTCTCATGCACGGCCAGGGCATGCCGGGCTGGAGCCGGCCAATGCCCAAGACCTATCTCGGCAACCAGGGCGCTGGTTTTGTCTTCGGCATCCCGCGCCTGGGCATTCCCCAGATAGAAATAAGCGACGCTGCCTATGGAGTCCGCAGTAGCGCCTCGAACGGGCGCTACTCTACTGCGCTTCCGTCCAACATCGCCGCGGCGGCTAGCTGGGATCCTGAAGCGGCCTGTGAATACGGTGCGCTGATTGGGCGCGAGTTGCGCGCGCAGGGCTACAACATGACGCTCGGCGGCGGCGTTAACCTGACCCGCGAACCGCGTAATGGAAGGACCTTCGAGTATCAAGGGGAAGATCCACTGCTGGCCGGGACCCTGGTGGGCAACAGGATCAAATGTGAACAGGCCCAGCACGTAATCGGCCACATCAAGCACTACGTCATGAACGACCAGGAGAGTGGCCGCGACGAAGTCAACGTGATCATCAGCAAGCGGGCCATGCAAGAGACCGACATGCTGGCATTCCATATCGGCATCGGTATCGGCAACCCAGCAGCGGTGATGTGCTCCTACAACGCCATCAACGGCGACTACGCCTGCCAGAACAAATACATACTTACGGATGTGCTCAAAAAAGACTGGGCTTTCAAGGGCTTTGTGATCTCCGATTGGGGCGGAACCCACAGCACGGTCAAGTCCTCGGCGGCAGGCCTCGACAATGAGCAGCCGATGGACGACTTCTACGGCGAAAAGCTCAAGCAGGCGGTCGAGGCAGGCACAGTCCCTATGCCGCAACTGGATGACCACGTGCACCGCATCCTGCGCTCCATGTTTCTGGCTGGGCTCTTCGACTTCCCGACGCAGAAAAGTGTAGTTGATGTAGAGGGCGGCTTTGCCGTCTCGCGCCGCATCGCGGAGCAGAGCATTGTTTTGCTTAAGAACAAGGGTGGCCTGCTGCCGCTCGATCGTTCCACTGTGTACTCGATTGCCGTGATTGGGCCGCACGCTGACACGGGCATGATCTCCGGCGGAGGATCGGCGCAGGTGGATCCGCCGGGCCAGCCGGCAGCACCCTGGCAGTCGCAGGTATGGTTTCCGACCTCGCCCTTGAAAGCCGTGAGAGCCGCAGAACCAGGAGCCGAGGTAACGTTCGATTCCGGCGCCGATCCGGCCGCAGCCGCGGCTTTGGCCCGGCGCGCAGATGTGGCGATTGTCTTTGTCTATCGCTGGATGAGCGAAGGAGAAGATCTCCCCAACCTTTCCCTGCCAGACAATCAGGATGCGCTGATCGAGCAAGTGGCCGAGGCGAATCCTCGAACCATCGTAGTGCTCGAGACCGGCACCGCCGTGGTGATGCCGTGGATCGACAAGGTAGCCGGAGTGATGGAGGCTTGGTACGCCGGCAGCAAGGGCGCGGATGCGGTAGCCAATGTTCTGTTTGGCAACGTGAATCCCGGCGCCAAGCTACCTATGACCTTTCCTCTCAGCGTAGCCGATCTGCCCCATCCGGATCTGGTAAAACCCCCTCCGGGACATAACGCGGGCGCGGGCGCTGTGCTGAATTCCGAAGAGGCTAAGCCAACCTTCAGTGTGCATTACGACGAAGGATTAAAGGTGGGCTACAAGTGGTACGACGCGGAGAATAAGCCAGTCCTTTTCCCCTTTGGATTCGGCCTTTCTTACACTACGTATCAATATTCTGATCTGAAGGTCACGGAGGGTAAAGAGCCCACGGTTCGGTTCACGGTAAAGAATGCCGGTGCCCGCGCCGGAGCCGAAGTAGCCGAAGTCTATGTGGCCCTGCCGGCCAGCGCAAACGAACCTCCCAAGCGGCTGGCGGCCTGGAGCAAGGTGTTTCTGAATCCGGGCGAGAGCAAGGAAGTGAGCCTGCCGATCAATCCCCGGGAGTTGTCGATCTTCGACGAGGCCACCGACGCATGGAAGCAGTTGCCGGGCCACTACACCTTCATGGTAGGGGGCTCATCCAAAGACCTGCCACTCCATCAGGAGGTCAACCTCCCCTAGAGATGGAAACCGCAGGTCCCTCCACTACGCTACCCCGGATTTCCTGTCGAGGTTGGTGGCGTTGGCTATCTCCATGCGGCTTTCCTCACTGAAAGCCGCACACGCGGCCGTTGGTTAGTGCTGCGTAACAGGAAATCCGGGTGCGCTCCGGTCGGGATGACAAGTCTGTTTGGGTACCGACACCCCAGCAATCAAACCAATTTGTCATCCCGACCGGAGCGTAGCGTACTGGAGGGACCTGCGGTTCACTCAACCACCATCTCATGTGGACGGAAGCACCACCTTGGTGGAAGGCATACGGTTGGCTTGCAACCATCAGCCGCTTCTCGTTATCGTGGTCACGTCCGGTGAAAGGGTCCACTCACATGTCTGCATCACGCCGTCGATTCGTAAGCTCGCTCGCCGCTTTGGGCGCAATGGCTTCATTGCGCGGAGCACCTCGCGCCTTTTCAGCAACTGCCTGCCCCTTTCACCTCTCCGTTATCAACGACGAGCTGACACCGGACTTTGACCGCGCCTGCGAGATTGCCACCAAGGACTTCGGCCTCCACTGGATTGAACTGCGCTCCATGTGGAACAAGAACGTCACCGATCTCGACGCCAAGGAGATCGCCGAATCCAAGCGTATTCTGGAAAAATACCAGCTCCGCGTCACCGATATAGCCAGCCCGCTCTTCAAGGTGGATTGGCCCGGAGCGCCTCTCTCCAAGAGCAGCCCCAAGCGCGACCAGTTCCACGCCGACTTCGATTTCAAGCAACAGGATCCATTACTGGAACACTGTATCGAGCTGGCGAAGCAATTCCAGACGGATCGCATCCGCTGCTTCGATTTTTGGCGGCTGGATGACCCGGCGCCCTACCGCGCCGCCATCAACGACAAACTGCGTGCTGCCGCAGAGACGTGTGCCAAAAGCAACCTGATCCTGCTGCTCGAGAACGAGATGGCATGCAATACCGCCACGGGAGAAGAATCAGCCGCGGTTCTTAAAGCCATCCCCAACAAAAACTTCATGCTCAACTGGGACCCGGGAAACGCAGCCGCGCTGGGAAGCACGCCCTACCCCGACGGATATAACCTCTTGCCTCATAACCGCATCGGTCATTGCCATGCGAAAGATGTGGTGCGCCAGCCGGGCAAGAAATACGAGTGGGCACCGGTGGGTGCGGGAGTAGTGGATTGGGTGGGTCAGTTTCGCGCCCTGGCGAAGGATGGCTATCACTATGCCGTCAGCCTGGAAACGCATTGGCGCGGCGCGGGCACTGCCGAAGCCTCCACCCGCGTCAGCATGAAAGGGTTAAAGGAAACACTCAGCAAGGCTGGGCTAAACTGCTGAAATCATTGCTACTCCTGAGGGCTACCACGAAAACTCACCTCCCACCGTACCGGTTTCTGCTGCCCTTGAAAGGTGATCATCAGCGCGTCACCGGTCAGCGAGTGTTTCTCTGGAATTCCCTCACCTCCCTCGGCAACCACGCTTAGATGTTCAACGGCAAAACCTTTGGGCAGGTAGAACCAGAGGGTGTATGGCGCATCGGGTACCGTCTCAGAAGTTCCGGATAGCGTGTTCTTGGAACCATCCCACTCCTGACCAAGGACGGAATACGCGCCGGTGATATGGCGAGAATTCCCAACCAGCTGCGGTCGAGGCAGCAAGGGATGAATTAACAACACGCGCGTGTCGTGAGGTTCGATGTCGATCGCCATCTCATCAGAAAACACACCGACGACCTTCTGATTCCAGAAATCGAACGCGACATAGCGGACGTTTGGGTCAAGCCCCAGCTTATCCCGCAGTGAAATTTTCCGGTTCGTGGGCTCGGAACGCCAGTTGGTGAAGCCAACAACATCGTACTTTCCCGACTTCTCATTCACTTTCAGATCGAGGATCTCAGGATAATTGTGAATATAGGAGTCAGCTCGCGTCTTGCGAAAGGTCGTGTCCCGAGAGTCAGTTCCGCGGCTGAAAAGATCCAGCGGAATGATGGGCATAGTGGGCATCGTCTGCTGCAGGAGTTTGAGTCGTTCCTCCGGGAGATCCGCCATCACATTTCCAACCGGGTAGGCGACGCCTGTCAGGGAGATGAAGCTGACGATCGTGCGGGCTTCCTCTTCCGTCACTCCCACCCCTGTAACAGGATCTTCCCGGGCGACAATCTCCTGCAGCAAATCCGGCACCCGTTTTGTTTTGGCTTCCTCGATCGTCATGGGCTTGCCAAGTTCAATTCCTTCGCCAGGCATCACGTAGGCGAAGATGTGATTCGAGAAGGCGTTCCCATTGATGGAACTGAAGAGCGAATACATTCCCTGCCAGTTGTTGTAAAGATCGTGACCATTGAAGAAGGAATTGAAATAGCCGACCCCATTGAGCGGCATGCCGGCCGGACATCCTTCGAGGAATACCTTCGGTCCAATGGTGTCGCGGATGACTTTCATCCTGTTGCGATACACAACAACAGGGTCCGTTGACTTGTCGTAGAGCTTGTCCTTGTCGAGCTCCGGCAAGGCCGCCGGAACCGAGCCCTCACCGTCAAACTTGTAATACTCGAAACCCCATTTATCCAGGGTGGTAAACAGTTCCCGAAGAAAACCCACCACTTCGGGATTGCTGGAGTCAAGGACAGGAGTGTGGTAGTCGGGAACATGGTTCCCTTCAACGCTGCGCAGGTACCATTCCGGGTGTTTCGTAAGGGCGCCCGCATAAACATTAGGCACAATCCAAAGCCCCGCGTGGAACCCCTTGGACTTTATGTAATTTGTGAGCCACTCGGGGCCATGGGGAAATTTCGTTTTGTCCCAGTTCTCGATCCAGTAGTGTTCCCCATCTTTTCCGCGGTCAAACCCGTCGTCCAACTGCACAAACTGAAACCCGTAGGGTTTGAGGTTTTTTTCGAGCCAGTCTGTATTCTGCACGATGTCCTTCTCGGTGACGTCTTTGTAGTAGCCGGTCCAACTCGACCACACCATGGGAGCTGAGCTGAAGTAGCTGTCATCAAACGGTACGTAAAAAGGCACGCCGAGAGTCTTGGTGTAGTAGTCGGGGACTAGGCGGATGTAGGTGTTCCCGGGAACGGGCATACGTACATCCATCAGACTCGGATCCTGATCTGCGCGGCGCAATGTCGTCTGGTCTGAGAATTGAATTACATCATCCTGTTTGCGGTCGAACAAACTGTGAAACGCCGATCCCGAGACCAGCCCCAACGCGAAATACATAACCTCAGGATTTTTCAGAGGAAGATAGGACTGGTTGCGTGTTTCCGTCCCCCCATACTCGAGCGGCGCTTCGTCGGTCCCGATCCAATCGACCGGAAATCCTTGCGGATCTAAAACGCGCGCAGGTATGCGGTTGGAAGAAGCCGGTGCCCGTGCCGTGAGCAAAGCGTTTGTCGCTGTACTGGAGACCTTAAGCATGTCGTGGCTGATGTCAAAGTTCCACGCGGTCATGGGGTGAACCGTATGTATGGTCAGTTGGGATGGACTCGTTTGCTCGACCGACCAGTTCGTCAGGGGCAGAATCGCGTTCTGGTCTCCGAGGTTAATCCGGACATCCTGCAGGACAATGCCCAGGTTCTGCTGCGAAATACTGAGTACGCCGCGTTCTCGATCGGCGGTGATCGTCCAACCCTGGCTGGTGATGCTGAGCGGTGCGGCCGCATGGGCGTTGCTGGCCGCAAAGATAAAGAAAGCCGACGCAGCGATCGGCAGCAATCTCCGCATTGTCTGCTCCACTTGCAATTGAAGTTTCTACGACCGCAGCTGATCACGCAAGGGCTCATCGGCCTCTACCCGCGTCAGCATGAAAGGCTGAATTTATTCCGTCGGCTGAGGCGCCTGCGGATCAGTGACCTCTTTGGCATAGAACATATGCGAAATCCGGGGCGGCTCATTGCCCCGGTGGAAGCTCCAAACCCGATCCCGGGTCGCCAGATCCGAGGCCGTGAAGCGCTCCCGCTGCCGCAGGTACTCGAGCCATGATTCGGTGACAAACGTCTCATTGAGATGTCCAGGGTCTGACGCGTCCTGGTACACGCCCCAGCGAATAGCGCCATCCCGCAGGCGCACATCCCGCAGTTGATGGATGGCTTTGGTAAAGGCGGCATAGTCCCTGGGGTCGATATGGTAATCGATCGACACCCGAACCGGCCCATCGCTGTCTTCCCGTTCCGAGGCCAGCTTCGGTGCCGGAAACGCGTAGCTGTGGGGACTGAAATCCGGCTGTACTCCGCGCAGAACATGGAAGCGCAGCGACAAGGGAAGAGTGACAGCCAGGCCTGCAGCCGCGCACATCAGCGACTTTGAAGTGGAAACGTGTTCCGCGATGTAGCCCCAAATCACTCCGCCCAGGGCCATTCCACCGGCGAAGATCATCTGGTAGGCGCCCAGCGCCCGCGCCTGCACCCAGGCCGGAACCGACACCTGCACCGCCAGGTTCAGCGTAGACATGGCGCTGGTCCAGGCAAACCCACCGGCAATCAGCATGGGAATAATGATCAGGGGGACCTTTACCAGTGCCAGTACTGCGAGCGTAGCCACGAAGACGCCGGTCGACGAGGCAATAATGGCATCTGCCGAAAGCACCCTCCGGACCCGTGGTAGATTCGTGGCCCCGATCACCGCTCCGAAGCCCATGCTGCCATTCAGGATGCCGTACCCCATCGCGCCCTGGTGCAGATCGTTACGCGCCACGACAGCAAGCAAGGCCCAGACGGCGCTCACGAAGAGGGTGAACATGAGCGTCCGCATAAAGGCGGCCTGCAGCATCGGGGCATAACGAAGGTACCGGATGCCCGCCCGTACGGAACCACGAATACGTTCTGCCGGTAGCGCGCTCTTGAACAGCGGGTTGCGCTGCCAGCGATACAAAACCAGGATCACGCCCACAAAGGAAAGGGAATTGAGCAGAAACGTCGAAGCGGCGCCGGTCGTGGCATGGGCGAACAGCGCGATCGCCATGCCGCCCAGGGCCGGCCCCAGGGCGCGGGCAAGGTTAAACCCGGCGCTATTGAGGGAGATGGCATCCGGCAGTTGTGCGCGGGGAATCACCTCCGGCACAATAGCCTGCCATGCGGGGCTGTTCATTGCCGTGCCGATATTCAGCAGGAAGGTGAGAATCAGCAGGATCCAGGGCGAAATGATGTCGAAAAACGTGAGCACGCTGAGGATGGCGACGGCCGTCAGCATCCACGCCTGCCAGAAAATGAGCAACCGGCGGCGATCAAAAATATCGGCCGTCGCCCCCGCCAATAAGCCCAGGATGACCACGGGCAAGCTGGCCGCGGTCTGCATTAGGGCAATGAGCAAGGGAGACGGTGTGAGCACCGTCATCAGCCAGGTGCCAGCCGTATCTTGCATCCATCCGCCCAGGTTGGACACAATGGAGGCCAGCCACAGATCGCGAAAAAGCGGTACAGAAAGCGGTTCAAAGCCGCTGAGTTTGCCTTCCGTCTCCAATTGATCTGTTTTTAGAGTCGCCATGGGGGATATGAGGCTGGTGCTTCCATTATCCCAGAGTGACCGGCCTTCCTTGCCGGGATGTGCCCCATGTGCAACACCAATCTCCCAAAAAAGACTCGGAAGACTTTCTTTGTCCGATCCCGTCTGTACGTGCAGGCGGGAGGCACACAAAATGAGCACAGATTTCGTAGTCGCCCGCGGGCAACAGGTAGTATCCCTCTTGCTGTCGACCGTTCCCTTAGCTGAGCGAATGTTGCTCTACAATGTGGCCCTGACAGCCTGGATCATGCTTCCCGAGCGGGCCCTGGTGCAAAAATCCCTTCAAGCCCACCGGGGACGGCTCGGCCTCTCACGAAACGCCGCTAGCAAAATCTGTCCCTGCCACCGATGAGGGGTAACAGCAGGTCCCTCCACTACGCTACGCTCCGGTCGGGATGACAAATTGGTTAGAGTGCTGGGATGCTGGTGCCCAGACCAATTTGTCATCCCGACCGGAGCGTAGCGTAGTGGAGGGACCTGCTGTTACCCTTCATCGGTTGGCAGGGAGGAGTTCATCCGTGGGGTTCCTGTTATATAGGTTGGCCGCTGGCGATGTTAAGCCTGACCGGCGTATGCTAAGCCTGTCGTGAACCACTCTTCACCATCGCACGCGCGAAGCAAGATCGCTCTTCCGGTGCTCTTGCTTGTTCTGCTCATGACCCAGGCTGCGTCCACCGTATGCGGGGCGGAGTGTGTGCAACACCAACTGCCGAATCCCTCTGCTCACGTGATGGCACATTGCCATTCCATGCTGCAGCCTGAGTCCGACGGCCGAGAACTGCAGACCTGCCAAACCGGTACACATGCCATCTGTGCGGTCGATCTGCTGGCAAACACCCAGGGAAAGACCGCGAGCCCGCTCGTACTCCACGCAAATGTCCGCTCAGGCGCCCTTTTCCCGAACCAAAACGTCTCTCAGTTCGTCTCCTGTTCCCACCTGCTTCGAAGTAGCACTGGCCCCTTGCCCCTGATCACCGCTCTGCGCGTATAGACGCCGTTCCCCGCCTTTTCAGCTAGAGGGAGAGTCGCGTTCGTACTCATCCCTTTGTCTTCCCGCAGTTGATCCCTCCCGGAGTCAATATGAGTAACCGACGCACCTTTCTCCATCGCGCCTTCGCCGCCGGCGCAGCTCTCTTCGCGGTCCGCAGCCTATCCGCGCAAACCATGAAAATGCCGATGCCGATGCCCAAGCCCCAGCCGCCGACGCCGGATGCCCCACCCGAACCCCACAAGCAATCCACTCGACCCGCCAGGCAAAACACATCCCCCGTCCCGGTCGTAACCACGGACGTTGGCGATCTTGCCTGCACCCTGGACGGCGGCACCAAGGTCTTCCATCTCGTCGCCGAAGTGCTAAAGCAGAAGATTCACCCGGATAAAACCATCGACGCCTGGGGATTCAACGGCAGCGCGCCTGGCCCGACCATCCAGGTCAACCAGGGCGATCACGTCCGGGTCATCTTCGATAACCATTTGCCCGAGCCAAGCTCCATCCACTGGCACGGCTTCGAAGATGCGGTCGGCTACGACGGCATGCCGGTCATAAGCCAGGAACCGGTGAAGCCTGGCGGCCGTTTCGTCTATGAATTCGATATCCACCAGGCAGGGACCTACTTCTATCACTCCCACATGGCGATGCAGGAGATGACAGGAATGCTGGGCGGCTTCATCATGCATCCCCGCACACCCTACCATCCGCACTGCGACAAGGACTTTCTGCTGCACCTACAGGAGTACCAGGTCTTACCCAACAACACCGTGCCCAACACCATGAATATGGAATACAACTGGCTCTTGCTCAACGGCAAGGCTGGCCCGGCAACCACACCACTGATTGTCCGCCAGGGGGATCGTGTACGCATTCGCTTTGTCAACTTGGGCATGGATCATCACCCCATGCATCTTCACGGGTACACCTTCCAGGTCACCGGAACCGAAGGGGGCCGCATTCCCGAGACCGCCTGGTGGCCAGGAAACACAGTACTGGTAGGCGTAGCCCAGGCGCGCGACGTGGAGATCATCGCAGATCGCCCCGGCGACTGGATGCTGCACTGCCACTTGCCTCACCACATGATGAACCAGATGTCGTCGAACGCGGGCAGCATGAACCGCCTGGGAAACACTTCAGACACCGAAACCATCAACGGGCCGCTCTCGCAGAAGGCGATGCCAGGCATGGCAGCGCCGGGTGATATCGCGGACAACGCAGACTCAGTCCCGGGCTTTCCTCAGGATGCCTATATGGAAGGGCCCGCTATGGCCATGGACTCCATGGTGGAGAAGCCCGAGAACTACTTACTTCGTCCCGGCTGGAGCGGCTTCACGATGGGCATGATGACCTTCGTCAGGGTACTGCCGCCGGAGAAATACGACCAGGTGATGGCCCGTATGAAGCAGGCGCAAAGGCCGAACGATCCCTACGGATCGCTACTCGAGCGAGTTTCCTAACCTTTCCGGGAGAACACCATGAAAAGACTCGCGCTCCTGTTGTGGTTCGTCACCGCGCCGCTTTTTGCGCAGCAGCCACCGATGGCAGGCATGCAAATGGATAAGATGGATCATTCGTCGCCGCCACAGTTATCCGTGCTGGCCCCGCGACTGCTGCAGGGCGTGGCCAGTCGTGCTCCGCTCAAGCTGGAAGCCTTTCTCGCCATGGCCGACGGCAACAATCCGACCTTGCGACAAGCCGCGGCCATGATCCGCCGCTCTGAAGCGGAAGCGAGGCAGGCTGCTCTCTATCCCAATCCCACCGTCGGCTACGAGGGCGACCAGATTCGCGGCGGCTCCTACGGTGGTGGAGAACAGGGTGGCTTTGTCGCCCAAACCATCGTGTTGGGCGGCAAGCTCGGCCTTCGCCGCAACATCTACGAGCAGCAAAAGCAGTCCGATACAATTGCTGCCCAAGCCCAGCTCATGCGCGTGCACAACGATGTAACGCAGATGTTCTATAGCGCCCTCAGTGCTCAGCGCACGGTGGAGGTACGTGGCCGGCTTGCGGCCTTAGCCGGCGAAGCCGCCCAAACCGCGCGCCGGTTGGCCAACGTGGGCCAGGCGGATGCACCCGACGTGCTGCAGGCCGAAGTCGAGGCGGAACAGGCCGAGATCGACTACACCCTCGCTCAGCGGATGTTTATTCAAAAATTCAAGAGTCTCGCCGCGCTGACCGGCAATCCAACCGCAGAGGTCGCTCCCCTCGACGCGGCGTTCGACGTCCCGCCGGAGATCGATCCATCTCACCTCGTGGACACCATCGTGCAGCAAAGCCCGTCAGCGAAGCAGGCGCAACAGCAGGTAGTGATTGCGCAGGCGCGGCTGAAGGATGCCAAGCGTGAAATCGTGCCCGATCTGCAGTTGCGGGCAGGGGAGCAAGCCAATCTGGAGCAGCTGGCAGAAGCTCCGGGAAAAAAGACGGGAGCGCAAAGCTTCGCCAGCGCGGGCATCGAGCTGCCGCTCTGGAACCGCAACCAGGGCAACACACGCGTAGCGGAAGCGGAGCTCGAGCAGGCCCAGCAGGAGGTGACGCGCACCCAACTATCCTTACGGCAACAGGCCGAGGTGCTGGCGCAGGACTATCTATCCGCCAAAGAGGAGGCGGAGCGCTACCGTACGGCTCTGCTCCCCCGCGCCCGGCGCGCGTATGAGCTTTATCTGGAGAAGTATCAAAGCATGGCGCAGGCGTATCCTCAGGTCATCGTGTCGCAGCGCACTCTCTTCGAGCTTGAGGTGCATTACATCGACTCCCTCGATCGCATTTGGCAAAACGCCATTGCGCTCCAAAACTTTACTCTGCAAGGCGGGCTTGGAAAGCCTGCTGATGCGCGATGAAAGGAAGGCAGCTTTGAATCTGCAACTGTGGTTGATCCGTCATGGAGAAACGGAATGGAGTCTCTCCGGGGCCCATACCAGCAGAACCGACATCCCGCTCACTGCGCGCGGAGAGGAGCGTGCCGAAAAGATCAGGGATTATCTCGCACATCGCAAGTTCAGCCTGGTGTTGACCAGCCCGCTGCAGCGTGCCCGGGAAACCTGCCGGGTCGCCGGCTATGCCGATGTCGCGCAGATCGAAGAGAACCTGCGTGAATGGGACTACGGCATCTTCGAAGGACGCACCACGGCAGATATTCGTAAGGAGCGGCCTAATTGGTCCATCTGGGACTCTCCCGTTCCTGAAGGCGAGCCGGTCGAGCACGTAGCTGCTCGCACACAGCAAGTTATCGATCGAGCCGTGAAGGCCGGCGGCCAGGTTGCCTTGTTCGCCCATGCGCATGTCCTCAGGATTCTGGCGGCCACCTGGCTTGGTTTGCCTCCGCGAGCGGGCAGCCTGCTGGCCCTGGGAACAGGCTCGGTGAGCACCTTAGGCTTCGAACGGGAGACCCGGGTAATCGATACTTGGAATCGGTCCTTTGAAATCGATTGATTAGTGTGAACCATCAGACAAATCCGGCCGCCCCGCGTTGATCCTCGAACGCTGGACCATTGGACTATCCGCCCTCGGCAAACTCCTATACACTTGTCGGGCATCAGGATACCTATGCCCAGCACTGCCATCGCAAGCAAGGATCAGCAGGATCCCCGCGTAACTGCCAGGTTGATCGCGCGCATCAAGCGGCTTATTGCGGATGGCTCCGTCGCACCCGGCTCCAAGTTCCCCCCTGAGCGAGAGATGGCGAAGGAATTCGGCGCCAATCGCGCATCTGTGCGCCAGGCGCTCAAAGTACTGGAGATGATGGGTGTTCTTTCGCAGCGGGTTGGCGACGGCACCTATCTTTCAGAGAGCGCGGAGACCATCCTCAACGAGCCGATCGACTTTCTCGTGCTGCTCGACGACCTCTCCCACCATGAGCTCTTTGAAACCCGGCTCATCGTGGAGCCGGAACTTGCCGCCCGGGCCGCGGAGCGAGCCACCGCCGAAGATATTTCCAACTTGCGCAACGCCGTACTCGCTTTGGAACGCAGCAAAGTTATCCGCGAGCGCCTCGAAGCGGATATGGCTTTCCACAACGCTGTTTTCCGGGCCAGTGGAAACCGCATCTGCCAACTGCTCTTCAAGGGAATTCACCGCACCGTGCTCACCAGCATGAACCAGCTGTCAGAACGTGTTTCCGTCGAGCAGCCGCTCAAATTCCACCGCAAAATCTATGCTGCGATCCGTGCCCGCGATGCGGACGCCGCCCGTAACGCGATGCGCGACCACATTCTCGATGCGCGCTCCCTGCTCAACAAGAAGTCCTGAGCGGCCCACCTCTTACGGGTTGTGGTAGACCTCCTGCATCTTCGTCCAACCGGTCGCGCCGGGTAGAGGAATCTGCATAGCGTCCGTCATACTGAGCCACTTGATATTACGAGGCTCCTTGGCCATCGCTTCCGCATCGCCCTTGGGGTCGCTTCCGGTGTATTCGTAGTAGGCAAACAGGTAATAGTGGCTGTCATCCATTTTTTGGATGTATATCGAGAAGTTGTGCATATGGTATTTATCGAGCAAATCGCGGACGCCCGGGTTTGAGGCCGCGTGGAGTGCTTCGTAGGCGGAGATCCGATCGGGCTTGATGCCGATCAGCATGCCGGTTCGTGCCGGCTGACTCTGCTGACCATGGCTATAGAGTCCGATCGCAGCCCCGGCAAGCACTGCGGCAAAAACAATTCTCTTCATTGTTAGCTCCCGTTTAGCAGCGCACCCATGATTGCATTTCTCACCCAATGGAGAGAAGGGAACTGGCAATGGATCAACCAAACGATCGAAAAAATAGCGGAGAGGAGAATGCTCCCTTGGGTTTGCGACTCTTTCAGCCACTAGCCAATTCTTCATGGAAGCACCGCCCTCCCCTTTGTCATCCCGAGCGAACTCCGGATTTCCTGCTACGCTGCACTCATCAGCGGCCACGTATGCGGTTTCTTTAAGAAAAGCCGCATGAAGTTTACCGAAGCCATGAAGCCTGACAGGAAATCCGGAGGAAGCCGAGGGACCTGCAGTTCTCTTTCCCACCTACGCGCCCTTCCAGGGAAGCACTCGGCCGGTACACCTTGCCAACTCCGGACGCAATGGTTCATCATTCCAGAGCCCATGCGCCTCGATTCCCATCAGCACTTCTGGCATTACAGCCCCACCGAGCACACTTGGATGACCGACCAGATGGCAATCCTGAAGCGTGCCTTTCTTCCCCATGATCTGCAGCCATTATTAGCCAGCATTCACTTCGACGGCTGCATAGCCGTGCAGGCACGACAAAATCTGGAGGAAACGCGATGGCAGCTCGAGCTGGCTGACCAACACGATTTCATCAAGGGTGTGGTCGGCTGGGTGGACTTGCGTTCAGAAGACCTACGCCACCAACTGGAGAGGTTTGCCGCGAATCCCAAGCTCGTCGGCGTGCGCCACATAGTACATGACGAACCCGACGACAATTTCATGCTGCGCACGGACTTCCGCCGCGGCATCGCGCAGCTGAAGGAATTCGACCTGACCTATGACCTGTTGCTCTTTCCCCAGCACCTTAAGGTCGCGGTAAAGCTGGTAGAGGAATTCCCGGAGCAGCCCTTCGTCCTCGATCACCTCGCCAAGCCCAAAATCGCCGAGCAGCTGTTCTCGCCCTGGCAAGAGGATCTGCACCAGCTGGCGAAATTGCCTAACGTTACCTGCAAGCTCTCTGCCATGGTGACGGAGGCGAAATGGAATCAGTGGCGCCCCAGCGACTTCCACCGCTACCTGGATATCGCCTACGCGGCGTTTGGCTGGAGCCGTCTCATGATCGGTTCCGATTGGCCGGTGTGCACGCTCTCGGGCGAGTACGAGCCGGTGATGAAGATCGTGATTGATTACGTGCAGCAATTCCCGGCAGAAACGCAAGCCGCGATTCTTGGCGATAACTGCGCTCGCTTCTACCGCATCGGCGCCCATAAGCGAGGCCTCCGGCCATAGCCGGTCATGCATGGCCATTTCTCCAATCGATGTCATTGTCATCGCCGTTTACCTGATAGGTATCACCGCCTTCGGCATCAAGATGGGCTACCGGCGGAACGCCTCTTCCCAGCAATATTTTCTGGCCAACAAATCGCTGGGCTGGTTCACCGTCGGTGCCGCCGTCTTCACTTCCAATATTTCGACCATCCATCTGGTTGGCTACGCGGCGAGCGGAGCGAGAGACGGCTTGGTCATCGGCAATTTCGAGTGGATGGCTTGTTTCATCCTCATCTTGCTGGCGCTGATGTTCGCCCCGTTCTACATCAACTCCGGCGTGGCCACGCTGCCGGAGTTCATGGAGCGCCGCTATTGCCCCGAGGCGCGTACCTTCCTGGCGGTCATCGGAATCCTCGGCGCATTGCTGATACACATCGGCATCAGCCTCTTCGCCGCAGCCAAGGTATTCGAGGGCCTGCTCGGCGTGCCCATGTTTGCCACCATCGTTGTACTCTCGCTGTTCACCGTCACCTACGCGGCTCTCGGCGGACTCAAGGCAGTCGTGATGACGGAAAATATCCAGGTCGTGCTGCTGTTGGGTGGTGCAACCCTGATCACCATCCTCGGGGTGCGCGCCCTTCCGGCTGTAGGCGTGCACGACATAGCGAGCTTCCGACACGCCGTCGCGCCCGGGCAATTGCACATGCTGCAGCCGGTCATCAACGCCCAGGGGTCATCTCAATGAGTTTTCCTGGCTGGCGGTGGTGCTTGGCTATCCCATCCTCGGTATCTGGTATTGGTGTGCGGATCAAACCCACGTGCAGCGCGTGCTGGGCGCGCATAGCTTGAAAGAGGGACAGAACGGCGCGCTCTTTGCCGGCTTCCTGAAAATCACGCCCGTCTTTCTCATGGTGTTTCCCGGCGTGATCGGTTACGTGCTCTGGCAAAGAGGCGCGATTCATCTCACGAATACGCCGGGAACCGCTCATCCGGATTACAACACCATGCTCTCGCAACTGATCCTGTACCTCATCCCCGTCGGCGTGCGTGGACTAATCGCCGCCAGCCTTGCCGCCGCGCTTATGAGCTGCATGGCGGCCGCGCTCAACAGCTGCGCAACCCTCATTTCGATCGACGTCGTCAAGCGACTCCACCCACAAGCCACCGATGCTCGCGTAGTGCGGGTGGGGCGAATCACTACCGGCGTGATCATGGTGCTGGCGATGTTGTGGTCCACGCAGGGCGACCAGTTCGGCACCATCTTCGAAGCGATCAACAAGATTCCCATGACCTTCGCGCCGGCAGTGACCACGGTATTTGTATTCGGCGTGTTGTGGAAGCGAGGGACGAGGCAAGCAGCCATGGCTACCCTTTATTTCGGCTCCCTCATCGGCGTGATTTATTTTCTGGTTGATTTGCCCAGCACCGGCCGATGGTTCCTGCCCTCCAGCCGCCTTACGGACTTCGGTGGCTTCGTCACCGATCCAGTGCAAGGTTTAGGGATTCCATTCATGCTTGCCGGGCCGATCATTGCCGTGGCCTGCGTGGCGATCTACGTCGTGACCAGCCTGCTGACGCCCGCTATGGATGAGGCGGAGGTCTCGAAGGTCTGTTGGGATCATCCGCTGGCATTTCTCCGCGGGCCGGTCACGGCAGTGAGTGATCCGCGGATCATATCGGTCTTATTATTGGCGACCGTCGGCGTGTGTTATTTCCTACTGAGGTAAGGTAAGCAGACTTGCCCAAATTGCCAGGTGGGGGCCCCCGCATTTATCTCCAACTCGCCGCAAAATCGTCATCCTGGGCCGAGCCCAGCGGAGTGGCGGGAGCTGCTGTTTCTCTGTCCATCCGATCTGACGGCTCCTAACAAAAGTAACCGTCCTACACTTTGTCATCCCGAGCGAAGCCGAGGGACCTGCTGTGCGCCTCGATGTCAAACAAAGGCCCTCCCAGTGAGTTCGCAAGCCTTAACCAAGCGGTCTGTTCGTGAGCGAAGCAAAGATGGCCTTTGTTTAGCGTCAAGGCGCACAGCAGGTCCCTCGGCTTCGCTCGGGATGACAAAGTGTAGGACGGTTACTTTTGTTAGGAGCCGTCAGATCGGATGTGCAGAGAAACAGCAGGTCCCCGTTCGACTTCGCTCAGGGCAATAATGTCACAGGCTCTCAGGGCGACGATTTTGTGGCGAGTTGGAAATGCAAGACAGTCGAAGCTGCCAATTTGGACAGCTCTCAAGCTAAGGGCCACGCCCGCACAGCGAGCGTGGCCCTCATTCTCAAGCAAGGTTTCTGCGAAATACAAACTACTTCTTGGCCGGCGTCCAGAAGTCGGGTTCCGCTTTCACAAAGGCTTCCGGCGGGTAGCTCATCTTAGGGTCGATGAAGAATAGATTCGTTTGTCTCGACGCCACGCAGGAGGCCTCAAGTTCCTGCATTTTCTTCATGCCGTCTGCTCCCAGGGCCTCCTCGAACTGCTTTCCCTGTGCCTCCTCAGCGTCAAGTTCGGTGGCAGACTTGATCGTGGTGATGACCAGGAAGGCTGTGCCGGACGTACCGTAGGCCTGTTCGTAGGTTCCCCAGTGGGCACCGGGGACCCCCTTCTTGTAGCCCTCGGTCACCATCTTGACCAACTCTTCCCATTCTTTGTAGTGTCCAGGACGAACGTAGAATAGGCTGAGCTCTTCGTAGCGGGCTCCAACGCGAAAGCCCGGGTCGAGACTTAAGTCATCCCGCTTCACCCACACGCTGTAATCCTTGGACGAGAGCAGATCGCCATCGGCAGCATTGGTGCGGTCGAGCGTAGCAGAAAGGGTCGAGTCGCTCGTAGCGCCCCTGCCCTCAGCCGCCATATCGGCAAAGGACGAGTAGCCGTGAAAAAACAAGGCGCGTGGCGGCCCGGACAGCGATACCAGGGCGTAGTAGTGGTTCGGAATCTTGCCTGCAGCCAGGGCGCGGGGATAGGCGCCCTCGACCATTTGATGAGGAGCGCCGTCCTTACCCGGTTTGGTGTACTCCCGGGAGATGACCAGTACCTTCGCGGTGGGGAGAACATCCTGGGCGAACAGCGCAAAAGGTGCGCTCGATAGCGAGATAAGCAGTGGCAGCGCGGCACTACAACGGAACGGAAACTTCATAAGTCTTTCTCCTGAAGCTTGAGTGGTGAATGAAGCAGGAATAGGTGAACAGACGGCAAGACTCTGCAGGTGGCCCTGGCGAGAGACGTACCGGGTGCAGGCAAAGAGGGGCCCTCAAAAAATCGCAGCGCGGCCGCTAGACACAATGATCCCAGGGGAATTACGTAGAAAGGGAGAATCCGCAAAGTATAAGTACAAGGACGTGGCAAGGCAACACAATTCGCCGAATGGCTTGAAAGCTGAACAATAACGGCTCAGTCAAGAACCAAGGTTGTTGGACACCTGCGATGTTTCACCCAATGCGAAAGGGGGCAGTTTGTTGCCGCGTTCTACGCAACTTATGCTCCAGCGTCATACGGCAGAAAAACCGTGAAAATAGTACCGTGACTATTCGCGCGCTGACCCGACCTAACACGTAGGGATCCTCTATGCCGTTCCACAATGTCACGGCTAATCCAGAGGCCCAGGCCGGTTCCGCTGACTCCTTTAGTGGTGAAAAACGCTTCAAAGATCCGCAATGACGTTTCGCGCGTCATACCCGGGCCGGTATCGGCTATGGTAAAGACAAGCCCGTCTCTGCAGGTCGTCTTGTCGCTCCCGTCTCGTGTACGCAAGAACAGTTTTCCGCCTTGCGCACTCATTGCATCGATCGCGTTCCCAATGAGATTGCTTAACACTTGCCGAATCTCCCCATCAAAGCAAAGCAGAGGAGAGACTGCTCGATCGCGCCTCGAAAGCGAAATGTCGCAATTGAGGAGACGGCCCTGAAAGATAGACAGCGTATCGTCGATCAGGTCTTTGGCTGAAGTCAGTTTAGGTTTGGTCGATTGCCTGTGAAAGCGAAGGGTCTGATTGGTGATAGCCGAGACGCGGCGTAACTCTTCTTCGGCTTGCTTCAAATACTTTATCGTTGCCGGATGAACGGCAGCTGTCCCCGCCAGATATACGAGATTGGTAACTGATTCCAGCGGGTTGTTTATCTCGTGTGCAATCGAACTTGCGAGGCGTCCCACAGCGGCCAGCTTCTCTGTCTGTAGAAGCACCTTTTCGGCGCGCTTGGCTTCGGTAACGTCCACGCCCAGAACAATAATGCCAGAGACCGTTCCGTCGGCCTCACGCAAGGGTTGATAAACGAAATCCAGGAAGCGTTGGTCTAGAATTTCTGAGCCGAAGCGAGCCAGCTGGATCGGTGTACTGCGACCGATGAACGACTCCCCTGTTTGATACACCTTATCCAGGATCTCGATGAAACCCTGGCTCTCTGCTTCCGGTACGGCGTCGCGCACTGTTTTGCCAATGAGGCTGCGCGGTCCTAGCAGTTGCTGATAGAGAGGATTGATTCTCTCGAAGATATGCTGCGGCCCGCGTAACGCCGTGAAGAAGGCGGGAGCTTGTTGAAAGAGGTCGCCGAGCCTATTCAGCTCTTGCCGTAGTGTTTGGTCGGCTATCTGTTTTTTTGTGGTTTCGGTACAGATGACAAGCGTGCCCTCGATATTGCCCTCCAGGTCGCGAATCGGGCTATAAGCGTACGTCCAGTAAACATCCTCCAGGCAGCCGTCGCGAAGAATCGGAATGAGCTGGTTTTCCTGCCAGACGGTTTTTCCGCTCGTCATGACCTGCTCAATTTGTGGTCCAATTGTGGGCCACACCTCCGGCCAGCACTCCTTTCCTTTTTGACCGAGCGCCCGTGGATGCTTATCGTCACGGAGGCACTGGCGATAGGCGTCATTGTAAAACTGCACCAGGTCAGGACCCCACCAGAGGAACATGGGGTGCGGAGAAGCCAGCAGGGTATTGACCGTGATCAGCAACACGTCCGGCCATCTTGCGATGGGTCCGACCGGTGTCTGATCCCAGTCCAACGTACGAGTCAGGTCGGCCATCTCTCCGGCCCCGAATATCTTGTCCGCTCTCGAATGTGATGGTGCAACAGCGGGTGCGAAGTCCTTTGGCACTTGAAGCACGGTTTACGCGCCCTCCAGCGGACTGTGGAATTCATCGGCTGCGATCTTATTCTACGCACCTGATCGCCGGAACATCCACGTTTGTAGGGACAACTCCTTTTGTTTCAGCCAGATGCGGTGCGTTAGATCGGGAGCTGTTCGGCTGGTATCGTGTTGGCTATGGTTAGACCTTGTTTTCTCGTCATTGATCGAGAGTTTCCCGGAAGTATCTCGACCCGAAAGTTAGTGATCGAGACCGCCAAGTTCAACGTATTAACCGCCTACTCGGCTCAAGAGGCTATTGACACACTCAGAATGTTTTCGGCGATTCATGGAGTCGTACTCGACTCTGACATTGTTGGCATGTCCTGCGGGGAGCTTGTGCAAGCGCTCAAGAAAGTTAAAGCAGGAATTCCAATCATCGCAATTTGCGGGCCTGGAAACAATCCTTGCCCTAACGCCGACCATGAGTTGGAGAGCTTCGACCCCCGACGGCTGCTTGCTTTGTTGCAATCGTTGTTGCCGAAGGAGGTCGCCGCAATCGAAAAGAGGGAAGAAGAGCTAAATCGAGATGTGTAGGGCCACCCTGAACTTTGTCATCCTGAGCAAATGATTGGCCGAGGGCGAGTCAAAAGAGAAATGAACGACTTTAGCGCTGTTTCGGGGGTTGGTTTCCCGGCTTTCCATCAAGCCTTGCCCCCTGGACAGGTGTTGCGCGACAAATCTCTCGCTTCCTCACCGGCCTTGCCCCTGGACGGGTGCCCCATGTTCGCGGACTTTCGCGTACATGGGTTGAACAAGACCCTTTTCCAATGCTCTCACCACCGGTCTACACCTACTAACAGGAAAAGAAAGGAGGGGCTTCCTCCCTCAGCTCAGTATGTGGTCTCGAGTACCAGCGAGGTTTACTCGGTCCGCCCCAAACCTGGTCGGCCCGGCGAAGGCAGTGTATGCGCCCAAGTCCAACTATGTGAAAACCAGGAGCGCGCTCAGCGGTACACTGCTCTCGAGCCAGGTGAGTGTTCCCCCACCCAGCCAGTACCTCGGCAGCGCCGGCCGCAACGACCTGCACCGCCCCGCATTTGCGCAGCTCACGCTCGCGGTGCACAAGTCGGTGCCGCTGGGGTGGGAGAATAGCAACCTCGAGTTCAGCATGGAGGCATTCAATGTTTTGAACTCGACTAACTTTCAGTACCCGGATACGGCAGTCACCCATGGCGCAAGCTTCGGTACTTGCACGGCAGCGAATGCCAGCCTGATTTCAGGAGAAAATTGCATTGATCACGAACCGCTCCGTTGCTGTTTGTATCGCCGTGCTATCCATCGTTATTCCGTCGTTTTCCGTGGGGCAAACAGCCAACAATGATTCTGTAAGGATGAATCAGATACAAGTGATCGGCTCGCATAACAGCTATCACGCAGGGCTTGCGCCCAGCGAAGCGAAACTCATGATGGCGAACAATCCCAAGCTGTATCAAGGGTTGGAATACCGGCATCGTCCCCTGGATCAACAGTTCAGCTCAGGGATACGCCAGATTGAACTCGACATATTTGCCGATAGCCAGGGCGGCCGCTATGCTCATCCCGCGGGCCCGGAAGCAGTGGCAACAGCAGGCTTGGCAAAAGACCCGGAGTTTGACCCGGATGGGATCATGAGCAAGCCGGGATTCAAAGTGATGCACCTTCAAGACTTTGACTACCGCAGCACCTGTCAGCCACTCACTGCTTGTCTCACCATCATCCGCGAATGGTCCCGGGCGCATCCCCAACACCTGCCCATCTATGTTCTTTTGGAGACCAAGCAGAATGATCTGCCAGCTGAATATCACGCAACCACGCCGGAGAAATTTACCTCGTCCACATTCGACGCCCTGGATGCGGAGATTCGTTCCGTGTTTGCAGCGAATGAAATGATTACGCCAGACCGGGTGCGCGGAAGACATAAGACGCTGGAGGAAGCCGTACTCAAGAATGACTGGCCAACCCTTGCGACCGCGCGGGGCAAGGTAGTCTTTCTGATGGATCAGCGGCCAGTAGGGCCGGTTTACCTTGAGGGGCACCCGTCCCTGCGCGGGCGCGTGATCTTCACCAATGCCGAACCTGGTCAACCCGATTGCGCCTTCACCGAGGAGAACGAGGGAAGCCGTGAAGCGATCGCAGCCCTGGTTCGCAAAGGCTATCTTGTGCGCACGCGCACCGACGAAGATACAAAACAGGCACGTACGAATGACACTTCACGCCGTGACCTTGCCCTAGCCAGTGGGGCACAGCTGCTAAGCACAGACTATCCGTCGTCAGAACCCTCCCCGTGGACAGGATATTCAGTCAGCTTTCCTGACGGCGCTGTCGCCCGGTGCAACCCGGTCAACGGACCACCCTCTTGTTCGAATGCGGAATTTATCACCGATACGGCGCCGCCGGTGTCGGCCGCGATCTCTGCTAACGCTCCAAACCCCACTCGTTGATCCTGTCCCTGCTCTCCCCCTTTAGCCATGACGCAAGCTCTGAGTTCTCCAGCTTGGAAGTCTTCTCGTGAACGCCAATTACATAGATAGTAGGAACAGGAGGCAGCCTGCGCCGTTCCCTCTCAAGATTGACCGAGTTGACCACAATCAGTCCGCATCCCAAGCCGGCACTGCGGACGAACTCCGCAAGTTTTCGCTGAAGAGCGGGCAATTCATCAGAGTCCACACGCTCCTCACCTCAACAGTCGCCGGGTTGAAGAGATTCCTATCTTGGCGGGGCAGCCACATTAAGAGATCCACTATGTTGCCCTGTCCGCAACACGATCTGAAGCCCTGCCCGGTGTCGACACATCTGTGCTTTGGCATTTTCTCACCGCTTTACCCAGCCGCCATCAGGTTCACTGGGCGCCCCGCGCTTACTGCGCGTGGCAGACCTCGCCGCGATAGCGCAGCACCAGCGTGTTAAGCCGCACGACGGTACAGAGGAATCTCTTCCGGATTCCCGCAAAAGAGGAGCCCGCTTGCCGGTCAGTTCAAAGCAATCGTCACTGTCTGCGGGGTGTTTGGCACGCTGTGATGCGTCACATCGTGGAAGCCGGCACTGGTGCACATGGACTCGATTTCCCGTTGCGAATAGGCGTCACCCGACGCGGTGGTGGTGAGCATCGACATGGCGAACATGCCCGCACCTGGGGGCGTGACGCGATCGTCGTTGACGGCCATTTCCACGACCGCCATCTTCGCACCCGATTTCATTGCGGCGCGAATTTTCTCGAACAGGCCAACATTTGTTGGAACGTCGAAATGGTGGATGAAGTTGGTGACCAGCACCGCATCATAGCCGGACCCATAATCGGCGGCGAAGGCGCTGCCCTCGATTGCATGCCAGCGGTCCGCGACCCCGAACTTGACGGCATTCTCATGGGCGACCGCTAAGACATTCTTCCAATCCAGGGCGTGGACTTCGGCTGCGGGATTGCGTCGCGCAATGGTGAGGCCGTACATTCCATGTCCGGCGGCGATATCGAGTACCTGCAGCGGGCCGGAGCCGGCCGTCAGCTGCGCCACAACCTCAGAAGATGGCAATGTCATGGGCGCCATTCCACGTGCAAACTCGACCCATACCGGGTTGTCGTCGCTTACCGAGCCTTCGGCCGGCAGGATCGTTCCACCCTTGCGTACCGCGCCGGTCATGCTGCCCAAGCCCTTCTCCATGAATGGATGAAAGAGGAATGACGCCATGCCGCCCATATAAGCGGGCGAGCCTTCGACCAGGAAGAGTTCCGAATCCGGAGTCAACGCGTAGCCGGCCTCGTCTTTGGTGAGGAATCCAATGATGGTGAGAAAGTCGCAAAGGACGCGAAGACCTTTCACGGAGGCTCCGCACGGACCCGCAAGGGCCTCCGGCGTGTGCGCGCCTTTGGCGATAGCAGTGAATAGCTTCAGTTCAATGCCGGCTCGCAGTGCACTGGTTCGCTGGTGTGCCTGCAGCGTGTCGAAGACAAGCATTGGAGAAGGGGGTTGAGGAGTCATCGGCGGATTGTACATGGCCCCGATGATCTTGCCCACCCCCGCTGTCAGTGATAGGTTAGCGGGCCGATATTCGATCGTTCCTCCCGGCCCGTGCGCCGTTAGAAGCTGATGCGGCCGGTGATCTCGATGTTCCGTGGGCCGGCGCCTTCCGCGGTCTGCAGAGCGGTGATGATGCCGAAGCCGGTAGGGCCATCATCGACATTCATGTCCGGTGTTTCATAGTTGCGATGGTTGAAGACGTTCGCCGCTTCCGCGCCGAAGTGGAACGTTGCGCCCTCCCACAACTGGGTCGACTTGATCAGCGACATAGACCAGTTCTGGGTTCCCGGTCCTATCACATTGCCCACACCGGCACTCCCGAAGCTGGCGCTGTTGTTTGGCGGATCAGCGAAAGCGTTGACGTTGAGGAAGGTCGGGTCACCGGCCCCCGATGGTATGCCGTGGAGATAAACCGGAACTCCGGCAATCCTGTCAGCGCGCGTGCTTCCCGCGTTGCTGAGCAGGTTGGTCCCTCCAGGATCGGTGGTGGCCTGGTAAGGCGTGAGAAAGGCGCCGGTTTGTAGAACAACTACCCCACCGAATTGCCAGCCACCGACAAGCGTGTTCAGCGCGCCACCCCCACTCACAAACCGTTTGCCTTTCCCGAACGGGAGTTCGTAGAGATAGGTGGCCAGAAAGCGGTTGCGGCGGTCGAAGCTCACATTGCCATAGTCGAGACCAAGATTAAAGCGATCTGAGGAGACGCTATCGCCCTCGGTGGTGATGCTCGTGGGTGCGTAACCCTGGGCATCGGAAAGGTCGCGTGTCCACATGTAGCTGGCCTGGAATTGCAGTCCATTGACGAAACGCTTATTCAAGGACGCGCTCATGCTGTTGTAGTTGCTCTGGGCACCGTTGACGATGCTCTCGACGTACCCCCACGTTTGATAGGGTGCATAAAGGGGAAACGCATTCGACCATCCAATGGTGTTGGGCGGCACCTGGTTGAGGTCAACAAACGTCTCCAGGTTTGAGCCGTGACTTCCGATGTAGGAAAGGCGCATGCCGATGTCATGGCCGAGGTCCTGTTCGAGGGTAAGGTTCCACTGCTGCACCGAAGGGTCGGTGTAACGGATGGGGAAGGCGTACTGGAACGAAGCGCCCCCGGGAACCACTGCGCCGAAAGGACTTGGAAAGGCAATCGTTGGAGTACCGCCGGGCGCGGTTTGCGATTGATAGGCGTAATTCACAAAACTCGAACTTACGGCCCATCCGGAAACCAGCGAGAAGCCGAGAGGCTGTTCGATAAAGCGTCCCCATCCCCCGCGAAGTACTGTCTTGTCTGTGCCGGCAAGCCGCCAGGCGAAGCCCAGACGTGGACCAAAGTCTTTCATGTAGGTATAGCGCAGAGCCTGCGGAATGCCGGCTTGGGCAGCTGTGAGGATGGGCGAAGGCGAGATGGCCGCGGCAAAGTCCGATGAGGTGTAGCCCAGTGCTTGCTGGTTCGGCACTACGACCGCGCCGGTTACTCCGCCCACGTTGTAGTTGGGCAAGAAGGCGGCCGTGTTGTAGTCGGCGTCTTTTAGGGGCGGGTGAAGCTCGTAGCGCAGACCGAGGTTCAGTGTGAGCCTGGGAGTGATTTTCCAATCGTCCTGGCCGAAGAAACCATAACCCCAGCCTCGGCCATTCATTGCCGGGTAATCTACCTGTTCGGCAAGGGCGGTGTAGTCGGGATAACCGAGCAGAAATGCAGTGTATGGATCTCCAATCGAGACAGGATTTCCATTTACATCGGAATATTGGGTCGTGTTGTTGAAGTAATACTGGCCCGATCGGTAGTTGCCAAAGACGTTATCGTCATGATCGCTCATGTGACGAAAGTCGGCTCCGAACTTGAACGTATGTTTGCCCCTGCTCCACGTAACGTTGTCGAGGAATTGGACAATATTGCTGTGCTGCACCGACGGATTGCCGCCGCCGGTGATCATAAAACCGGTAATATTCACATCCGGGGCGGTAGGAACAGGGTTGGGCACAAGACCCTGGATGCCGGCCTGCCCCAGATAGCCGGCACTCGTCCCCTCCAGCATCGCGTAGGTCTGGTGGATTCCATTAAAACCAGCGCGGAACTCATTCACCAGCGAGCTGGAAATCGCGTAGTTATAAGAGAATGTAACGCCTTGATCGTCCTCGGGGTATCCAAAACCGCCGGTGATGGGAGAACCTGCGTTAATGCAATAGCCGGGGCAATTGGGGTTCGGCGGATTGATGACAGACCTGGTCTTATAGGTGCCGCGCACAAACATGGACTGTTTGGAGGTAAGGGCATAATCCAGACGCAAGTCAGCCTGATCGCTGGAGATGGGCGCGGGATAATTCACACGATAGTTATTCTGGTAGTCGCTCGATGAACCGGAGTTGGGCTGGGGAAAGAAGTATTGAAGCATGTTGGCCGATACCTGCGAGATAGGCACATTGGCCGGGTTGATGGAGCTGCCATCCGGGTTGAAAATCGGCGTGCCGTTCAGGTAGTTGACGAGATTCCCGTTGCGCATGTCCTGCGACGGCACATTGGTGATGAGCGGCACCTGCCGAGGCAAGCGCAGACCTTCATAGCTCATAAAGAAGAAAGCCTTATCCTTGCCGCTGAAGAGGTGCGGAATACTGATTGGGCCGCCAAGAAATCCGCCGAAGTCATTCATGATGATGGTCGGCGTGGAATGCGTAAACGGATTGCCCGCGGTGAGCACGGTGTTCTGGAGGTTCTCGAAGACACCGCCATGCAATACATTGGTCCCGCTCTTCGAAGTCGTCGTGACGTCGGAAACGCCGCTGAATTCGGCGTTGTTATTGCTTCCACTGATGCGTATTTCAGAGATGGAGTTGAAAGAAGGGAAGAGTTCGTTGATCGGGCCGCTATTCTCAACATCGACGCTGCTGATGCCGTCGATGGTGTAAGACATGAGCGCGGGCGTGGTGCCATCGATAACTAGATTATTGTCGTCATCGACCTGCACGCCAGGCTCGGTGCTGAGGGTATCGATGGGGCTGGTCGAACCAGTTGAGCGAGAGTAGACGGCGACGGGAAGCTCGGTGAGTTCGCGGCCGGTCTTAGTCTCAGCCAGGTTGGAGACATCGGTGGTGATAACCCCGGCTGTTGAACCTTCTACCATGACGGTTTCATTAGCGGCGCCCAGTTTGAGGGTAGCGTCGACACGCTTGGTTTCGCGCGACTGCAGGTCCAGATCAGAGAAGTCTGTGCCTTCAAATCCACTCGCCGTAACGTTCACCTGATATCTTCCGGGATTCAGGTTCAGGAAGCTAAAGTCGCCGTGTTGATCCGTAACGACCGTTCGTTCCGCCGCGGTACCAAGATTCGTCAACCTGACCGAAGCGCCGGGTACCAGTGCTCCGGAGCTATCCTTGACCGTGCCCACAATCGACCCGAAGGTGGACTGCGCCAGGCTGCACGCCGGCGACAAGAAAAAAACGATCAGGAGGTAAAAGACGACCTCAGCAGTTCTGTCGCGGCCATTTCTTTTTGCGGATTGTTCCGGTCTACAACTGGAGGAGAGCGGCGTCAATAACCCTTTGAGGAAGCGATGGTCCTGCAACATTTGAATGTCCCCCTGAAATGTGTTCCCGCACCTATATCCACTGAAAAACTTGCTCGGCGTAAGCGCTCTGATATTCAAGAAGCAGAATTGCCCCTGACTACCAGGTAGTCCTCTACCAAAGGAGTGCGCGCGACAATGCGTGGGGCACCGTTTGGATACTCATGCGACAGGACCTCAGGCGCCCTACTGCGGCATTACGAGAGATCCATGCCAGGTTCTTGCTCGCTGGCGATTTGGAAAATTAGAAAGAAAACGTTCGGTACAGAGGGACTACGGGGTCCCGAACCAGGGCTTTGGTCGTTACTTTATCAAGGCTTTAGAGCAAGATCAAGAGTTAGATCTCCCGTCCAGCCAGGGTGGTTGTTCTAAATCACAACTGGACGCCGTTGCCCGATGTTAGTGGCCTGTTCGAATGCGTAGCCGAGTTGCAGTACGCCCCAGTCGTCATGATGGCGGCCGACGATCTGCATGCCTATCGGAAGCCCACTCGAAGAAAATGCGCAGGGAACTGACATCGCCGGGTTTCCTGCCACCGAGATGTAATAGGCAGACTTCATCCACGCGATATAGTTTTCCATCTGCACGCCGGCGATTTCCGTAGGATAGTGCGTGTTCACATCGAACGGAAGCACCTGATTCACGGGCAAAATAAAAAACTCATACTCTCCTTTGAAGGCACACAACCGCTGGTATAACGCGGTTCGTTTGGCCTCAACACGAGAGAGATAAGGACCAGTGAGCTTGCGTCCCTCTTCCACGTGCCAGTGGATGTACTCATTCAGCTGGTCGCCATGCGTGGCCAGCAAGTCTCCAAAGCGCAGTTCGTTCGACCAATGCCGCCATGCCAGAAACGCCTCATCGGCATCGGCAAAATCGGGTTCGGCATCGTCGACGATGCATCCCAGCGACTCGAAGACCTTGCGCTGTGCCTGCACTGCGCTTTTCACCTCCGGCTCCCAAGGCAAACCCATTTCTTTAAACATGGCTACGCGCACTCCTTTGAAGCTTCTTCCTTCCAGAGGCTGGGCAAACTGCGCGCCTGACTGCTCAATCGAGATCGGAGAGTGTGGATCATAGCCGGCGAGCACGCTGAGGAAATAGGCGCAGTCCGTGACATTGCGAGCGATGGGTCCGGGAACCGAAAGAGTGGACCAACCTAAGCTGGCAGGCGCGTTTGACACGCGCCCTGCCGAGGTGCGGATGCCCACCACGTTGCAGAAGTTGGGAGGATTGCGCAGAGAGCCGCCGATGTCGGTTCCGTCGGCCAGAGGAGCCATACCGCATGCGACCACGACTGCGCCTCCGCCGGTGCTTCCGCCGCATGTCTTGGTGGTGTCGTAAGGATTGTGAGTAGACCCGAAGACTGGATTGAAGGTCTGCGAACCGAGACCGAACTCAGGCATGTTTGTCTTGCCCACCACGATCGATCCCGCCGCTTTCTCCCGCTGCACCACCCGGCAATCGAAATCCGGCACATAGTTCTTGTGCAATGGAGACCCATAGGTAGTGCGGATTCCGGCAGTTTCGAAAAGGTCTTTGACAGCAACCGGGAGGCCATGCAACGGACCGAGCCATCTGCCCTGGGCAAGCGCTTCATCCGCTGCTGCCGCTTGCGCCATTAACTGCTCTTCCGGAACCATCGTTACCATCGCATTGACGTGTGCATTCACCCGCTGGATCTGTTGCAGGTGCGCCTGCATGACCTCGCGCGCAGAGAGCTTCCTGGTGCGGATCGCATCCACCATATCGACGGCGCGCATGAAACAGATGTCGTCCCCGGAATTGGGAGTTGCAGTATTCCGCCCTGTGGCAGTGGCGGAATGTCCGATAGCAGCCGAAAGTGCGGTGCCTGTTCCCGGCTTGAGAGCATCACGACGGGTCATTGCTCTTCATTTTCCTCTCTCAACTACTCTCACAACGATCGATCAGCAATCGGCTCCCAGTAGGCACAAACTATATATGTCTTGGCATTCCAGCGCACGATTTCTTTATCCCGGCCAGGGAGAGGATTCCACGGGTTCGGAAGCGGCTCCTAACCACGGTCTATGGTTCTGGACGGGTGCCCCAGGTTCGCCCAAGCGTACCTGGGCCGAAAACGGTGTTTTTCCAATGCTTTCACTCCATGTGCCAGAGCTCTTGCTCGGGCCAACTGCCGTTGGTTCGCAGAGTAGGAACGATGGAAGGGGCTGCGCCCCATCTTCTTAGGCCCATGTACGCTTTGGCGAACATGGGGCACCCGTCCAGGGGAGTGGGCTTTGTTGCTGGCTCCCGCGAGCGCTCCGACCCAACCAGATACACGGCTCTATGAGAGACGCACTACACTAGCGAAGGTGGGACGACTTCATTTTGCTCGATCGGCTGGGAAAATCATGACGGTGGGAGGCAAACGAGCAAGTGGAAAGATCGCACCTGCGCTTCTTGTTCTTGCGCTGGCCCAGTGCTGCGGAGCCGCGGCCCATGCCATTTGCGATGCCAGGTCCTACGGTGCAAAGGCAGATGGAACGACGAAAGATACCCTTGCGCTGCAGAAAGCCATCGATGATTGCGCCCGCAAGGGCGGCGGGGTTGTGCAGCTCGCCCGGGGAACTTTTCTTAGTGGACCGATCGTGTTGAAGAGTCACATCACCCTCGAAATCGATTCAGGAGCAACTCTGCTGGGGACCCAGGACAAGGGCGATTATCCCCCCATGCGGGAGATGCGCGAGGATGCGATACAGCCATTGATCAGCGCTACCAATGCCCAGGATGTCTCTATCCGCGGCGGCGGCACCATCGACGGCGCAGGTCAGCCCTGGTGGGCAGAGGTATACGCTCATAAAGACTCTCCGGACTATGTGGCGGCCAAGCGTCCGCGGCTCATTTTCTTCGACCACTCAAAACAAATCCTGATCGAGGGAGTCACTATCCAGAATTCAGCCTCCTGGCAGGTGACCCTCTACTACTCCGACGGCGTGACCCTGAGGAATGCAAAAATTCTTGCGCCGGAGCGCTCCCCAAACACCGATGGCGTCGATCCCTTCTCCTCTCATCACGTCTCCATCTCACACATGACCATTGACGTCGGTGATGACAATGTAGCCATCAAGTCGGGACAGCCAGGTTCCCCGGGGCCCGACGATCCCAGTACCGACATTACCGTCACCGACTGCACCTTTCTTCACGGGCATGGCATGTCGATTGGCAGCGAAGTCTCCGGCGGCGTCCAAAACGTTCATGTAGCCCGGGTGCACTTCAAAGGCACCGCCAATGGAGTGCGCGTAAAATCGAATCGCGATCGCGGAGGCGACATCGGCCCTCTGGATTTTCGTGATGTGATCATGGAAGATGTGGCCACGCCCGTCCTTATCACCGAATACTACCCGCACATTCCAGACCGGGATTCTGCACAGCCGGTGACCCGGCTCACCCCCCATTTTCACGACATCAGCATCACGAATCTGAGCGCGGCCGGCGCGAAAACTGCCGGATTCATCGTTGGTCTGCCGGAAAGTGCAATCACGTCGATCACGTTGAGCAATGTGCATATCAGCGCGGAGAAGGGAATGACGATCAGCGATGCAACCGTCGCTGCACACGACTTTACCGTCAACGCGGCCAGTGGCCCGCCCCTCATCATGCTGGAACGTGCAAAGGTGAGGGAGAAGTAATCAGAAACGGAGACAGCATGCCGGGCAACGGTCATCCCCTCTGTATCCAGGTCCATGCGCAAGACAATGTGGCGATTGTCGCCAATGAAGGTGGTCTGCCGGCCGGCGCGCAATTCGACTTCGGCCTGACGCTCTTGGAGGCAATCCCCGAGGCCCACAAGGTCACCTTGACCGACATTCCTCAAGGCGCTCCTATCGTGCGCTATGGAGTAGTCATCGGATATGCAGAAGCGCCTATCAAGAAAGGCAGCTGGGTGCATGAGGGGCTCATGAGTCTGCCTGCACCCCCGCCGCTCGATCGGCTACCGCTCTCGACCGCCGTGCCCGATCCGCTGCCGCCACTTCAGGGGTACAGCTTCGACGGCTTCCTCAACGACGATGGCTCGGTCGGAACCAAAAACATCCTCGGCATTGCCACCACCGTCCAGTGTGTCTCGGCCACGGTAGAATTTGCGGTCAGGCGTATCCGCTCAGAGATCCTGCCCCGCTACCCCAACGTCGAAGATGTAGTTGCCATCACTCATCCCTACGGATGCGGGATTGCGATCGACGCTCCCGGCTCCGAGATCCCCATTCGCACGCTACGCAATCTAAGCCTGAATCCCAATCTTGGCGGGGCTCCAATGGTGGTCAGCCTGGGTTGCGAAAAAATGCAGCCCGCGCAAATGCTGCCCCCGAGCAGCCTCCCGATGCTATCCCGTACGCCCTACGTCATTCGCCTCCAGGACGAGCAGCACCGCAGCTTTGGCGACATGGTCACGGCCATTATGGAGATGGCAGAACAGCGCCTGACCCGACTGAATGCACGCTCACGTGTTCCACGGCCGGCGGCCGATCTTGTGGTTGGGCTGCAATGTGGGGGAAGCGATGCCTTCTCCGGTGTGACCGCCAATCCTGCTGTGGGTTATGCCGCTGACCTTCTGGTGCGCGCGGGCGCAACCGTGATGTTTTCCGAAGTGACCGAAGTCCGCGACGTGATTCATCTACTCACAGCGCGGTCAGCCAACCAGGAGGTGGCGCGCGGGTTGATTCGCGAAATGGCCTGGTATGACGCGTACCTCGCGCGCGGTGGTGCCGATCGCAGCGCCAATCCGACTCCGGGAAACAAGGCCGGCGGGCTGACAAATATTGTTGAGAAGGCGTTGGGCTCGGCTGCAAAAGCAGGCAGCAGCGCGCTGGCGGGCGTCTTCGGTCCCGGAGAACGCGTCACCACCAAGGGGCTCATCTTTGCGGCTACACCAGCGAGCGACTTTGTCTGCGGAACCCTGCAGCTAGCCGCGGGGATGAACATGCATGTCTTCACCACCGGACGGGGAACCCCCTACGGCCTTGCCATGGCTCCGGTTATCAAGGTTGCGTCCCGCCGCGCACTCGCAGACAGGTGGTCCGACCTGATCGATATAGATGCCGGGCGCATCGCCACCGGTGAGGCAACGATTCAGCAGGTGGGCGAGCAGATTTTCCAACTCATTCTTGATGTGGCCAGCGGCCACAAACAAACCTGGGCCGACCACTGGGCTCTGCACAACGAGTTTGCTCTGTTCAACCCCGCTCCCATTACGTAAGAGACGGCATGCTTCGCCTTAGCATCGACCTCGTGGGCGGAGACCAAAACATTCGTGTCGGCGAAGGTTTTACCGTTCAAGCAACTCTTCTCGAGGATGGTATGAACCCCATAAACGCTAACCTGTTTAGGATGTTTTTTCGTCAAACTCCCACAGAATCGTCATCCTGAGCGAAGCGCCTCACAGAGATTGATTGCGTGCCACAGCGCTTGTGGCGCGGAACCGAAGGACCTCGGCGGTGCTTAGTTTACCCATGCTGTTCGGAGCTTTTCGACCACCGAAGCCCGAAAACAGGATCTGGTGCGATACGCACTTGATGGTCACGGGTACTGGTTCTCGGTTCCAGGGAAAGACCGTGGCGGGCCCGCCAGGTGCGGGCTCGATGGTTGAAAAGCTCCGAACAGCATGGGTAAGATAGCACCGTCGGGGTCCTTCGACTCCGCGCCACAAGCGCTGTGTCACGCGATCAATCTGTGAGGCGCTTCGCTCAGGATGACGATTCTGTGGGAGTTTGACGAAAAACATCCCAAACAAGTTAGCGCTTATGGGTATGAACCCCGCCCATGTGGAATCCCCGCTCCATCAGATCCAGGGCTGCTCGATGCGCCCCCTCGTACGCTTCATCCGGCTCCACCAAGGCCTCAATTTGGGCAGCCAAAAGATCGCTGATCGAAGTCGAGCGCTTGGCTGCGAGGACCTTGGCCTTTTGCACTGTTTGTGGGGTCAATCTCACGGTCACGTTTTGCTTCCGGATTTGGGTCATTCTGCATTCTCCCAAATAATTGCTCTGTCGGACGTTAGGCGGAGCGCAGGGAACCCGGCACGACCCTACGCAATGCCAAGCTTGCGCTGCAGCTGCTCGAGCGAAATTCCTTTCGTTTCCGGGTAGACGAACAACACTACAAAAAACTGCAGCGTCGTCATCGCGGCAAAGAATGCGAAAGGCAACCCACCAGAGTATTTCGCGAGCACGGGAAACAGTAGCGAGATAATCGCGTTCATAATCCAGTGCGCGGATGAGCCCAGGCTCTGGCCTTTGGAGCGGACGCGGTTGGGAAACACCTCCGCGATATACACCCAGATCACTGCGCCTTGGGAGACGGAGAAGAACGCGATGTAAGCAACCAGCAGCCACACCAGAGTTTCGGCGTGGGTGTGGGTGAAGAAGACAGCCGCGACGCCGGCCAGGCAAATGGTCATGCCGACGCTGCCGATAAGAAGCAGCGTCTTTCGCCCCAGCTTATCGATGAGCGACATGCCTAAGAAGGTCGCGACCAGATTCATTAGTCCGATCAACACTGTCTGCAGGGAACTCGACAGTTGGCTAAAGCCGGCCGATGCAAAGATGTAGTTGGAGTAGTAGAGGATCGCATTGATCCCCGCGAGCTGATTAAACAGTCCGATGCTAACGGCGAGAAAAATCGGCAGCCGGTACTCGCGCTTGAACAACGGCTCGGCCGCCATCCCGCGCTCCATGTGGATGGAATCCATAATCTCCCGGAGCTCTGCCTCAGAGTCCGGAGACCCCATCATCTTGAGGATGGCGAGTGCCTCGTCGGTTCTGTTCCTGGTCACCAGCCAGCGTGAGCTGCGGGGGATGCGGAACAGCATGATGAGAAAAATGAGGGAAGGAATGCCCGCAACCCCGAGCTGCCAGCGCCATTGCAGTAGCCCCAGGTTGAGGAGTGAGATCAGGTAGTTGGAGAGGTAGGCGAGCAGGATACCGACCACCACGTTGATTTGAAACAGGCCTACCATTCTGCCCCGCCACTTGGCCGGTGCCAGTTCGGCAATGTAGACCGGCCCAAGGACCGATGAGCCGCCGATGCCCAGTCCGCCAATCAAGCGAAAGACCATCAGCGAGGGCCAGTTCCAGGCGAAGGCGCACCCCAGGGCTGAGACGGTGTACAGGATCGCCATGATGCGCAGCGCCTCCCGGCCGCCGATCCGCTGGCCAAGCACCCCGGAGCTCATGGCGCCGATCACCGTGCCCACCAGCCCGATAAAGACAGTCAGGCCGAGAGTGAAGGGCGTCAGGTGATAGACCACCGTCAATTGCTGCGTCGTGCCCGCGATGACAGCCGTGTCAAAACCGAAAAGAAGGCCGCCCAGGGCCCCGACGATAGTACTTTCCAGCAGATATTTCGTCATTGCCATAAGGAGGGTCTCTCTTAATGGAAAGCAGGTCCTGGTCAAAAGGCAGATTGTATCTAATTAGGAAGCGTCTGGATATCCGCCTCCCATTTCCGCTCCGGTTCCGCCTGGTTCCAACCCTGTTACTGGTCATGGTCTGCGCCGCGCTGCCCCAGCTTGAAGGGTAGGCCGGCGGTCCCCCGCAGGCCTGCGGAGGCGACAGTACGGTCGATGCCCTGGGGGAACAAACGGCAACCAGCGCCAGGGCTTTTCTCGCCCAGTTGCAGTCTGCCGTGCAGTCGAACAACAAGGAAGAGATTGCGGGGATGATCGGCTACCCGGTTTTGGTTCTCCGTTCAGGAAAGAGAACCTACGTACAGAAGAAGCAGGCATTCCTGACAAACTACGGACTCATCTTTACGGATCCTGTACGCGATGCCATTCTGCATCAGACAGCCCAATGCCTCTTTGGCAATTCCTCGGGGGCAATGGTCGGCAACGGTGAGGTCTGGTTCCGCGAACAGGCTCCGGGACAATGGAAGATCATCACCATCAACGAATCGGCCACGGCCCCTTAAGCGCTATCACACGCGCAGTTGGCGATGACCTTGTCCGCGCCTCTCCCTCTGAAGGCGACGTCCAGCCGGTAGCGCTTCCTGGCTGGGGAACTTACCTTAAAAGCCGACATTTTCGAGCAGTACTGGAGTTGCCGTAATTGTCATAACGCGAGCCCACATCTTCTCCGTAACCTAGAGGGGCTGGTCGGGACCTGAAGGAACGTTGTGGGACTGCCGATATGCACTCTAAGTGTCACATCTATACACTTGAGTTGCCCGAGTCCATGAAAGGCATCATATTCAACCTGCTCGAAGAAGTAGTGATCACCCATTACGGTGAAGACACATGGGATCAGCTACTGACCGCAACGGCACTGGACGGAGCCTACACCTCATTGGGGAGCTACCCGGACGAGCAGATTCAGAAACTTGTTGCGGCTGCGTCGCAGATGCTCGGCCTGACCTCGTTCGAAGTCCTGCGCTGGTTTGGTCAGCAAGCTATCCCGTTGCTGTTCGATCGTTATCCTGGATTTTTCAGGTCTCAGTCTTCAACCCGTCCATTCGTGTTGAGCGTGAACAGCATTATTCATCCCGAGGTGCGAAAGGTTTATCCAGGTGCAGATGTCCCCACATTTGAGTTCCGTGATGAACTCGATGGCGGTCTCATGATGGGCTATCTCTCGCCCCGACGATTGTGTGCTTTGGCTCAGGGATTTATCGAGGGGGCGGGTACGCACTACGGTGAGAAGGTGATCTTCGAGCATCGGGAATGTATGCACAAAGGAGATAAAAAGTGTCTTTGCCATATCTCTTTTTCGCCGGGTCTGAGCCCTTAAACCGCGCGACCTGCAGCGGAAAAGTTCGCCCAAGAGGCGCGGAATGTTGAAGCGTCGCGCGGAACGCGACCGCAAGGCGCGCCTTGAAGCCGAGGCTATTGCCGAGCACGGGCTACGCGAGCTGTACGAGAAGAAGCTGCAGATCCAACTACTGGGCGACATTGCCGTCGCCGCGAATAAATCAACCAGCGTAGAAGACGTCCTGCAGTTTGCACTTGCAAAGATATGCCAGACCACCGGCTGGACATTAGGCCACGCTTACATGGTGAGGCCGGTTGCCGAAGGAAAACGACTATTCTCTACCGGCGTGTGGTACGAACCGGAAACTGAACCTACCCGGCCGTTCCATCTTGCATCCGAAGCTACGGCGTTCGATCCGGGTATTGGCTTGCCTGGACGGGTGCTCTCAAGTGGAAAGCCATCCTTAATTCTCGATCTTGCAGAGGACGCCAATTTTCCCAGAGCCGAATCTGCGCGGCTCGGAGGTCTAAGGGCGGGCTTCGCTTTTCCGGTGGTAGCGGGCAGTGACGTTGCGGCCGTCCTGGAGTTTTTTTCTAATACGTCACAGTCCCCGGACGTGTCCTTCCTGGAACTGATGGCGCAGATTGGCACCGTGTTGGGAAGAGTCGTGGAGCGCAGTCGTCTCGACAGAGTCGTCGAGGATCGAACCAAGAGGCTGCAGGCCGAGATCATTGAACGCCAGCATGCCGAAGAAGCCGCAGCAGCAGCCAATCGCTCAAAAAGCGAATTCCTTGCGAACATGAGTCACGAGATCCGTACGCCGCTCAATGGGGTTATCGGCATGACCGACAGTGTGCTCGAGACAGATCTCACGTCAGACCAGCGTGAGTGCCTGGACACGATCAAACTATCAGCAGATTTATTGCTCACCGTAGTGAACGACATCCTCGATTTTTCGAAAATTGAAGCGGGAAAGATGAACCTGGAGGCGATTGCCTTCGATCTTATTGACTGCGTGGAGGATGCGCTAAAGATGTTGGCATTGCGCGCCGACGAAAAAGGGCTGGAACTGCTTTGTGACCTCCGTCCCAACCTGCCGGAGATGGTACGGGGCGATTCTGCCCGACTGCGGCAGATAATCGTGAATCTGGTGAGCAACGCGATCAAGTTCACGGACAATGGTGAAGTCGTGTTGAAAGCCGAACTGGAAAGTAGAGAGCAGGCCGAACTCACCATTCGCTTTACGGTCTCAGACACCGGAATCGGAATCCCGCAGGAAAAACAGGAATCCATCTTTTCAGCCTTCACTCAAGCGGACTCATCGACATCGCGTAAGTATGGAGGCACTGGTCTTGGCCTCACCATATCAGCCCGGTTGGCTTCGATGATGGGGGGAAGAATCTGGTTGGAAAGTGAGATCGGACGAGGTTCCCGTTTCTACTTTACCGTGCGCCTGGAGGCGCTCGAGAAACCGATAGACTCCCGCATCCTCGCGGCGTTCGAGTCTCTTCGCGATGTGCGGATTCTGGTGATTGATGACAACCAGACGAGCCGACGAATCTTGCAAGGAACACTGAACTCATGGGGCGCACAGACCACATGCGTTCCAGGTGGAAGGCAGGCTCTGGCGAAACTGGCGTCACCGCTTGATGCTCAACAACCATACCAGGTGGTCGTGACCGACATGCACATGTCCGAGATGGATGGATTTGGTCTGGTTACGAGAATCAGAAGCCTTTCTGAGATGACTTCTATGCCTGTATTGATGCTTTCCTCCGGCGCACGCCGCGAAGATGCGGACCGTTGTCGTCAGCTAGGGATCGATTCCTTCCTTTCCAAGCCCGTTCGGAGAAAAGAGCTGTTGTCAGCCGTCGTCGCATTATTGGGATGCGAGGCCATACCCCCGAGCTCGAATCAAGTGTTGCGCCGCGAATTCCCATCACGCAACAGAGAAGTCCGCATCTTGTTGGCCGAGGACAATCGTGTGAACCAGGCGGTCGCGTCTCGGCTTTTTGCCAAGCTTGGGTACACTCTCGTAATCGTCAATAATGGCCACGAGGCTGTTGCTTTGCTCAAGCAGCAGACCTTCGACCTGGTGTTGATGGATGTTCAGATGCCCGAAATGGACGGCATCTCAGCTACGAAGAGAATTCGTGAGCACGAGAAATCGACCCATGGGCACATACCGATCATCGCAATGACCGCACATGTCATGAAGGAGGACCGTATCCGCTGTCTTGCCGCGGGCATGGACGGCTATCTGACCAAACCCATCAATTCTGAGGAGGTGGAGGCGGCCATCCTTAACGCACTTGATGAAACACCGGAAACTCGTAAAGACGCAAGTGTAGTTCAGGGCAAAGGGCAGTTGAGGGAAGCGAGGGAAGTGCGTTGGAATACTTCTAAGACCCTGGAGCAACTCGGTGGCGATGAAGCCCTTCTTCAGGAGGTCCTGGACATCTTTCTTGACGAGGCTCCGAAACATTTGGCAGCCTTGCGTCTCGCAGTGGTGCAGGGGATAGCGAAAACGGTAGAGACCAGTGCCCACACCCTGAAGGGAGAGCTTGGCTACATGGGCCTTCCAGAGATATCGCAAACGGCCGCCCAGATTGAGAGTATGGGGCGTTCCAACAATGTTCCGGGTGCTGCCAGTCTTCTTTCACAGTTCGAAGCTGATCTCACAGAGCTGTTTACTGCGATACGCGGCGCGAAGTCGTTGGCTTTGGTACCGCAGGCAACGATTGTTTCCCCTTCTTGAAAAAACAATGATCCAGGGCCAACCTGTCGCCTCTGCGTTGGACTCCGTTAGTCCCTGAAAACAGGATTTCTATGGGTAACTTGCCGGCCGCCGGGGTCGACCAAGAGAACAAAAGCCGTAGTATTCCAAGCATGCTCCGTAGACTACGAGGCCATACGCCCAATCTGATCAGTCTGGTCATCTCCCAGTGATTGCGGCTCAGACCACGTCTTCAACTTGACCTTGGTTCAGACCGTGCATTGGAAGCCGGCAGTGTCCAGCGGTAGGTCAGGATAGCTTAAGTTTTTTGCTTGAAAGGTTGGCGGAGAGAGAGGGATTTGAACCCCCGATACCCGTGAAGGTATGCCTGATTTCGAGTCAGGTGCATTCAACCGCTCTGCCATCTCTCCGGCTTTTGTTTACAACTACTTACAGACTAGGCTTCCGTCGGTTTCAGTCACCTATGACATAAATTATGACACAGCTTCGAGCCGGGTCTGGTTGCGAGCGTCCATCAAGGCTCCCACATGATGTAGCTCCGGGTGCGGGTATCGGTCTGTGGTTGACAGATCGGTATGCCCCATCAAGTCTCTTGTGAGGAACGGATCTTTGGTTGCTTTAAACAGGTCGGTGCCGAAGGTATGACGAGCGCAGCCGAAAAAATTGCGCTAAAAGCGCTATAAGCGCTAAAAGTCCCTACCGGTCTTCTGCCGGTTCCTCGCCCACTACTACCGATTCTTCATTTTCTTCGTGTTCGTCCTCTTCGACCCGCGACCAGAGGGTACACGTGCCATTTCCCCTTAACTCTCAGGAGGGGAATGAAAGCCCGTGCAACAATGTGCGAACTAAGCGAACTATGCGAGCTAAGTCTTATGTGCCGGCATGCCAATTCCTTGCCGATCGGGGACGCTCTGCGTCCGTGTCATTAGGCATGGGTCGCCTCAGGCCGGTGGCCGGTGATGTGGTGTGCAAGTTTTCAAAACTGCTCAATCAAGAGGACGCACTGGGCGCACCCTGTTTACAGCACTTTCGCAAAACGAGTCTGCCGCGTCCAGGGGCCGCGTTTTATAAGCGGTGGAGCGGTGTGTCGGTTCGATTGTTCAAGGGTGCTTTCTCATTTTTGTCCGCACATCTCCATGCCCCGTAAGTGGGGCGTCGGAGGACCTACCGGTGGGGGACTCTTGAATAGGAGGGTATTACCGCACACTTCTCGCGTCCACCGCGTTTGCAAATAAAGATGAGGATAAAAGGGTGTTTAACTAGTGGTTAACAGTCTCATCTTGGCGCAAGGTTCAAGAGAGGGACCAGACAGCTGTCGTGCCCATTTGGGAACCGGCGAGTGTATGCTGTTGCGTGTGTCGAAAAACCCCCAAAATGCTCTCGCTGAATCTCCTAAAACCACCGCGCTCTCGCGTATCGACCGCCGTGAATTTATCAAAGCGAGTTCTATGGCCGCCGGTGCGCTCGCGTTTGGCGTGCCAGCACTTTTGCGCGGACAGAATCTCAACAGCAAGTTGAACGTCGCCTGTGTCGGAGTCGGCGGTAAAGGCCGGAGCGACACCGATGCCTGTGCCGATGAGAACATCGTTGCGTTGTGCGACGTGGATTCTGGTTCACCGGCTTACGAGATGCAAACGAAAAAATATCCGAGCGCAAAGACTTACAAAGATTTCCGCCAGATGCTGGACCAGATGGGCAATCAGATCGATGCGGTGACGGTTTCGACTCCGGATCATATGCATGCGATCGTGGCGTCAGCGGTTATGAAGAGGAACAAGGCTGTGTTTTGTCAGAAACCGCTGACGCAGACGATCTATGAAGCGCGCTACTTGCGGAAAATGGCCAAGGAGCGAAAGCTCGTTACGCAGATGGGCAATCAGGGCAGCTCTGCGGACGGTTTGCGCCGCGCAGTCGAGACGATTCAAGACGGACTTATCGGACAGGTGCATGAAGTTCACGTCTGGACGAACCGCCCCGTCTGGCCACAGGCAATGGATCGTCCACTCGGAGAAGATCCGGTTCCTGCAACATTAGATTGGGATATTTGGATTGGACCGGCTCCGATGCGGCCGTATAAGGGCAGTCCTAATCCACAAGATCGAAATGGAATTTACGAGCCGTTTAACTGGCGGGGCTGGCAGGATTTCGGCACCGGCGCGCTGGGCGACATGGCATGCCACACGGTCAACATGCCGTTTCGCGCCTTGAATCTCGAGTACCCGACGGTAGTGGAAGCGATGCCTTTGGGGCGGATGAACAAGGAATCGTATCCCGTCGGTTGCAAGATTCGCTTCGACTTTCCCAAGCGCAAAGCGCACATTCCCCTCGAACATCCGCATCTTTTCCATCATGACAGAAAGATCGAGCACGATGCGGTGACACTGTGGTGGTATGACGGCGGCCAGCCTGACCCCACAGCGCGCGGCGGCCATGACCTGAGCAACAAGCCGCCGGCCGAAGTGACTGCCGACATCGTTGCGTTGCGCGGCAATGTTCCCGATAGCGGCTGTCTCCTGATTGGCGACGGAGGCAAGGTCTTTTCACCTGATGATTATGGAACGAGTTTCTTCGTGAAGCTGAAGGGCGATCAAAAATTCCTCGACTACACCGAGCACCCTGCAATGGCGCAATATCCGGAGCGCATCCCGCGCAACCATTACGGCAAGCCAGGCGGAAGTAGTGTTTTTGCCCATGCACAGGAATGGCTCGTTGCCGTTAAGGAAAACAAGCCGGAGATTTGCTACTCGCGTTTTCACATTGCTGCGCGCCTCACGGAGATCATGCTGCTGGGCTGCGTGTCATTGCGCGCGGGTCAGAAGATTGAGTGGGACGGACCGAAGATGGTGGCGAAAAATTGTCCCCAGGCTGCGCAGTTCATACGACGGCAAGACCGGTCCGGCTGGGCTCTTTCCTGATGTAAATATCTCCGGCAGAGCCCACTGAACCTGGTGACATTGAATCTGGTGATTCAACCTTCGGCGACTTCGCGCCAACCGGGACGCGCCACGCAGGTTTGAGCATTCTTGATTTGACAGAAATCGGGAAGCATTTGCAATCTCCTGCTGGCGTGGTGGGCGCTACGCGCCTTTCGCTTGTACCGGCACAACTTTGAATCGTCCCAGGCCAGTTCCCGATGAAAGCGCCAGGTACGATTTCTGAATTATTTCTGGAGTCACATTCAGTCGTGGCTGAATCAAAATGCAGTTCTGGTAGCACCGCGAGGTTTGGCAAAAACCAAACCACTCAGTTCTGAACGCAAACATAACCGCAATTAGAAGGAGAGCATTTATGCCCACGATTACGACAAAAGATGGAACAGAGATTTATTACAAGGATTGGGGTAAAGGCCAGCCCATCGTTTTTAGCCACGGTTGGCCGCTTTCAGCCGATGATTGGGACACTCAGATGCTGTTCTTCCTTAATCACGGCTATCGAGTCATAGCCCACGACCGGCGTGGACATGGCCGTTCCTCCCAAACCGGCGATGGCCACGATATGGACCATTATGCCGATGACATGGCCGCTCTTACGGCTCATCTCGACCTGAAAAACGCCATCCATGTCGGCCATTCAACCGGTGGCGGTGAGGTGACGCGCTATCTGGGCCGGCACGGCGAAAGTCGAGTGGCCCAGGCTGCGCTGATCAGCGCGGTGCCGCCGCTGATGGTGAAGACGGCGGCCAATCCCGTCGGCCTGCCCAAGGCAGTGTTTGATGATCTGCAGGCGCAGCTCGCAGCTAATCGTTCACAGTTCTATCGCGACCTGCCAGCCGGGCCTTTCTACGGCTACAACCGGCCGGGCGCGAAGGCCTCGGAGGCCGTCATCCAGAATTGGTGGCGCCAGGGCATGATGGGAGGCGCCAAGGCACACTATGACGGCATCGTGGCCTTCTCCCAGACCGATTTCACGGAAGATTTGAAGAAGATCACCGTTCCGGTGCTGGTGATGCATAGCGAAGACGACCAGATCGTTCCCTATGTTGCCGCCGGGCCGTTGTCCGCGAAGCTGTTGAAGAACGGAACCCTGATAACCTACAAGGACTTCCCGCATGGCATGCCCACGACGCACGCGGAAAAGATCAACGCCGACCTGCTGGCATTCATTAAGAAAAGTCAGCAAGTGGCCGCATAGCACCATTCCGGCCTTCACTCTGGCGTGAAGGCCGGAAGTTCTGACGTGACCCATGCTAGCGGCCTGTCGCGAGCTTGCTTGGCCTGTAACGCGTCGGGACTTCGCAGAACCATCTCCGGCTTGCCCCGGTACTCTGTAATAACTCCGTGGGCACAAACTTGGCGACCTGTATACCGCTCAAGACTCCCGAAGCCCGCTCGTTCATCGTCCCAGATCATAACCGTGAAGGAGAATCAACATGAGTACTCTCGACAGCATGTTAGAACGCAACAAAGACTTTGCCGCTCGCCAGTCTGCCGCAGGCACGCTTATGCCCTCTCTTCCGGACGCGACGCCGAATCTCAAGGCAATGATCATCGGTTGCGCAGATATGCGCGTGGACCCTGCTCATCTGCTTGGGCTCAAACCCGGCGAGGCCCTCGTGCTGCGTAACATCGGCGGCCGAATTACTCCGGTGCTGCTGCAAGAGTTGGGAATGCTAGGGCGCATCGGCCAGGTTATGGGTAAGGTTGCAGGAGGGGGCGGTGAGTTCCACCTCATCGTCCTTCATCACACCGACTGCGGCATCACTCGCCTTGTGGGCGACCCTCCTATGCTGGCGCACTATTTTCAAATCGAGGAAGGGAACGTCGAGACAAAGACGGTCACCGATCCCCGCGCGGCGGTTGCCGGCGATGTTGCCTGGCTCAAGACGATTCCCGCGTTGCCGGGCCAGTGGCTTGTTTCCGGCCTCGTCTACGACGTGGCGACCGGATTGGTTGAGATCGTCGTACCGCCAGCGCCGATTCGTGCTGCGTAGTCGTCGGTAGGTAAGGGTGAGATGTGGGTTTCAGCCACACTTGATCAAGGACGATTTCCGCCGAATGACTCCAAGCTTCCGGCTCTGGTCGCCGAAACCGAGCCATATTCGAATCAGCTATCGCGGGTTCAAGACGACGAATTCGTCCCGATAGCTTATGAAGACCCGCTTGAAGAGAGACGTCGGCAGCAATCCGTCCTGCCCGGCGAATACAACATTCTGTTTGGAGGCTACCGGGGCTGCGAACTTGACGTCGCTTAGTACCTGGTTCCCAATTCGGATACGCTGCGGAGCCATAAGCTGAAAGAAGATCGAGGTCCCTCCTACCACCTTTGCGGGCAGCGCTTTTGCCTGCCCCATCAAGGGCTCCCATTTGGACGGGTTGACATAGAGGATTGGCACGCTCGCACCCGAGTCCAGCCTCAGATACATCGTCCGCGTCTTCTCCTGCGAAAGCCGCACGGGGACCAGGATCGCCTGCGTGTCATCGGAACCTTGCCGGACGATGGAGATCCGCTCGCCACCGATGCTCGCGCTCATCTCTCTCGTCGGGTCGAGGCACAGGATCTTCTTTCGACGATCGATCAACAGATCGAAATCCTTCAAAAAGTCTTCTCCCAGGATGCCGCGCAATCCGGGGTGCAGGTCCTGTAACTGCGCCAGGCTTGCCACGGCAATCAGGCGCTGATGAGACGCATGAGATCCAACCTCCATCACTTCAGCCGAAACGATGCCCGTTGTGGTCTGCCGCACGCCGGCGACGAGGCCGTCCTTGCCCACGGGCTCAAGCTGCAGCTCGCCGGCCAGCGAAGGCTCGATGATCGAAATCTCGGAACCGGTATCGACCATGAATTCGTAGGGCCCCGAATGATTAAGACTCACATCTGTGGCCATGTACGAGCGGCCAAGAGGGTGGTATCGTACTGGCACGATGTTTCCCGGGCACTGGGCTTCCCCGATAAAACTGAACGAGCTCAGGACCAGGAACGCGAGAGACAGAATCTGCCGCCGGGTATTCATCGAAGTTCACCTCAGCCGCAATGGCTGGGTGAACTCTGCTGGCGGGTAACTGCACTGTCATGAAGCTCGTCGGAAGGTTTTCTGTGTCCTGGTGAAGCTTTTCTGAAGCTCGAGCGAGGCGGGTATGCCTGGGCTTAACTCCTCTATTTTCAGGTTCTCTGATGTTGAGGTCCATGAGCGCGAGCTGTACATCCGCCGCAACGGCGATGTGCTTCCCGTGGAGCCCAAGGCCTTCCGCGTCCTGCTCCATTTGCTTCGCAACCCCGGCCGCCTGGTTCCCAAGGACGAATTGATTAACGCTGGGTGGGGCAATACGGCCGTCACCGAAAACTCCCTGACCCGGAACATCGCTCTGCTCCGACGTCTGCTGGGCGACGACCCGCGCAACCCGCGTTATATCGAGACCGTGTCAACCGTGGGGTATCGGTTCGTCAGTCCGTTGGAAGTAAAGGAAGGCGCCACCGGGACGTCTAATCCGGAGATTGCGGAAACGACACGAGTTGGAAGCACGGACCAAAGAGCTGAATTAGACATTCCTCAGAGCACCGTGGATCACGAGCCCGCTCTCGTGGATGCTGGCCGGCGCCGAAGAACAATAAGAGTCAGCCTCTTTGTACTGGCGGCTTTGTTCGCGATTCTCCTCGGCTCACTTTACCTGACGCACCGAAACGGCAAAGCCAGACCGGAATCGGAAATCAATCAGGATGTTCGCGTCTCACCTCTGACAACGCTGCCCGGATACGTGGGGTGGCCGGCTCTTTCTCCCGATGGAAAACAGGTTGTATTCGCGTGGGATGGCGGGCGAAACGCCGCCAAGAGCGCTTTTGACCTTTACATCAAAGTCATCGGCGCGGAAAGGATCGTGCAGTTGACGCATCAGGCGGCCGAAGCGATGATTCCCGCCTGGTCTCCGGACGGCAGCACCATTGCTTTTATTCGATCGAATGGACCGGAGCGAGGTATCTTCACGATGTCCGTACTCGGTGGTCCCGAGCGAAGGCTCGACGCCTTCACCGACGATCTCTACGGAATCCTCAGTTCGCTGAGCTGGTCGTCCGATGGACGGCAGCTCGTCTATAAAGTAAACGAAGGAGACCTGCGGCTCCTGACCGTTGAGACCGGCGAGACACGAACTATAGAAAGACCGCCGCAATGCAAAGACGCATTTGTCCCCAACTTCTCACCTGACGGGAAATGGATTGCCTTCCTGTGCGAATCGACTGGCGGAAACGATCTCTATCGCGCCTCTTCGAAGGGCGAATCGATGAAGAATGTGCATAGGTTTGTCGATCTGCCAAAGGCCATTGCCTGGTCCGGCAATGGCCAGCGTATTGTTCTTGCTGATAGCGGCGGACTTCTCGAGATCGGTGCAAACGGAGGTCAGCCGCGCCGATTGTCCTTTGCCCAAACCGCTGTATCTGAAGACTTGCAAATCGCTTCCCGTGGTAACCGGCTCATCTATGTACAGGCGCAGAAGAATGTGAACATCTGGCGTGTTGACCTGAATTCGCGATCGGCTCGAAGCATGCTCGCTCCCACCTCCCGCAACCAGGCTGCGCCCGCCATCTCGCCGGACGGGAAGCGCATTGCTTTTCAATCCGATCGCTCCGGATCGGAGGAAGTCTGGGTGGCGGACCTTGATGGCAGCGATGCCGTGCAGTTGAGCGACTTCCACGCTAACACCGGTTCTCCCCGCTGGTCACCAGATGGCCGGAGGATCGCCTTCGACTCTACCGCCTCGGGCGAAGCCGCTCTCTATCTCGTCGATCCATCAACAGCGCTTCCTAAGCGTGTCTCCACGAATGGCATTGCCGCCAACGTGCCAACGTGGTCTGCAGACGGGAAATGGCTCTACTTTACGTCGGTGTCATCGCAGTCCTCCGAACACGACGCTATCTACAGGGTGGTTCCCGAAGGTGGAACTCCGGAGTTAGTTACCAGGACCCATGGTCATGAGGTGCAGGAGTCCAGGGATGGGCGAGTGCTTTATTTCTTTGCCGGAGAAACGAACGCACCCATTCGAGTATTGGATAGGGCCACGGGGCAGGAACAACCTCTTAAGGGAATGCCCAATGTCGACTACCCGACAAGTTGGGTGGTGGGATCAAAGGGAATTTTCTACACTGATAGCGCTTCCACACCCGCCGCCATCGCATTCTATGAATTCTCTTCAGCGCGTGTCATACGACGGTTCCCAATTGAGAGGCAGTTCGAAGAATGGGGAGGACTGGCCCTTTCACCCGACGAGACGTGGACAGCATACTCAGAATCGGACACTCGAGGCACCGACCTCATGCTGGCCGACGGTGTCCAATGACTGCTTCTTCACCGGCACCCTCCTCTCAACCCGCGATTAATCCGGTGACAGCTTACACCTATTGCAGCAAATTCAACCGATCAGCTTCGCCCCCCGCCGAGGAACTCAGGTGAATAGGTATAGT
>CAWBBY010000022.1:0-102615 GCA_963787145.1 uncultured Acidobacteriaceae bacterium
TCTGACTCTCAGCCGTCCCTACGGGACTCAATTTGAAGAGGGTAGTTCTCACGCAGACACTTAAGCCCGACGTATTCATTACGGCCCGAGCAATGTGGTGCCCCGACACAAAACAGAGTTTTCTCTGCAGCTTGCGGCTCGCTGCGGACGAACGATGGAATCTCTTCAGTGGTTTCCGAGCATCAGCTTGGCGATGGTGGCCAGCTGCATATTCGATGTGCCTTCGTAGATCTTGCCGATCTTGGCGTCGCGGTAGTACTTCTCAACCGGGTAGTCCTTTACAAAGCCATAGCCGCCAAAGACCTCGACGGCCTGGCTGGCAACGCGTTCGGCTACCTGGGAGGAAAAGTACTTGCACATCGCTGCTTCCTTGAGGAAACCAAGACCGTTGTCCTTGAGGCGGGCACAGTTATAGACCAGCAGCCGTGTGGCTTCGATCTCAGTCGCCAGTTCTGCGAGGGAAAACTGAACCGCCTGAAATTCCCCAATGGCCTTGCCGAATTGCTTGCGTTCAAAGGCGTAACGGGCGGCATGGGACCAAGCGCCCTGGGCCAGACCAAGCATCTGCGCTCCGATACCGATGCGACCCTCGTTCAGGGTTTCGATGGCGATCTTGTAGCCCTTCCCCGGTTCGCCCAGCACGTTCGCCGCAGGCACCTTACAGTCTTCGAGGATGATTTCGCAGGTGGAGGAAGCGCGAATGCCGAGCTTGTCTTCTTTCTTGCCAATGGAAAATCCGGGCGCGCGCTTGTCCACCAGGAAGGCCGTGATGCCTTTGTATCCAGCGGCCGGATCCAGGGTCGCGAAGACGATGAAGAGGCCCGCCTCGCGGGCGTTGGTAATCCAAAGCTTCTGCCCGTTGAGCAGGTAGTGATCGCCGCGCTTTTCTGCCCGCATCTGCAGCGCGAAGGCATCGGAACCGGAGCCGGCTTCGCTCAACGCGTACGCACCGACGGTGTCGGTCGCGAGCCGGGGAAGAAAGAGCTTCTTTTGCTCCGGCGTGGCCCAACGCAACAGGGCATTGATGCAAAGCGTGTTCTGCACGTCGATCAGGACGCCCACCGACGGGTCGACGGCGGAGATCTCTTCCACCGCAAGAATGGCCTCGAAAAAGGTTCCTCCGGAACCGCCATACTCGACGGGGATTTCGATGCCCATCAGGCCGAGGTTAAAGAGTTGCGGAATCAGCTCGGGGTGAAAGTGCTGCTGTTCGTCCATGGTACGGACCAGGGGCGCGATATTCTCCTGCGCAAACTGGCGCACGGTGGAGCGAAAGAGCTGTTCATCTTCCGAAAGCAAGGTGAGAGGGGAAGCGGGTTGCGAAGCAAGAACAGAATCTGCCACGGGAATAAGCTATCCGCTGAAATGCCTGCCTGTCCAGCAGGCTTACATGGGTAGCAGGGGCTTGGAGAGGGAAACTAGGCGAGGCACACTTCGTGCGCGCCGGGCATGGAGGTCGTGCCGGGCTGAGGAGCCGCGGTACACGATGGATAGCTTTTCCCGTTCGAGAATCTTGCGTGCCTGCATGCGGGCGTGATTCGACCAGGGGCCGATGGGATCAAGCTTGATGTAGTTGGTCCAGTGGCGCAAAGCCGCGCGCCGTTCGCCGGTACGTTCGTAGGCCAAGGCGACGTTGTAGTGCGCGTCGCCGTAATGGGGCACCAGGCGAATGGCGGTGCAGTAGGCCGCGATGGCTTCAGGAAGACGCTGCAGCTCGTCCAGCACATTGCCCAGGTCGAAGAAGGCCAGCGCATAACTCGGGTCCGCCGCGGTGGCCCGGCGGTAGAGACTCTCCGCCTCGATGAAATGCCGCTGGTTGTATAGAATCGTGCCCAGATTGATGCAGGCGGGCGCGTGGTGCGGATCGAGCGCAAGAATGGCCTCATAGTGGGCCACAGCCTCCTGCGTCTTGCCCCGCTCTTCCATGCGCACCGCGTCAAAGAAGAGGCCTTGCACGCGGGATTCCCGCGCCGCCTGGTGGCTGGCGGCAGAACTCACCTCGGCGAGCTGCCTGTGATGCGGAGAGTCGAAGTCGAAGACGAATTGGCGTGCAATCGGCTCCATCATCGCGCCGCTGAGACGAAAAGCGAGCCGGGTTCCGCTGCGCACGGTGCTCGCCTCGAGCAAGGGGTTGGCTACTCCGGAGACCTGGCGCATGGCATGAATCGAGGCGCGAATATTAGCCACCGAGAGGCGGGTGGCGCGAAGGTCGCGCAGCTTGCGTAGCTGGACCAGATCCTGGAAGGAATAAACTTCGCTTTGGTTGATGAGCCCTGAACGTTCCCAGGAGCAAAGCTGCTTGAGACGAATGCGCAAAATGCGGAGTACATCTTGCCGGCTGTATTGGGTAACAGTGATGTGCTCGTTGGAGGCCGTCACCCTCGCACCTCAGCTTCTTTGGCGATTATGCGGAGGGGGCTGACTCGATCGCAAGCGATACGGAAAAATAACAGTGGATAAGAAGGTACCAAACTGGGTGCAGGAACAAGGAAAGGAAACGTTTCGAAAGAATGGGTTTGTTATGGAGCCGACGATCGGACTTGAACCGATGACCTGCTGATTACGAATCAGCTGCTCTACCAACTGAGCTACGTCGGCGCGCTCTCGTTGCACGTACCTTGTCGGATTGTAACTATGCCATCGCTACGCGTAAAGAAGGCGTCCCCGGGGCGCCGGGGAGAAGCAGCATCCGCGGTTGCGGGAAAACGAAAAGGCCACCCGGCAACAGGGCGGCCTTTCCTCTAGGGAGAATAGTTCCAACGGAGGCAAAGCCATCAGAACTTTCTGGCGAAATCTTATGGTTGGCTCCCGAGGGTGTCAAGGCAAAATCAAGATGCACTTAAGTTGCTTTTTATGAGTGACTTATGGGGATCAGTGTTTTGATACGATGCAACCACCGGCCAGCTTGCTGCAGGCCTAAAAAGGTCCCAAGCCGCTGGAAGCTGAGCACTTAGTGGCTTAGGTGCACCGCGGCTGGTTCATTTCGCAGAGTGAAATTCCCTGCCGAAAGGGTAACCCCCCGGGCAATTGGTTGAACCGTTCAGTCCTCCAGGTGGAGGCTGATGAACTCTGTCTCTTCCTGAAAGGAAGATGCGGGCTTGCCGCGAAGAACCCGGTAAATGGCACGGCCACCACCGAGAAACAGGCCGAGCAGGATGGCAGCGCCACCCAGAATGCCGGTCAAGGCGAAGATACCCAGGATCAGTCGAGCGACCTTGGAGCCATCGCTGATGTAGCCCTGGGGGTTGTTCCAGACAACGTCAGCCTGGTAGTTGATCTGGTTCAGGAGCTTGTGCGCTATGGGCGCCGGGAGCGATCCGCTAACGACTGCGACGATGGGACCGCTGCGCCGGGTGAGGATGGAGCTTGGACGGCTCTCTGCCAGCGGCTGCGGCCAGGTCGCCTGGGTGTTGCCCGCCTTTAGGAAGGCGTCAATGTCGCGCAGGCGGGCCGCTGCCAGCTGCGGGGTGGGGTATATCAGCAGCGTTACCTGTCCGTCGCCATCGCGATCGGAATAGAGCGCGGTGACCGCTTCCGCACTGGCTGCAAAGTCCACCAGGGACGCCGGGAGCACGCCGCCAGTTCGGGCGTAGGCTTCGGGTCCCAGAGAGTAGTGGGTGAGACCAAGTTCGAGACCCTGACGGGGGAGATAGCCGGGCAGAGGGGGAGCCACATTCGCCGAGCCCGAAGGCTGTGGCAAATCCTTGGCTAGCTCGCGCAACTCTGACGCGGTCATAGGGGTGACGTGATCGAGCGTGGCATCGACCAGGGTCGCGCCGTTCCAGAACAAGGCGTGAGTGCCATCCCAGGCAGCGCTGCGACCGATCTGCTCCGCGATGCTGCCGGGCCGCCGGTAAAAAGTGAACGCGCCGTAGGCGCCACTTGCATCCTGAAAACGGATGGCACGGAGGTTGAGCTTGTTATCTCCATTGGCGTAGTGCGCGGAGGCGAACTGCTGGAATCCATATTCTTTGAGGACGGCGGCGTTGGCGGCGTCGGCACTTTCAGGCGTGGTGCTTTCCTGGGCGAGTGCGCTCTGGCTCCAGCCGGCAAAGTCCGTGGGCAGCAAGGGCGGAGCGGCTGGGGCCTTGGCAGACGGCTGGGCCAACGCCAGCGCGGACAGTAAAAGAACCGAGGCCGGGAGCGCGCGAAGGACGGGGAAAACAAACGGACTGCGCAGGGCACGGAGCATACGCACTATTCAGAGACTAGAGCATTTCTCCCGTAGGTGTCGAATGGGTGCTTAGTTGCCGTTGGGGTGGCCGGAACTCTGCGCCAGGCGAACGCCGCTCAGGCCGCTGATATATCTCGACACTCCGCTATAGAGCGATTCAGCAATCCGCTGGCGGTAGGCGGGTTGCTGCAGTTCGCGCGCATCATCGGAGTTGGTGAGGAAGGATATCTCGGCCAGAATGGACGGCATGTTGGCGCCGATCAGCACCACGAACGGAGCCTTCTTGATACCGCGGTCGCGTAGTCCGGGGTTGCCTTCTTCCAGGTCGGTGTAGAGCGACTTTTGCACGTCGGCGGCGAACTCGCGCGATTCGTCGATTTTGTCCTTGAGGGTAATTTTCTTTACCAGGTCAGAGAGCTCATGGATGGATTCGTCGGAGACAGCATTTTCCCGGGCGGCTACTTCGAGCGCATCGGGCGAAGTGGTGAAGTTGAGGTAATAGGTCTCGACCCCACGAGCAGAGGGGTCAGGGCTGGAGTTGGCGTGAATGGAGAGGAAGAGATCGGCCTGCGCCTTGTTGGCGATGGCTGTACGGGTCTCCAGCGGTATGAAGGTATCGTCATCGCGGGTAAAGATAACGTCGGCACCCAGGCGCTGCCTGAGCAACTTGCCAAGACGCAGGGCGACGTCGAGCACCACCTGCTTTTCTTCGACGCCACCCGGTCCCACGGTGCCGGAATCGTGTCCGCCATGGCCGGCATCGATGACGATGCGGCCGATCTTGAGGCCTAGGGTGCGCACCAGGGAGCGCTCGCCGGCCGCGGTAGGCTCGGCCTCACGCATGGGCGGCGAGAGATTGTCATCGTTGTCAGCAACCGCGGGATGCATGGCGCTCGCCTTCTTGCGGCTGCTGCCCGGCGGCGGAGTGGTGGACGCAAGGGAGCCGTCGTCTGCCTGCGGTGCCGGGACAGTTCCCGCCACGGAGGCCGCGATGGGGTGGGTGGTGGGATGATCCGTGGCCTGGACGCGATTCGGCTGTTGGCCGAGCGATGCAATGTCCTGCGTGGCGGTACGGCGCGCTACTGTCGGGGTTTCCGGAGTCTGCTGCTGTTTGGCGACAGGCGGTTGGGCGGGGAGAGCGGTTGTGCTCGAACTGGCGCTGGGTGCGGCTCCCGCCGGGGGCAGGCTGGCCAAATTGGTGGTCGGGGTGGTTCCCGGCTTAAGGCCGTGAATGTCGATGATGAGCCGCCAGGGGTTGGGAAGCAGAAAAGCGGAGTAGTCGGAGACGGAGCTTACATCGAGCACAATCCGGGTTACGTTGTTGGAGAATTGCGCTGCACGGATGCGTTTGAGAAAGCCGTCGTCGATCACTTCGACCGATCTGCCGTTCAACGCTGGGTCCAGATGCGCGCCGTAAAGATCAAAGTAGATGCGGTCGGGTCCCGGAACACGGGCGGCCTGGTAGGCCACCTGATCCTGCAGGTCAATGGCGATGCGGGTATAGACGGGCGTGGACCAGTGGCGGATTCCGCTCACCAAGGCGACCTGTCCGGGGTGCAAGGGAGAGAATGCGGTGGGTTGGAGCCCATCCGGTACAGCAGACTGTGGCGCAGGCTGGATGGCCGGCGACGCCACGGTCGGAGGGGGACGCGTGGCGTACTGGTGCGGTTGGATCGCCGGCGGGGTCACAGCCTGCGAGGGATGCGGCTGCTGCGACCCGATGGCGGCGGCCAGCACCGGGTTCCGTTCCGCAGTGTGATGGGCCTGACGGGTGGGATGTTCTTCCTGATGGATATCGTTCAGCTCGAGCTTGGCTTGCTGTGCCAGCGGGCTCTGTGGGTAGACCTTGAGGAACTGCTGAAATGTTTTCTTGGCGTCATCGCGATCGCCGAGGTCACGGCGGTAGACCTGACCCTCGGCGAAGAGGGCGGTGAAGCGGTAGCCGCTGGCAGGATATTGCATGCGCAGGAATTCGTACTGGCCGATGGCGTCGCGGAGCAGTCTTTGATCGGAAAAGTGGCGGCCTTGCTCGGTGAGGAGCTCAGCCACGGCGAGCACACTGGCATCGGCTTTGGGCGAAGCGGGATCGCCATGGTAGATCGCGCGATAGGCGTCGAGAACCCGGTTGTAGGCAAGCTGGGTGCGTTGCGACTCAGGACGGGCTTCGAGGGCCGCCCGCTGGCGCTGCGCACGGTCAAAAGGGCTGGAGGAACTGGCGTGCGCGGAAAGACACCCGAGAAGAAGGGCAAAAATGACGCGCGCCTGCCGAGCCGGCTTCATGCGGCTTCGAGAACAAAACGCACGGAGCAAACGCGCGGCAGGGGGCATAGTTGCGGAAGCGGATCTGAACCGTTCCTCCGCCAGAGCTAACCCGATTATAGGTCGGCAAGTTGCGAGCAGCAACGAAGGATGGCGGGAAGGTAACCCCGTCGGCAGGACGAACCGGAGGGACCTGCGGTTTCTTTTCGGGTGCGGCTCTGTTCAAGCTGGCTTTTAGACGCTAAGGGCTGTCTTGCCAAGGAGTTCGCGCACTACTTCGGGCGCGCTGGCCAGCGCTGCGTTGAGCGCGGAGGCGTCTTTACCCCCGGCCTCTGCCATATCTGGCCGGCCGCCGCCTGAGCCGCCTACCTTCTGCGCCAGGGGTCCGATGATTTTCCCCGCGGAGAGGCGTCCCGTGAGATCGCGCGTCACCCCAGCGATGAGGGCGACCTTCCCGTCTTCCTGCGCCGAGCCCAAAATCACTACCCCGGAACCGAGCTTGTTGCGAAGATTGTCAACCAAGGTACGCAACTGCCCGCGGTCCAGCGAGTCAACCCGCTGGGCGAGCACCTGGATTCCCTCCACCACGACCGCCTGGCTGGCAGCCGATGCGACCGAGGTAGCAGCTGACTTCATCCGTACCTGGTCGAGCTCGCGGCGCAACTTCTTGATTTCTTCCTCCTGGGTGGAGAGCTTGCTGCGTAACTCCTCCGCCCGCTGCTCGCGGCGAAACTCGCCCAGTGCGCCGAGGCCGGTCACCGCCTCCACACGACGAACGCCGGAGGATACCCCGCCTTCGCTGAGCAGCTTGACCAGCCCGATTTCCCCGCTGGCTCCGGTGTGGGTCCCACCGCAAAGCTCAGTGGAGAAGTCGCCAATTCTCACCACCCGGACCTTCTCGCCATACTTCTCACCGAACAACGCCATGGCGTGATATTCGTTCACCGCGACGTCGATGGGCACGTCCTCCAGGGTCTCCACTTTGTTGTTAGCGAGCACTTGGCGGTTGATTAGCTCTTCGATTTCGGCAAGCTCTTCCTCGGCAACCCCGGTGAAGTGCGAAAAATCGAAGCGCAGATGCTCGGGATCGACCCGCGAGCCGGCCTGCTTGACGTGCTTGCCCAGAACCTCGCGCAGGGCAGCGTGCAAGAGATGAGTTCCGGTATGGTTGCGGCGAATGGCGGAACGGGTTTCTGTATCCACCACGGTGTCCACGTAGTTGCCCAGCTCGATGGGCTGGCGCAGGTAGACCTTGTGCGCGCGAACGCCCTGGACTGGTTGCACACAACCCAGAACATCACCGACGACCACGTTGTGGTCGTCGGAATAGAGCCAGCCGGTATCCCCCACCTGGCCGCCGGAGTCGGCATAAAACGAAGTGTGATCGAGCACAATCTCTACGCTTTCGCCGGCATTCGCCTGCGGCACGCCAACGCCATCCCTGACGATGGCGAGCACTTCGCAATGCTGCGAGGTGAGCTGGCGATAGCCTTCAAAGATGGTCTTGGGCAGCGAGCGGAAGGCCGGGCTGGCGGAGGCCTTTGCGCCTCCCTTCCAGGAAGCACGGGCACGCGTCTGTTCTTCGCTGCGCGCTTGCTCAAAGCCGGTCAGATCGAAGTTGATGCCCTGGTCGCGGGCGGCATCGACCATGAAGTCAAGCGGCAGCCCGTAGGTCTCGTACAGATGGAAGGCCGTCCCACCGGGCAACATTCCATCTTTGCGGACCTGCTCGATGGCGGCATCCAGCTGTTTTGATCCCAGGGCGAGCGTCCTGCCGAAGCGCTCTTCTTCGGCGCGGACGACCCTGGCGACGCGGTCGGCGGTTTCGGCCAGTTCAGGATAGGCATCCCGCATCTCGTCGCGCACCGCTTCGACCATCCGGTACATGAAGGGATCTTCCTGCCCCAGCATCCGTCCGTGGCGGATACCACGGCGCAGGATCTTGCGCAGGACATAGCCGCGGCCTTCGTTGGCGGGGAGGACTCCGTCGGAGATGAGAAAGGTTGCCGCGCGCGAATGGTCGGCGATGATGCGCAGCGACGCGTCGGTAGTGGCGCCGCCATCCTGGTAGCGGGCATGGGTCAGTTCGGCGGCACGGGCGATCAGCGGGGTAAACAAATCGGTTTCGAAATTGGAGATCTTGCCCTGTAGCACGGCGGCCATCCGCTCGAGCCCCGCTCCGGTGTCAATCGAAGGCCGGGGCAACAAGTGAAGCTCCCCTTGCTGATCGCGATCGAATTGCATGAAGACAAGGTTCCAGATCTCCACGTAGCGCGCCTCGTCCAGGCCAAAAGGCTTGTCCTCGCCGGTCTCCGACGCGGCCAAGCCCATGTCGTAGAAAATCTCCGAGCACGGCCCGCATGGGCCAGTGTCGCCCATGGACCAGAAGTTGTCCTTCATGCCCAGCTCGTGGATACGTTCTGGGGGCAGTCCCTGGCCGCGCCAAAGCTCATAGGCCTCTTCGTCCCGCGGAACGCCCTCTTCCCCTTTGAAGATGGTGACGTAGAGCTTGTCTTTGGGAAGGCCGAGCCACTCCGGCGAGGTGACCAGCTCCCAGGCGAAAGCAATCGCCTCGCGCTTGAAGTAATCACCGAAGCTAAAGTTGCCCAGCATCTCGAAGAAGGTATGGTGACGGCGGGTGAAGCCGACGTTCTCCAGGTCGTTGTGCTTGCCCCCGGCACGCACAACCTTCTGTGAAGTGGTGGCGCGGTTGTAGTCGCGGCGCTCCACTCCGAGGAATACGTCTTTGAACTGGTTCATGCCCGCATTGGTAAACAGCAATGTGGGGTCATTCGCCGGGACCAGCGAGGAGGAGTGCACACGACGGTGCTGCTTCGAGGCAAAAAAGCGCAGGAAGGTTTCCCGTATCTCAGAACCAGAGCGGTACTGCATTCCTTAAGTCTAGAGCATTTCTTCTGTTCATTGGCCGGTGACGGGAGTGTTCGCGGCCCGGTAAACGATCTGGCCGTTGTAAATCGTCATCTCGCACTTCAGGTCGCGCAGCTCAACCGCGGGGATGGTGTACATGTCCTTATCCCAAACGGCGATGTCCGCCTCTTTGCCGGGCTCGATGGTGCCTACCTTGTTCTCCAGGAACAATTGCCGGGCGGCCCAAGCGGTGTAGGAGCGAAGCGCGGTATGCACATCGACTGCCTCGGCCGTTCCGAAGGGCTGCTTTCCGTAAACCCCCTTAGCGGTCTGGCGCTCTACCGACGCCCAGAGCCCGAAGCGGGCCGGTATAGGGGTCACCTCGTAGTCCGAGCCCGCAGCCCAGAGAATCGCATGAGACTCGTAGGTGTGGTAGGGATTCAAGCGAAGTGCGCGTTCGGGTCCAAAGTTGCCGGCATAGGTATCGCCGATCCACCAGGTGAAGGCCGGCTGCGTCTCGGGAAAGCCCGCGTCATACTCTTTCTGGAGGAAGGCCATGGTTTCGATGGCGTGATCGGTCGGTATGTTGGCATGGATGATGCTGTGCCGTAGCCCGGACGTAGGCTTTTCCTTCAACACCTGTGCATAGGTATCCACTACCCAGTCGATGGCGTGATCGCCGATGGCATGCGTCCCCACAGAAACGCCGGCCTGGTGAAAGAGTCGGACCATCTGACGGTAGACTTCGGGATCAACCAAGGGATAGCCGTAATTGCCCTGGTCTATACCGGTGGAGTTCTTATTCCACTCCTTGTAGACCCAAGCGGTCCGGCCGCCTCCGCTTCCATCCATGTAAATCTTGGCTCCGCAGGAGACGAGATTGCCGTCGCCTAGTGAATCCGGCGGCCGGGGTAGCGCCTGAATGCGAGCGAGGGCGGCCTTCGCAGATTCGAGGGTGGTGCCGCCGTGCCAGAGCACGCAAACGTGCAGCGACAGTTTCTTTTCTTCCACCAGTTGATGATAGGCATCCCATATCGGCGGTTGAATGTCAGGATCTTTCACCGCGGTCATTCCTTCTCGATGCATCGTATCGACCATGCGGAGAATTCCGTTGCGCCACTGCTCCGGCGTTGGCGGCGGAATGAGCGCGACCACGGCTTCCATGGCCGACTCTTTCAAGACACCCGTGGGCACACCCTGCGCATCGCGGTCGATGGTCCCGGCTGGGGGATTGCTGGTTGCTGCGCTAATGTGCGCCAGCCGCAACGCTTCATGGTTGGCGACACCATAGTGTCCGGTCGTGTGCATGAGCCAGACAGGATTGTTGGGGGCGGCCTCGTCCAGATCAGAAGCGACGATGTAGCGGCGCTCTGCCAGCTTGCCTTCATCCCAGCCGGCGCCGGTTAGCCATTCACCCGGCTTTAGCTTGGCGGCCGCCGCCTGCACGCGACGTTTTACCTCGTCTACGGTTGCCGCATCGCTCAGACTGACGGAGTAGAGCTCATCGACTCCGCCCATGGCGATGTGGGCGTGGCTGTCGATTAATCCCGGCGTTGCAGTTCTCCCGTGCAGATCGATCACTCGTGCCTTGGATCCGGCAAGCTGCAGAATTTTTTCGTTGGAGCCGACGGCTATGATTTTTCCCTGGCGAATGGCGACCGCCTGCGCTATCGAGTCCTTGGCATCTACGGTCAGGATTTTTCCGTGGACGAGGATCAGATCGGGCGTCTGAGCGGATGCGGAAAGACCCGACAGGAGGCAGGCGAGGGCTATCGTTTTTCGCATGAGAGTGAGTTCACTCTAACGAATCTTCGTTCGCAACGAAACACGGCGGCGCATGCTTTTGACCAACTTCGAAGCAATCGTCGGGCTTGGCCGATTTCCTGTCGAACTTGTTGGCGTTGGCGAACTGCTTTCAGTACTGAAAGGCGCACACGCGAACCTGTTTTCGAGCCTCGTGCAGGAAATCCGGGTCGCCCCGTGCCTTCGGACTGCTCTGTCCCTCCACCTCCACCACTGCCAAGGTGGGCCACCACTCTTAAATTTGTCATCCCGAGAGGCTGTTCACCGTCAACGAAGGCTGGGTGCCCCATTCAAGCCCGGTTGTGGGATACCACGGCTCTGTCCCTCTGACTCTTTCATCCACTAGCCAAATCCCCCTGGAATCACCAACCCATCCTTTGTCATCCCGACTGGAGCGAAGCGTAGGGGAGGGACCTGCAGTTTCACTTTCGGACACAGCGAAATCGTCGTGGGCGAATCGCCTCCGGGTTCCGTTTCTCCATCAACGCAAACTGCAGGTCCCTCCCCTACGCTTCGCTCCGGTCGGGATGACAAATTTAAGAGTGCGGCCCTACCTTGGCAGTGGTGGAGGTGGAGGGACAGAGTCAAACAACGAGGTCACCACACCTACCAAAACCCGTCCCTGTTTTATGGAGTTTTTGTGGCGTTTAGAGTTTTATATGTGCCGGATTCCAGATGGCGCCCTCGAGTCGAGCGGCGGGATGCCAGTCCTGTGTCAGCGTGTTTAGATGCGCGGCGTGTTCGACCATTCCCAGCACCGAGCAAAGCGCATCGAATGCATCTTCGGACGCGGTTGCTTTGGCCAACACATCGTTAGGCAAACGGGCGTAGCGTGGCTGCTGCAGATGGGCCAGACGAGCGTCGCGCCTACTCTTGACCACCGCACCGGTAAAGAGCCGGGGATAAATCTCCAGCGCCAGCGGCAGTTCTGCTGCCTGAAAGGGCCAGAGGTGAAAGCCTGCCTGATGCAGGCGCGCCAACATGGGCATGCCGCGAATCGAGCCCGTGCCTACCGCTCCCGCGCCTCCTATCTGGAAAGGGGACTTGGCGCGGAGACCCTGGTCGGTATGGCGGAAGCCACGCCAGCGCGGCGCGTGATGATGAGAGGGGCGCGGTTGACCGGGTCTACCCAGAATGGCTCGCGGCCCTCGCGAAGCCAGCGTTCTCCGTCTTTCGCAGCCAGCTGCCATAGCGCGCATGCATCTGCGCAGCTTTGTTCGAGCAGCCACCACGCAGGAAAGGAAAAGGCAAAGTCGAGGCCTACCACCAGGTCGTGCGTTTGCGCGCCTGCCGCCAGCAGCAGAGCACAGACTTCTTCATGGGTGTATCCGCATTCGAGAGTGACGGCACCCGCGCGCCAAGTAGCAATGAAGATGTGACGGCGCTGACCAGCCGCGGTGACGCGTCCTGACCAATCGACGGCAAGAAATTGCTTAGGACTCTTCAGCCGAGCCATCCTCCGGCAAGACCAGATCAAGCTCCCAGCTCTTCAACAGGGTAGAGATGATGGTAAAAGAAAAGCCCGCACCCACCAGGCGGCGGACCAGGCGCGCGGTTTCCTTTTCGTCGTGCGGCTTGCTAATCCGCTTGCGGGCAACATAACGCCGCACCAGCTCCTCTTCGCTGACCCCCGCGTAGGCGGTCTCAATCGTACTGGCGACCAGCTCGGCTTGCACACCCTTGCGTGTCAGCTCTTGTTGCACTCGGCGCTTGCCGAAGCTCTGGTTCTCCTGGCGCAGACGTGTGTAGGTAGAAGCAAAGGCGCGATCGTCGAGATAGTGCTGGTCGGCAAGGCGCGCGACCACGGCCGCCATCTTGGTCTCTCCCACCTCACCCTGCTCGACGCGGCGGCTCATCAGGCGTTTGAGTTCCGCCACAGTGCGCATCTGCCGGGCGAGCGCGCCTACCGCGTATTGGTAGAGAGCGGCTTCGTCGAGCGGCTCTGGCCTACTGCGCGAACGAAACGGCATACCAGCTCAAAGGCCGAGCAGCTTCCGATTGGTTTCACGGTCCGCTTGGCCGCTTGCGAAGTCATCGAAGGCATGCTCGGTGACGCGGATGATGTGGTCGCGGATGAAGGGCGCGCCCTCGCGTGCTCCATCCTCCGGGTGCTTCAGAGCGCATTCCCACTCCATGACAGCCCAGCCAGGATAGTCGTACTGCGCCAGCTTGCTGAAGATGCCACCGAAGTCGACCTGGCCGTCGCCCAGGGAGCGAAAGCGCCCGGGACGATCGATCCAGTTCTGATACCCGCCGTACACACCGGATCGGCCGGTGGGATTGAACTCGGCGTCCTTCACGTGGAAAGCGCGGATCCGCTCATGGTAGATGTCGATGAAGGCCAGGTAGTCAAGCTGCTGCAGCACGAAGTGGCTGGGATCGTAGAGAATATTCGCCCGCGAATGGCCCCCGACCGCAGCCAGGAAGCGTTCGAAGGTGACCCCATCGTGCAGATCTTCCCCGGGGTGGATTTCGAAGCAGAGATCGACTCCATGCTCTTCAAAAACATCGAGAATCGGCTTCCACCGGCGCCCCAGCTCGGCGAAGGCCTCGTCGATCAGCCCTCCAGGCCGCTGGGGCCACGGATAGACGTATGGCCACGCCAATGCTCCGGAAAAGGTGGCGTGCGCCTTGAGCTTCAGGTTGCGGCTGGCCTTTGCCCCGAACAGCAGCTGTTGCGTCGCCCACTCTTGTCTGGCCTTCGGGTTGCCTGCCACCTCCGGCGGAGCAAAGCCGTCGAACTGCAGGTCGTAGGCTGGATGGACCGCGATCAGTTGCCCCTGCAGATGGGTGGAGAGCTCGGTTAATTGCAGCCCCAGGCCGTGCAGCATGCCGAGCAGCTGGTCACAATAGGCCTGGCTCTCGGCGGCCAGCTTAAGGTCGAAGAGACGTTTGTCCCAACTTGGAATCTGGATGCCCTTGAAGCCCAGACCTGCGGCCCACTTGGAGATGTCTTCCAGTGTGTTGAATGGTTTCTGATCAGCGGCGAATTGGGCCAGGAAGATTGCCGGCCCCTTAACGGTTTTCATAAGCTCACCCATCCGGCGCGTGTCCGGCTGCTGTTTACTGCTCGCTCCACGAAGGTCATGCTGCGCAGTCCCTCGTGGATGCCAGGGACCAGGTCGCTCAGTTGCGCAGCAGGGTCGCTAAAGCGAGCGCGAACCGCGTTCGCGAAGTCGCGATAGATATTAGCAAACGCTTCCACCAAGCCCTCGGGGTGGCCCATGGGCAAGCGAAAATCGCTCCGCACCGAGGGCGCCAGATAATCCCCGGCTGCGTGCAGGGTTTGACTCGGCTGCCCTGTCCAGTTCACGTGCAGGTAATTGGGATTTTCCTGCCACCAGTGAAGTCCGCCCTTTTCCCCATAGAGATGAAGCTGCAGGTCGTTGCGATCGCCGGCTGCGATCTGGGATACAAACAAAACGCCTGGGGCTCCATTGTCGAGCTTGAGCAGTACGTTGCAATCATCGTCGAGCGAGCGGCCGGCTACGACATGGTTGAGATCCGCACAGATCTCGGCCACCTGGCGTCCGCTCACGTACTCGAGCAGATTGAATGCATGAACGCCGATATCGCCGATCGCTCCTCCCAACCCCGACCGCGCGGGGTCAGATCGCCACGCTGCCTGCTTGTGACCCGTGGCCTCGAGCGAGGTGCTCAGCCAGCCTTGCGAGTATTGCACGACTGCCTTGCGGATCTTGCCCAACTCGCCGCCCCGTGCCAGCAGACGCGCTTCGCGCACCAACGGGTAACCGGTGTAGGTGAAGGTCAATCCATAAAGAAGCCCGGTGCGGCGGACGATTCCCGCCAACGTCTGCGCCTCTTCGAGGGTGGCCGTGGCCGGCTTGTCGCTCATCACATGGAAACCATGCTCCAGGGCAGCAGCCGCGATGGGCAGATGGAGATGATTCGGGGTAACGATGCAGACAAAGTCGATGGCATCTTCCCGTTTCCTCTCCCGCTCCATCATCTCTTCATAATTCGTGTAAGCACGGTCGGGGCTGACGCCGTAGGTCACTCCGGCCTGCCGCGATCGTTCCGCATCCTGGCTGAAAGCCCCGGCCACCAGCTCGATGGTTCCATCCAACTCGGCCGCCATGCGATGCACCGGCCCGATAAAAGAGCCCGCCCCACCACCTACCATCCCCATACGGAGACGTCTACCCGTCTGATCCATCTTTGCCTTTCGCCTCATTCCCAGGACTCACGCCCCGGGGGCCCTTTTCAGTGTTTCCTGACATTGCGTCCGGGCTGCCATCAGCCGCACTTCTTCAACTTAGCAGCTTCGATCGCTCCGGTAGTCACGGCTGTGATGCTTTGTATCAGGGCACGACTTTAGTCGGGCCGTAAAGGGTTAAAAGAGAATTGGGCTTTAGCCCCTGCTACGGTGTTCTTCCGCCAGGAGACAAAGAAAAAGCCCAGCGGCTAAAGCTCTCTTCCGGCGCACTTCAATGGCCCGGCTAAAGCCGTGCCCTGATACAAAGCATCACAGCCTTGACCGCCGGGCTCCATGCTAAAGCATTTGTCAGGGTTGGATAAAACCGCGTTGGGCGACGGCGATGTTGCCCCGGGAAGAATTTTTCACCAGATACATCATCTGGTCGGCAGCGCCAATGATTTCCTGGATGGAGCTGCCGTCCTCCGGGTAGCTGGCAATGCCGAAGCTGGCCATGATGCGCACCTCGAGTCCCTCGGCCAGCAAATACTGGGTATCGCGCAATGCGTGTAAGAGGCGCTGGGTGACCTCAAGAGCCGCATCTTTACCGGTCTGGGGCAGCAGAACGATGAACTCGTCTCCTCCGTACCGAAAGGCCGAATCGATTCCCCGGACATTATTCTTGATGGTCCGGGCAATCTCAGCCAGCAGCCGGCTGCCGGTCAGGTGCCCGTAGAGGTCGTTGACTCGCTTGAAGTGATCCAGGTCGATGAAGATCAGGCTGAACGGAAGATTGAAGCGGCGGGAGCGCTCGAGCTCGACCTCGGTGATGGAAAACAGGTGCCGCGAGTTGAAGAGGCCGGTGCAGTCATCGGTGATGGTCAATTCCTGAATGCGCTCCACAGCGCGCACATTCTGAATGGCGATCGCCGCGTAGTCGCACAACACCTGGAGAAAGGCCATGGTCTCGCCGGTCAGCGTGGACGCGCGGTAGTTAAGCAGCTCAATCACGCCCAGGGTGCGATCCCGCCAGCGCAGCGGTATGCAGATTGCAGATCGTACCGGGGAGAGCGGCGACGCGCCACCGTCCACGGCGAAACGAGGATCGTTGCCGGGCTCCGATACGATCACGGGTTCACCGTGCTGAGCCACCCAGCCGGCGATTCCCTCGCCCATGCCGACGCGCAGGTTGCGATCACCGGACGACTTGCCGGCCGCGACCGCATAGTAGAGGTTCTGTTGTTCCTCGTCGACGATGAGCAGGGACCATGATTCGGGCTCGAAGAACTGCTCCATCTGGAGCATGATGGCGCCCAAAATCGAATCCAGGTCCAGGGAGGAAGTCAACGCACGCGCCACGTCGTGAAAGATCATCAGGTCTTTCGGGAGCGTCTGACGTTCTGGGAAGGATCGATCGACCATTCCGGCGGCTAGCCTCCGATATGAACCATGCTGCGAGACGGCTTGAGGAAGCCGGGCTCGCCAATATGGTGGCGCGCCTCCTTAGTCTCGACCGTCTTCTGAATAAACCCTGCGAGATCGTCATCGGAGCCGCCGCGTGCCAGCACACCATACAGATCGTGGTCGAAGTGGGAGAAGAGGCAAGTTCGGATTTTGCCATCGGAGGTAAGGCGGATGCGGCTGCAGGCGCCGCAAAAGGCCTGCGATACGGGGGCGATGATGCCGATTTCACCGATGCCGTCGTCGAAGGTATAGCGGCGCGCGGTTTCGCCGGGGCTGTTGGCGGCCAGGGGAACCAGGGGGCGAAAGCTGTTGAGCTTGCTCACCACCTCCTCGAGCGGAACGACTACCTCGGGGGTCCACAAGCGGTCCTCCTCCAGCGGCATGAACTCGATAAAGCGAACGATCACGCCCTCGTCGCGCGAGAAGCGGGCAAAGGGGACAATCTGATCTTCGTTGAAGCCGCGCAACAGCACACAGTTCACCTTGACCGGGCCCAGCCCTGCACGCTGAGCGGCGCGCACTCCGGCCAGCACTTTGTCGAAGCTGCCGGGAACCCGCGTGATGCGCTCGAAGGTGGCCGCGTCGACGGCGTCCATGCTGACCGTAATCCGGCTAAGCCCAGCGCGCGCCAGGGGAGCGGCCATCTCGGCCAGCAGATGCCCGTTGGTGGTGATGGCAAGGTCTAGCGGCTTCGGGTCTCGTGTCCTGTTGGTGCGGAGCTGGGCAAGCTGCGCCAGCAGGGGGACAAGGCCCTTCCGCAGCAGCGGCTCGCCCCCGGTCAGGCGGATTTTTTCGATGCCCAGGGAAACGAAGACGCGGATGATCCGCAGGTAGTCTTCCATGGCCAGCTCGGCAAATTGAGCACCCTGGGAGCCGGTACGGCAATAAACACACTTGTAGTTGCAGCGGTCGGTAATGGAGACGCGGAGGTCGGTGATGGTGCGTCCGAATTTGTCCGTCAATCGAACAGCGGGCAGCGGACTCGCCGCCGTTGCTTCATGGGCGCCAACGGGCGGGCTGAGTACAGCGGCCGGACTGCGCAGATCATTCGAAGACATGGTGAAGGATCTCTAACGTACACCTTCAGGCTAGTTGGATGCACGTGTGGCTTCAGTCCCAGCTGCGAGGGTTGGGACGGGCACGCTCGCTATCTCTACACAATTAGAGCATTTTTGCGTCTTTACGCTGCTTTTCCATTAAGAAAGTTGCACTTAACCGCTCCTGGGAGGGAGCGGAACGAGGAAAGAAAAATCTCTAAACCGTGCCGGGACAGCAACTCCGGGCTTCCCAATGCCCCAATCCTGCACTATAGTCAGTTAAATCAATGGATATTCCGACCGAGACGAAATCACAAGTTCGCCAGGGAACAGTAGGATTTCCTTCTTCTTCCGGCAAGTCTTTTAACGGGTATTTCAGCGCGGACAAGCGTTGGAATTTCCGCAAAAACGACCTCATCGACGCGCGCGCCCGGCGTCTTTTCGAGACGACCGCCTTGGCCTGCGACCACGACGCCTATCCCTTTCAGATTCCCCTGGAAGGAAGAACCGGCCCCCGGGTGCGGGCGGACGGCCACGAGATGCTGATGCTGTCGTCCTACGACTACCTGGGACTGATCGGCGACCCACGAATTGACGCTGCTGCGATCGAGGCAATCCGGAAATACGGCACCGGTACGGGCGGCGCCCGCTTGCTTACCGGAACCACGGACCAGCACATCCTGATGGAGCGCGACCTCGCTGCCTACAAGGGCACGGAAGCGGCTATCACCTTCAGCTCTGGCTACTTAGCGAATGTTGCCGTGCTGGGTGCGCTGCTCGGACCGGCCGATCGCGTGATCATGGACTCGCTCTGCCACCGCAGCCTGACGGATGCCTGCCGATTTGCCGGAGTGCAGTTGCAGCGTTTCCGGCATAATGACGCCTCATCCTTGCGCCAGGAGCTGCAAAACGGATCCCAGGCCAACCGTACGCTGGTTATCTCGGACGGTGTTTTTTCCATGGACGGTGACGTTTGCCATCTGCCCGAGATCTTGGAAGTCAAAGAGGAATTCGGTTTCTTCCTGCTGGTCGACGAATCGCACGCTTCCGGTGTGCTCGGGGCTCTTGGACGCGGCACTGATGAGCACTTTGGCATACCGACCGACGCGGTCGACATCTGGACCGGTTCGCTGGCGAAGTCGATTCCTTCCACCGGTGGCTTTGCGGCCGTTTCGCAGGAACTTGCGATCTATCTCCAACATGGTGCGTCGCCGTTCATTTTTTCGGCAGCGCTGAGTCCGGCCGCGGTAGCAGCTATCCGTGAAGGACTGGCGATTCTGAAGAGCGAACCGGAGCGGGTCGCCAAAATCAAGCACAACGCGGACTTTCTGCGCAGCGGCCTCTGCTCGCTGGGCTATGACACCGGGCTGTCGGAGACGGCTGTTATTCCGGTAATTCTCAACGACGAGACAACCACTGGCCTGTTCGCCCGGCGGCTCCGCGACCATGGCGTTCTGGCAACCCCTGTGCTGTTTCCAGCCGTGCCCCAGGATTCAGCAAGGCTGCGGCTCTGTGTAACCGCCGCGCACACCCAGAGCGACCTGGAATACGCGCTCGACGTCTTTGAAAAGATGGCTCGCAACTAAACAATCAAAAAAAAACAAGTGATTAGGGCCAAGCGCGAAAGGCCAGCACCGCATTCAACCCTCCAAAGGCGAAGGATTGCGACAGAGCAACCTCTACGCTTGCGGCGCGGGCGTGGTTGGGAATCACGTCCAGTGCGCACTCCGGGTCTGGCTCGGTGAAATTGGCGGTAGGAGGCAGCACGCCCTTGCCCAGAGCCAGCACCGTGGCTACCGCTTCGATCGCTCCCGCTGCTCCCAGGGTGTGCCCGTGCATGGATTTGGTGGAACTGACCGGGAGCGCGGAGGCATGGCCCCCGAAGACAGCATGGATGGCTGCTGCTTCCATACGGTCGTTGGCCTCGGTCGCGGTTCCGTGCGCATTGATATAGCCCACCTGCTCTGGAACTAGCCCACCATCGCGCAACGCAGCACGAATCGCGCGCGCGGCGCCTTCGGCGGAGGGTTGAGTGACGTGGCAGGCGTCCGCCGACATGCCGAAGCCCACGATTTCAGCCAGCGGCTTGGCGCCGCGTGCCAGCGCGCGCTCCAGCGGCTCCAGAACCAGCATGGCCGCGCCTTCCCCTAAAATCATTCCGGTGCGTTTGGCAGAAAAGGGGCGGCAGGTGTCGGGGCTGACCACGCGCATCGCCTCCCACGCCTTCAATCCGCCCAGGAAAAGCGGGGCTTCACTCCCCCCGGCAATGGCCAGGGGCGCAGCTCCGGAACGCACCATCCACAGGGCGTTGCCGATGGCGTGAGCCGACGAGGAACAGGCGGTCGAGAAGGTATAAGCGGGCCCATGCAGGCCATACTCCATAGAAATGTGGCTCGCTCCGGCGTTACTCATTCCCAGCGGGATGGTCAGTGGATGGACGCGATGCCTGCCATGGTGGAAGAGTTCCCAATAACCGATTTCGTCTGTGAATCGGCCGCCCATGCAGGAACCGGTGATGACCGCCGCGCTCTCGCGCAGCTCCTCGGTCCATTCGATACCTGCCCTCGTCACCGCCTCGCGGGCAGCGATGACAGAAAACTGCGCGAAGCGATCCATGAAGCTAAGTGTTTTGCGGGCAAAGTACGTTTCCGCGTCATAGCCGAGCACTGCGGCGCCGTTCTTGAAACGGACCTGGCTCATGCCCATCTCAGGGACAGGCCCAACGTCTTCTGGTATCGGTCCAATTCCGGATTGACCATTGGCAAGTGACTGCCAGAATCCTTCCTGGTCAAGCCCCAGAGCGCTTATGACCCCCATTCCTGATATGACAACTCGCATCTACACCGTTTTCATAGAAGATTGTTGCTGGACCGAGGGTAACAAACTCCAGCTTAATTCCGATACAGTACGGCTTATTCGGTTGCCGTTTGGGCAGAGGGGTTTTGCTTGGAATCCACCAGGTAGGTAACACCATCGATCATTTCGCGGATGGTCTGGATCTTCTTTGCATCTTCGTCTTTGATCTCGATGTCGAACTCACTTTCGAGGTCGAAGAGGATATTGATGCTGTCCATCGAATCGATGCCCAGCTCTTCGAAGGTGCTGTCGGGCTTGACCTTCTCCAGAGGAATCCGCTGGGTAGTAGCAATCACTCGGAGAACACGTGCTTGGATCGTCTCAGACATAAGGGCCTTCGTAGAACCGCAGTACTGTCCCGAGGACATGCCTTCGGGGCAAGGGAGTTAACTGTTTCAGTAACGTTAAACCGGCAACCAAGTACTGGCAATAGTTTGTCATTGAACGCGAATTTTTCAAACTTTGGCACTCGGGGAAGTTTTAGTCACGCCTCGGCGATGGCGAGACGCCGGGCGGTGCGCCAGGCGTAATGCAAAGCGGAGACGATGGTCAACGCAGCCGTGGCATAGAGGGCCACGGTGCGCAGCATGATGAGTGGTACGGGAGCATAGATCTGGCAGAGCAGGACTGCGAGCAGGGCCAGGATCTGGGCACAGGTACTTGCCTTGCCGTAGATGCTGGGACGGAAATCGCGCATGCCGAGACTAATGTAGAGGAGCGCGGCGACGATGAGAATGCCCAGGTCGCGGCTAAAAACCAGGACAGTGACCCGCCGCGGCACGAGCTGCTGGTGCATGAGTACCAGGAATAAGGTGCTGAGCAGGAGCTTGTCGGTCACGGGATCGAGGTACTGGCCGATCTGGGTTTGCTGCTTAAGCAGTCGGGCGGCCAAGCCATCGAGGCCGTCGCTGAGTCCGGCGACGACGAAGAGCCAAAGCGCGGTCTTGTAGTGGGACTCAAGAACCGCGATAACAAGAAAAGGTATGAGGCAAAGGCGCAGAAAAGTAAGCAGGTTAGGAGCTGCGCGCAGTTCTTTCAGCAAGGGTTTCCGATCTTCCTGGGTACGGCCTAGAACATTGATGGTACATGAGCTTTTGGTATGATAGCGAGATGCACTGCGCAGGCGCGCAGCTCAGTTGGTTAGATGAAACGCAGGCGCGTAGCTCAGTTGGTTAGAGCGCTACCTTGACACGGTAGAGGTCAGGAGTTCGAGTCTCCTCGTGCCTACCATATTTCGAAGCAGATCATCCTCGAAGAAGTCCCTTAGCCTGGAGCTGGCGCAAGGTTTAGCGGTCCTCCTCCAAGTCCTCAAGGTCATAGGCATGATCGTAGATGTGCCGCCCCTTCAGAAAACCATCAAACTCGAAGCGGGACAGTCCAAGTAGCTGACTCGCCTGGTAGTGAGAGAACGTCCCGACCCGGTACCCCTCAATGGCCAGCGCTTCTAAGGCCTCGCGCCCCGGATTGGGATGCTCGATCAGGTCGTCGGGAAGTCGGACGGTAATCTGCATGGTCTGAGGGTAGCAAATAGGTGGCTGAAAACTACCAGGAAAAACGTCACAGCGAGGCGCCTCCGCTGACTTACGCAGCGTCTTTCGCGGACTGCGTCTTGCCTTTGCTGGCAGATCTTTTCCCCTTATCCCTGGCAGCCGCTATTCGTTCATGCAGGAGCTCTTTGGCATTTTCGAGAACCTTCAGCCGCTTCGGCGGCAGGTTTTTGCCAGCGCGATTAATATAGAACGTCAGCATGCGCATACCAGACGAAGGCCCCTTGGGCGATACCTTCTTGGACGCCAGTTCGCGGGCGATTGTCTTCGCATCCTTGTTGAACAAACCCGAACGCGGGTGGGTCGAATCCGTGTCCACCGCTGCCGACCACTTACGTCTTCCGCCCGAGTTGCCGTGAGAGCGGCTCTTGCTGGAATTTTTTGCAACCATGCAACCCCCCATATTTCCTGGGATGCAGTCCAAAGCAGTAAGGAATGAATGGCGCCGGCTTTTCTACCGAACCGTTCGGCAGATCTCCGGCATCAAAAGCCCGTAACTCTTGACCGACAAAGGCTGTCGAAAAATGGGCAAAGAAAAGGCGCACTTTTTCTGGGTCGGGATACTCGCGTTCGGGTTCTCTTCACTGCACGCACAAACCCCGCAACAGATCATCCAACAGGCGGTCAACGCCGAACGGACAGCAGACCAGAACGACCACTACAACTGGATCTACCTGGAAGAGAGCGATAAACCGAAAGAACATGTTTTGCAGTGGGTCGCCGCCACCCAGCAGGGCAACGTCGAACGCGTTCTGGAAAGAGACGCACGACAGCTGCCGGAGACCGAACAACGAGAACTCATTCAAAAATATCTTCGCGATCCCCGAGCCCAGAAGAAGCAGATTGAAGAGGGCGATCACGATAACAAACAGATCGATGACCTGCTCAAGCTCTTGCCCGAAGCCTTTATCTGGACACAAACAGGAGCAACCGCAACTACCACCTCACTGCACTTTGATCCCGCGCCGAACTTCCATCCACCCACGCGCGAGGCTCGCGTCTTCAGCAGCATGACCGGGGACCTGGTGGTCGACAACCAGCAGCATCGCATCTGCAAAGTCAAGGGCCATCTCATGCATGAGGTAACCTTCGGAGGGGGGCTGCTGGGCAGGTTGAAGGAACGCAGCTCTTTCGCCCTCGAACAGCAACAGGTCGGGCCATCGGTTTGGGAACTGACGGCGATCCACGTCCACCTCGAAGGCAACGCCCTGCTCTTCAAAAGCGTATCGCTTCAGCAAGACGACAGACGTTCCAAATTTCACCCCGAAGCGGCCAATGTAACTCTGGAGCAGGCGGCCAATTCGGTTATGAACGAACCGAAGCTATTCGCCTGCAGCGAGTCCCTGAATAGTGGACCAACATCCGAGGAACAGGCTCCGTGTGTCGAAAAGCTCACCGTCAGTACCGGGCTGAAGCCGTAGACCTGTGTAGATGGTTGGCGTTGGCGAATTTCATGCGGCTTTCCTTGATGAAAGCCGGACCCGCTACTTCTGCACAGACTCCGCTTCCAGTTCAGCGTTGCCGGCCGCAGAGTGGGCCTGTTGCAAGCGGTATCCGGCACGGGTCCGCACATGATACTTCTGCAGGTCCTTCCCTACCAGCTTGACGGTGATGGTGCGCCACCCGGTGCTGGGGTTAGGCTGCGGATAGTAGCTGAGCGCGTAGAGGTGCGCCAAGTCCTCCTGGATAAACGCGAAGGCCTTCTTTTCATCGCTCCAGCTGCGCGCGAAATAGGCCTTGCCACCCGTGGCCTTGCTCATGCGCTCGAAGACGGCGGTCGAGATCGGCTCCAGCTGCGCCTCCCGGGTGCTGATCATGTAGATGATCGTGCCCGTGGATTGGGCCAGCTCCGCTACATCTTCCGGGGGCACCAGGCTGGCGTTGTCAGGGCCGTTGGAGAAGACCACCACCACTTTTCGTCCGGTGTAGCGGGAGGCGTCCTCGACGGTCATCAGCAGGCAGTTATAAAGCGCGGCGTCGTCGCCGGCAACAGTGCTCCGCACCCCGCGCAGTACCTGCGCTCGATCGGAAGTAAGGGCAGAATTACGGGAAAGGTCGCGGCTGTACGAATAAAAGGCCACCTTGTTCGCTCCTTCCAGGGAGCGAACAAACTCGGTAATGGCATCCTGCGCGAAGACAAAGCCCCGGTACATGTAGTTGCTGGTATCGAACAGAACAAAGACGTTGGCGCCGGCAACCCGGGAGGGCAAGGTCGCAGGATCCTCGCCGATGCCGGCGCCAGGGCCTTTCTCGGACGGCGCCGCAGCCGCCACGGCCGCTGTCGTTTTCGTAGCTGCGTGCGGGCTGGGCGCGCCCGGTTTGCCAGGAGCCGCATTCGCCGGCGGCTGAATTACTTGTCGAGCCGGCTCGTTGCCTTCTTCAAAGGTGGCAATTCTTTCCGGGATCTTGTCCTCGGAGATGGCAAAGTTCTCCGGGCCCAAGCCGGAAATATAGTTGCCTTTGCTATCAGTCACAGCGACGTTTAGCTGCACCAGATCCACGTTCACGCGGATGTTCGTGGTGTCATCCTGAGCGCCGGTTACGCGGCCGCCAAGGAACAATAAACCAACTGCGATAGGAATTAAGAGAAGAGTTCGCTTTGCCATTGTGTGTCCATTTCCCATTTATTTGTGGCTGGCCGGGGCCGAGCTAGACTGTTCTTGCTGCACACCAATTTCCGGATTGGAGGAGGCAGTTTGCGTCAATTGGGGCAAAACAATCTTGCCCTGCCGGAACTCTTCGCCGGTCTCCTTCATGGCGCGCGTCAGCGCCAGCCAGTCCTCAATGTCGGTCGCGAAAATGTTCGCCACCATGCGGCGGGTCAACTCGGGGACCAGACGATTGAGCACGACCGGCGGGTAACCCTTCTCATCCGCCAGCCGCGCCCAATATAGATTGGTTGAGTCCCACGACTCCCCCAACAAGCGACTCGAACTGCCACCGAAGGCGGGGAACGGGGGCACGTTGAGGAGTTCGCAGGCATAGTTCTGGGCCATCACCGGATGAGGGGTACCAAAGTCCCGGGAGATGCGCTGCAGGTTGACCTCGGCCGGAGATTGCCGGCTGAGCGAATCCAAGTCCCGGCCCGCCGTTCCCCAGGATCCGGTCTCCTGAGGAAAATTATGGCGAAACTCCGCAGCAAGATGAAAGGTGTCTGCCGGGGTGACGCGAGCGAGGGCGCCACTGCGGTCGCCGGCCGCAAGGGCTTGCTCTAATTGTCCCAGCCGCTGCGGTGGCAGACGTTCCGAGAGAATACCGGTCACTTTGCCGCGCAGTTCTTGATTCGCCACCGCTGCAGTGACAAGCTCTTCCCCAGAACGCTGATAAAGGCTAACGGCATGGAGCTCGTTGCTGGACACATTCCACCAGCGCGGCAGTGTCGCGCTGACCAGCAGGTCTGCCGCTACCTCCTTCCAGATCAGGGCCTGGACGTTTTTGGGGGCAATGAAGTCCTCCTCGGTGGTCGCCAGCACATACGGCAACTCGGCCAGCGAGCCAACCAGATAGGCGCCTCCGCCGGCGGGCGATCCCTGATTGAACAATTCGGGAGCCTGCCAGAGCTGGGTCACGCCCATAATCGTCTCTCCGGAAAAATCGTGCGAACGCACAAAGAGCGGATTGGTGTGCAAAAGTTGGGCGCCGGGCGGCTCGTAGTAGGCATAATTCAAACCGACCAGAGAGTCCCTGAGAAACGGTGTAAGTTGACCGCGGGCGGCTTCCAGCTGAGAACGCGAACCAGGTTGCTTTATTACTTTGGTAATGTCGACGTGCACCTGCAGTTCGCTATGACGGTTGGCATAGACCCCCGGAGCCCATTCGGTCTTCTCGCTCTCCGTAAAGATGGGGCGGGGCAACTCGAATTCCTTGAGTTGATTGGCCAGGGGGATTAAGTTGCTTCCCGCGGGCGCTCCCTGCGCCATACGCGTAAGGCCGTCGCCGAGAGTAGTCAACGTATCGAGCGACACCAGGCGCTGATCGTCGAGCACCGCCCGTATTCTGTCAGCCATTTCCTGGCGGATCCGTTGACCCTCGGCGGACTGCTGGGGAGGGCCTGCCAGTAGCTCAATGAATTCGCCCTGGGAGAGATCGGATTTGCCGCTCGCCGCCAGCATTAGGGTTCCTAGCGACGCATGGCCGGCGTCAAAGAGCTGGGCAGAAGAATTAACGGCCGCGAAGGGCGTAATCGCATGTTGCCAGGATTGGTTCAGATCCGTGTCGCGGACTTCCCCTTGCCGGGCAAGAATCTGCCAGAGTCCCAAGTTCGCCTGGAAGACGCCCATGGCATTTCCGCGCAGGCTGTGGTCGTGGATTGCGTCGATTGCGTCGGTCACCTTAACGAACTGCGCAATCGAGGCGTCGTTCAAGTCGGAAAATTCTGAAAAGACCAGGTACCAGTTGCTAAGCTGCGAGAACTTGGTGGCCAAAAGAAGCACCGTCTCCGGGCTCAGGCGCTTATCCGATGCGCGCCGCCTGTCCATTTCATTCAGCATGAGATAGATCTGCAGCGCACCCTCGTCGGTATCGATGCGAGACAACGCAGCCATGGCTTCGAGCAATTGCTCGGGACGTTTGAATGAACGCGCGCGCTTGCCCCAGTCATGGGCATTTTTCGAGTCCGATTTTTGGGCCAGGATCTGCTTCCAGACCTCAAGATTGCCGGGGATGCGGGGTTCACCATCCGGCCCGATTTGCAGGCGGGTGAATAGCATCAGCAGCGCAGGGGCCTTACGAAAAACGGCCCTGGCTGGGTAGGCGGACGGTTCCGGCTCGCGAAACGATTCGTAAAGACGTCTCAGGCGCGGAGATGCAGTCAAGTACGCCTGCTGGGAGACGTTGACGCGCGACAGGGTATCGAAATAGACGGCCAACCACCCGTTATCGGTACCGGCCAGACCGAGTACAAAGTCCCCCGGCGACCTTGGGCTGGCGCCCGCCAGCTCCCGCCAACCGGCTTCGGCGGAAGCCCCTCCGGGCACGATTACCCGGCCGCCGCGAATGCAGATCTGGGTTCCGTAGAAATCAAGAACCGGTCCGTAGGGCAGGAGTCTCACCAGGCCGGGAGAGTGTGCGAGCGCATTCCTGGTTTCGACATCGCTATTGGCGAGCGCCCAGTAGAGCCGATCGATGGCCGGCTCGTGCAGCAGGATGTCCACCAGCGATTGCGCCCCGCGGCTCTTAGCACTGCTGAGCGCTCGCCAATCTGCTTCGTTAAAGAGCACGGGAACACGGGAACTAGGGAAGGCGTAGGTAAAAGGCGTGCCCTTCTCGAGCGCCTCTTCCAGTGCGGTCAGAGGAAAGCCTGAATCCGTGGTGAGGAAGGCGCGTTCCGGGTCTGCGGTCATCAGGATGGAATCCTTTTGCCCACAAGCCGGCCGCGCGTGGTAGCCGAGGATACCCAACAACGGCTCCGCCTCCGCGCAATTGGCGACGTGTATCGTGCCGCTTGACCCGGCCAGCATCTCAAGCTCTCGCGCCTGGTGAAGATAGCGGTCGATTAAGCGCAGATACTCCGTTGGCACGCCGTTCAGGTAGCCAGTGGCGAATGCATTGCGGGCGAGCAGAGGCAACACATCCTCGGCGGATACCTGCTGGCTGATACCGGCCATGCGCAGGAAAGATCGCAGGGGTCCGGGAATGAGTACCGTAGTTTGTTGTGGAGATGGGTGGGCTATGGGGTGGGCGGCCTTTGTGGTCGACGGCTGCGAGTGGGAGGGAGTGGAACGACCCGCGCTGTTCGCCTGCGCCCAGGAGACTGAGCACTGGCAGAAGATGCCGAGGGAAAGAAGAGCGGACAAACACGTTGCAGACTTCACGGCGAACGCCTCTCAGGGAAACTTCGAGACTTGGGGGCAACCACGATTTCGAATGAAACTAAACCTGGACATGGCCCGTTTGAGCGACAGAACCCCGAGATTGGTCACAACTTTCTGGTTGAGTTATCCCTGTTTGCGACGCCCCCCTGGTCCACTGCTTTCGTGTGAGACAAGATACACCACCTGCGAAGGCAATATGTGAATATCTATTCGGTGGATCAAAAGCACGTGACCCGAATTGGAGTTGCTAGCAGAATGGTGCAGATACCGGTTCCAAAGGTAACCGGACTGTTACGACCGCAGGCGCAGAGGTTGTCGAGTTGATTATCGAAATGCGGACATACAAAACGACGCCGGGCATGCGATCCCGATTCCTGGAGATATTTCACTCCAAAAGTATTCCCGCGCACAGAGAAATCGGAATGAAAATATTAGGTCCATTTAATTCTGTCGAAGATCCCGACACTTTCTTTTGGCTGCGGGGCTTTCCTGACCTCGCGTCCCGCGAGCCGATGAAAGCAAAGTTTTATGAAAGCGCACTGTGGAAAGAGGAGTTGGAGAACGTCCTGCTGCCTATGTTGGAAAAGTATGAAGTGGTGGTGGTAGAAGACACCCAGCATCTGATTCATTGGTAACGGGATGCCCCATGCCAGTCAATTTGCAGGGACGCGGGACGACAGGTATTGTGGCAAGGTTGTTGCCGGCAATTTGCCTGGCTTCTACCGGAGATTAACTATGCGCGTTTTGCGTCTTCTGCTGGCGGTCTGCTCGCTTGCGCTGCCGCTGACTGCTGCGGCAGCAGTGCAGTTACCGAATCTTTTCTCCGATCACGCAGTGCTGCAGCGCGACCGCCCAGTTCGTATCTGGGGTTGGGGTCGCGCGGGAGAGAACGTCACCGTCCGCTTTCATGGCCAGACCGTCACTACGCAAACCGATCCAATTGGCTATTGGGAGGCGTGGCTCAAACCGGAGCCTGCCGGAGGGCCTTACACGCTGACGGTAAGCGGCGACTCCACCCCTATTCCACTGGAGCGTAAGGACATCTTGGTCGGCGATGTGTGGCTGGCTTCAGGACAGTCGAACATGGAGTTTCCCCTTGCCGGTTTTACCGGCACCACCCCCGCACCCTTGAAGGATGGAGAAAAGGAAATCGCCGCAGCTAACCAACCTCGGATTCGTTTGCTGGTTCAGAAAAAGGCAACCTCCACCGTCCCCCTCAACGAGGGTTCGGATGCCTGGACGGAATGCACACCAGACACAGCGCGGCACTTCTCCGCGGTCGCTTACTTTTTTGGCCGTGAGATTTCGGACCGCGAACACGTGCCCGTCGGGCTTATCGACACCACGTGGGGCGGCACACCCGCACACTCCTGGATCAGCCCCGAGGCGTTAGCGAGCGCCAATCTCACCTCGGTCTTTGAAGATGCAGGAAGGATCGCCGAGGACCAGGGACGAGCCGACCAGATCCGAGCCAACAACGCACGCGAAGATGCCGCGCTGCAGGCAGAAGGAAAGACGCCGGCCTCTCACCCACGCATCACTTATGACCATGGTGAAGCCTGGACGCCGGGAACGCTGTTCAACGCCATGATCGCGCCCTATACGCGCTTCACCATCAAAGGTGTCCTCTGGTATCAGGGTGAAACCGACAGTGATGCCAAACGCGCGCCCTACTACTTTCGAGTTTTTTCCACGCTCATCTCCGACTGGAGGCGCCAATGGGGTGAAGGGGACTTCCCCTTCTTCTTCGTGCAGATTTCCAGTTACAATTCGACCGCTGCCGGTTGGCCGCTGGTCCGGGATGCCCAGCGACGCACACTGGTCTTACGTAATACCGGCATGGCAGTCACGCTCGATGTGGGCACCCCGGACAATGTTCATCCACCCGACAAGCAAACCGTCGCCAACCGCCTGGCGCTGGCCGCTCGCGCCACCGTGTATGGGGAGAAGATTGAGTACAGCTCGCCGGAATTTTTGCAAGCGACCACCGAGCCGAACGCAATGCGCGTGTGGTTCACCCACGGAGAAGGACTCACCACACATTGCCAGGAAGTGGGCGGCTTTGAGCTGGCTGGAGACGACCATAACTTCATGCCGGCCACGGCAAAGATCGAAAAAATAGGAGACAGCGATACGGTCCTTGTTTCCTCTCCCAAGATCGCCTTTCCTCGTTTTGTGCGTTATGACTGGTCGGGCGTAGTGACAACCTTCCTCTACAATCGCGCCGGTCTGCCGGCCGGGACCTTCACCTCGGAATAGTCGGGCCGGATGAATCTTTCGTGAATCGCACGGCGGTCCCATTGACGACGCCTAAACACTGCCATAGATTCACTGGACATGGCAGATACAAATTTCGACCAACTTTTGAGTGATTACCGGCGGGCTATCGACAACTGGGTGAACGCGCTTCAAGCCGAAGAGGCTTTGGCCAACGACGATCACTCCATGGTTGAGATGGAAAAGTGGGATGCGGCCGGCTTCACCGCCCATGATGCCGAAGCTGTAGCCAAAAAGGCGCGTGACCGGTATAAGAACGCGCTACGGAAGAAGAATTACGGCTTCTGACCCGGCCTTTACAAATCCCTAATAAATCCGCATCGCAATCCTTATGAAAAAAGTCCTCTCATAGAGACACTGGCTGTTATGGCCAATGGAGGACTTGATGAGTACATTCCGTACACTTCGACCGCTCGTCATAGACGCCACGCAGTGCGAACAAGGCAAGACGATTGCCACCGACACCGGCTTCTGCAATGTGTCAAAAGGCGACTGGATCGTGAAGGGCGAGAACGGCGAAACCTACGTAGTCGACGACGCTTTTTTCCAGCGGACTTTTACGCCCCTGCAAACCTACCCGTGGGAGTCGCAAACCGAAGAGGGACGTCATTACGGCGCCTGACTTCCACATCGAAGGCCTGCTTTGTTTCGTTGCCGAAAATGTCGATCGCTCGTACGAGGATGCTGTGGTTCCCCGCTTCTTCGTACGGGTGCACGCCGGAGACGAGTGGGAGTTTTCTCTCCTTGCGTGTTCGATAGGCCGCCCAACCCTGGATGAACGTATCGTTCTGAAAGTCCCAGTCCACTGCCCAGTAGTCGATATAGTCCGACCACGCCTTCACCCTGCCGCGCACGTCCTCGGGAATTAGTTCGGGATTCAGAATCACAAAGTCCGTGAGCCTCACTTGCACGGTTAGATCGTCCGCCTGCTTGATCTCTGCTTCCAAATAGGCCAGTGGGAAGAAGCGCACGCCGCCGCTGCCGGCCACCTCCTGCTCCATTACCTCTCGCGGGATTTGCAAGAGAAGAAGCTTCATTCCCTTTCTGCGGGCGATCTCGACTATCACGTCGCATCGGTCGGTTTCCCACTCCCAGGCGAGTACGTGCAATTCTCGCCGCTTCAAGGTTGCGCACTCGTCCACAGCGGCGTCGATCGCGAGTGTCGTCAGCGGCGCATCCACGGGTCCGATGTGCACCAGTGCCTCGCTCCTATTCCCGTGGATGTGCGTGCGGCCCGCTATCGGCTGGGCGCCGTAGAGCTTCAGTATGAAAGCGACGTATGCACACTGGTCACGATTATCGAAGGTAACTCCTTGCCAGTGTCGGCGCTCATCCTTGCCCAGGCTGAGCATCTCGAAGGGCCTGCATTCCTTGATCCCGAGCAAGCGCTTTCTGGTGGCGTGAATGCCCCAGCGGCCGAGGTCGCAGCCAATCCAGCGGCGATTGAGCTTTTCGGCAACCGAAAGCATGGTGCCGGAACCGCAGAAAAAGTCGGCTACGAGGTCGCCCTCGCAGGACGCCGCTTGTACGATCCGCTGCAGTAGGGCCTCGGGCTTCTGGGTAGGAAACCCGCAATTCTCCGTGCGGTCAGCGGGCTGGAGCATGGAGATTCTCCACACATCGTCCACAGTCCGCTCATCCGTTTCGCGGTACATCACTCTCCCGTCTGCGCCCTTCGCGTTGACAATTGCTCCCTTCTCCTTGTCCCACTGGCGGGCCAGCTGCTTTATTTTCCCTTCCGCGCGTTTCTCAAGTTGTGGCTTGAATTGGTAGGACGTGCCCTTGCGATACCAGAACACTACATCGTGATTGGAGGCAAAGCGTTTCACGTTGCCTTGAAATTTGTTGTAGTAGTACCACACGATTTCGTTGAGGAAGTTCTCCGCGCCGAATACTTCGTCGGCAGTGGCTCGCAGCAGGTGACCGACGTGCCAGTCGCAGTGCAGGAACAGGCTTCCGTGGGGAGAAAGCAGGTCCCGGATCAGCCGCAGACGTTCTGCCATCATGGTCAGGTAGGAGCCCAACCCGATCTTCCATGTGTCCCGATATGCAGTCTCGTCCGCGGGCGACGATTGCCTGGTTATGTGCTGCTCTCCAATTTGCGCCGTGAAGGAAAAATCTGCGCCGGTGGCAAACGGCGGGTCAATGTAGATAAGGTCGACCTTACCCGCAAACTTTTCCAGCAACGAACCCATTACGAGCAGGTTGTCACCCCAGATGAGCTTGTTCCGCCACTCCACCTCGCGCGTGGGCTGGGTTTGGTTGAAGACCTCGATCACCTGAAAAGGCAGGTTGGCCCGCGGCACTTGAGTCAACGTGCCGTCCTGGTTGTACTTGCCGGGCCATACCAGCTCTGTTTTGGTGATTTGAATCTTCGCCATCGCTTGCCGCCTAGTGGTGATTACTAGTCGGAGTCGATCAACTTGGCGGCAGGGCCGTGCGGACGGTTCGCCTTCACTTCCGCGCGGTCTTCTGCAAACCAGGAGGCGTGAGCATGCAAGAGGGAAACTGCGTGTTCTATAGACCGGTAGCCACACTCAATGTCGTGCCTTACCAGCTCCTCAAGTTCGGAACGACTCTGAATATCCATAGCCATAGGCTACCGCAATTTCACGGCCTCTCACGGAGAACTCTGGGACGTGGTACCGCCTTGACAAATGGCTGGATCCAGACTCACATCAATCAACAGGGACGCAGCTCCTAGAAAATACTCGGCTTAACTCGTAATCATGGTGGAGACATATATGTGCTTGGGGTGGATGAGAGTGTTCTACGGATTGGCGTTGTGTGCCATTCCTTTGCACGCCATGGGTCAAGTCAACATCCAGAACAGCCAGGTGAAGATTTCCCTTTCCTGCGGGCCTGGCTGTCTTTGGGCATATGGGCAACAAGCTTCCGCTTACCGCTTTTCTCCGCCAACTTTCTCCGTCGATGGCAAGCAGATATCTGCAGGAGTTAACCATTTCACTCCGGTTGGAACTCCAACCCATCTCGACAATGGCACAACGGAATATCTCTTTGCGGGCACGCTCGTCGAGGATTCTCATCTGCAGCTGCGTGTTCAGTTCCAGGTCAATGATAGAACTCCGGTCATTCGCTTTCGTTACATACTTGACGCGGATCAACCGCGAACACTCAGCGGTGCGAACAGCCTCGTCTATCTGCAAACTTCACTGAAGCAATTGCCGCAGGCGGAAGAAGTCACGCTCTCAAACTTTGCCCAACTGACACACAGTTACACACTCTACGAACAACCGATCGAGGACCGATACTTCCAGGATGGCGGCGCGCTTATGGGCCCTATCCTTGCGGCTAGCGATCACCATCGCAGCTTCCTGCTCGCGTATGAGCACGGTTCCCAGGTTCCGGATGCATTTCTGCACTACCAGCTCAGTCCTGATCGAAGCGTTCGCCTGACTGCCGTCAAGGGCAACTATGTCCCCGGTCAGAGAGTGGATCACGATCATCCCTTTCAAACCATTTGGATGGAGACCGCCGCGACAGAGGGCGGGATCGATCAACTTGCTTCGACGTATCGCCAGTTCGTGCTGAAGTACATGACGCAGAACACCGCGACGCGGAAACCCTACATTTTCTATAACAGCTGGAACTTTCAGGAACGCAACAAGTGGTGGAACGGCAGGCCCTATCTGGAATCGATGAATGAAGACCGCATCCTCAAAGAGATTGATGTGGCACACCGGATGGGGGTGGATGTCTTTGTGCTGGATACAGGCTGGTATGAGAAGACCGGAGACTGGACTGTGAGCAGCAAGCGCTTCCCGGACGGCCTGAAAACGGTCAAACAGAAGCTCGATGGCTATGGCATGAAACTGGGGTTATGGTTTGGTCCTACGACGGCAGCTGCATCGAGCCATGTGGTGCGCGAGCATCCTGAATGGCGAAGATCCTGGAATGGACAAGTGCCCGAGCCCGAAGAAGTATGGGAGACGGAGAAGAGCTATAAGATGTGCATGGTCAGCGGCTATGCTGACACCTTCGCAGATGAGCTGATCCGCCTTGCCAAAGAGGTTGGCGTCACCTATTTCAAGTGGGACGCGATTGCTCAGTATGGATGCAATGACCCACATCACAATCACGGTGACGAAAGCAATACTCCGCAAGAGCGGTCGGACTCCTATGGATTCCAACTTGTCCAGTACATGAGCCGGGTGGCGGATAAGGTTGCCGCGGCCGTGCCTGGAGCGATTGTGGACTTTGACGTGACGGAGGGTGGCCGGGCTATGGGGCTGGCGTTTCTTTCTTCCGGAAAGTACTTCCTGATCAACAATGGTCCCTACTACCAGAACTATGACCTTCCTATCGATTTAGAACGAACGAACTCAAACCTGTTTTTCTACCAGGGGCCGGCGCGCACCTGGATCGCGCGCTCACCATTGACATTCGATAAATGGATCCCATCCACTTTGTTTCTCACACACTATTTTCCCGATGATCCGCAGCAATGGCAGGAAGTGGATGTTGCGTCTCTCATTCTTGGGCAAAACGGAATATGGGGTGATCTCCTGAACATTTCGGACTCCGGAGTGACTTTCATTGGCAGCATGCTCGCGAAGTACAAACAAGTCCGCGACGATATTACGGAAAGCGATCCTGTGGTGAGCGGTGTTGTTTCTGCGAGCCCCGAGATTCACGAAAAGATCTCCGCTGCCAACGGTCGGGGAGCGGTCGTAATTTTCGCTACAGAGCGCGGCTCATACCACTACATTACGAGCAATCGAGTAGCCAGCGAGCATTGGATAAGCGGCGGAGTCACGGTTACACAAGACACGGCCGGCCGCGCAAAGATCGAGGCAACGTTCGAGAAGCCAGGGGCAAAGATACTCTTCTTCGGCGTCCGTTAGGAGTCTGTGTCATAGCAAGGCCAGAAGGAATAGGACGGGTGCCCCAGGTTCGCCACAGCGTACCTGGGCCGAAAACGATGGGGCATAGGTCCATAAGCGCTAACTTGTTTAGGATGTTTTTCGTCAAAACTCCCACAAAATCGTCATCCTGAGCGAAGCGCCTCACAGATTTGTCGCGTGAAACAGCACTTGTAGCGCGGAGTCGAAGGACCTCGGCGGTGCTTATTTACCCATGCTGCTCGGAGCTTTTCGACCACTGAGGCCGGCACCGGGCGGCCCCACTACGGTTTTTCCTTGGGCCCGAAACCAAGAACTTGCTAGCCCCTGGGGATGGAAGATGATTACAGTGCATGAAAAGATGTACCCGTGACCATCAAGTGCATATCGCAGCAGATCCTGTTGTCGGGCCTCAGTGGACGCAAAGCTCCGAGCAGCATGGGTAAAATAAGCACCGCCGAGGTCCTTCGACTACGCGCTACAAGCGCTGTTTCACGCGACAAATCTGTGAGGGCGCTCCGCTCAGGATGACGATTTTGCGGGAGTTTTGACGAAAAACATCCTAAACAAGTTAGCCCTTATGGGCGTAGCCCCACGACCGCATTTCTTGAATCCGCGCAAATCGGGGTTTGGATAGCAAAAGCATTCAACCGAGTCTATCCGCTCCTGCTATGACACAGAATTATTAGGGACAGTGCGGTAATGGGTCGCCTACGGAGTATTTGTATCAAACACGATGTTGCTACTCTGCGCCTGAATCTTTTTCACATCCACGCCGGGCACCTTCAGCAGATCATCCAGGTTCTTGAAGTTGCCGTTCTCTTGCCGGTATTCGGTCAGCGCAGTTGCCTCCTGTGGCGTCATGGAAAGGAGATCCTGCAAGGCTTCCGCAGGAGCGGTATTTATGTAAATCGGCTTTCCGAAGTGTGCCGCCAGATAGTCCACGATCAGCCCCGCTTGCTCATCCGTGACTTCCGCACCCCTCTCCTGCATTTGATCCACGGTGGTAGACCACTGCTCTCTTGTCTGTCGCTTCTGAGTGATCAAGTCCAGACCATGACACTGCGTGCACGTGCTCATGAGATCGGTTTTTCCCTTGCCACCAGGCAGTACGGATGCCGACGCCGCGACCGCGACCGGCGCCTGCGCCGGAGCGGCCTGACCCTGTACTGACCCCGGGGTGTAGACGACAACTTTGCCGGTCGTGCCCGGGGATGTGCAGTCGTTGTAGAAATACTCACCCGGCCGCGTAAAGCTGAAAGTAAACGACTGGCCGGGCTGCAAGGGGCCGGAATCAAAGAGCCCTTCATAAAACTGGGTTGCACAATGCGCGGCTGCGTTGCCGGGTGGGTTCAGGAAGGTGACTGTGGTTCCTACGGGAACGCGCATGTTTTGCGGCGCCATTGAGTTGGGCAAGAGAGATTCGGCAGTGCCCGGAGCTCCTTGCCGCCAGGCACGCGCGAGATACACGGTATTCTTGACCGCCGCGCCGTCGACCGCTGCCGCATCGATTGGCTGTTTCAACGACGGCGGAGTGGGCGTCGCGGCCTGTGCAACCCGGCCACCCAATTTGAATGCCCACAAATTGTCTCCCCGCGGTGAGTTGTAAGGGATACGACTGCCGCCGGCAAAAACCGCGATGTATTGTTCTCCGTCGATCTCATAACTGATCGGGCTTGTATGGACGCCCGCGCCGGTTTGGAACCGCCACAGTTCGTGGCCATCCTTGATATCGAGGCCGAGGAGAAAGCCATCCGGTTGGCCAACAAACATCACATCGCCCGCGGTGGTGAGCACTCCATTGCCGTGCGCGAGAGCCCATTTCATGTCTTTCTGCCAGACGATCTTGTGAGTAGCCGGGTCAAACGCGATGATTTTCCCACTTCGTTGTTCACCCAGGGGACGGAAGAACACTCCATTGTTCGAAAGTGTATGCGCGGAGTTTACGATGCCGGCCCCGGTATAGATCAGACGGGTACGCGGGTCGTAGGAGATGGCGCTCCAATCGGCTCCCCCTCCGGTTCCCGGTGATTGAACGACCAGCTGGTAAGCGTGTGGTGTAAACAAGCAACCCGATTTGAAATTTGGGGGAGGCTGGCCGGCGCCACTGGTGGTAGGACACGTGGGAACCAGCGTATCGCCCTCCGGGAAGGGCTGAGTCGGCCAGGTCTTTTGCAGAGGCTCCTGGGGCACGGGCCGCTCGTCGATCGGACCAAGGGGTTTGCCATTAGTGCGATCAAGAATGTAGTACATGCCGGTCTTGCTGCCATAGACCACCGCCTTGCGCAGCTTGCCATTGATCTTCAGGTCGATCAGCACCGGCGCCATCACGTTATCCATGTCCCAGATATCGTGGTGCACCGACTGAAAGTACCAAACTCTGCGGCCGGTTTTTGCGTCGAACGCGATGATCGAATCGGCAAACAGGTTCTGTCCAGGGCGTTTCGATCCATCTACGGGGCCTCCCCCACGCGCATTGCCAAACGTCCAGTAGAGGAGGCCCAGTTCCGGATCGATGGCCGGATGCATCCAGGGCGCAGCGCCGCCCGTTTGCCAGGCATCGCCTTCTCCCCAGGTGTCGTGGCCAAACTCCCCCGGCGCAGGAGCCGCGTGGAACTTCCACACTATGTTGCCGGTATTGGCGTCCATGGCGATGCCAACATCGCGGGCGCCGTCACAAGTACCGAAATAAACCATGCCATCGTAGTAGGTGACGGCGCTCCGCAAGGAGCCGATTGGTCCTTCATCGACGAGCTGCTTTTCCCAGATCAATTTGCCTGTGGCCTGATCAAGTGCAACCACCCGGTGGTCCGCCATATTGGTGAACACCTTTCCTCCGCCGACCGCAACTCCGCGGCGAAGCTGGGTGCCGTAGCCCGGATTGAAGGTCCACTTGATCTCGCCGGTCTTTCCGTCGACGGCGAAGACTTTGCCCTGGGTTGTTTCTACGTAGAGAATGCCATTCACAGCCACTGCCGTGGCCTGTTGAAACTCCTTTGTCGATCCACCCTCGAGGTTGTCGTGCCAGGCGCCACCCAATGCAGCGATGTTGCCCTTATTCACCTGGGCGAGGGACGAATAATTCTGGTTGCCGAGATTGCCCCCAACCTTTGGGAAGTCTTTCACCGTTGGCTCGCAGCAGGATTGGGCGTACGTTTGCGAAACGAGCAAAACGGCCGACGCCAGCAACATTGGAACCAGAACGCGCTTCATTACGTCTCCTATGCGACGGCTTACGTCAGTTAAAGGAACTGAAGACAGATCAGTGTACTGTGGCCTGTACACTGGCATTGTTTTGTCCGTAGCTCGAAAGGTTTGAAGACACCATGACTCGACGTGAGGTAATCGGATCAGCAGTCTTTTGCATCGGTGGCCGAGGGGGCTTTCGTAGCTTAACGGAAGCGTTCGCGGCTACTCCCGGAAAACCACCCGAGCCGCCCGCAGTAACAAGCTGCGTGGCCGATTTCATCACCAACACACGTTATCCGGATCTTCCTCCCGAGGTTATCGAATTGGCCAAGAAGTCGATCCTCGATGGCATAGGGTTAGCACTCTGCGGATCCGTTGCGAAGACCGGGGAGATCGTACGGACTTACCTCACATCCAATGGCTTTGTATCGAGCGAGGGGCATGGGGCCACGGTGATTGGCTCGCCGCTGCGAGCTCCAGTGCGATTTGCGGCCTTTGCCAATGCTGTCGGTATCCACGCTGACGATTACGACGATACTCAGCTTGCCATTGCGGAGGATCGGGTCTATGGCCTGTTGACCCATCCCACAGCACCGGTGCTTCCAGCGGCGCTGGCGGCCGGGGAAGTCAAATCGATCTCTGGAAAGGATCTCCTGGTCGCCTATAACGTCGGGGTTGAGGTGGAGTGCAAGATTGCCGAAGCAATTGCCCCGCGGCACTATGAAGACGGGTTCCATAGCACCGGAACCATTGGCACGCTCGGGGCCACGGCGGCCACAGTCAAGGTCTATGGATTCGATCGGCCGCGAGTACTGACCGCGCTCGGAATCGGCGCCAGCGAAGCCGCCGGCCTGCGCGAGAATTTTGGCACCATGACCAAGCCGTTCCATGCAGGACGGGCCGCCGAGAGCGGAGTGGTTGCCGCGGACTTTGCAGGGTTGGGATGGACCGCTGCGAACCAAATACTCGAAGCGCCTCGTGGATTCTTCCAGGCGGAGGGCGGAGGGTTCGATTCCGCGGCCATCATGGATAAGCTCGGCAAGCCCTGGACGTTCGTTTCGCCGGGGATTTCCATCAAGCCATTCCCCTCCGGATCCCTTACGCATCCCGGCATGACGGAGATGCTTGTTCTGATTCAGGAACACCACATCGTAGCGGACCAGGTGGAACGGGTTCGAGTCGGCGCCAATCGAAACTTTCCCAACGCTCTGATTCATCACCGCCCCAAAGATAGCCTCGCAGCCAAGTTCAGCATGGAATTCTGTATGGCCGTACTTCTGCTCTATGGCAAGGCGGGCTTGACCGAATTTACTGACGAGGTTGTGAACCGTCCTGAGGTTCAGGAGATGATCGGCCGGGTCGACTTCGGCGTGGATCCTGTTGCCGAGGCCGCCGGATACAACAAGATGACTACGATCATCGAGATAAAGCTCAAAGACGGTAGCGTAATTTCCGGGCGTGCGGATGTGGCCAAGGGAAATCCGGCGAATCCGATGTCCTACGATGAGGTGGCCGCGAAGTTCCTCGACTGCGCTGCCTTTGCGAAATGGCCGGCTGCCAAGGGCAAAGCCATTGTGGAGATCGTGCGCAAGCTTGAGGATGCGCCTCATCTAGGCGCGCTGACAGCGCTCTGCGCCGGCTGAAGTGTCTGCGTGTGACCTCAACCCGGCAGGAGTCAGTTTTCTAACAGAACCCAATAGGAACTGGACGGGTGCCCCACGTTCGCCTCAGCGTACGTGGGCGGAATAAGACGGGCGAAGCCCACCATAGCTTTTTGCGAAATCGAACAGCAAAAGCAATCGAAACATATTATTTTCCGCCCATGTACGCTGAGGCGAACGTGGGGCACCCGTCCGGTTCCTATTGGGTTCTGGTAGAAAACTGACTCCGCCGAGGATCAATTTAAACCGGGGGTCTAACGCAACACTGAAGGCGTCGCGCTCGATTACTGTCGCCGTGGCTGATACAAGTGGTTGCCGTTAGGATAGGGCGTCATGGCGAGACGGCAAGACATTCCCTCCCCTGCGGCCTCAATAAGATGCCATCTCTTTGCGGGGGCATAAACGATATCGCCTTCTGATGCCACGAATGGCTTGAGCCCTTCAATGGAAAAGCTTTGCCGGCCACGCATGATGGTCCAGATCTCCGCGAAATCTGTGTGGTAGTGTCCCAGATCGCCCGCGATGTGCTTAACGTCCGCAGCGTAGCCGCAGATGATATTCGCGTGAGCACGGTTTTTGCGAACCGCGAGGTCGCTCCAGGATCGGCGCCCCGGATGCTCTTTCTGCAACTCATCTATGTTGAAGAATAGGCGATCGGGTTTGCCGTCGTTGGGTACCTCGTCAGGGTTGTTGCCAGTAAAGAGTGTCACCGGAATATATTCCATGCCCTCCTCGGTGTGTTCCGGCTTGGTTTCGTAGATGGTCGAGGTATCCGGCAGCGTGACCGCAAGGCGGATAGCCGGTTCGGAGCCAATCACCTCCAGCGAAAAGAGGTGGCGCTCGGGCGCGAGGACCAGGTCTCCCTTGCCGGCCTCAAACGTCTGGAACTCTCCGGGCGGATCTTCCACCTCAAACCGGATCCTCCCCTCCAGCACCAACCAATATTCCGGTGCATCGGAGTGCAACTGTCGTGGAAGCTTCGATCCCGGGCCCGCTGAAGTCACTTCGGCGCGGTTATTCTTGTCGTAGACCACCAACTCGGTCCAGTTCACCTCGCCCTTATGTTTCTGCTTCAAATCAGCGAGGTGCACCAACGGTTTCATGGGGGCTAAATAAGGCGCCGGCTGAATGGGCTTGGCAACATAAAAGACCTTGGCTGACGGCTTCTGTTCGCCTGACGTATTCGCTGGTACCTGAGCGTGCGCCGCCACGATAAGACAAGCGATCACTCCCACGAGGCATGTTTTCACGTTATCCAGGATACTCATTCGTTGGGTCGCCAAATACGCACATTTATTGCGAATGCAGAAGCGGCCGCGGCGACGATTACCAGAAGTATGCGCATCTAGCGCTGACCCGCCTATTTCAGATTGACCGGATTATCCCAGGCACCGCTGCCCGTCGAGTCCCAGACGGAGAGTCGAATCCACTTCTTGCCGGTGGCATCGAAGGGAATCTTGAACTCTTTAGTGCCGAAAGGCATAGTGTCTCTCAGGTCGATGAATTTGTGCTCGGTCCTGGTGCCGTCGCCCCACACCAGGTCAGCGAACTCGAGCGGGAATGTGTATTCGATGCTCGCTGTATAGACGCTATTTGCGCCGCTGCCCTGAACGCCCCAATTGTGGAATAGCACTTCACCATTGGTGCCGTAAAAGTCTCCGCGCCGAATCGCCTCCAGAACCGGAGACCAGCTTTCGTTGTACATGGGAACTTTATCCAGCTTGAGATAGTTGATGGCCAGTTGGGGATAGGTTTCGTCGTCCGGCCACTTGGTATACGTATCTCCTTCGGTAATCATATATTTCGCCTTTGGCGCCCAGTTGCTCATGTCGTCTTCGACTCCGAAGCAGCGGACTTCGCACTCTTCCTTCTCTGACAAGTCAACCGGAAGAGATTCCCATGAGGCGCCGATAAACCGGTCGCTCAGGAAAAACGGTTTGTCTTTATAGGCTTTGGGATAGCCTTCGGAGTTCTTGGTTTCCGGGTGCGTGGTCCACATGATGGCATTTTCTTTGTTGACGAAGTTCAGAATGTCTTCTGCGGAGCCCAGATGGTAGACATGGCCGTACCCTGGAAGATCCTCTTCGAATGGCTGGCCCTCTGGGCGGCTGTTGCCTGTACTCGGCCCAGCTTTGGGTTCATGCGGGCCCAAAGCGTGGGTGTAGTAAACCGGCTTTGGAGTCATCAGGTACCAATGGCCGCCGATGTAGGCATCGGGTTCTTCGGCCGGAATGACTAAGAAGTCTTTGTCGGAGACACGCTGTGAGCCTTCAAAATAGATTTTCTGCTCCGCCAGGCGAATAGGCCCGGGATCGCTGGGATGCGAGTCGTCGTGGAAGTCCGCCAAGTAGAGGATGTTGACTCCGAGGGCGCGGAAGACTGCGACCCAGGGTGGCTGATAATCCAGCGTGTTGCGATCGCGCAGCTGTTCGTTGAAGTCCGTGTGGAAGTGGCCGGTCATGACCTTGTACCCGGGCACGGGCTTGAAAACATCGTTATGTGTATAAGCGAGGACGGACTCACGTGTGGACCGATCGTCCCCGGCGTTCAGGTAGTAGTAGACCGCCATGCGCTGCTCAGTTCCGGCAGGTGCGTTGTATAGGGCGTAATTGTCCGCATGACCTCGCGAGGTTTCGGTGCGCCGTTTCCATTCGGCGTCGGTTGCACCCCAGGGATGATAGCCCTCGCCCTGGTCAGGCCACATAACACCGAGAGAGAACGAGGAGTCGGTGTCTTTACGGTAGTAAGCGAACCCGAGGTTTACTTCGTCCTCGCGGGCAAAGAAGAACTTGTGGGGCGAGGGAAACACGGCCAGAGAGCCTGGGCCGACATCCAGAATCGCCATGCGATTGCGCGCCCGCAGCGCGACCGGTTCTGTATTAGGTGCTCCGCCGAAGTATTCGGTTTGCGTGTGCTCCGCAGTGTCACGCCATATGAGCCGGGTCTCTGGCGTAACGGAAAAGCCCTTTAACCCAGCCTTGTAGATGTACGCCACGGAAGGCTCCTCGGTCTTGGCGACCGCTTCCTGGCGGAGCAGGTTTGTTCCCTTGTACGCAATGAAACGCAGATCGCCCGCAAAGATGCCCAGCTTCAATCCATCAAAGGTGACGCTGAGTTGGTTTCCCTCGGTAGCTACCTTGCAGGTATTGGACTGGTAGCTAACGGATGCATGGGTAATTTCGGCTTCGGTGCGCGGCAAATCGGTGGTGTCGCCTCGACCGGGAATCACCAGGGGCGCGTCCCAAAAGGTGTTCCACTTTCGCTTGTTTTCCTCTTCGGGTGTGTCAAGGTTCAGCGCCTGCAACTGTGTACGTTGAGCCTGCGATATGCGCCGCTTTCCAGTCGAGACCTGAAAATCCGGGGTTAGATCTTTCCCCAGCACAGTCCATTTGCCGGAACCTGCCCGCGCTGCTAGTTCCTGAATGAACGGCTGCCCGTTTCTTATGCCAAACGACGCCCGAAGTTCCTGGGCCCCTTCGCCCCGCCAACTCATCATCACTACGCCGCCGCTGGTGGTGGCTTTCAGCCCATCCGTGGCCTTGTAACCTTGAAGATCACAGTTAAGTGATTGCGCGGCCGCAACGCCATTTAACATTGCTAAACTCAACAGCAATCCGCGAAAGCTCATTTATATCCCCCGCACTCTATTCCAGGTTCAAACCGCGAAGATTTCGCGATCATCCCCTGGCACCTGCTGTTTGACGTAAGACAGCAATAATTTGGCGATAGAGGGCTCACTATAGCGGAATTTCCTGGGCATCGAACAGCGATATAGGTGACAAACCCGTTGCTGACCGGTTACAAGGAGAGTGGCTCAAGCCCCCGCGGGCTATCCACAAGCTCTGTAAGAGGAGGAACCCCGTAGTATGCCCGGTCAGTCACTCGTTCTGACGGTTCTGCTTCACGCAGTGACTGCCGGTGCCGGCTTTTTGATCACGCTACTTCCCGCCAGGACGCAGCTCATTCATTTGTCTGCGGTGGATGTGCTGATCATCGCTGTCTATTTCGCCATGGTCCTCTTCATCGGTTTCTACGTAAAGAGCGGCACCAAGACCAGCAAAGAGTTCTTTATGGCCGGCCGGGAGATGACGGCGTGGATAGCTGGATTGAGCTTTGTATCTGCAAACCTCGGCTCGCTGGAGTTGATGGGCTGGGCCGGGTCCACGTATCAGTACGGCATACTTGCGTTGCACGCCTACTGGATCGGGGCCATTCCCGCCATATTGTTTCTGGGCCTGGTGATGATGCCGTTCTACTACATTTCGAAGGTCTACTCCGTTCCCGGATATCTCCATCTGCGCTTCGGTAATCCCACACGAGCGTTTTCGGCCATCAGCTTTGCCTTCATGACCATCCTGATGAGTGGCATCAATATGTACTCGATGGCTCTGGTGATGAAAGTCGTGCTGGGATGGAACCTGAACTTCAGCATCTGGCTCTCTTCTCTCGTGGTCGCGATCTACGTAGCTCTGGGAGGGCTACGATCCGCAATCTTCAATGAGATTCTGCAGTTTGTCCTGATCTGGGCGGGTGCTCTGCTCGTTCCCATTCTCGGCATGATTGAAGTGGGGGGCTGGAGGAATCTTACGCAGCGGATCCAAACCAATCTAGGGCGGTCGGACTACACCCACCTTTGGAGCGCGATGGGCCATTTCAAGGATAATCCCATGGGGATCCACTGGACCGGCCTTATTCTGGGCTGGGGTTTTGTACTGTCGTTTGGCTACTGGACCACTGATTTTCTCGTAGTGCAACGCGTGCTCGCGGCCAATAGCCTTCGCTCTGCCCGGCTGGCGCCCATCATCGGCGCGGCTTTCAAGATGATGGTGCCCCTCATTGTCATCCTTCCTGGACTGCTGGCGTTAGCCGTTTTGCCGTTTCATTTGGTGCCCGAAGGCGTGGCCGTGGCCACCAACGGGCACAGCTACAATGAGGTGTTGCCCCTGATGCTGGTGCGCTACTGCGGACCTGGGCTTATCGGGCTCGGAGTCACTGCGCTGATCGCCGGCTTTATGTCGGGAATGGCGGGCAACGTGAGCGCATTCTCGACCGTGTGGACCTACGATATTTATGGGGCGTTCCTGAACAAGAAGGCGGCAGACGCGCACTACGTGGCGATGGGCCGGTGGTGCACGCTGGTCGGCGTGCTGGTATCCGTAGCGACTGCTTACCTGGTGCAGCACTCCGCCAGCATCATGGACTATGCCATGCAACTCTTCAGCTTCTTTATCGCGCCGCTTTTCGGAACCGTGATCTTGGGCATGTTGTGGAAGCGCGCGACCGACCAGGGTGCCTTCTGGGGTCTGCTTGCCGGAACGTTAACTTCGATCGGACTTTGGGTTTGGGTGGTAAAGAACCCCTCGGCCTTACGTTATGTCGCGCTCTCTCCGGACGCAAAAGAGATGGCCGAGAATTTGTACCGCGCGTTGTGGGCCTGGATAATTTGTGTGGGCGTTACCGTCCTGGTGAGCCTGGTAACGGAGCCGCGCAGCGTGCGCGAACTGGAGGGGCTGGTCATGGGCGCCACTGTGCTTCCAAAGAGGGACAAATGCCATTGGTACCAGGAACCCATATTCTGGGGAGGCGCTGTTGCGGCCGTTTTTGTGGTTCTGAATATTGCGCTCTGGTAGACGACCCCGTCCAGTTCCTAATTGGTTTTGGTGGCACAACGGCGTCCAGGGCTTCATGCACCAACTACTGTAATGGCGACCGGAGTCCAAAGACTGTAGAAATACTTATTGGAGGATCGATGGTTAAGCCCTGGTTGAAAACATGGATGTGTCTGCTGTTGCTTTTGCCGGCCTGCTGCGTATGGGCGGCGGAAAACCCCGACTGGACGACGCCGATCGCGCCATTCCGGATAGCGGACAACCTGTACTACGTGGGCAGCAAGGATCTGGCCTCGTACCTGGTGGTGACTCCAAAAGGCGACATCCTTATCAACTCAAGCCTGGAAAGTTCGCCTCCATTGATTCAAAAGAGCGTGGAGCAGCTTGGGTTTCACTTCAACGACATCAAGATCCTGCTGATCAGCCACTCACACGCTGACCATGACGCGGGCAGCGCAGAGGTCAAGCGGCTGACGGGCGCAAAATACATGGTGATGGATGGGGATGTGCCGGTGGTGGAGAGTGGAGGAGCCAAGGATTTCTACTACACCAAAGACCTCTATCCAGCGGTCAAGGTGGATCGTGTGCTGCACGATGGCGATGAGGTGCGGCTGGGTGGCGTGGTGCTGGTCGCACATAAGACAGCGGGCCACACCCGCGGCTGTACCACCTGGACGATGCGAGCGCCCGTGGGCGGCCAACTTCGCGACGTGGTGATTGTGGGAAGCTGGAATGTGAATCCCGGATTCCGCTTGGTTGACCAGCCCGGGAAGCCCGCTTCCTATCCTGGAATCGCTGCAGATTATCAGCGAACCTTTGTCACTTTGAAGGGCCTGCCGTGCGACATCTTCCTCGGCGCGCACGGCGCCTACTTCGACATGCTAGAAAAACTGCAACAGGCAAAGGCTGGAGCGGGCGAGAAGGTCTGGATCGATCCGGAGGGTTATCGGGCAGCCGTGGCGGAGCGGCAACAGGCATTTGAGGCGGAGTTAAAGCGCCAGCAGGGTGGCGGTTAAGGCAGTTTCGCAATTACGTGGCCTGATAAAGATCGCGAGGTGTGGTTTTCCTTGGGAGAAAACCACGAAAGGGTCTATCGCTTCGGCCTACACCAATTGCGAACTGCCCTAGCTCTCGGCCCCATGTGGCAATCGATCGAGCGTAGCCTGGTCCGGTATTCCGTTGAAGTATTTTTTCAAGGCATCAGCGAAGACATGGTTTCCAAGGATCTGCAGCGGAGGGCCATGCGCGACCACCCAGGCAAAGAGTGTGACCGAGGAGTGAAACTTCAGATCGTCGGGATAGCCGAAGATGTCGTGTACGGAGCGGCCATCCACCGCGTTGACCAGGGCGGTGCAGTCGCGAAGGCGATCGCCAAGGACGGGATGAAGGAGGTAAGCATTAGCCTCAGTGGGCCCGGAAATGGCAAAGCGCTGTGCCATCGGACTTGAACCGAGACCTTTTATCTGGGGGAAGACGAACCACATCCAGTGGGATTGCTTTTGTCCAGCCAATAGCTCGGAGCGCACTTGCGCAAAGCAGGAGGCTTGCGCGTCAACGAATCGCTGCAGACGGTAAGGATCGTAGGCTTCCCCATTCGCCTCAGTCATCATTGCGTTTCCCCTATGGAAATCTTATATCGCGCCGGTCATGCTGAAAGGTTACTCTCGGCATAGAGATCCGTGCCATGACAGTTGCCTGCTCGGTTGCAGGCTGATACCGCTACGAGTCCAATTAGGATGGCGATGATCGGGAAGGCGTTAACCAAGGGTAAGCAGTATATGAATCCGGTGCCCACCTCGGTGGGTGGATGGTCTACCTTCTTCTACGTCTTGTGGGCCTATCTGACCAACCGGGAAGAGCGCACGCCAAAACGAAGCCTGGGACCATTCCGCACCGATACTCGGATCTATGAGAACCCGCCGGCGAGTGGGCTGCGGGTGACGTGGATGGGGCACTCGTCCACCCTGCTGGAGATCGATGGGCTACGGGTGCTCATCGACCCCGTATGGGAGCAGCGAGCCGCGCCGTACGAATGGGCAGGGCCGAAGCGCTTCTTCGCCCCTCCGCTGCGCCTGGAGGAGATGCCGCGGATCGATGTGGTGCTTCTCTCGCACGACCACTACGACCATCTTGGGGCGCACACCATCAAGCACCTGGCGCAGAGCGAAGCGACCGCTGGGGCGCAGTGGGTGACGACGCTTGGCGTGGGCGGCATCCTCAGAAAGCTGGGCGTGAGAGATGTGCGCGAGTTGGACTGGACGGAGAGCGTGCAGGTGGGAGAGCTGGAGTTGACGGCGCTGCCGTCGCGCCACTTTTCTGGACGAAGTCTCTTGGGCCGATTCGAGACGCTGTGGGCTTCGTTTGTTCTCGCCGGCCCCAGGCATCGCGTCTACTACGGGGCGGATTCAGGGGAGTGGAACGGATTCATAGAGATTGGGCAAACGTATGGGCCCTTCGACCTGACGATGTTGGAGATTGGAGCCTTCGATCCCCGGTGGGCCGATATCCATATGGGGCCGGATGGAGCGGTGAGAACATTTCAGGCCATGGGCGCAACGGGGTTGATGATGCCTATTCACTGGGGACTGTTCTCGCTTGCGCTGCATGGTTGGCGGCAGCCAATCGAGCGGGTATTTGCCGCTGAGGGTCTGAAGATTTGGGCGCCCGAGCCGGGAACACCAACGGAAGTAGTACCGGGGATCGAGTTACGGTCGGAGTGGTGGCGGCTGTAGACTCGGCTTGTGGTTAACTATCAACGCATGTTTGCCAAATATTTCTTGATCGCTCTGGCGCTGTCGGCGGCGGCCATCCCACTTCACGCTCGCGCCCAGGCGGCCGCTGATACCGATGGCGCTTCCTACCGGACGTGGGGAGTCTATGGCGGCCCGGATAACATTCATTATTCGAGCCTCGACCAGATCAACCGCGACAACGTGCATTCCTTAGAGGTTGCCTGGACCTTCGATAGCGGAGACCAGCATCCGAAATCGGAGATGGAGTGCAATCCCATCGTGGTGGATGGGGTCTTGTATGCGACGACGCCAAATGGGGACGTGGTCGCTTTGGATGCAGCAACAGGCACACTACACTGGCGATTCGATGCCAATCAAGGTCTCAAGAATGTTGGCAAGGTGCGCAACCGAGGCGTGACCTATTGGGCCGACGGAAAAGATCAGCGCATCTTCGTTGGCGTGCGCCAATATCTGTTCGCGCTGGACGCTCAAACCGGAAAGCCGGTTACCGCTTTCGGCAAAGCGGGACACATCGATCTGCGTGAAGGCTTGGGCCGTGAGCCCTTGAATTGGGTCACCATGACCAGCCCCGCAGTGGTTTACAAAGATCTGGTCATCGTCGGCGGCGCGATGGCTGAGGTGCTCCCCGCCTCTCCGGGGGATATTCGCGCCTTCGATGCCCACAGCGGACAGTTGCGTTGGTCTTTCCATACCATTCCTCACCCCGGCGAACTTGGATACGACACATGGCCCAAGACCGCATGGACGTATACCGGGTCAGCGAACAATTGGTCCGGCATGTCGGTCGATGAGAAACGCGGAATTGTGTTCGTTCCCACGGGCTCAGCGGCCTCAGACTTTTATGGCGCGAATCGAATCGGCGACGATTTGTTCGCCAACTGCCTGATCGCCCTCAATGCCGAGACCGGCAAGCGGATTTGGCATTTCCAGTTGGTTCATCACGACATCTGGGATCGCGACCTGCCGGCGCCGCCCTCCCTGGTGACCGTAAAACACAACGGGAAAGATGTAGATGCGTTGGCTCAGACAACCAAGCAGGGGTACGTCTTTCTCTTTGATCGGGAGACGGGCAAGCCGCTGTTCCCGATCAAGAGCCGGAGCTATCCGCCGTCGGATCTTGAGGGTGAGGTCACGGCTAAAAAGCAATCGCTGCCCGTCCTGCCCGCTCCTTACGCGCGGCAAAAGGTGACCGCGGATATGATTACGACGCGCACGCCGGAGGCTCACCAGGAGGCACTCGAGCATTTCATGAAAGTGCGCAGTGATGGGCAGTTCATTCCCGGAAGTACGCAGGGCACCATTATCTTCCCCGGCTTCGACGGCGGGGCGGAGTGGGGCGGAGGCGCCTTTGATCCCACGACCGGCCTGCTGTATGTGAATGCCAACGAGATGGCCTGGATCTTGCGCCTGGTGCCGCAGAAGCCACGCACAGCTGAGGCCAATGGGCGAGACATTTTTCTGCGCAACTGCTCCACTTGCCACCGCTCCGATATGACGGGAGCGCCTCCGGAGTTTCCTTCATTGATTGGAGTTGCCGATCGCTATGATGAGGGCACGGTGAAGCAGCTGATCTCGCAAGGGGCCGGCCGCATGCCCGGATTCTCTAACCTGGGCAAAGATCAAATGCAGGCCGTATTTGAATATGTCTATTACGGGAAGGAAATGGTGGTGAAAGATAAAGGACCATCGCCTCTGGATGCCAAATACATCAGTGACGGGTACAATAAATTCCTCGACATAGACGGCTATCCGGCGATTCAACCGCCTTGGGGAACTTTAACCGCAATCGATCTGAATAGCGGCAAGACTGTTTGGAAGATTCCCCTTGGGGAGTATCCCGAACTTGCCGCCAAGGGGCTCACCGGCACAGGCAGCGAAAACTACGGCGGCCCGGTTGTGACTGCGGGTGGCCTGCTGTTTATCGGCGCCACCAGTTACGACAAGGTTTTTCGCGCGTTGGACAAGACCACCGGCAAGGTCTTGTGGCAAACCACTCTTCCCGCGGCTGGAAATGCTACTCCTTCTACGTATGAAGTGAACGGCCGGCAATACATTGTGATCGCCGCCGGCGGAGGAAAGTCCCCCGCGCCGTCGGGCGGCAGCCTGGTGGCCTTCGCGCTACCCAGATAGCCCCACCTGCGAGTGCCGTGCATGCGGACAGGGTTCTCTGCTACCATGCAGCGCATGCTCACTCGCAGGACTCTCGTAGGTATGGCAGCAGCATCTTTAGCGGGCAATGCCCTTGCTTCCCGAAACCTCGTCGCACAGGCAGTGGCCGGTTCAGGCCAGGCAACTGACCAGGCAACTGGCCAGGCAGGCACACAGTTCTCCGTAATGATTTGGACGTTGAACAAACTGGGTACCTTCGACGAAAACCTGGAGCGCGTTGCGCAGGCTGGTTACCACCACGTAGAACTGGTCGGGGAATTCAAGAAATGGTCCGAGGATGACTATCGCCGCATCCTTGCGCGCATGGAGACGTTGAAGATCTCTGTGGATGCGACCTCTGGCGTGAGCCCAGGCTTTGCAGATCCCTCCGGAGGGGATGCGTTCCTCTCCGCACTGAAGGCTCTCATCCCGGCCGCCCAGCGATTGGAGTGCAAGCAAATCATTCTGCTCTCAGGTAAGCGCATCGAGGGCGCCCCCGCCGGCGCCCAGCATACGGCATCCATCGAGGCGCTCAAACGCGCCGCGGACGTGCTTAGCAGCGCCGGCCTGGTGGCGGTCATCGAACCCATCGACCGGCTTGAGAACCCGACCATCTACCTGGACGGCGTAACCGAGGCGTTTGAGATCACGAAGGCCGTGGGCAGCCCCAACGTGAAAGTGCTGTACGACGTCTACCACGAGCAACGCGAGTTCGGAAACCTGATCGAGAAATTCGATGCCCACATCGATCAGGTGGGCTTGATTCACATTGCCGACGTTCCCGGACGCCACGAACCCGGCACCGGAGAGATCAACTACCTCAACATCTATCGCAAGCTAGGGCAGTTGGGCTACAAGGGTACGATCGCGATGGAGTTCTACCCGCCCAAAGACGATATCGTGGAGACGCTACGGCGCGCGCGGGACCAGGCAAAGTTGCTGGTTTCTTAACGGCGTCTGGTATTGAGGTGTACGCGGGGGGGGAGTTGCCCCTGGTCACTGTCGGCTTGTTGGTTTAACGAATAGGCAGAGTTGTTCAAACAGCAGGTTTGCCGCAAGTAAAGATGTAATTTCCGAATTGTCGAACTCAGGCGAAACTTCCACCAAGTCGCACCCGACAAGGTTCAGACCCTGCAACGCCCGCACCAGGCCGAGGATCTGCGCGCTTGATAGCCCTCCGACTTGCGGCGTGCCGGTTCCCGGCGCGAACGCCGGATCCACAACATCTATGTCGAGACTGAGATAAGTCTTGAGATCCCCGAACGCCTTTAATTTCTCCCGCACCAGGGGGAGACCATGTTCATGAAACTCCTCGGCCGTAATCATAACGATCCCGTGCTCGCGGGCGTATTTCATATCATCCGCGTCATAGAGTTGACCGCGCAGTCCGATCTGTAACACGAAGGGCTCCGCCAGCAACCCCTCCTCAATCGCGCGCCGGACTGGCGTGCCGTGGGAATACTTTATGCCCCAATACTGATCCCAGGTGTCGGAGTGCGCGTCCAATTGAATGAGCCCAACCGGGCCATGAGCAGCGTGGATGGCGCGGAGAATGGGCAGAAGAATGGAGTGATCTCCACCGACACACATGGGGATAGTTCCCGCATCGAGAACCGTTTTCAGGCCGGCAGTGATGCGCGCGAATGTATCCTCCATCGAGAGCGGATTCGTTGACAGGTCACCGTAATCGGCCACCCGCAGTTGCGTAAAGGGACTTATGTCAAGCACGGGATTGTAGGGTCTGATGATGGCGGACTGATCCCGGATGTGACGCGGGCCGAACCGTGTCCCAGAGCGATAGGTTACACCACCGTCGTACGGCACGCCGATAAGTGCAACGTCCAGGCGCTCCGCAGCGGAGATTTGAGGCAGCCGCATAAATGTAGCGACGCCGGAATAACGTGGATAGTTCTGGAGGTTGGTCGGCTGCGGATTAGGCTCGGACAATGCCTTCAGCTTGTGGTCGTAATTGGATATTTTGGCCATGATTCCTTGGGCTTCGTTTAGTAAAGATACATCCACGCGACAACTTTTGAATTGAACCGGCCAGTGCGATCGTATAGCCTCCCTTCAATACGGGCAAGATTTCTATCGAAAAGCACCCCTTTCATACGAGGGCTAAGCCATGACCAATCTCGCCCGCAAACTCGGTGTCACTGACTACTTCACTCTGGGCTGGGGCACCATGGTCGGCGTCGGTTGGCTGGTCGTCATGGACGATTGGCTTATCCGTGGCGGTCCGCTTGGCGGCATCCTCGGCTTTGCCATTGGAGGCGCTCTACTGCTTCCCATCGGCTATGTTTATGGAAAGCTCGTGATGGCTATGCCAGACGCGGCCGCCGAAGTTGCTTACACGGCCAAAGTATTTCCTCGCTACGTCAGCTTCGTAACCGGGTGGATGATGGTCCTGGCGTATTTCATCGTCTGTCCCTGGGAGGCTGTCGCCGTCGGCACAATTGCCGGCTACATTTTTCCTGCGCTTGATTCCATGGAGTTGTATCGTATCGCCGGCCGGCCCGTTTACCTTCCCCATTTAATCATCGGCCTGGCCCTCACCGCGCTGCTCACCGCCCTCAATTACCGCGGCGTCCGCCTGAGCGCCACCTTCCAAAACTGGACTGCATTCGGCACCATCCAGCTTTTTGTCATATTCATCGCAGTTGGAGCCAGCAAAGGTTCTGTCCACAATTTTCCGCCCCTGTTCACCCATACACCCTGGGTCTCGATATTGCTGGTGTTACAGATCGTTCCGTACTTCATGACGGGTTTCGAATCTGTTGGCAAAGCCGCCGAAGAGTCAAGCCCGGACTTTCAGGGGAAAGGCTTTTTTCAAGCGATCTGGATGGCTATCCTGGTCGCCATTCTCTTCTACACCATCGTCATCGCAGCAGTCGGCTATGTCGCCCCGTGGAGACAGATGACCGGCCAAAGGTTTATGACCGCCGTAGCCTTCAATCACGCTATCGGCTCGCGCTGGATTGTCAGTATCATCCTTGCCGCGGCGATGCTGTCGCTGTTGAAGGTATTCAATGGGAACTTTGTGGCTTCGAGCCGTCTTCTCTTTGCCATGGCACGCCGTGGTCTAATCGATCCCCGTCTTGCAGAAGTCCATCCCGCAAACCGAACACCTTTTGTCTCTGTCCTGTGTGTGGGAACTGTCACCGCCGTTTGCATGTTTCTCGGCGACGCGATCCTCATTCCTATCGCCGAGGTCGGGTCGGTCGCCGCGGCTGTGGGGTGGCTGGCGACATGCGCTGCTTACTATGCCATGCGGCCATCTGCCCGCGAACGTATCATTGCGGCCATCGGTGTCACGGTCGCATTATCGATGATCCTGATGAAAGTGGTTTTCGTCGTACCCGGCCATTTCACGAGCTACGAGTGGCTCGCCCTCGCTATCTGGGCTGGTGCCGGAATTGCACTCCGCAAGCGTGAAACACCTGCCTCTCCTCCGAATCTTTAGCCTCGCCCTAAGGGGTGCTCTTGAAGCGGCTGGTTCGCGGCAGCCTAAATTTCTTACACCCGTCATTCGTTACGGATGGAGATCTCACTACCGGACCATCGCCTTCCCAGGGGGTCTGTGAGAAATGCGGGCTAGTGCGAGTGTGAGTGGCTGTGCTTTCCCTGCGCCAGTTCGCCTGGCTCCGACCGCGTGCCCAACCTGGGCCGGTCGGCAAGCTCCACGCGTGCACTTAGCCACTCCAATACGCGATCCAGGCCTATGTTGTGCTTGAGGTCGGTGAAGAGGAAGGGCTTTTGGCCTCGCATCTTTTTGGAGTCCCGTTCCATAACCTCGAGCGACGCCCCTACGTGCTCAGCAAGGTCAATTTTGTTGATCACCAGCAATGAAGACCGGGTGACACCGGGGCCCCCCTTCCTTGGGATTTTGTCGCCGCCGGCAACGTCAATGACATAGATCCATTCGTCCACCAACTCCGGACTGAAGGCGGCGGAGAGATTGTCTCCGCCGCTCTCCACAAGAACCAGCTCCAGCCCGGGATGCGCCTTTTCCAGATCATCGATGGCTTCGAGATTCATCGAAGCATCTTCCCGGATTGCTGCGTGCGGACACCCTCCCGTCTCCACGCCTCGAATGCGCTTGGCATCGAGCGACCCCTGGCGTACCAGGAATTCAGCATCTTCTGTGGTGTAGATGTCATTGGTCACCACGGCCAGGCTCATCTTCGGGGAAAGTGCGCGGCACAGACAATCCACCAAAGCTGTTTTGCCGGAGCCAACCGGTCCTGCGATACCAATGCGAAATGCGCGTGTCTGATGTGTCGACAAAGCTTGCTTCTCCGTTAGAACAAAAAATATCGCTGGGCAAGAGGCAGTTCGACCGCAGGCTCACAGGTAAGAAGTTCGCCGTCGGCTCGGACCTCGTAGGTTTCCGGATCGACCTGGATTTGCGGCGTGGCGCTGTTGTGAACCATATCGCTCTTGCCAATCGACCGGCAGTCCTGCACGGGAACAGCCGGCGTACGCAGATTGAGCCGGTCAAGGCTTCCGCTCTCTAACGCTACCCTGGACGTGAAGAGGAGACTGGTGGAAGAGGGAACGCTGCCAAAGCTGCCGAACATTCCCCGGTACAAGACCGGCTGGGGGGTTGGAATGGAGGCGTTCGCGTCGCCCATCACGCTCCATGCAATGAAGCCGCCCTTGAGAATCATCTCCGGCTTGGCGCCAAAAAATGCCGGCTTCCACAAAACCAGGTCAGCGAGCTTGCCCGGTTCAATTGAACCCACATGAGCGCTGATACCATGCGTGACCGCAGGATTGATGGTGTACTTGGCGACGTAGCGCTTGATACGTTGGTTGTCGTTGCCGCTCGAATCCTCGCGCAGCGCACCGCGTTGCACCTTCATCTTATGCGCGGTCTGCCAGGTGCGCATGACCACTTCACCGATGCGCCCCATCGCCTGACTATCGCTGGAAATCATGCTGAAGACGCCCAGGTCATGCAGGATGTCTTCGGCGGCAATCGTTTCCGGCCGGATCCGGCTCTCGGCAAAAGCAACATCTTCGGGTACATTTGGATTGAGGTGGTGACAAACCATCAGCATGTCAAGATGTTCGGCGATGGTATTGACCGTGTAAGGCCTGGTGGGATTGGTCGACGAGGGCAAGACATTGGGCAGGGAAGCGATGCGAATGATGTCCGGTGCGTGTCCCCCACCCGCACCCTCGGTATGGTAGGTGTGGATGGCGCGGCCGTTGATGGCGCGGATGCTATCTTCCACAAAGCCCGCTTCGTTCAGGGTGTCGGTGTGAATGGCGACCTGGACATCAGTGGCATCTGCGACCCGTAAGCAGCAGTCAATCGCTGCCGGAGTTGTTCCCCAATCTTCGTGGAGCTTCAGCCCACACGCTCCGGCGCGGACTTGTTCTTCGAGCGGGCCAGGTGTTCCTGCATTGCCCTTCCCCAAAAATCCAAAGTTCATCGGCCAGGCTTCCGCGGCCTGGAACATACGCGCCAGGTTCCAGGCGCCCGGAGTGCAGGTGGTGGCGCAGGTCCCGGTCGCGGGTCCTGTCCCACCGCCGATCATGGTCGTGATCCCCCCGCACAGCGCCTCATAAACTTGCTGCGGAGTAATGAAATGGACGTGGCTATCGATGGCTCCCGCAGTAACGATCAGGTTTTCTCCCGCAATCACTTCTGTCGCCGCGCCCACGAACAACTCAGGATCCACCCCCTCCATGGTGTCGGGATTGCCGGCTTTGCCGACCTTGACGATGCGGCCATCGCGCACCCCGATATCACCTTTGACGATGCCCCAATGGTCAATGATGAGTGCGTTGGTAATCACCAGGTCGAGCGCGCCGGGCTGAGATTCGCGTAGCGCCCGGGCACTCTGCCCCATGCCGTCGCGAATGGTCTTGCCGCCGCCGAAAGTAATTTCGTCGCCGTAGACGGTGAAGTCCCGCTCCACCTCCAGCACCAGATTCGTGTCCGCGAGACGAACCCTATCCCGTGTGGTTGGGCCATAGAGATCCGCGTAGACGCGGCGTGAGATGCTGCGACTCATGCGTGCTCCTTGAGCTCTCCGTCCACAGCGCCGCGGTGACCCCACACGTTACGAGAGCCGGCAAAGGCGACGAGTGAGACAGTCCTCTCATCGCCCGGCTCGAAGCGCGCGGCCGCGCCTGAAGGGATATCGAGGCGCATGCCGTAAGCAGCCGCCCGATCGAACTGGAGCGCTGGATTGACCTCATAAAAGTGGTAGTGGCTGCCTACCTGCACAGGACGGTCCCCCGTGTGCCGCACCACCACACGCGCCACGGCGCGGCCGTTGTTGATCACGATCTCGTCCTCGGCCAGCAGATACTCTCCGGGTTGCATCCTGCTCCTCCTGTACCGCGGTGTCTATTGAATAGGATCGTGCAGGGTGACAAGCTTCGTGCCGTCGGGAAAAGTCGCCTCAGCCTGCACTTCGTGGATCATGCCGGGCACACCTTCCATCACCTCATCCCGGGTGAGGATTGTGCCCCCCAACGACATGATCTCGGCCACCGATTTGCCGTCGCGCGCCAACTCGAGTATCTCCGCCGTGAGAATGGCCACGGCTTCAGGGTAATTCAACTTCAGCCCGCGCTGCTTTCGCCTGCGGGCTACGTCAGCGGCCACGTGGATTAATAGCCGTTCCTGTTCTCGTGGAGTCAAGTGCACAGCGGTTCTCCTTCAGTAGGTCCTGCGCGGCGGCGAGGCGGCGCGTCCGCATAGGTAGTTCTTGGCTGAGCTCCAGAAACAAAAGAGATCCTCCATGATATGCAGAGCCGACTGCGAAAGCCCGCGGACCAGGAGGCCGTCCGCAGTGAGAGCCGTGGCGCCCCAGAGGGTGCTCGCATGGCTGCGCTGTTGTGCGATCTCTCTGAGCATTTGTTCCAGGGTGATCCAGGTGTTCGCGTCTTCGCCGCTACGGCAGATCATAAACGATGTGAGATAGCGGAAGCTGCCGAAGCGCGCGACCGACGACAGCTTTACCTGCTGGGGATGGAAACTCATCCGGTCCATATAAATCGGCTGGCCTTGGCTGCAAATGCGGGTATTGATGCGCAGAGATGCATAGGCAAACGATTCACCGCTGGCCACTCGCCCGGGCGCAATGACCTCCCACCAGAATAGCGTCGCGCCCGGCTCGAGGTGCACGTCGGTGCGTTGTTCGAATCGCGCATCCCGGAAAGGGATGACGGAGTCCGGCAGGTATTCGAGCAACGCACCTTGGCCGAGGTGGATTTCGCTTACCTGCGACGCGTCGGCTGCGTTTCCAAGAGGACGGTAGATGCGGGTAGAACCGGTAGTGGTGATTTGCGCAGCGGCGCCGGGGTCCAGTTTGATCTGCAGGCTCAAGCGATCGCCGCCAAATACGCCGCCGGAGACGTTGTTGAGATGCACCAGGCTTTCTCCTGCGGGATTAGGAAAAGCGCGAATCACTTTCCACGGCGGATCCTGCTGCAGGCAATGCAGCTGGGTTCGACCGGCCGCGGCCGAGAACGCCAGGCGCAGCTGCGCGTGCATCATCAGCTGATGAATAGCCGGGTAGGCAACCCGGGATGACGGCTGGAAGCCACGTCCAGCAGGGGCTGAGAGAGGCACGCTTCGTCCACTTGAGTTTCCCGGGCGACGGCCAATGTTTCCAGGATGACCGGCTTAAGTTGCCAGAGGAGCGTGGCTGCGCCCGATTGGCCGAGCGGCAGAAGGCGCTGGCAGGCCGAGACCAGCCCCGACAATGATTGATGGAGATAAGCCGCCACGACCTCATCTCGAGCGGAACCGATGCGACGGCCCACGTACCCGAACATCAAGGGGAAATGAGAGGGACCCGTTGTGTACTGAAGGGGCATGGCAAATGCCTCGGCAGCCAGCCCTGCGAGGCGCTTACCGAGACGAAGGCTTGCTTCACGGGTTTCGCGTACTGGTTTCATGGCGCTCATGCGTTGGTTCAGCTGCTGCCACTGCTCTGTTGACGAAGCGTCGTAGCCTGCATAAACAAATACAGCCTCCAGACGCCCTGCCTCTTGCAAATAACCTTGAAAGAAGTCCGGCAGATCGGCGACCTCCAGATCATACTCAACCACCAGGCTCTCCAGCCCGAAGCTGTGCGCCGCCGTGCCTATAGGCAACGCGCTGTCGGCGAGATGGAGCAATTGTAAGAACTGCAGTGCGCTCATGGCGAGCAGATCTCCGCATAGTGAAGTGCTATCGAGGCTTGGGTTTCTTGCTCTTTGCGGCTGGCTTACGCACTGTTGACTTAGACTTCGTCTTACCAGCCTTGCCGTTCTTCTCTATTCGCAACTTCCACGCGGTGTGCAGTGCACCAGCGAGTACATCTTCATTGGCCGCGGCCAGGCGGATGTGGGTTGCTCCCATTCTGCCCCATCCACCGGCAACTGGCAAAAACACTTCGGGCTGCTCTTCCACAAACGCTGCTTGGTGCTCCGGTGAAAGCATCAAGTTGCCATAACCCTGCTTCTGGTGCGCGAGCGTCGCGAATATTGTGCCCCCAACCCGAAAGTCGGGCGAGCCCATGTGCGAACCTTCCTCCGCACCTTCCAGCAGCAGGGCAAGACGTCGAAAATCAGCAGCGTTCATTTCGGAATCCATCAACGAACAAGGGTTAGATAGAGAGCCATAGCGATACCCATTGCAGCGAGCACCAGTCCCAGGATGACAGCATCGGTGGAGACTCGCCCCGGCCTCCATGTTCCTGAACGCAGTTCACGGACTAGTTGAAAATGCCGCACCACTGCGGAAAGAGTTACGATGACGCCTAAAGCAACCAACATCACTCCCGACCAGACGGAAAGGCCAGTGGTTTGGGCGGGGAGATGGGAGGTGCCGGCTCTAAACTCCCGAAGAAACAGCCCGAAACGGCTGACGGCGAAGCCAACGGCCATCAAACCCAGCCCGGTACGAATCCAGGCGAGAAAGGTTCTCTCTGCTGCGAAGTACACCCTGGGGTCCTGTTCTGCGGGCTTATCCATGGACGGAATTGTATCTGCAGGATCGGCCCATCGTAACTCAGTTCTTCGGGCGCTTTTCAATACCCGGCGAGCAACTTATGGACGCGATCACGCAACTGTTCGGCATCGAACGGCGCCCGGACCTTCATGTCGTTGTCGAAATAGACATAGACATCACGACGCTTTCGCTTTGGGGCGTCGCGTTTACTTGCCCTTCTGCCGTCGTAAACCTCGCCGCCCCGCGCCCAGGTCACAACGCGGCGAGCCCAGGTGTCGAGTGCCTCAGAGTCATAACCGCTGGCGTATAGCTCTTGACTGCCATGAAGACGGCAATAGACAAAGCTGGAAGTCACGTCCATCAATAGGGGCCATTCCACTGTATCCGCTACTACCAACCCCACGCTATGGCGCCTGAGCAGCTTAATAAACTCCTCGTTGACAAAACTTTCATGACGGATCTCGATGGCATGCCGCATGGCGGCTTCCTGGCGCACTTGAAACCAGGAACGATCGTCCAAACGCTCATCGTGGTTGCGCGCCAGCTCCGCCGCCTGCATTCGCGTCCTGGGCAGCATGGCAAAGAAAAGATCGAGCCGCTGGGGCTCGAATTGGAAGTTGGGCGGAAATTGCCAGAGAATGGGCCCGAGTTTGGCCCCAAAGTGCAGCAGCCCTTGGGCGAAAAAGTTCGCCAGCGGCCCTTCGACATTCCGCAATCGAAGCATGTGGGTTATATAGCGGGAGCCCTTGATAGCAAAAGTAAAGCCTGCCGGTGTCTCGGCATGCCACCGGCAGAAGCTCTCAGGATGTTGTAGCGAATAGAACGATCCATTCAACTCGATGGTATCGAACTGTCGGGATGCAAACTCCAGCTCTCGCCGCTGAGCAAGTTTCTCCGGGTAAAAGACACCGCGCCAGCCTTGATATCTCCATCCCGAAATGCCGATATGTATCTTGCCCGAGGATCCCCCGGATTTCCCGTCGGGCCTTCTACCGCGGAGCAACTTGGCTCCGTACCTGGTGGCGGTCCTGAGCGCTTGCCCGAATCTTTTCGTAAGTCTTGGTTAGCTCCTCGAGCTCCAGGTCCGACAACTTCTCCACATCGATCATTTGATTCTTGGCCTTGTCTACCGCGTGAATCAGCTCGTTCAGTTTCAAATGAATGGCCCTTGCATCGCGGTTCTGGGTATTCTGGATGAGGAAGACCATGAGAAATGTGACAATCGTTGTGCCTGTATTGATCACCAGCTGCCAGGTATCAGAGTAATGAAAAATTGGTCCGGTGAGAGCCCACGCAACGATGACCCCGATCGCGACCACAAATGCCCAGCGGGAGCCGAGATAGTGCGAACTTCGGGCGGCAAATTTTCCGAACCGCTCAGAGCCGGTTACGATCACCGTTGAAGTCTCGGCTGGAGTTGCTTCAACCGATTCTTTTGTTACTTTTACGGTAACTTTGGCAGCCCCCACAAGAACCTCCGATGTTATGCACGACTTTTAGATCACTTCTGCAGCTCCCTGCCTGATTCAACTGTGGTAGCCGTCCTTGTCACTCCACTCGTTCACCCCCGTAGCTGCGCCACGTATTCCGCGGCAAATCTAAGATCCGAAACCAGGCCGGCCATCTCCGCTTCCTTCGCGGAGGGCTCAGGCATACGGAGGATCGCGGAGGGATGAACAGTGGCGGTTACCGGTCCGTTCGATGTTGGAAATACCTCTCCACGGTGCTTCGTAAGTCGAAATTTGGGACCTAAGAGATCCTGCGCCGCGGTCGCGCCGAGGCAAACGATGACTTGGGGACGGACGGCTGCGATCTCATGCTCCAGCCAAGGGCGACAAGCCGCGATTTCGAGCGAATTAGGCTTTTTATGCAACCGGATTTTCCCACGCGGTTCCCATTTGAAGTGCTTAACCGCATTGGTAACATAAACCGTCGACCGATCGATACCGGCTGTCTCCAGGCACTTATCAAGCAGCTGACCGGCCGGCCCCACAAATGGCCTTCCTAGTTGATCTTCACGATCGCCAGGTTGTTCACCCACAAGAAAAATCGCGGCATGCGTTCGTCCTTCGCCAAATACTACTTGCGTCGCGTGCTGATAGAGATCGCATCCGTGGCAAAGCTTGGCCGCCTCTCGCAAACTGGCGAGATCGTGGCGCGAAGGCAAGAACTCCAAGGCAGACCTGGTGCCTGGGTCAAAGAGGCTCATAGCTCAATGTATGATGCAATATCTTGCGGCGAAGACAAGGCAAGGGCCGAAACATCTTCGGCCCTCGATGATCGCTAGATTAAGAAGGGAGCGCCACAAGTAAAGTTGGAGCGGTTTACTTCGCCTTCTTTTTTGGCACTTTAGCGCCCTTCTTACGTGCTTCGGAAAGTCCAATCGCGATCGCTTGCTTTTTGCTCTTCACTGCGCCGCCCTTACCGCCTTTGCCGGACTTGAGGGTGCCGCTTTTTTCCCGGTGCATTGCACTCTTGACGCTCTTGCCTGCGGCCTTTCCGTACTTTGCCATTGTTTTACCTTTGGGACTTCTATCTCGTTCAGCGTTGATAAAGCGGCCTACGCTATGGATGCGCAGGCCGCCCGACTCAGGCCGCAGCCTGGAAATTGACCCGTTCCGCTATCTCACTCAGCAGGTCATCAGCATTAATTTCCTGCGCTTCGATGGCTTCCAGAACCACCGCGTCATCCGCCAGGCCCAAAATCTCGGCCCACCGCCGCAGAGTTCCATACACTGCGATCTCATGGTGCTCAACCTGCTGGGCCGCGCCAATGAGCGCGATGTCTCTGATCGAAGAGTCGGTGACGTCCGTGATCGTATCCGAGGCTTCGGTCGTAAGCCCGTTGATCACCTTGCACGTTTCGGTCTTGCTCTCCCCAATATGGCGCCGCAGTAGACTGTCTACCATGGAGGCATGTCCCTTGGTTTCTTCAAGGTGGGTTTGGAACGCGGTAATTAATTCGGGGTCATTTGACTTTTCAATAAGATCGGGCAGGGCCTTGGTGATCTTCTGCTCCATATCGAGCGCTTTTTTCAGGTTGCTCACGTAGAGGGTGCGTAAATCCTGGATGTTGGCTGAAAATACTTTCATTAATAACTCCTTCCATTGGAACTTGGGGTGTACTGCGGTGTGTCACTCGGGAGAGCTGTGGAAAGCATCTCCATTGGCAGCACTGATAGGTAGGATGCGCCGCATGGACGCGGGTTGCCGTGTGCGAGGTTACTGCCAGTGAGCGTTGCCGATGTTTGTCAGTAGATGCTTTCACTGTTGTCAGAAGACCCTGTGATAGCACTGACACCGTTTTCAGCATGGCTGCTACTTTCCTCTAAGTTCACCCGCAGTAGAAAATCCCGCAGAATTTTTGAATTTGATTCGGTGTTCGACGCACGCTCCTGGTACAGGCGTGCCGGGAGCTCATGATGTGAAGTCCTCGCGCGGCCGGCCATTCGTCGATAAAGCGAGGCGCTTTCTTCCAACGCCCGCAGTGCCTCCCAGAGCGCGGTTTCTACAGCCTGCCTTTGTTCCACGCCGAGGTGCTGGGCGGTAAAAGCGTGGCCCACCCGGCAGCGGAAGCGAAGAAATCCATTCTGCTCAATCTCCCAAAGCACACCACCGCAATCGGGACAGGCGAAAGGCGATGGATGACCCAAGCGATCTTCGTTTGAAACCTCATCCATATTGAGCTCTGCAATGCGCGTTTCCTTCGCCGCTCCAAGGGAGGAGGCTTCACCCAGGGAAGCTTGATTCGCGGGCTCTGCGTCAGAAGCAAGCTCCTCCCCGATGAGTTGCAGCAGGAAGCCCGCGATCTGCTCCAGTGGCAGTACGTGTGCGTTCGGCACTTGATTCAGGGCACTTCTCGGCATGGAAGGAAACGAAGCACTTTGCGGATCCTGAACGATGGCTTCGCCTCCACGGGCCCTGACCACCATCAATCCTGCCGTGCCATCGTCGAGCATTCCGGTCAGGATCACGCCAATCACCCGGCGGCCATAGGCGGCAGCCGCGGAACGAAACAGAGGATCGATGGCCGGGCGGTGCAGATTTTCGCGCGGCCCTTGCAGCACTCGTAAGTAGCGCTTCTCCACGATCATGTGGAAGCCGGGGGGAGCAACATAAACCCTGCCGCGCAGTATCGGGTCCCCGTCGCGGGGATGGGAAACAGGCATATTGCACCTGCGTTCCAGAATATGGGGCAGCATGCTGGTCGAATGGTCTGCCGTATGAAGTACGACCAGCAGTGCAGCCTCCACATCGCGAGGCATTGCGCTCAGTATCTGTTTTAGAGCCTGCAAACCGCCCGCCGAGGCTCCGATCACGACGATATCTCGATGAGCCACTGGGTTCCGCCCTTCCTTTTTTGCTCAGATGTCGAGTTAGTTCATACAGATACTTGACGGTGTCACTTTTTAGAGGGGCAGGACGTCTACTTAACCGGGCTCTGTTGCCAACTGGATGACCCTAAAAGGGGATTTGCAGTAACCTCTGCGGAGAACCCCCGGGGGGCTATAATCGCTTAATCGCGAGGAAAGATCAGATGAACCTCCCGGAAGAGTCCGCAGTACTGTCGTCGTGGAAAGATATCGCCAAGTACATGGGCAAGGGCGTCCGCACAGTACAACGCTGGGAACGTCACCTGGGTCTTCCGGTTCGCCGTCCCAACGGCGCCTCGCACAAGAGTGCGGTTTTGCTCGACCGCAGCGACCTGGATACATGGTTAGCAACGCGCTTCTCGGCTCGCGGCGAAGCGAGGGATCTGGCGGTAAAGGGGACCGAGCTGTCAGATTCTGCGCGCATCACCCTCCGGGAAGGCATCCGGAAGTCCCGTGCACTGCGAAACGCCAATCACGCGCTGACGCAACAGATTTGTGAATCCGTCCGCCTGCTTACCGAGCGGTGCGATCTGCTAAGCAACCAGGCTCTTGAGGTTCCCTGGTCCCTTCCGGCTTCGGCCCCCCCGGAACCGTTGGCAAACTCCTTGGCACGGGAATCCAAGCGGATCGCCTGAGACCTCCCGCCCAAAGCCACCTAAACGCCGGCTTTTCACTCTCCTCCGTCGTATAACACACCCAGCCCCAGCGCCTCGTGCAAGGAGGAGTATCCTCTGTGCAAGAGAACCCACCGGGCAGTTGTGATCTGAACTTTCCTGCCATATGACAGCCGCGAAGCGAAGGCCAAAAACGCCGGCCCCAAAGCCGCCCCCTCCTAAAGCGGAAGAGGCTGCCCTACAGGACGGCGCCGGCCCGGGCCGCGCTGATCGATTCCCCATCGTCGGGATTGGCGCCTCCGCAGGAGGCCTCGAAGCAGCGACGAGTATGTTCAAGGAGCTTTCACCAGTCCTGGGTATGGCTTATGTCCTGGTGCTTCACCTGGACCCCGCCCGGGAGAGCGCCGTCACTGAAATATTGGCCCGCGCTACCCGGATGCCGGTGCTGCAGGTGAAAGAGGGCATGCGGGTTACGCCCGACCATGTCTATGTGATCCCGCCCAATTGCGAAATGACGATCGCGGAATGGGTGCTGCATCTGGGGAGCCGTCAGGAGCGAAGGTCCTCCAATACCACGATCGACACTTTCCTGCGATCGCTGGCCTTGGCACACGGAAGCGATGCCATCGGCGTGATCCTTTCCGGAACCGCGTCGGACGGTACCCATGGCCTTGCGGCCATCAAGGGGGAAGCGGGCATCACCTTCGCCCAGGAGCCAACTTCAGCCAAATACGATGGCATGCCGGTGAGCGCGATCGCTTCCGGCTGTGTCGATTTTGTGATGACACCCGTGGGCATAGCGCGGGAGATCGCTCGCATCCGCCATCATCCTTATATCGCCGACGGGCACAAGCAGGAACCAGCGCAGTTAGGCGGCGACGAAACCGATCTGGATCTGATCTTTCGCTTGCTGCGGCGGAAGACCAAGGTCGATTTTTCGGGATACAAATCGCCTACGATCGCGCGCCGTATCCAGCGCCGCATGGCACTGCAAAAGATCGAAAAACTCAGGGACTACGGCGGTTTCCTGCAGCGCGAACCCCACGAAGTCACTGCCCTCTATCACGACCTTCTCATCAATGTGACCAGCTTCTTCCGCAATCCAGAGGCATTCGAGGCTCTCCAGCACGTGGTGTATCCGGCCATTCTGCAGGCACGAGCCTCCGCCTCGGCGCCGATCCGCATCTGGGTTCCGGGATGTTCGACCGGCGAAGAGACTTACTCGCACGCGATTTCTCTCGTAGAGTACCTGGGGGAAGAGCGGGCCGACATTCCGATCCAGGTCTTCGGGACTGACCTGAGCGAGAGCGCGATCCAGCGCGCCCGGGGTGCCGTATACAAGGAAAACATCGAGGCGGACGTGACGCCGGTACGGCTTCGCCGCTTTTTTCACAAAGCCGATGGCGGCTACCAAATTAGAAAGAGAATCCGGGATCTCTGCATTTTCTCCACGCAAAACGTATTCAACGACCCTCCCTTTTCCCGTATGGATCTGCTCAGTTGCCGCAACGTGATGATTTACTTGAGTCAGCCCCTGCAGAGAAGGGTTATTCCGATTTTTCACTACGCATTGAACCCTACCGGGTTCCTCATGCTGGGAAGCACCGAGGGGCTACTGGGGGCGGGTTCGGAGCTTTTCGAAATGACGGACAAGAAGCAGAAAATCTTTCGTAAGCGATTGGTGTCGACGCCACTGGCCACCAGCTTTTCTGTGGGCAGGCCTGAACCGGAACCGAGTGGGGGGCAAACATCCGCCTCATCCTCGGGGCCTGCAGAAGCACTTAAGGTCCCGATGGAGTTGCAGCGAGAGGCTGACCGCCTGCTCCTGTCGAGGTATGTGCCGCCGGCGGTGCTGATTAATCATCAGCTTGAGATTCTCCAGACCAGAGGGCATACGGCTTCGTTTTTGGAACTCCCTCCGGGAAAGGCCAGCCTCAACCTGCTAAAGATGGCGCGGCCCGGATTGCTGTTTGAGCTGCGAAGCGCGATCGAAGAAGCGCGGGAGAAAGGCTTTGAATCCATACGGCAGGACGTGCGTGTGGAAGAGGACGGAAAGAGCAAAACGGTCAGCGTCCGGGTCATTCCCTTCAAGGTTTCCAGCCAGGAGCAGTACAGCTTCCTGATTATTTTCGAAAGCAGTTCGTCTGCGGAGAATCGATTGCCTGCACCGGGCATTTCGAATATCGCGTCGAGCTCCCTTGCGTATGAACCTATAGTGACCGAGGAGCGGTCTGAGCTGGGGAGACAGATCGTCCATTTGGGACAGGAGTTAGCCGCAACCCGAGAGTATCTGCAGTCAATTATCGAGTCTCAGGAAGGTACCAACGAAGAGCTGCAATCGGCCAATGAAGAGATTCAATCGGGCAATGAAGAGCTGCAGAGCACCAACGAGGAGCTACAAACTTCGAAAGAGGAATTGGAGTCGGCCAACGAGGAACTGCATACGGTCAACGAGGAGATGCAGCATCGCAACGAACTCCTCACCCAACTGAACAATGACCTTACCAACCTGCTGTATAGCGTAAATCTGCCGATTGTTATGCTGAGCGCCGATCTGAGTGTTCGCCGGTTCACGCCTCAGGCGGCCGCAGCGCTCGGTCTTAACTCCAATGATATCGGTCGGCCCATGCCGAGGTTAAGGCTCAAAATCGATATGGGCGATCTGGAACAGAATCTGCTCGATGTCATCCAACAGGTCCAGTCCAAACAATTCAGTGTTCAGGACAATGATGGAAAGTGGTGCATTCTGCGCATCGTTCCCTATCGAACGATGGATAACCGAATCGACGGCGTTGTACTCAGTGTGGTGACCGAGCTAGGCAACCCCTCCGGCCAGCCGGATGGGGTTGATGGAAGAAAGGCGGTCAACACTCCTGCGCATCTAAAGAGGGGCCAGGGCAAAACTTCTGGAGGATCGCGACGTAAGTAACACAGTGGTTTCTGTGGTAACAACCTTTTCCCTGCATCCGGCAACCCCGGATCCTTTAGGGTCCTCTACATAATCATGTGGCAGCAGAGGCGACTCGCTATGAAGGAGATTGGTCCAGCTACACCCCCGCGCGACCCTCCAGGGGACGAGCGTACGCTTCGCCTCGAAACCGCCTTGCGCAGGTCAGAGAAGCTTGCCATGGCAGGGCGGCTCGCAGCTTCGGTGATGCACGAGATCAATAATCCTTCGCAGGCGATCGCCGACCTCGTATACCTCATTGGGAAAGAGGCGGACCACCCGGAGCTGGTCCGCGCCCGGGCTGTGCAGATAGAAGAACAACTGGTTCGGATACAGTACATTGCCCGGCAAACCCTTTCGTTTTTTCGAGATACCCCGCAAATCCAGACGAAGGATCTGGTCCCCCTTGTAGAGATGGCGTTACGCTACCACTCCGCCTTGCTCGAAGAGAAGCGGATCCAGGTCCGGAAGGAGCTGCCGGATAGGCTGATTGGCGCGGTCTACCCGGGTGACTTTCTTCAGCTGGTTTCGAACCTGGTGCGCAATTCCGCCGAGGCGCTTCCCGTCGGCGGCACGCTCTGCCTGCGCCTACGGGCATCGGGGACAAATGGCCGTTTGACGGTCGCGGACAACGGGCGAGGCATCCCGCTGCGCATACGGGCGAGGCTGTTTGAGGCCTTTCAAAGCGACAAAGCCGAAGCAGGCAATGGACTGGGACTATGGATTTGCAAGACCATCGTGGAGAAACATGGAGGGCAAATTCATTGGCGTAGTTCCACGGAAGGCAAAGCTCGCGGGACGGCTTTTTCCGTGCTGATACCTTTAGGTGACCCGACCGATGAGATCAGTCCTGTTTACGCCGCCAGGTGACAGGCACTGGGAGAAGACTTACTGCTGCCTGGCCAGATCAGCGACCATTCTGAGCAGGTCGTCCACACCGTTGACCGGCTCCAGCAATTCATCAAAGAGCCCGGGCACCTGTCGAATATCGTTAAGGCCGGTCAGCTGGAGCAGCTTATCCGCGGGCCGTTCCCTGCGAATGGCGACCGCCAGCAGTGCCAGTTCATAAAACTCAAGCGTGTGGCAAAATACCCACACGCGATCCCCCTGAGCCTTTTTGAGTTCCCTGGTTACCTGGTCCGGAGTCATGGAGTGGACGGTATAGCCGGCTGAACTGATGACCATGGCCCGCAGCCGCAAAAGCTCTTCATCCCGGCCGATCTGGACTACGATATTCGCCTGCTCTGCACCGGCGGAAGGTGGATCAACAGGGACTAAAAACGGGATTACTCTTCCTGGAAGCATCGGCCACTCATTTCTTACTGGAGCTCTGTGCGCCCTGGGTAGGAGGGAAAGGTTGTTTGCCAGGCCCTCTAAAACAGCCAGTTGCTGCCGTCTGAGAATCGATGCCCACAAAGCCGAGCCTACCGGAGGGTCCCCCGGCGGCAAAAGCGTCAAATGACGCCACATACTGTTGCCTCTAAAGGGTGGCCCTACAGGGTGGCCAAAGACTGGTGCACTGAGCGGGAAACTCCACCCAGGGCTTGGCTGCACTCATAAGCGATCTACAACCCTTGGCCGCTCTCCAGATGCACGGTCACGAGATTCAGTTCTTGCGGGCGTTTGCCCAACAGGTGAGCGGGGCCCTCTCCAGCAGGTGACGGTGAGAAGAGCCATGAAATCCGAAACGGCGGATGCCGTGCTTTTCGCCAGGCCGGTGGATATGGCATAGAGCGAGGCGACGTCAGGAACGGTGCGATGGAAATTTGGGGAACCCAAATTCATCACACAAAGGTGACACGCAATTGCCCACGAAAGCAGGCGGCGGAACTCCAATGGCAATGCATCTATTTGCGTGTGAGTTCGATAATCCCCCTCCGCAACTTTGGCAAGACAGACGTTAAGATATCCGCGCTGGGTCTTGGCGGCCATCACCTTGGCGCGGCCAAGGATGAGGCGACTGCAGTCGAAATTGTCCATCGCGCACTCGATGGCGGCATCACCTTCTACGATTGCTGTTGGGAATACAACCGGGGTAAGTCAGAGGATTGGCTCGGCAAGGGGGTGCGTGGAATGCGCGATCGCGCATTCCTCATGACCAAAGTCTGCACACACGGCCGGGACGCATCGCTGGCCATGCAGATGCTGGAGCAGTCGCTGCGACGGTTGCAAACAGACCACCTCGACCTTTGGCAGATTCATGGAGTCTCCTTCCAGAACGACCCTCGAGAATTTATCAGGCCGAATGGTGCGGCAGAAGCGCTGCGCAAGGCCAAGGAGCAAGGTAAGGTGCGCTTCGTAGGCTTCAGTGGGCATAAGGATCCGGATATTCATCTCGCCATGCTGAATACGGGCTTCCCCTTCGATGCTGTGCAAATGCCGCTCAATCCCTTCGACGCCAATTTCTTTTCCTTCGAGCAGAAGGTGCTACCCGTGCTGAATAGTCGCGGCATTGCGCCGCTGGGCATGAAGCCGATCGGAGGGCATGGGGAGTCGGTACAAAAAGGTGTCTTCACGGCGAAGGAGCTGCTGCAATATGCCATGAGCCTGCCGGTGGCGACCACCATCTCTGGCGTTTCGGAGATGCCGATCCTGGAACAAAATTTGGGGATCGCTCAGGGTTTCACTCCGCTCTCAACATCGGAAATGCAGGCTCTGCGCGACCGGGCAAAGCCCTACGCCGGCGATGGCCATTTTGAGCTTTATAAGGCTTCCATCAAGTTCGACAACCCTGAAGCGCGCTTGGCCCACGAGTTTCCGCTCGACATGGAGCAGGTGGAAGTAAAGCAAATGGTTTACGCCACCCAGAACACGGGCAGGCCGTTCCCGCAGGTTTCCGACTAACTTCCAAACATGGTGTAAAGGGCTCACGATTGAAGACCAATGCTGAAGGCTGGGAAAGCCGCCGGGCGTTTTTGAAAGGTGTCGCTATGACTGGTGCTGTTTCCATGATCTCCGCGGCTTCCGCCAGCGGACAGAGCAACGCGCCGCAGGGACAAGCGAATCCCGTCGTGCCCAACGCGCCGGGAGAGAGTGGGGGAGCGGTTGCGGAGTTCCAGGCGCCGCACCGCCACATGGGGAAGACCGGGCTTCAAGTTTCGATTCTCGGCGTGGGCGGTTACCACCTCGGCACCGTGGCCGGACAACCGGAAGTCAACAATATGGTTGCGAAGGCCCTGGACCATGGAATCAACTTCTTCGACAATGCGTGGGAGTACTACAAGGGCGCCAGCGAAGAGCGCCTTGGCACCGCGCTCAAGGGTAAGCGGGATAAGGCAATCGTGATGACCAAGGTCTGCACCCACGGCCGGAAGAAGGATGTCGCCATGCGCATGCTGGAGGAATCGCTCACTCGGTTGCAGACGGATCACCTGGATGTATGGCAGGTCCACGAGGTGGTGTACTACAACGATCCTGAAAAGTGCTATGCGCCGGATGGCGTTCTGGAGGCACTCTCCGCAGCCAAGCAGCAAGGCAAGGTTCGCTTCGTCGGATTTACCGGCCACAAGAATCCCTCGATCCATCTCGCGATGCTTAATGGCGGCTTTCCCTTCGACACCATACAGATGCCTTTGAATCCCTTCGACTACAGCTATCGGAGCTTTCAGCAGGAAGTCTTGCCGGTAGCCGCGCAGCACGGCTTGGCCGTCTTCGGGATGAAAAGCATGGGAGGGTCGGGGGAAATGATCTCGCAGGGAGCGCTGACCCCCACCGAGGCGCTAAGTTTTGCCATGAGCCTGCCCGGTGTTTCGACCACGATCAGCGGCATGGATTCTATGCGGGTTCTGGACCAGAATCTGGAGATCCTGCGCAATTTCAAGCCACTCTCTGAGCAGCAGATCGGCGAATTGCGCTCCTACGCGCAGCAATTTGATGACGGCCGCTATGAGCTTTTCAAAAGCAGTGTGAAGTATGACGGCGACCTGGGCCGCCAACAGCACGACTTTCCCAGCGCGGCCGAACTCCCCGCATAGGAGAAACGGCTGCGACTCGAAACCCGGTCGGTTGCTGTTGTGCTGGCTCTGTCCATCCACCTCGACTACCGCCAAGGTGAAGCGCCATCCTCCACTTTGTCATCCCGACCGGAGCGCAGCGGAGGGGAGGGACCTGCAGTTTGCGTTGATGGAGAAACGGAACCTGGAGGCGATTCGCCCACGCCATTTTCGCTGTGCCCGAAAGTGAAACTGCAGGTCCCTCCCCTCCGCTGCGCTCCGGTCGGGATGACAAAGTGGAGGGTGGCGCTTCACCTTGGCAGTGGTGGAGGTGGATGGACAGAGCCAGCACAACAGCAACCGACCAAGACTGCCAACTCACGGTCTCGATCGATTACCGACCAAAGAATTAATTGGACAAGTATGATTCTCAGCTGTCCCTGCGAAACTCAATTCTGAACCAGCAGCTCTCACGCCTACTTAGCACTTTGCAGAGGCGACGAAATGGTCTCGAGCGACTTGCCCGCTGCTTCTACTCCGATGAAATGCTCGCAGACTGCACCCGCCACCATAAGCAGTCCGCCCAACAGATATCCCATGCCTACGTGTACTCGGGAGCCGCTGGCGATGAGAAAGCCAAAAAGGAGCGGCGCTCCGACTCCGCCGACCAGAGTTCCCAGGGAGTAAAAAACGGCAATAGCAAAGGCGCGTATTTCGAGTGGAAAAATCTCACTCACAGTCAGGTAAGCGGCACTGGCCGCGGACGAGGCAATGAAGAAAATCAGGGTGAAGCATATACCCATTCCGCGGGGGCCGATAATTCCGTGAGCGAAGGGATAAATCGTACCGAGCAGGAGAAGCCCAGCAGTACCATAGGTCGCAGTAATCATTGGCTTGCGCCCTATTTTGTCGAACAGTGGTCCGAGCACCATGGGGCCGAGGAAGCTGCCAATTGCAAAAGGCAGCAGGTATCGCGGCAGGTCGTCATTGCTTACGTGAAAAAACTTTTTCACTACCAGAGCATAGGTGAAAAAGACAGCATTGAAGAAGAAGGCTTGACCCACCATCAGCGTCAAAGCAAGAAAAGATCTCTGACGATTGTCGCCAAGCATGTTGCGAAAAATCTCCTTGAGAGGAGTGTGGTCGCGGACGGTGATCTTGAGTTTCTTTCCCTCTGGCGCGGGCAAGCTGCGGGGATTGCCCTTCGAGACCTTGTCTTCGATCTCCTTGACTACCTTGTTTGCTTGTTCCTCATAACCGCGAAGCATCAACCAGCGAGGACTTTCTGGAACGTAAAGCCGGAGGACCAGCACCGCCGCGCCTAGGCTGCCGCCGACCCCAAATGCATAGCGCCAGCTGGTGGCAGCGGATAGCCCGTGGCCGTGGAGCAGGAACATCGCTGCGAGTGAGCCCATAGTCGCGCCGACCCAAAAGGTCCCATTAACTACCAGGTCTACGGTGCCGCGCACCTTGCCGGGAATAAGCTCGTCCACAGCCGAGTTGATCGCGGAGTATTCTCCGCCAATCCCGCAACCCGTAAAAAAGCGGAAAACGGCAAAGCTCAGAAAATTCCAGGAGAATGCACTGGCGATGGTCGCGAGTGAATACGTAGCCAGGGTGACGAGAAAGAGCTTCTTGCGGCCCAGCCGGTCTGTGAGGTAGCCGAAAAGAATGGCGCCCGTAACCGCTCCGGCAAGATAGAAGGTGGCTGCCGAGGTAACCTGCGGATCGGTGAGGGAGAGCCCGTTCTTACTTTCCAGGACGCCGGAGAGCGAGCCGACCAGGGTCACCTCCAGGCCGTCCAATAGCCACGAAGTACCGAGGGCAACAATAATGCGTGTATGCCAGCGGCTCCACGGAAGGCGGTCGAGGCGAGCAGGTACATCTGTCTCGACCGTTTGGTTCTCCGGGGTTCGGGGTAATTCTTTCATGCTTACTTTCGCCATCGACTCACCCCGCAACGCCGATCAGGAGTTTCAGCGCCGCAAACTACTTCTCGTTTTTTATGATGCTGATGGCTCCATTGCGTTCGAGGATTGCATAGGCAACATCGTAGATAGAGCTGACCCCTTTTGTGCGGGCTGCGGCCATCACGTCCTCCCGATCAATGCGCATCCCCTTCATAACCTCTAGCTGCCACTCGTCCTTCTTCAGCAAGGTAAGTGGGGTGCCGTCGACGATGGCGCCGAACCGCGGATATTTGCCTTTGATGCTGGATACGAGCCAGTGCATAAGGCCGACGGTGAGAATCGCAGTGGCGCAATTCGTGACCGAACGGTCTTTCCCGACAGTGCTCAGGATGATGACCCCACCCATCAGGAAGACGATGACAAACTCGAAGAGTGTCAGTTGGCCGCCGGGGCGCCGGCTAAGCAAGCGCACAATGAGCAGCAGGAAAAGATATCCAAGAACCGCGTGGATGATGGTGGACATGTTAAAGCCTCAAGGAACCACGACAATCTTCGCGTGTACCGGCTGAGCACCTACGACATTGATGGTGAAGTCATAAATGCCCGGGCCGGACGGCTGCAGCGCGAGATCTACGCTGGCTGGCGGCTTCGTAGCGGGAAAGGTATAAGTGAGTCCGCCTTCCCCGATGACGGTGTCTTGCGGCGCAGGGATAACCCGCTGGGTTCCCAGCGGTTTGACCAGGCTATTGCTGACGTACAGTTGGATCTTGCCGTCTTGAATCGCCGATGGCCCAAACTGAATCGTCATGATGGACGGAGAGTCCGTGCGTTCTATGCGTTCGTATTTCACATCGATGGTGCCATCCGCGGTCCGGCGCTCAGCCTTGGCGATAGGGCCTCGTCCGAATAAGCCGGCTAGATCGAGCACGATGATCAAAGTAAAGAAGACCCAGGCAGCATTCTCGAAACGCCACCACTTCCTCTGAAAGTCGAGATCTTCGCCGACCGCGACCTCATCATTGACCTTGGCGACCGAGTCCTGGACCGGCTTGGTAAGGGGTTTTGTAGCCATAACTCTCTGTATCCTGCGTGAACTAAAGACTGGATGCTGTGATTTACGAACCTGGTTGCAACTGGGAAACGCTGATTTCCCCATTGCGCTCGAGAACCGCACAGTCAATTTCTTGCAGTGTTTTTATTCCCGAGTCGCGCGCTGAAGCAATCACGTCGTCGTCTTTGATACGCATATGCCTCAATGTCTCCGCCCGCCAGGTTTGGTTTTCGAGAAGAATGAGTGGAGTTCCGTCCACCACCCTGGCAAAGCGCCGCGACTTGGATCGAGCCCAGGCGATGCTGTAATGTCCCAGCCCCACCGTAATGATCTGACAGAGAGCACTGGTAAAAGAGACTTCATCGCCTACGATCGCGGTAAGCGCAAGCCCACCAATGAAGAAGATCAACACAAACTCAAAAGGCGTCATCTGTTTGCCGGGGCGCCGCCCTACGATGCGAACCACCATGACTAAGAATAAGTAACCGAAAAACGCCCGCACAACTGCAGCCATTGAAAACCTCAGAGAACACCCACTCGAATCGCGGACGCAGAGAAGGAAAGGGCCGGCTCTTGCCGGCCTCTGTTTTCCCCACCCCTCCTCAGTTCGAGGGGTCAACGTCAGTGTGGATTCGCTGGTCTAGAAAATCCTGAAATGTAGCGGGAAGAGTCCGTCGGTTGCTGCGATTCTCCTTGGCCGAGCGGTAAGCGGAGGAAATCGCGAAAACCCGCTCCCCTTCCCAACTGTATATAGAGATGCTGCCTGATACGCAGCGGTGGCCTCAGCGAATGAAAACGGCTTGTGATAGCCCTCGGCCGTCTACTGTAACCCCGTCAATCTCCGTGAGCTGATTTGCGACTCTACTAAAGCGAATTGAATCCGCCATTTCCAACCCGAACGCCGTGTTCTATAGTCGAGAATGGATTCTTTAGTGATCGCATGATCGCAGCCGGAGTAGAATGCGTCTCCAAGCTCTACCTTCATCGTCTCGCAGCGCCCTCTCGGGCCTTGTACTCTTCGCCGCACTGGGTATCACCACAACTGCTGGTAGCGCGGACGTTACCCCATCCAAGCAGGCGGAAGCCGCGAAGCTAAACAACTTTGGCACCGCTCTGATGAATCAGCAGCTGCTGGATAAAGCGCAAGCCAAATTCGCTGAAGCCTACCAGCTTGACCCTTCGCTGGTCCATGCCGAGGTGAACCGCGGCATCGCGCTGATCTACCTGCAGAAAATGCCGGAAGCCAAGCAAGCGCTCGAACAAGCTGCGGCCCAGGACCCAAAGGATCCTCACGTCTGGTACGCGCTGGGCATTTGGTACCGTATCGAAGCGGAGTATCCCAAATCCCTGGAAAGCTTTCAACGGGCAGCCGCCCTTGATCCGGACGACGCGGACACTCACTACTTCCTGGGTTCTGTCCTGCTCGAATTGCATCAACCAGAGCAGGCTCTGACCGAATTCCAAACTGCTTTGCGGCTTAACCCCATTCATGCATCAGCCCAGTTTGGCCTGGCCAAAGCCCTACAGCGCCTGGGCCGGCGAGATGAGGCAACCACCGCTTTCAAGCGCTTCGAAACGCTGAACCAGGAGAAGATCGGCTTTCCCCTCGCACACACGTATGGCGATGAGGGCCACTACTCGTTGGTACAAGATGCACTAACCGTGAACCCGCAAGTGGGGCCGATGATTCCGGTCACCTTTACCGCGCAGACCATCGACCACATGGCTGCTGCGGCAGCCAAGCCAGTAGATCGCCCCCAAGGCGGAGCATGCCTGGTTGGGCCTGCGGGCGAACACTCGTATCTGCTGGTGATGGCATCGGGAGCAGATGCGATCCGGACCTATGCCCAGTCAGGCAGTGGCAGCTTTGCCCTGGTGCCGAGCGCGCAAACCGGCCTGGTGGCTAGCGGTATCGGCGTGGCCTGCACTGTCGGCGACTTCGACAACGACGGCTTGCCGGATGTCGCGGTGGCCATGAGCGATCGCGTGCTGCTGTTCAAAAACCATGGCGGTGGCAAATTTACCGATGTGACCGCGGCCACGGGTGTGCAACCGGCCAACCAGCCTGCGGGTATCACCTTCGTCGATTACGACCACGACGGTGACCTCGACCTTTTTGTGACCGGCCAACCGTCTGCGGCGGGAGCGAAGCCCAACGTTCTGTGGCGCAACAACGGCAACGGTACCTTTACCAACTGGACGGAGCAAACGGGCCTGGGAGGCGAAGGCACAACCATCGCCGCAACCCTGTCTGACCTCAACAACGATCGCGCAGTCGATCTGCTGGTCACCGGCTCCGGCCCGGCGCCCACATTCTTTGCTAATCCTCGCGAGGGCCAGTTCAAGTCTTCTCCGCTCTTTGCAGACGCCAACCTTTCCCCGACCGTGGGAGCCGTAGTGCTGGACTTCAACAAGGATGGGTGGATGGATGTAGCCCTCACCCACTCTGGCAGCCCGGGCATCTCACTGTGGCGCAATGTGCAGGGCAAGCGCTTTGAACGCGTCCCATTGCCGGTACAGAATGTGACCGCGGGTTGGGGGCTGACCGCCATCGACCTGGACAACGATGGCTGGCTCGACCTGGTGGCTGCGGTGGAAACACCCCATGGGCCGGAGTTGCGCGCATTGCGGAATATGGGGCCGGCGGGCTTTCAGGATGTGACCGCGCAAGTGAAGCTCGACCAGGTGAAGCTGGTTCAACCGCGGGCCCTGATTGCCGCCGACGTAGACGGCGACGGCGCTGCCGATCTGATCGTTACCCAGCCAAGCGGGGACCCCTTGCTTCTGCACAACCAGGGCGGCAACCAAAATCACTCTGTGCTGATTTCGATGAAGGGTGTTGCCGACAACAAATCGGCGATCGGCGCCAAGGTAGAGGTCTTCGCCGACGGCGTCTGGCAAAAGTTCGAGATCACGGGAGCGTCCGGTTATCTCAGCCAGGGAGCGCAGCAGCTTCTTGCCGGCATCGGCAGTGCGGAGCACGCCGACATGGTCCGGGTCCTGTGGCCGACCGGGGTTCCTCAGGACGAAACAGAGCTAGGCACGAAAAACACTCTTTCCATCACCGAACTGGACCGGCGGGGAAGTTCCTGCCCCACCCTCTTTGCCTGGAATGGAAAGAAGTACGAATTCATCTCCGACGTGATCGGCGCCGCAGTGGTTGGCCACTGGGTTTCGCCCACGGCAAAGAACAATGCCGATCCGGATGAATGGATCAAGGTCGAAGGTTCGCAGCTTCGCCCGCGCGGAGGATATCTCAGCCTGCGTTTTGGTGAGCCGATGGAAGAGGTCAACTATCTTGACCAGGTTCGCCTGGTAGCAGTCGATCATCCTGCGGCCACCGAGGTGTATCCCAACGAGCGCTTTCTCAATGAACCTCCTTTTGCTTCCGGCCGCGCCGTGTTAAGCGCGGATGCGCATCCTGTTGCCGGAGCATGGGATGACAAGGGCCGCGACGTAAGCACACTGCTGCGCACCCGCGATCACCAGTACGTGCGCGACTTTACCAACCTGCCCTTCGCCGGCTTTGCCAACCAGCACACGCTCACGCTCGATGTGGGCGAGTGGACCCCCGCCAATCCGCTGCGCTTGCTGCTGCACGGCTTCATCGAGTATTTTTCGGCGAGTTCCATGTATGCTGCGTGGCAAGCGAACCTCCAGCCTATGCCGCCGTACGTGGAAGCACAGTTGCCGGACGGCAGCTGGAAGAGGGTCATCGACGAAATGGGTTTCCCTGCAGGGCTGCCGCGCACCATCGTGGTGGATCTCACGGGCAAACTTCCGCCGGGTACGCGCCGCATCCGGCTCACCACAAATTTGCAGATCTACTGGGACCAGTTATTGATTGACAACGGGCCGGATGCGCCACAGCACGTACGCCAGACGGAGCTGCCCCTGGCCTCCGCGCAGCTTGCCTTTCGCGGCTACCCGGAGCAGATCGATGGCAAGACCCCGGGCGATCTCACGTACAACTATGAGCACATCAGCCAGACCGGGCCCTTTACGCGCTCTCGCGGCAGCTATACCCGCTACGGAGAAGTCACGCCCTTGCTCAAATCAGTTGACGAATCCTTCGTGATCTTCGGCAGCGGTGAAGATATCGACGTGGAATTCAGCACTGCTGCCCTGCCTCCGTTGGCGCCGGGCTGGAAGCGTGACTACTTTTTCTATGCCAACGGCTTCGTCAAGGATATGGATTTCTACGAGGCGAGCCCCTTCACCGTTGCTGACATGCCGTTCCACGGTATGAGCACCTATCCCTATCCAGCGAGCGAGCATTACCCGCAGGACGAACAGCGCCTGCAATATGAGCTGGAGTGGAACGACCGCTTCGACTCCGGCCGCGGAGTGCAGCAATATTCATTTCACTACGAGCCGCGCGTGATGCTGCCGCCGGTGGTCAAGCCTGCGCAGTGAACGGCCTCACCGTAATGCCCGCGGTCGAGCTTCTGTCCATGCTCAGGCGGGGGCAAATCTCCCCGCTGGAATTGGCCGCTGAATACATACAGCAGATCGAACACTTAAATCCTCGGCTGCATGCGCTGGTCGATTTTGACGCCGACCGGGTGCGTGCCCAGGCCCGCGCGCTCGAGAACTCCCGCGGCCCCCGCGGCCCTCTCTTCGGGTTGCCGATGACCATCAAGTCTTCGATCGCCATCGCCGGATACCGGTGTGAGACCGGGAGCCTGTTGCACCGTGGCTATGTCCCGCATGAAAACGCAACCGTGGTGGAGCGCATAAAGCAGGCAGGCGCGGTGGTTCTGGGGACCACCAACTGTCCTGAGTTCCTGATGGCATATGAGAGCGACAACCGGCTGTACGGGCGCACAGCGAATCCTTGGGATGTGGAGCGAAGCGCCGGCGGATCGAGCGGCGGCGAATCGGCGGCCATTGCCGCCGGCCTTTCCGCGAGTGGACTGGGCAGCGATAGCGGCGGCTCGGTGCGCGAGCCGGCTCACTTTACCGGGATATGCTCGCTCAAACCTACGCCAGGCCGTATCCCTGCACGCGGTCATCTGCCGGCATGCGATGGGCCCTTTGCCATTCTGGGCGCAATCGGCCCCATGGCACGCACCATCCGCGATGTCACGCTGCTCTTCATTACTCTCTCCGGGCAGGATGCTCTGGACCCAGTGAGCCCGCCAGTCGGCCTTAGGAATGAGTCGCTGGAAGATTTGCGGCGCGTTCCCATCGCCTTCTTTGAGGACGACGGCCTGATCCCGGTAACGCCGGAAACTCGCCAGGCGGTACAGGATGCAGCGCGGACGCTCGAAGTCCAAGGCTTCAGCGTGCGCCCGTTCCGCCCCCGGGCGCTGGAAGAGGCGCGGCAATTGTGGTGGAAGTTCTTTGTTCGCGGCGGCGCCATGCTGCTCGATCCGCTGGTACACGGGCGGGATTCGGAGCTGAGCCCAACGTTCCTTGACTTCCTGTCGATCGCGCACAGCGAGCCGCCGCTATCCGCGCAAGAACTGCTTGCGGCCTGGATGGATTGCGATCATGTGCGGCGCAGACTGCTGGCGGAGATGGAGAGTTTTCCCATCCTTCTGTGTCCTGTGTGCGCGATTCCCGCCTTTCGCCATGGGGAACGTGAATGGGAAGTGGAGGGACAGCAAGTGAAGTACCTCGATGCCATGCGCTACACGCAGTGGTTCAATTTGCTGGGCGCACCCGCCGCGGTTGTGCCGGTAGGCTGGTCGCCGGAGGGCTTGCCGATTGGCGTGCAGATTGTAGGCCGTCCCTTCGAAGACGAGCGGGTTCTTGGCATCGCAGCCGCAGTAGAGGCAAACTACGGGTATAAGCCACCGCCATTGTGCCTTTACTAGGGTGTGAGTGAACTGCAGGTCCCTCGGCTACGCTCGGGATGACAAAGTTTAAGTTAGGTTTTCCATTTGAGTCGGCTGGTCGGGATGGCAAAATTGCGGTGAGTCGCGTGGAGCGGACTCTCCTTCCCAATCGACGAACCATTAGGTCATCCACTAGACTAAACTTTGTCATCCCGAGCGAACCCGGATGGCCCATACAGGTTGGTGGCGGCCACCGGACTGCATGCGATTTTCTTTACGGAAAATCGCACACGCCGCTCCGATTCGAAGCCGCGAATGGGCCTTCCGGGGTAGCCGAGGGATCTGCAGTTTCTCTCGTGCGGCAACCGAGCCTTAAGTGCTCAGGTGATGGCGAACATCGGCGCCGCGGACCCAGAAGATGACATCTTCCGCGATGTTGGTCGCGTGGTCGGCAACCCGCTCCAGGTTGCGGGCGATCATCAGCGCGTGCAGTGCCTGTGGAGTGTAGTGGGGTTGCTCTTTGATCAGATTGGAAAGAGCAAAAAAGGCAGTGTCGTTGATCTTGTCCACGTTGTCGTCCATGGTCAACACAGAGGTGGCCAGCTCCGCGTCGGCCTCGATAAAGGCCTGCAGGGCTTTACGCACCATGGCAGAGGCGAGCGACGCCATGCGCGGAATATCGACCGGCAGATCCACTACCGGGAAGGCCTGAAGGTCGCGCACACGGTCGCTGATGCTGACTGCCTGGTCGCCCACGCGTTCCAGATCCGCGTTGATCTTGATGACCGCCAGGATGAAGCGCAGATCGATCGCCATCGGCTGCTCCATGGCAAGCAAGTCGAGTGCCATCTGGTCGATCTCGCGCTCGAAGCTGTTGATCGAAATCTCGCTGCGGACCACCAGGTCGCAAAGGGAAATGTCGCGCACACGGTAGGCCTCAACGGCTCGCTGGATAGCCTGTTCCGCCATGCCCGCCATGACCAGAAGTCGCTCTTTCAGATCGTCGAGTTTCCGATGAAATCGGATCCGCATCATCCAAACCTACCTGTAATGTAATCCTCAGTCCGCTTATCGGTAGGATTGGTAAAAATCTTGTGCGTTGCGTCAAATTCCACCAGTTTGCCATTGAGGAAGAAACCAGTGTTCTCTGCGACCCGCGCCGCCTGTTGCATGTTGTGGGTCACGATCACAATGGTGTACTGCGACTTGAGCTGAAAGATAAGATCTTCAATCTTCGCCGTGGAGACCGGATCCAGCGCTGAGGCCGGCTCGTCCATCAGCATCACCTCCGGATCCACAGCCAATGCGCGCGCAATGCAGAGGCGCTGCTGCTGACCGCCGGAGAGGCTGGCGCCAGACTTCTTCTTAAGATCGTCCTTCACTTCGTCCCACAGAGCGGCCTGCTGCAGCGAGCGCTCCACCACTTCATCGAGGATCTTTCGGTTGCGGAATCCATTGAGGCGCAGACCTGACGCCACGTTGTCGTAGATCGACATGGTGGGAAACGGGTTCGGCCGCTGAAAAACCATACCGATCCGGCGGCGAATCTCCACCGGCGAGGCTTGGGCATAGATGTCGACCGGACCGACGCGCACTGTCCCGGTGACGCGGCCAATCGGGTTGGTCTCGTGCATACGATTGAGGCAGCGCACGAACGTAGACTTACCGCAACCGGAGGGGCCGATGAGAGCCGTGGCGTGGTTCGCCGGAATCCGCAGGCTGATGCTCTGAAGGGTGTGGTTGGTGCCGTACCACGCGTTCAGATCAGATACTTCGATCTCTACGCCCACTAGCTTGCCCCCTTCAGAACGCCGCGGCTAGCTACGTACCGGACGAGTGCTACGGACAGGACGATCAGCACAATCAACACCAGTGCGCCGGCCCAGGCAAGACGATGCCATTCGTCGTAGGGGGAAATGGCATAGACGAAAATCTGCAACGGAAGCGCCGCGATCGGTTGATTCAGGCTCACGCTCCAAAACTGATTCCCGAATGCAGTAAAGAGCAACGGCGCTGTCTCCCCCGCAACCCGGGCAAAAGCCAACATGCAGCCGGTAATGACACCGGGGGATGCAGTCCGCAATGTGATGGAAAGAACCGAACGCCAGTTGGGGACACCCAACCCGAGAGCGGCCTCGCGCACATTGAGGGGCACCATCAGCAGCATCTCTTCGGTGGTGCGGGTAATGGTCGGGATCATCATGATACCCAGCGCTACCCCGCCGGAGAACGCGGAGAACCCTTTTTGCGGCAAAACGATGAGGGTGAACACGGCGATGCCCATGACGATCGAGGGCACGCCATTGAGCACGTCGGCGGTAAACCTGACCATATTGGCCAAACGCTTGTTGCGGCCAAACTCGGCGATGTAGATGCCGCCGGCAATGCCGATGGGCACGCCCATCAGACTGGCGATCGCCAATAGGACACCCGACCCAACGATGGCATTGGCCATCCCCCCGCCAACCTCACCCACAGGCTTGGGTATCTGGGTAAAGAAAGCGAGATTGAGGGAACTGGCGCCCTTATAGATGAGGTAGAAAAAAATGGCGATTAACGGCGCCATGACCACGATGGTGGCACCCACGGCAGCAACGGTGGCCAGGTGATTGGCAAAGACCCGCCATAGCCGGTTGGAGGTTCGGGCGCGCAGCGGCGGCGTGACGACGTTGGAAGCCATTCGCTAAGTACCTCTGACCGGCGCGCCGCGAGTAACCGCCCAAACCAGCACCCGGGCCAGCGCATTCACAATGATGGTGACAATAAACAGCGCCAACCCGATTTCAATCAACGCACTTCGGGAGAGGTCGTCGGCGGCTTCGCTGAACTCATTGGCGATAACGCTGGCCATGCTATAAGCCGGGGCCAACAAAGAGCGTGCGATCTCCGGCCGGTTGCCGATGACCATGGTGACCGCCATGGTTTCGCCCAGGGCACGGCCAAGGCCGAGAATCACAGCTCCAACGATGCCGATGCGGGCATTGCGCAGCACACCCATGCGAATCATCTCCCAGCGCGTGGCTCCCAGGGCCAGCACCGCTTCGCGCTGGGAATAGGGAACTGCCGAGATGACCTCACGGGTGAGGGACGAGATGATGGGCAGAATCATGATGGCGAGAATTACGCCGGCTGAGAACATCCCATAGCCGTAGTTCGGGCCGGCGAAAATGCCCGACCAACCCAGGGTCTTGATCAGGAAGGGGTACAAATACTGGCGCAGCAACGGGACCATGACAAAAACAGCCCACAGGCCATAAACCACGCTGGGAATGGCGGCCAGCAACTCGGTAAAGAAGGCCAGGAAGCCGCGCAGGAACTCCGGACACATCTCGGTGAGGAAGATGGCTACGCCCACTGCGAGCGGCACCGCGATGATGAGCGACAGGATCGAAGAAACCACCGTCCCGTAGATAAACGGCAGCGCGCCGAAGTTGCCATTGACCGGATCCCAGGCGGACCGAAAGAAGAACGGCATCCCGAATTTCTGAATGGTCATCTTCGAGCCCGAAATGAGCTCGACCAGGATCAACACCACAATGGCGAAGATACTGAGTGCGCACACTAACATGAGAGTGCTGAAGGCGCGATCGGCAAACGAAGAGCTGCCGCAATTCAGAAGATATTGGCGGACGGGAGAGGGCGACGGCTCAGCGCCGGGTGACGAACCGCTTTCTATTCGCTGGGTCACGTCAGCCTGGCCAGCCACTCGCGGCACCTGAGTCTCTGATTTCACCACTCATACCGTAGCGGGCTTTAGTGAATTTCAGGTTAAACCGGCCACGCCCAAACCTTTTGAAATGAAAAAGATTATGCTGCGCAGACCAAAGGAAAAAGATCACTGCCGGGCCAGAATAACATCCGGCACACAAGCACGGCGCGCGCCGGATGTTATCAAATGATCTATTTGAGCGTGTTGATAGTGGCGCTCACCTTCTGCGCTACCGGAGCAGGAAGCGGAGCGTAGTAGAGCGCGCTGGCCTCGTTCTGATGCTGCAGCATCCACTTGAGAAAATCGATCAGGACCTTGCCATTGGTGGAGTCCTTGGCTGGTTGGGGAATCAGAAGCCAGGTGAAGCTGGAGATGGGGTAGGCATTCCCGGGTGCATTGGTAATGGAGACGCGGTAATCGGCCGGCATATCCTTGACGCTCGCGGCCGCTTCCGACACTCCCTCGATGGATGCCTTGACCCAGGTTCCACCCGCGGTCTTTACAGAGGCGACAGGGATCTTGTTCTGCAGGGCGTAGATCAATTCGACGTAGCCGATCGCACCCGGCGATTGGCGAACAAAGCCGGCAACGCCTTCGTTGCCCTTGGCGCCAATTCCTCTCGGCCAAGCCGGAGACGGGCCCCTGCCGGGACCGCCCGCCCAGTCCTTACTGACCTTGGAGAGATAGTCGGTAAAGATGAAAGTAGTGCCGCTGCCGTCAGAACGGTGGACGACAAAAATATCCTGCGAGGGTAGCTTGACTCCCGGATTGTCCTTCGCTATGCGTGGATCGTCCCATTTGGAGATCTTGCCCAAATAGATATCGGCCATCACGTCAGGCCCTACGCGCAGGTCATTTACGCCTTCGAGATTGAAGATCGGCACGACAGCCCCAAGCACAGTGGGGACGGACTGAATTTTCACCTTGGAGGCGGCCAGCTGTTCGTCCGTCAGAGTCACATCGCTGGCGCCAAAATCGACCGTACCAGCCGTAACCTGGCGGATACCGCCACCGCTCCCGATCGACTGGTAATTGATCGAGACTCCCGGATGGGAGGCCATGTACTCACTAAACCACTTGGAATAAATCGGATACGGGAAGGTCGCCCCGGCCCCATTGAGCTTTTGCGCGTGGCCCACGCAAATCGTTGCACTCATGGCCGCAGCCAACAACCAGATTGTCTTTCTCACGTTCCACCTCAGGCAAGTTATCTCGATTCTCAGTCGTGTCTGTGAAAGAGTCTTTACAAGACCATGAATATGGCAAGAAAAGCCTTTCCCGCGAAGGCCGCAAGCATTTATTTTTCAACAGTTTGCGTAGATGCCTGCGGACCAGGCGCGGCGATCGGTATTGCTGGTCCGCCGGCCTCGGCAACGGACGGAAGGCGAAAGAGAAAGGTCGCGCCAAACCCAAGTTCGCTCTCCACGCGAATGTGCCCGCCATGGGCCTGGACGATGTGCTTGGCGATCGCCAGTCCCAGCCCAGTTCCGCCGGATTCGCGCGAGCGTGCTTTGTCGACCCGGTAGAAGCGCTCAAAGATACGAGGCAGGTGCTCATACGCGATGCCGGGGCCGAAGTCCTGCACATAGAATTCGATCATCGCCTCCTGCTTGCGCGCCCCCACCCGCACACGGCCTCCTGCCTTGCCGTATTTCATCGCATTCTCGACCAGGTTTCCGAAGACTTGGCTCAAGGCGTCGAGATCGGCCATCACTGCTTCATCGGTGGTCTCGCCCACTTCGAGGATGGCCGCTGAATCAAGCACCAGCCCCGCCAGCGAGCCGACGGCTTCTTCGACCAGCCTGGAAGCCTGGATTTTTTCGAGACGCAACTTGTAGTCACCGGACTCCACGCTGGCCAGGGCCAGAAGGTCTTCCGTAAGGCGGTTCATGCGGGCCGCGTTCTTGAGAATGATTTGCAGAAACTCACGCGCCTGATCGCTGAGGCTGCCGTCATCGAGCAGGGTCTCCACGTATCCCGTAATGCAGGTAAGCGGAGTGCGCAGTTCGTGGGAAACGTTGGCCACAAAGTCCCTGCGGGTGGTCTCAGAACGCTCGATTTCAGAGACGTCATGCAACACGGCGACCGCGCCCCCGCCGGGCATGGGAGCAGCGTTGACCTCAAAGATCTTGCCCGGAGAGACGGAGGTGGCCCGCCGCCGGCTGGCCTGGCGTAGGGTGAGGGCCGAGCCCACTGCGGAGAGGACCTCCGGATCGCGAACGGAATTCACCAGGGCGCGGCCCTCCTGAACCGGACTCAGCGCGATCCGTTGCATGACGGCATTGCACCAACTCACCTGTCCCTGCGGGTTGATGGCGATGACCGCCTCCTGCATGCTGTCCAGCAGCGCCGTCAGCTCGCTGCGGCTGCTTTCAAGGGCGTGAAAGCTTTGCTCCAGCCGGCTGGCGGTGACGTCGAGGGCATGAGCGACGGCGGAGATCTCATCCAGATTGCCCTCTTCCACCCGGGCCGAGAGGTCGCCGGCGGCGATGCGGTTGGCAAAAACCACGATCCGGGCCAAGCGCTTGGCGGCTCGCTGCGCCAGCCATGCCGCCAGCAGCGTTGCCACCACCAGCGAGAGCAGGGAAGCCAGCACAATACCCCGCCGCAACACGTGCACCGCTGCAGGAACGCCGTTAAGGGGGTAGGCCAGGCGCACCACCAGCGGGCCGGCGGGAACGGCAACGTAAAGCGTATCCCCGCGCCGGGCGCGGCCGAGGGACTGGTGTTGATCAACGACCGCGGCGACCTCGGGAGCCGGCACTCCAGCCTCGGGCAGCGGAGTATCCTGTGACCCATTGTCTTGAGAGGAGGCAACGACCCGGCCCTGGGCATTGAAGATGGCGACTTCCGCACCGGCGGCGGTTGCATCCAGGCGGGCGATCCGCTGCAAAGACTGAGCGTCAAAAGACTGACTATTAAGGGATACGGGACTGGAGGCGCTTAGATGCGCCGCCAGCAAGCGGGCTTCGCCTACCAGGGACTCCTCTGCTTGCGCACGCAGCGACTCCTCCATGACTTGACGCAGGGAGAAGTCGAGGACAACCATGCCCAGGAAGAGCACCACCACGAAGGAGAAGAACAGCTTGGTGAAGACCCTGCCCGTCACGAGGCTATCCTCTTTCAGATCCGGTCCGGAACCTAAGAAGCTGACTTGCGTGGTTCCTCCGCCAGCCGGGGGACTTCGAAACGATAGCCCGCGCCACGCACAGTCTTGAGATAACGGGGGCTCTCGGGATCGGTCTCAATTTTCTCACGTATGCGCCGCACATAGACGTCCACCGAGCGTGGGGTCACGAAGCGGGCATCTCCCCAGACGGCATCGAGCAGGTGATCGCGGCTGAAGACGCGGCCAGGATGCCGCGCGAGGTAGTCCAGCAGTCGAAATTCGGTCGCGGTGGTGGTGGTGAGCTCTCCCCGCACCTTCAATTGCATGGCGCCGGCATCGATGACTACTTCCTCGAAGCTGATGATCGAAGGCGCCGTAGGCCGTTCAAAGCGACGCAGCACGGCCTTCACCCTGGCGATCAGTTCCCGGGTGGCGAAGGGTTTGGTGATGTAGTCGTCGGCGCCCAGTTCCAGGCCCAGAACGCGATCGTTTTCACCCGCGCGGGCGGTGAGAAAGATGATCGGGATGGTGCTTAGAGCGGGATTGCTGCGCAGGCGGCGGCACACATCGAGGCCGTCTCCGCCAGGAACCATGATATCCAACAGGAAGAGCACGGGCGCCTGGCGCTCGGCGTCGGGAACGAGGTTTGCCGGGGTGCTGTAGACACGTACACCAAAACCTGCGGCTTCCAGATGATGCTGTACCAAGCGGGATATATCCGGATCATCTTCGAGGACGCATACGGTTTGGCTCAACTCGATCTCCCTTAGCTCTATGCCGCTCAGGATACGGCCACTTAAGTGGCAGGCCAAAACGCTCTGCGCGGATGCGTTTAGCGTAACCTAACTGGATAGGGGGAATGCAAAACTACGGTGAATCCTTGTCTATTTGGCAAAAATCCCGGTATCCCCCGAATTTCCTGTCAATAGCAAGTTCCATATATGGCACTCACCGGCTGCGTTGTGGTCAGTTATAGAGTAGTTCTTTCCCGAAGGACGGTAACCCGTGTCGCGTCCAGTCATCTTGTGTATCGACGATGAAGATCTCGGCCTTGAGATCCGGAAGATGGTTCTCGAACGCGAGGGCTTCTCCGTGCTGACGGCGAAGGACGGGGTATCCGGTTTATCGATCTTCGATACCCACGAGATTGACGCAGTGGTAGTGGATTACGCTATGCCGGGAATGGACGGGGGCCAGGTAGCCGCCATCCTGCGCAAGCGAAAGCCTGACATTCCGATCCTGATGCTTTCGGCCTATGTGGCCCTCCCCGAAGAGGTGATGCGGGTCGTCAGTGTTTCTGCTACCAAAGGAGATGGCGCCTTCACCCTGGTCGAAAAGCTGAAGGAACTCTTGCAGGCGAATGCTCCTGATGGACGAGGCAGCTCCCGGTGAATCTTCATCAGTTCCGGCAAATCCTGGTTACGACGGTGCTGCTACCTTTGGTCCTGCTTTTGCTGCTGGCCCTCGTCCTGGGCTGGCAATTCCAACGCACGCTACGGGAGCAGCGGCGCATTGACCATACCGATCGCGTCACTGCCCTGCTGAACGAGTTGGAACGGCTGGTAGTCGATCAGGAGACCGGCCTCCGGGATTACCAGCTCACCCACGATCCGACCACCCTCGAACCCTACCAGAATGCGGAAGGCGCGCTGCACGCAGCCTTAGACCGCCTGCTGTACCTGGTCCGGGACGATCCTGACCAGCTCGCGCGGCTACGCCAGATACGTCAGAGCCATGAGCAATGGATGGGATTCGCTGGTAAAGCGCTGGACAATCTGCGCGCGGGGAAGCTATTCGGGGACACGGCGCTCGACCTGAACGGGGGCCAACTGATGGCCACCTTGAGGACCCGGATCGGCGCCATGACCCAAATCGAGGTCGGGCGGCGCGATGAGGAGGTAGAGTCAACCAACTCCCAGGTGCGTACGCTGATGGCGATTCTGCTTTTGTCCTCCGTTGGAACGGGCATCGTTCTGGGCATCTACACCCAGAGGAATATGAGGAAAGTCTCCGGGGCGTTTGGAGCTTCGTTGGAAGAAGCGCACCAGCGCGCGGATGAGCTCATCGAGAGCCGGCAATGGCTGCAGACCACTCTGGAATCGGTGGGCGACGCCTTAATCGCTTGCAATCACGCGCACCGCGTGGAACTCATGAATCCGGTGGCCCAGCATCTAACTGGCTGGACGCTGGAGGACGCGAAAGGAAGGCGCCTCGAAACCGTCTTCAGCACCGTCGATGAAGAGACTCGTGAGCCGGTAAAGAACCTCGATACGTGGGCAGAGACCAAAGACCCAGCAGCGACGAATCATTCGCTGCTGATCGCCAAGGACGGCACGGAGTACTTGATCGATCAAAGCGCCGCCCCGATTCGCGATGCCAAGGGTGAAGTGGCGGGGGTGGTGCTTGTCTTCCGCGATGTCACTGACCTGCGGCGAAGGGAAGAGGCCCTGATGGCCCACGAGAAGCTGGCCGTTGCCGGGCGGCTTTCCGCGAGCATCGCCCATGAAATTCATAATCCGCTGGACTCGGTCGCCAATCTTCATTACCTGATGGCGAACGAGACCGATGCCGCTTTGCAGCAGCGATACCTTGCCATGGCCCAACAGGAACTGAACCGTACCCTGCAGATCAGCCGCGCCATGCTCGGCCTGTATCGCGAGCCGAAAGCTCCGGTCGAAGTGACTCTGCGCGAGTTACTCGAAAGCGTGCTCCTGCTGCTTGACCGGCAGTTGAAAGACCAGTCCATCGCGATCGACCGGCGGCTGGGTGAAGGGGCTGCCGTGCAGGGTTTCCCCGGCGAATTGCGGCAGGTATTCACCAACCTGATCACCAACGGGGCCGAAGCATCGGGGCGGGGCGGCCGAGTGCAGGTCCTGGTCGAGTCATCGTTCCCCGCGGATGGCCGTCCCGGCGCCCTGGTGACGATTACTGACAGCGGTCCCGGCATTCAAGAAGCCCATCAAGCCAAACTCTTCAAGCCCTTCTTCACCACCAAAGGGGAACAGGGAACCGGTCTAGGCTTGTGGGTGAGCCGGGGAATCGTGGAGAAGCACGGCGGCAAAATAGAACTGATCAACAGCACGGACCCCATTTTTCCCGGAGCGGCCGTGCGCGTCTATCTTCCCGCGCTGGGACCGGCGGCGGCCCTGGCGGGCGCGGGCAACTACCGCGCTCAGCAGCCTCTCTCCTAAGCGATGCTTAGAATTATCGTGCAGGGTGCGCCAAGCAGGGGCTTCAGTGTCTGGGTGAGAATCTGCCGGTTCGGAGTAAAGTCCCGCAGGGACGGCTGAAAGTAGCCCACGTGAGTGCTGGGTAGGATTTGAAAGGATGGACCAGTCCCGCCAGGGACGGCTGAAAATTCCCCAGGACGCCAGTCCTGGGCTTTCCAGGCTCTTGTGAACGCGGATACCCAGGACTACGTCCTGGGTTTGCATGGCTCCATTCTAGAGCTTTAAATCGATGAAACCGGGAGCAGCGTGAGGTCGTCGACCAACCCCACTTCCTTCTGCACGAAAGGTTCAGCATAGCGGACCCCGCCCAGCAGGCCGTAGTGCCGGGCGAGGGAGAAAGTGCGTTCGCGGATCTCATCGTGAGGAACGAATAGAGCTCCACCGGTGGGCTGATCGGCATATTGCGACCGATACGCAAGCAAAGCGCGAAAGCGCTCCTCTACGAAGGGTGTGATGTCGACGACAAAGGTGGGCCGTACGTCGGCATAGAGGCTGGCATAGACGATCTTGAAGGGCCTGAACGGCGGATCGCCGGTCTCGATTTTGGCCAGGCCGGCGAGAAAGCAGGCTTCATACCCCAGCGTCGAGCTGTTGTAGTGGTCAGGATGCCGCCCCTGCCAGTAGGGCAGAATCACCACCCGGGGCCGCAACTGGCGCAGCTTACGGACAATCTTGATACGGTTCTCCCAGGTGTTTTCCACCCGGCCATCAGGAATGTCGAGCGCCCCCCGCCAGGCGACACACAGGATGCGGGCCGCCTCCTCCGCCTCCGCGCCGCGCTCTTCCGCGGAACCACGGGTGCCGGCCTCGCCCTGGGTCAGATCGAGAATGGCCGTACGCAGCTCGAGAGAATGCATGCGCAAGAGCGTCCCGCCGCAGGTCTGCTCCACGTCGTCTCGATGAGCGGCAACGGCCAGAACGTCGACCGGAGCAGGGTTGGTCATGCGGCGAAAAGCTTAGTACGTGGTGTTGTTGTCATCGCTCAGTCCGTCCATGTAGGCCACGTCGTAAGCCGTGCCCACAACGGTCACCTGCGAGTTGTCCATCGCCGCGCCAGTGGTGGTGTTGTAGATGTACACCTGCCCGCCCTCGGCGGAATAGATCTTATTCAGACCGGTCACCGCGGCGATGCCGGTCGCGTCGCCCTTGTAAGAGTCGATCATCGTAACCGAGTTGCTTGCCGTGTTGAACATGGTGAGGCAACCGAGGTTCGTGGTGGCGCCTTGATGGTAGCGTTCGCCCTGCGTACAGAGCTGCGACCCGACCCAGAGCGTATTGTCGTCCGCGAATAGCATCTTCAGATGCGTCCCATCGCTGATGGAGTATGCACCCGTGACCTGCATGGCGTTGGTGTCGAGTATCGAAAGGTACCCCGCGAAGTAGCCATCGGGCTGCAATTGCTGGCCAGCGAGGTACAAGAGATTTGCATTCTGGATGGCATCGGTGTCGCCGCCGGGAACAGGCACGGTTGCGGTCACCGCGGTGGGAGCACCCGGCGGTATCGGCGCACCGCTCTGGATGATGATTCCGGCAACCGGCAGAAAGCTGACGCTGGCCTGAACCCCGCCGCACTCCGGTCCGCAGTTGAGTACAAACGCCGTGGTGCCATCGGCGGAAAATATCGCCTTCGTGGGCCTATCAAAAGTACCCGGCACTGGCAGCAGGCAATACACAGGCAGGTTTTGCGGTTCGCAATCCTCCGCATTGGCGGGCGTGTGCTGATTCGCCTGCAATTTATAGACGCTGTAGACCAGGTTGCTATTCTCCAAGAAGGCCAAGGCAGCGGTACCACTTGGATTGATGGAGACACGGTAGACATTGGGCAAATTCAAACCATAGCTGGTGCCGAGAGTCCGGTCCTGTACGGTCAGCGTGTGCGCCCCCTGGTTGGCGGCAAAAACATACCTCTGGTCGCGCGAGATATAGACGCTGGAGGACGCTCCGGGCAAACTGATGGTGGTGGTTTGCTTTTCGGTGGCGTAATTGATCAGGGCAAAGCTCCCGTCGCCGGCGCCGTAGACCGCTCCGACTTGCTCTTCGGGCATATTCTGGATGGTCTGCGGGTCCGCCCCCGCGAATCCCCCAATGCTGAAGGAGCCGACTTTGTTATTGAAGCTGTGGCGGATGTCGTAATAGGCATCGACGATCTCGAGCGCGCCCTTGGTCAACGCGCCGGGATTCTGGACCGCAATCAATACGCGGTTGAGGATCCCGCTGGGGGGCAAAGTGCGGCCCGCGTAGTAATAGCTTTGGCCACATCCGGCCAGAAGTATGAATACAAAGCTGGCTAGCGCAGAAAGGGCACACAAAGACCGGAGACTTCTTTTGTTCAACTAAGACCTCACCAGAATCACCACGCGGCGGACATGCGGGAAAGGCCAAGTATAACAAAGCGGTCGGCTGGCTTTCGCATCTCGGGTGGCTTAGCATAGTTAGACTTACCCAATGAAGAATCGGCTAACAGAGATCTTCGGAACGCGAACCGTGCTCTGCGATGGCGCTATGGGGACCAGCCTGTACGCCCGGGGCATCTTCATCAACCGCTGTTACGACGAGTTAAATCTCTCCCAGCCGGAACTGGTGCGAACGGTCCACGAGGAGTACCTGCAGGCGGGCGCGGAGATTATTGAAACCAATACTTTTGGCGCCAATGCCTTGCGTTTGCAGCGCTATGGCCTCGCGGACAAGGTGATCGAGATCAACCGGGCCGGGGTAGAGATAGCGCGCAAGGCAGTAAACCAGCGAGCCGACAAGCAGAGCGGGAAGGTCTGGGTTGCGGGTGCCGTCGGCCCCTTGGGAGCGCGACTGGAGCCGCTGGGAAAGATCGGCCTCGATGAGGCGCAGGCAGCTTTTGCGGAGCAGATTCGCGGCTTGGCGGAAGGTGGGGTCGATTTACTGTTGATCGAGACCGTGTCGGCGTTAAACGAGGCGGAGCAGGCGATTCTTGCGGCGAAATCGGCGGCTCCGTCGCTGCCGATCTTGGTGATGGTGACCGTCGATGAGGAAGCAAACTGCCTGGATGGGTCTTCCCCGGAGACGGCCGCCGCCCGATTGACCGAGTGGGGCGCGGATGCCATCGGCTGCAACTGCAGTGTGGGACCGGCAACCGTGCTGACCGCAATTGAGCGCATGGCGGCGGCCACCAGCTTACCCTTGGTCGCCATGCCCAATGCCGGCATGCCGCGCGCCGTGGAGGGGAGGAACATTTACCTCTGCTCGCCCGAATATATGGCCAGTTTCGCCCGCAAGCTGGTCAAGGCTGGAGTGCAATTTGTTGGCGGCTGTTGCGGCACCACTCCTGCTCATATCCGGTCGATGAAATCCTCCCTGCGCGCGATGGACGCGATGGAGGTCGCCCATCACGCAGTCAAGGAGGCGCCGGTTGCGTCGGAGATCGTGCCCGCGCCACTGGCCGAGCGTTCGGGCCTGGGCGGGCTGATTGCCGGCGGCACCTTTGTCACCATGGTTGAGATGGTGCCCCCCAAGGGCATCGCTTGCGACCGCGAGCTCGCGGCGGCCCGGATGCTGCGGCAAAGCGGGGTCCACATCATCAACGTCCCCGACCTGTCTCGAGCGGCGCCGCGCATGAGTGCGCAGAGCCTGTGTATCCAGATTCAGCAGACCGGCATGGAAACACTGCTGCACTATACCTGTCGCGACCGCAACTTGCTGAGTATCCAGTCCGATCTGCTGGGAGCTTCTTCGATCGGCTTGAAGAATATTCTTTGCCTCACCGGCGATCCGCCCAAGCTGGGCAATTATCCCGATGCCACTGCAGTTTTCGATGTTGATGCCATTGGATTGGTGAACATCGTACGGCGTTTGAACCACGGGTTGGATCTGGGGAGCAATCCCGTCGGTGTCTCGAGCGGCTTAACCATTGGCGTAGCCGCAAATCCGGGCTTGCCGGATATGGACACCGAGATTCGGCGTTTCGCCTACAAGGTAGAAGCGGGAGCCGAGTATGCGATTACCCAACCGGTGTTTGACTTAAAGCTGCTGGAGGATTTTCTCAAGCGCATTGAGGGCTTTCGCATCCCGGTCATTGCGGGGATCTGGCCCCTGACCAGCCTGCGCAATGCCGAATTCATGAAGAACGATCTGCGCGTCTCCATGCCCGACGAGATCCTGTCGCGCATGCAAAAGGCGGACACTCCTGATCGGGCGCGCGCGGAAGGAATTCTCATCGCACGGGAGATGCTGGCTGCGGTGCGCCCGATGATCCAGGGGGTGCAGGTCAGCGCGCCGTTTGGGCGCTACTCCTGCGCGGTAGAAATTCTGGAGGTTGTACTACCCCAGGAAAGGGCTACCGTTGGCAACGTTTGAGGAATCACTGAAACAGTTGGAGGGCATCGTCGCTCAGCTGGAACGGGGTGACCTGCCCCTCGAGGACTCGATCAAGATGTTCGAGGAGGGCATGCGCCTCTCGGCGCAATGCAAGCAAGAGCTGGATAGCGCGGAGAGCAAAGTGCAAATCCTGCTGAAGCAACGCGACGGTTCCATCAAGGCCGAGCCTTTCCCGCTGAAATAGACGGGCCGAAGCGCCTGCATGGGACATTCTGGTGGTCACGGCTCTGATGCTTTGTATCAGGGCACGATTTTAGAGGCTGCGGAAAAACTCCGGTTTTGTATAGGGCACGACTTTAGTCGGGCCGCACAAGACCATAGAAAAGAATTGGGCTTTAGAGGGTGTGTGAGAACTCACTTGTTTTCCTCAGGGGAGATAGGGCAAAAGGGTTTATGTCACGATTCAAGCCCTACAGTCCGGATCAAGCGTATTTATTGCCGCCGAGTGTGAAAGATGAGTTAGGCGAGGGTCATCTGTGTTTTTTCGTGCAAAAGATGGTGACGCGGCTGGATTTGAACCAATTTGAGCAGGCCTATAGTGCGGAAGGTGGAGAGCTTTACTGTCCGCAGATGATGCTCAGTCTTTGGCTGTACGCCTATGCGTGGGGACTGACGTCGGCGCGGGAGTTGGAGCGACGGATTGGGGAAGAGTTGCCGTTGCGCTATTTGGCTGGCGGGGCGAAGCCGGACCATTGGGCATTGAGCGCCTTTCGTCGCCGGCATCCGCGTGCGCTGAATGATGTCTTTACGCAAGTATTGGAATTTGTACGCGAGCAAGGTTTGGGCAAATTGGGCGTGGTGGGGGTGGATTCGACCCCGATCAAGGCCAGCAACGGCAAGTCGCGTGTAGATTCTCGCCAGCATTTGCGCAACGAGCGGGCTAAGATCCGGAGACAGATACGCCGTTGGCAGAAGCACTGCGATGCCCATCAGAACGCGGTGGTAAACCCGCTTGCCGAGGAGCAGTTGAAGAAGCTACAGCAAGAGTTGAATGCCCTGCCGAGCCGCTTGGAGCAGCTAAAGAAGAGTGGCCAAGAACGATTGCCACGGACCGATCCGGATAGCCGGGTGTTGCAGAAACGGGGACACTCGGTGATTGGATACACCGCTGATATTGCGGTTTCAGAGGATCAATTCATCCTGGCCCAGCGGGTCACGCAAGCGGCCACCGACAACGCATCGCTGGAGCCGATGGTGGGGGCTGTAGAACAGAACTGTGGGAAGAAGCCAGACAAGGTGGTGGCTGATTCCGGCTTGTACAGCAACGCCAACGCGGCCGCGATGGAGCAACAAGGCATCGATGCTTATATTCCCGACTCCAATATGGCAGCGGCTTTAAACAGAGGAGTTCGGGTAAAAGGCCGTGCCCGAGCTCCAGAGATGAAACACATGCGGGCCAAGTTCCGAACCAGCGCTGGGCGGGGCATCTATGCGCAACGAAAAGGGATTGTAGAAGGAGTCTTTGGTGTCTTGAAGAGCGAACGAGATCTGCATCGTTTCCGTCTCCGTGGCTTGCAGAAGGTGGGTGTCGAATTTACCTTGGCCGCGATTGGATTTAACATAAACCGGCTTCGTGCCGAACAGGATCAAAGTTCTCCCCTCTGGGTTCGTCGTCGCAAGCGGGAGGACAAAAAGGCACGGTGTCATGGCAACTAAGAACTAGAAATGTAATTGAGAGATTAGAAACACCCTCAAAGCTTGCCTTTGGCGTCCGGTAGTACAACTCTCGAGAACACAAGGACTTGACCGAGACCCCCGATTCCCAAACACGAACCTAGAGCTAGGCAGGTCTCGGCTCTCACGCATGCTCTTTAGCCCCTGCTACGGCGTATCCCGACGGAATCTAATTGGGCTTAAGTGTTTTATTTTAGATAATTTTGCCCGTAAGTCTCTGCTCCACAAAGGCGACCAGGTCGTCGCCGATCAAATCAGGCGGCGTGATCAAAAAGCGGGGCTTGCCTGTCAGGAGCCGCAAAGACACCTGATTCCACTGCGGTACGAGTTCCTGTCCGGAGGAACGCAACAACACGGCATCGGCGCGATCCAGGAACAGCCGCGCGGAGTCTTTGAAGTCCGCTGTAGCATAGTCCAGGACCGTGAGGTACAGATCTGGACGCAGAAACTGCAGCAAGCTGTTCGACTCGAAGATGATGTTCTCAGCCGCGTCGATCTCCTGGCGAATACGCGGCATGGCGTCAGCCAGGCGGCCGATGCGGGTGCGGACCCAGAGCGAGCGCTTGGCCCCGGCGGCTAGAAAGCGGGCGCTGTCGGTGCCGGTATTGGGATCGCGCTCAGCGCTGATGGCGATGGTGTGCTCGTCCGTCTGGCAATCGCAGGGCTCTCCATTGGCGCTGCAAAAACCGTGGCCGAACTGGGTTATCTTGCACGCCGTCCAGTTGCGCTGGGGCAGCCGGGCGATCAAAGCGGCCACCACCGAGGTCTTTCCGACGCTGCGCGAATGCCCACCCACGACCACAATAGCCATCTACTTTTCCCCGGTTCTGGACGCCAGCCGGGCCAGGGTCGCCAATTCTTTCAGGTATTGCCTGACCGGCTTGGCCGGCGTTCCCCAAAAGACGATTCCCGGTCCGAGAAGTTTTTTCTTGGGAAGGATGCCGCCCTGCCCGCCGACGATGACCCCGGCGCCGATCAGAGCGTGATCGCCCATGCCCACCTGGCCGCCCAGGATCGCCCCGTCGCCCACCGTACTCGAACCTGAGATGCCAGTCTGCGCCGCAATGACCACATTGCGTCCGATGTTGCAGTTGTGACCGATGTGAATCAGGTTGTCCAGTTTGGTCCCGCGGGCGATCCGGGTTTCCTCCAGAGCCCCGCGGTCAATGGTCGTGTTGGCTCCAATCTCAACGTCGTCCTCAATGATCAGCGTCCCCTGCTGGGGAAACTGAGTGTACTCTCCGTTGGTGCGATCGCGGACGTAGCCGAAGCCATCAGCGCCCAGCACAGCGCCGGCATGGATCACCACCCGATTGCCAAGAGTGACGCCGGAGTAGATGACGACCCGGGGGTAGATGCGGCAATGGCTGCCGATGGAGACGCCGGCGCCGATCACTGCTCCGCTACCGACCGTGGTGGCCGCGCCAATGCTGGCTCCATCCTCGATGACGGCATGGGGACCAATCGAGACGTCCCGGGCAATCTGCGCTTCATGAGCAACCACAGCCGTAGCGTGGATGGATGGAGAGGGCGGCGCACCACGCAGCAACACCGCCGCCCGGGCAAAGGCCAGCCGTGGCTGGGGAACGCGCAGAACCGGCTTGCTGCCGCTCGGGACTCCAACCTGCTCAGACACCAGAACCGCAGCCGCAGAAGACTCGAGCGCGGCGGCGAAAGATACTTCTTCTTCGGCGAAGACCAGGCATCCCGGCCCCGCCGCCGCTATGCTGGAGACCCCGGTGATGACCGGGTCCGCCGAGCCGCGATCGACCTCCGCCCCGAGGCTTACAGCCAGTTGACTCAGCGTGATGGTCGCAGGCAAGTGGTTGCTCCTGTTCCGACTATTCCGACTCAAGTGTAGATCGCAGCATCGCCCTGTGGCCGGGTCTTCCAGCGGCGGTGCACCCAAAGCCATTGGTCGGGGTATTGGCGAATGTAGTCCTCGATCACCTTGGTGAACAAGGCGGTATGGGCGACAGCGTCCGCCTCCACATCACCGCTGCATGCCAGATTGAGGGGCGCGCCGAAGCGCAGCACATACTGCTGCGTTGCCTCTTCCCAGAGCAGAAACCCTGGCAACACCTGGGCCCCGGTCTTCATGGCGACGCGCGCCATTCCAGATCCGGTGCAGGCCGGGTGGCCAAAGAAATCGACGAACGCCCCTTGGGGCGGGGTCATGTTGGTATCCATCAGGATGCCCACCGTCTCCCCGCGGCGCATGGAAGCCAGCAGGCCGCGGGCAAAGTCGTCCTTGTGCAGCACTTGGTTACCGTGCAGGCAGCGGATGTGATTGACCAGGTGGTCGACCAGCGGATTATCCAGGCGGCGGATGACGATGCTCATGGGATAACCCATCAGCGAGTGATAGAAGCTCGATAGCTCCCACGCGCCCAGATGACCGGTGAGGATGAGAACTCCTTTACCCTGATCGCGCGCCGCCAGGTAGTGCTCCAGCCCCTCATAGCGGATAAAGCTGTTAGTCATCCCCGGGGTGTAACGCGGCATTTGGCAGAACTCGGCCAGCAACCAGCCCAGATTGCGGTAGAGTTTGCGCAGGATCTGTTGCCGCTCGGCTGCAGTCTTCTGCGGGAAAGCCAGAGCTAGATTACGATGGCCGGCGCGGCGCAGACGCGGAGTGAGGACCAAGGCGACTCGGCCTACCAGCGCTCCCACTCCCCGGGCGACACCCCTTGGGGGCAAGCCGAGAAGCTTCACCAGGGTCCACACCAGTATGAATTCCAGTCGTCTGCGCATCCGCTTCCACAGCTGTCCCCCGGTCCCAGCAGCCACTCCAGTTTAAACGGCGGCAGACAAAAAAAGCCCGGGATCGCCGGGCAGTTCTGCAGAACAGAAGTGGTGTCAAGCAATGGGAGACGGGAGAAAGCTATTTCCTTACGTCGGAGAAGTACTCCGCCACCGTGCGCACAAAGGGCTTGGCATCATCTGGGGTTGGCACTTCTCCCTTCAGGATCTGGGCGCCGGGGTGGGCTACGCCATAGAATGTCCGCGTGGCATCCGCATTTTCGGTCACCACCGCTCCGGTAAGGTCGATGCCGGCAAAGAGTCCCTTGGCGCGGGAATAGGTAAGCAATTCAGCATTAAGCTTCCAGTCGGTCGCCGCCTGGGAGTCGCGCCCTACCGGGCCGGCAGCGGCCGAAGCGTCGCCGCCGATCTTGAACTTGTTCTTCAACAGATCCTGAAACCCCTTATCGTTGACCGCAACGAGAACGAGGTCTGTGGATTGGCCGCCGATCTGAAAGCCGAAACTTCCCCCGGCGATAAGGATAAAAGCAGGAGCGCTCCAGCCATGCCCAGTGCGGCACGTGACGACACCCTGACCGTACTCCGCGCCCACCACGAAGGCGCCCTTCTTCACACTGGGAACGACACCTACGCAAGTGGCCTGGGACATGATCTGGTTCGGGATCGCCTTATCCGGGGTCGCCATGATCTCGTCCAGGACGTCTTTCGCGCTGGCGATGCGCGCCTCTATCGTTGCCTTATCGTCAGCTGCAGAGGCAGACAAAGTAGTGAGCGCCATTCCAAACGCACAAAAAATCGCAAAAACCTGTTTCATGTTCTTTCAAATCTCCAGGTGGGACATTGATCCGCACGTTACCAAATTCGCTGCCGATTCAACTAAGCGAGAGGAAATCTTCCTCAGTTGCACACCTTCCAGGGCGTTCTTCAGCCTTCATCCTGTTATACGAAAGCCTAAGGCAAGCTTAGCTGCTCGGATGCGGAAATTTCGCAGGCAGTTGAGTCGTTTCAGAAAAGGAGTAACGGGTAGGCGGGGGGGCAAAAAGTGGGGGCTGGTGATTGCATAGTTCGCCATCAGAAGCCCCGTCCCCAGATCTGCGTTGTTTCTAAAGTAACTTTCTGCCAAGAATGGTAACCGGGCAATGTCACCAAGGTACCCTGACCTAAAGTACCCCCAACGGGAACGACGCTATTCCTGGTTCGGGGCCACGATGGCGTTGGTAACTGCATAGATGGAGAGGGCGATGCGGTTCTCCACACCCACCTTACGCATGAGTTTGGCCACATGCGCTTTTACCGTTCGCTCTTCAATGCCCAGCGTCCTGGCAATCTCGCGGTTGGATCGAGCGGCGACCAGGAGCTTGAGCACCTCAGTCTCCCGAGCAGTGAACTGAGCCGAAGCTGGGGTCGCAGAGCGGGAAGGCTTGGTCGCGCGATCGACGAAAATGGACAATACCCGTCGTGGGGCCCAGATGGACCCCTGGCTGACGATCTCTATCGCCTGTTCGACCTGCTGGGCCGTGGCATTGGCCTCGAGATACGCCTTGGCCCCCGAGGTGATCGCCTGCAATATGACTTCATCGTTGGCTTCCGGGCCCATGACGATGAGGCGGACATCCGGCCGCAGACCATGGATGGTGGCCACCAATGGTAGCGGGAGCTTGTCTCCGTGGAGGCCGACCAAGGCCAGCTTGAATTCCTGATCAGCCAGAAACTGCGCCAGCTCGAAGACCACAAATTCGATCCGGGGATGATCCTGAAAGAGGGTGACAAAACCCTGCACTCGGATGGGCTCGGGCTCGAGCAGCGCCACCCGCAAGCGGGAAGGTAATTTGGTTGGCTCAGCCATCACAACTTTGGCAACACGCAGGGATTGGATGGGAAAAGAACCGAGGCGCCAGTGACGGTGACGAAAGACTGCTCGCGAACCCCGGATTTCCTGCGCAGTTCGGTGGCGTTGATGTACTTCATGCGGCTTTCCTTAATGAAAGCCGCACACGTGGACGATGGTTGGAGCCGCGTACAGGAAATCCGGGCAATCCAAGGGCGGGACTGAATCGACATGCAACTCCTTAAGAGAAAGCCGGCCCGGCAAAGCCGAGCGCGGTGAAAAAGGTATGAGGGGCCTGATGCTGGAAACTGCATCTTACGGCAGCCCGGGGTCGTTGACAATCATTTGCAGTGCCAGGCCGCTGACCCGGATTCCTCTACGCTGCACTGGACACGACCGCGTGTGCGGTTTTCTTTAAGGAAAACCGCATGAAGCGCGCCGAAGCCGCAAGCCCACAGGAAACCCGAGTTTGGAAGCTGCTGGACCATAGAGGAAACACGCTATACGATGAGGACGTAGCTCCGGCATTGCAGTTACCTACACATCCCTCGGGGTAAAGGCATTGATTAAACAGGACATCATCCATCAAGTAATCGCCAAGACCGGACTACCGCGCAATAAGGCGGAAGCTGCTGTCGACACGGTTTTCGAAAGCCTGAAAAAGGCTCTCGCTTCGGGCGACCGGATTGAGCTCCGAGGTTTCGGGGTTTTCAACGTGCGCCCACGCAAGACAGGGATTGGCCGCAATCCGCGGACCGGTGCGGAAGTCACCATCACTCCAGGCAAGGCTGTTCGCTTCAAGCCAGGCAAGGAACTTCACCTGCTGGATTCATAGCCCCGGCCCATGGCAGCACCGACCACTGCGGACCGGATTTCCTGTCGAACTCGTTGGCGTTGGCGAATTTAATGCGGCTTTCCTTAATGAAAGCCGCACACGCTAACCTGCTTGGAGCCTCGTGCAGGAAATCCGGGGACGATCCGCTCCTGCCGCGTCCTCTAGAGCACGCGGATTTTCCTCAGAAGGCACACCACTCCATTGCCTGGCTGCCGCTATGCCTGCTGGTGGTGAGTATCGTCACCACCGCGAGCACAGGTGCACTGCTCATGCGCAACTTTCGCTTGGACCGGCCGCCGTTGGCCAACGAGAGTGATCTTTTCCCGCTCCACTGGATCTGGAATCATCCCTCGGCGCTGCCCAGCGGCTGGTCTTTCTCGTTGGCGCTCTTAGGGATCTTGCTGGCCCACGAGGCGGGGCATTACTTCCTCTGCCGGCGCCACGGCATTAGCGCTTCGTGGCCCTATGTATTGCCCGCGCCTACGCTCAGCGGTACCGCCGGAGCGGTTATCCGGATCCGCTCCCCTATTCCTTCGCGCCGGGCGCTGATCGAAGTAGGCATCGCAGGACCGATTGCCGGATACCTGGTAGCGCTCCCCACCACGATCCTAGGCATCCTGCTCTCCCGGCCAGTCGACGCCGGAACGGCTCCGGCGGTGGTCCAGTTTCACCAACCGTTGACCGTCGCGCTCCTGGACCGCATCCTCGCGGCCTGGGTTCCGGGTGTGCCTGTGCTGGCCAACCTGCTTCCCCACCCTATCCTCATAGCGAGTTGGGTAGGCCTCTTTGTGACCTCGCTCAACCTCATTCCCGCGGGCCAATTGGATGGCGGCCACATTCTGTATGCGGTTTCGCCCCGGTGGCATCGCCGGCTGACGTTCGTCGTACCCGTGCTGTTGTTGGGCATGGGCGTGATGCTGTGGACCGGATGGGTGCTGTGGGGAGCAATCCTGCTGCTACCGGCAATGCGTCATCCCCATGTTCCCTATTTCCCGCGCTTGCGGGGCAAACACCGCTGGCTTGCCGTAGTCGCGCTCGCGCTTCTGTTGCTGACGCTCTTGCCCGCTCCCTTTGT
>CAWBBY010000023.1:0-349708 GCA_963787145.1 uncultured Acidobacteriaceae bacterium
TGGTCATGACGCTTATCGAGTACAGCATCGCGTCCTTGCGGTCGCCGACGCCCAGTGTGCCAAGCAGATGGTAAGCGATGGACCACATCCACGCTTCAAGACCATGCAGGCATATGGTGCAAAGTGAAGATCCGCCAACCACAAGAATAGACAGGGCACGGGGGAGACGTTTTTTCCGGTCATCTTTTAGGATGATAAGCAGTCCCCGGCTGAGCAGCCCAAGAGCAGAGGAGTGGAAGACTATCGTCACAACAATGAGCGGTATGCTCCATAGCCAATCGGATTTCCACGGAGCAAGCGCGACAGGAGTCATAAGTAAGCCACGATAGCCAGTTAAACAACGTGCGACGGTATCGATAACTGTCACTTAAGACAGGTAAACAATTCCTAAACAAAGAGCACTGCTTTTTAGAGGGAGAGCCTGATGGATGTCGTAGTCATTGGCGCCGGCCGGCCGGCATGGTTGCTGCACTCCGGCTGCAGAGTTGGGCGCCCAAACGGTTCTGGTCACCCGCGGGGAGGTAGGGGGTATGGCGGCGAATGACGGCCCCATTCCCGTGCGGGTACTTGCCCAGGCAGCGCGGTTGCTTCGAGAAGTTAAGCAGCTCGGCACGTATGGTATCTCTGTGAGCGAGCCTATCCTGGATTATTCCCGGCTGCTCGCGCGCACGCGCGAGGTGGTCCATGACGTGCGCGAACATGCTGCCCGGCGCGAGCAACTGCAAAATGTGGGAGTTACGATGTACGACAATTCCGGCACCGCGCGGTTTGTCGACGGCACACGATCGAGACTGGGCGCGGGCTGCGGCTGCGAACAGATAAAATCATCCTGAGCGCGGGCGGAACGAGCCGGAGGCTGCCCATTCCTGGTTTCGAATTGACTTCCACACATAGCGACGCATGGAGCCTGGCTGCAGTTCCGCCTCGATGCTTGTTGTCGGAGCAGGAGCGACCGGCGCGCAGGTGGCGTCCATCTTCCAGGCCTTAGGCTCACGCGTTAGCTGTTTGAAGCCGGTCCCCGTATCCTGCCGACCGAGGATGAAGACGTCTCCCGTGGTTGCCACCGCATTTCGCGAGTCAGGCATGATTGTGCGCGAGAGGTTCGGAAGCATCGAGTCGTTCGAGAAGACCCCGAGCGGTGTGCGTATGAACTTCACCAAGGAGGGGGCCCGCGACAGCGTAGAGGCTGCTCTCGTGGTTGTGGCCATCGGGTGGGTGGCCGACACAGCCGGCCTGAACCTGCCGGCGGCAGGCGTCGAGACCAATGCTCGGGGCTATGTGCAGGTCGACACGTACTCCAGACCTCCGCGTCGAACATCTTTGCGGCGGGTGACATCACCGGCCGCCTGATGCTTGTCCCGCAGGGGGTCCATGATGGCTTCGTGGCTGCCACCAACGCTGTGCAAGGTGCAACCATGACCATCGGAGACCTGGTAAGTCCGATTGGCAGCTTCACTGAGCCGGAATATGCGCAGGTAGGGATCACGGAGGCGAAGGCTCGTGAAACGCACGACGTGGTACTGTCGATCGTGCGCTTCGACGAAACGGCGCGCACGATCATCGACGGTCGCACGGCCGGGTTCTGCAAGCTGATAGTTGACCGCGCGACTGGCAAAATCCTGGGCTGCCACGTCGTGGGCGAGCGCGCCGTTGAGATCGCCCAGGTGGTGGCGTTCGCCATAGCCGGAGGCCTGCGGGTGGACAGCATGGCCAGAATTCCGCTCTCATTTCCTACTTATGCCGGGATCCTCGTGCGAGCGGCATACCGTGCTGCCCAGCAGATCTACCCGGAATTCCGCGGGCAGGATGCGGTGGTTGAGACATAACCGTGGCGGCTCAAGATCGCGATGCGTCGAACACTACCTGATCATGCCACCAGAGCCGCTCGAAGAAGCTGCGTGCGTCCGGTTGCCGCTGTCCGGTCGAAGCCGGCGGCGTTGTTTCCAGGATGTCGCGAATGCTACGGCTCCCGTCAATGGCATCGAACATCAGCTTTTCTGTTGCATCGATGGTCATAATAAGATCCGTGTAGGTATGGTTTTGGTTAATCAAGACGGCCGCTGGTAGCCGGTCTTGAACACAGATCGTTTCTGACATTCGAATAGGCACATAGCTCATCCATGAGTCGCCTGCAAAGCTGATTGGTGGAATAGGGCTGGGACTATCGTTCCGATGGACGATAACGCTGTGCCGAACCATCGTTCCTCGAAAAAGCTCGACAGCCGCGAACTGCTCTGCCGGGGAGAGCTCCGCTATTCGCACGGATTGAGGGAGACGCGCCATCACGCCACATCGAGCGGAGTAGGGCGCTTGTTTTACCCACCGGCCGAATGTGAGACCTGCCCGCTGGATAAAATCCAATAATTGCGGCACAGAATAAGCACGGTCCTGCGGGTGCAGCAAAGCATCGGCCAACGCGGACTCCTGCTGGAAATCCGGGGCCTGGCGCAACAAAGCTTCCAAGGGATGGCCCGGAGGCAACGCCCGGAGCACAGTGATGGATCCCCTATTCCCTCATCGGTAGCACAGATGCCAGTCCGTCTGCAGAATTCCTGCAGCATATAGATACCGGTCCGTCCGTACGGCGCATACACCATCAGATGCATGGCTCCGTCTGGTTTGAGCACGCCTCGCAGGGCTGCGAGCCCGGCGTCCGGGTCGGCGAGATGATGGAGAACTCCGGTGCAGACAACCTGGTCGAAGGTCTTCTCCAGTTCGCTAACGCGATCGATGGGAAGTTGATAGATCTGAAGATTGGTCAAGCTATATTTGCGCTTGAGCGTCTTCGTCCATTGCACACTAGTCGTGCTGATATCGACGCCGGTGACCTGAGCTGCAGGCCAGCGAAGCGCATGCTTCGCCGCCTGGGATGTTCCGCAGCCGGCGATGAGGACGGAATAGTTTTCTTTGTAAGACCTGCCAGGCCAAAAGAGGTGATAATCAGCCCGGCGCTTCCGCTGGTCCTGCCATGCACGTTGATATTGATCCAGACTTTCGACCGGCGGAGGGTAGGGATAACGGTCGTAAAAATCCTGCACCTGCTCTGCTACATCAGCAAACGGCGAGTTGTATTCTGCTGGTCGGCTCATGGCAAATGCTACATGAAAAAATTCCCCGGCAGATGATTGTCTGCCGGGGAAACTTGTCTATCAGGCTTTCGCTAAGGGGAGGTGCGTCGGTCTCCCCTTAGCAGGTTGTTGATGGACAAGCAGAGCTGGCAAATGCACCGTCGTGCTCGCCCGCTCTATTTGTGTCCCGCCACGGCGGCCTGCGTTTGATGCAACGAGGCCATCACCGCGTCGAGGTTGAAGGAAGCCGCCTTTTGGCGAGGCGGATACTTCACGTAGTTTTCGATCTGGCCCGCCACGACCGCCTGGCACAGATAAAGTTGGGGGACGTGGTTGATCATCCAATCGAAGTAGACGTTGGAGTTGTAGTCGGCGCGCTCGAACGGATCCCGACGGAGGTTAAAGATGTGCGGAAGCCGCAGCTTCACCATGGGCTCTGCCCAAACCTGCGTTGAGAGTGCGCGCTGTACTTCAAACACCAGTTTATAATCGCCGACCCGGACTGCCATGACGCCGCCATCATCGCTGATGTAGAAGAAGTATTCCCTGGGGCTCTCCTTCACCTGACCAGTGATATAGGGCAGCATATTGAAGCCGTCGATATGTACCGTGAACGTTTTGTCCCCGGCTTTGTAACCGGTTAGAAGCTTCGTGCTTATGTCCGGATCACCTGCAATGGCCAGCAGTGTGGGCAGCATATCCTGGTGGGTAACGATGCCGTTCAGCACCGAGCCCGCGGGGATCTTGCCTGGCCAGCGGAGGAATGCCGGCACGCGCCATGCGCCTTCCCAGTTGGTGTCCTTTTGGCTGCGGAACGGTGTATTCGCGCCATCGGGCCAGGTGTCGTTCTCCGGTCCGTTGTCGGTGGAATACATAACGATGGTGTTGTCGGCGATGCCGAGCTCATCGACTTTGTTGAGGATCTCCCCAATTTGTTCGTCGTGAGTGACCATGCGATCGCTGTAGTCGTCTTGGCCGCTCTTGCCGCGGTTCTTGTCGGCTAGGTGGGTCCTGAAGTGCATGGCGGTTGAGTTGTACCAGAGGAAGAAGGGCTTATCCGCTTTGACCTGCTTTTCCATCCAGCCGATAGCGCCTGCCGTAATCTCCTCATCGACAGTTTCCATGCGCTTCTTGGTGAGGGGGCCTGTATCTTCAATGGTCTGCTTGCCTACTCTGCCCCAGCGGGGGTCAGTCGTTGGATCATCTTTGTCGGTTGCGAAGCAGTGAAGAACACCTCTGGGGCCGAACCTCGCTAGGAACTTCGGGTCCTTGGGATAGTCGGGCAATTCTGGTTCTTCTTCGGCGTTCAGGTGATAGAGATTGCCAAAGAACTCGTCGAATCCGTGCACGGTCGGCAAGTACTCGTTGCGATCGCCGAGATGGTTCTTCCCGAACTGGCCCGTGGCGTATCCGAGCGGCTTGAGCAGTTCGGCTATGGTCGGGTCTTCGGGCTGAAGTCCGACTGTGGCGCCGGGCATGCCGACTTTGGTCAATCCGGTGCGGAGTGGGTTCTGGCCGCAGATGAAAGACGCGCGTCCAGCCGTACAGCTCTGCTGGCCGTAGTAGTCGGTGAACGTGACGCCTTCTTTGGCAACACGATCGATATTTGGGGTGGTGTAGCCCATCATGCCTCGGCTGAAGTGACTGATGTTCCAAGTGCCGATGTCATCGCCCCAGAGGATCAGGATATTTGGTTGTTTAGCCATGGGTTATTCCTTTTTAGGTTGAGTGTGTTGCGCTGAGTTGTCGGCCTTGGCCGGGTAAAACTTTGAGGCTGCACAAAGTTGGAATGCTCATGTGGGTGGGTCGTGCCCACTCACCGGGTGTGCGGTTTGGTAGTTGGCAACCATGTGCGCCTTTAATCTCCCGCCAATCGTTCCTTGACTACTTTGCGTTTTTCGCAAACGATGCGATTGACAGGTCCTCGTATCAATAGGTAGGGCACGATCGCCAGAATGATCGCGACCAGTACTGCCTCGCCCGGATAGACGGTCCACCGGTGCTCGATGAGCTGATAGACCACGTCGAGTACGATGGCGAGGATGAACACTTTCCCTACGTGTTTCCAACCGTTCTCCAGCATCGCCTCGCGTTCGCCCTTGTCGGTGAAGAGACCCCAGAAATAGGGTGGCTTGCATTCCTTGGCGTCTTGCAGTCCACCGCGGATGGCAAAGAAGGTGGCCATGCCGGGTTGCAGGAAGAGACGGAATTTCATCGGGCCGGTAACTCGTTCAACCATGTTGTGCGCGACGCGCGTAATTATAGGATCCATCGCTGTTTCTCCTCTCAGACCGTCACTTCGGGGTTGGCAACAGCCGCCCGCTGCCACGGCCATCGGCCTTCCATTTCTACCGCGAGAGACCAGCTCAAGAAGGTCCGGGTCACAATCACCGCCGCCAGGACTCCAATATTTGTAAAAGAAGGAGCTGTAGTCACGGTCTTGATCACATCCGCAGCAACAAGAAACTCCAATCCAAGTGAGAGGGCTCTGCCCAAAGCAAGCTTGTAACGCTCATACCGGTTCCCGACTTCTTGGCGCGCGTGAATAATAAAGCTGACCGACGCCCAGAGAAATGCGGCAAGGATAAGAAGAACCCCCATCGCTTCTACGGCCGAGGCCCCAATATCGATCACAGTGTGAAAGGCATCCATGCTTTTTGCGCTTCTGCATCACCGTTTCATGCTGCGTAACGTTGCATCCATTTGCCCCCGCTCCGCGATGGGCAACACCAAGGGTGGCGCATCGCCCTGCCCCTGGACACCTTTCATGCTTCCTCTAAAGTTCACTCCGATCGAAAGCGATTGGGTACTGTCACTTGCGACAGGTGTGGGCAGCTCGGAGCCAGGAATTATGGAATCAATCCGCACTCAAACATCTTGTTGGCGATGGGGGGTGCAACTCTGTTGATAAACACAGCGCGCATCTGCGGATCGGTCTTCAAGAACTGTATTGCCCTTTGTTCCTGTGGCGAAGGCGGCTGTGGTGGTGCTTGTTTCTTTTGCCACAATTGTTCGCAGGGGGTGCTGGTGTATTTTGCCACGACCTTGTCGGCGACCTTATCCAGCATCGGGTACTGTTCCTGGGCGTACGTTCCGGCTCCCAAACTCAACGCCAGTGGGGAAAGCAATAAAGCGAACTTGCTCATATGACTCCACTTCACCATTGTTTCTCCTCGTTTCGAAAACAATAGAAATCGAAAATTCCCGCGGCATACGACCCCAACATTAGACACTTACCCGCAGGTGTGCCTTTTGCTGGCGTTCTCACAAGGCTAGACACTTGTATTTGCAGGGGGCACTAGCAAAAGTACATAGGGGATACTTAAAATCTGGTAGGCGTATGATCATATTGTGTTCTCGCGGAGCCGACGCTAAACGCGCACCAACGCCACTGCGTCAAGTCGTCGTGGCCGAGACGTGTCCCGTAATGCAACAGGTCATAGAGGCGGGTCCCAGGACGGCTCCCGAAGGCATACGCCTGCTGCATCGGCCACGGGGGTGCTTGATCTTTTCAGGGCAAAACCCATCGTCTTCTTCCACACGCCGGCACCATCCTCCTCACGATGTTCTGTCGCGAAACCGCCTCAATCGCTTTTTACCTGGATTGCCACCATCGTAATATCGTCATCCAACTCGTCAGCACAACGCCGAGCCGACCAACGGGACAACTCCTCAAGCAGTTGAGCGGCGAAATGATCCGCTGAGGTGCTTTGTTCCGCCGCCAGAAACTGCTTCAAACAGCCGCTGCCAAATTCGACTCCCGCGGGGTTCGTTGTTTCCGGTATTCCATCGGTGTAGAGCAGCGCCCGATCACCAGCGTTGAGGGGCAACTCCACGGAAGAATAAGTTGCAAACGGGAATCTTCCCAGAAACAAACCGTTCTCCGCCACATCCCGCACGCGTTTGGATGATCCATCGCGCAAAAGCAAGGGTGGGTGGCCCGCGCCGGCGTAAGTAAGGGTTCGCTTCCGCATGTCCACGAACAGGTAGGCTGCGGTGACGTAGTGGTGCTGGAACTTTCCGCACAGCGCTTGATTCAGACCCAACAGCACTTTCGCCGGATCGGCCGCGTGCGCGTCCTGAGCGGAGAGTGCAATCTTCAGCATCGAGGCGATAAGCGCGGCAGGCATTCCGTGTCCGGAGACATCGGCCACCAGAATCCCGATGCGTTTTTCATCTACCACGATGAAGTCGTAGAAATCGCCGGCGACCGCGGTCATGGGGACGTAGCGTGCAGCAATATCCAGACCTTCGATTTTCGGGATCTCAGAGGGAAGAATCGACAATTGGATCTGTCGCGCTGTTTCCAATTCCTTTTGGATCGAGAGCAGCTGCTGTGCGAGCTGTTCGCGGACCCCGCGAAGCATGAGGTGAGTGTGCACACGCGCTTTTACGACCGCGGGGGAAAACGGTTTGTGAATATAGTCCACTGCCCCTACATCGAATCCTCTCGTCTCCTCATCGACATGCGTCTGTCCGGTAAGAAATATGACTGGTATATCCCGCGTTTCCGGGCCCTGTTTCAAATGTCTACACACTTCGTACCCATCTATTTCCGGCATCATAACGTCCATCAGGATCAGGTCGGGCGGAGGCGTAATTTTCGCCAACTCCAGTGCTTTCGCGCCGCTGGTTGCGACGCGGATCTTATATAGATCTTTCAGGATCGACTTGACGATTTGAATGTTAGCGGGAGCATCATCCACCACCAGGACAATCTTCTTCTGCTCAGCCTGGTTCATGATTTCCCCCTATTTGCCTGCAACAATTGGCGATCTCTTCCAGTTTCACTAGCGCTTGGTCGAAGTTGAAGTTGTTGATCGATTCGCTCAGACTGTCCAGGTGCGGCTTTTCGACGGCACTTGCGACGGCGTCGTGCAGACTGCGGAATGACTCTTCGGCATCGCCATCACTCGCTTCGAGCAAGGTCCTGAGCCGGGCAATCGCGTCGGCCGCCGCCTCTTCGTTATAAGGGGAAATCCGCACTTGCTCGGTTGGCGAGCCGCAAAGTGCGTTGTCGATAGCACGAACTTGAGCGCTCATCAAGCTTGCGAACTCAACCAGCAGCGACAAGATCTTTCTGTCACCTTCATGGAGTTGAATTCTGCGGTTCCGGTCAAATCACCGCCCACCCGGAAGTTACCCCAAAACGGGTGTAATGTCCGAGTTGGCGACAATCCGACCTGAACCCGTGATTTGACCTTCAACCCGTCTGGTGCCGCTTGACGTGCTTTCAAGTAATCCGGTAACCCGGTCTTAGCCAGATGTTGCACGCTCGGGTAGTCATCCGAAGGTAAATGAAAACGCCTGTACTCCGGGACTCGATTGTGTCAGTCCGGATACATGATTCTTCCGGAGCGCTATAGAAATATCGAGGGAGACGCTCGTTGAGCGAGACTCGAGCCCACGCAGGCAAGGGAACTTACCTGCGTGGGCCGCCAACGGGCCTAAGCCCATTGCAATCACAGTGCAGCGATACCATTGAAGCCTACGGTCTTTGGTAAGCCTTCGATGTCACCTGGGTTGCTGAGGGTGCCATCGGAATTGATGCTGTAGATGCCGACAGAACCTGTGCCGGAGTTGAGCGTGTAGAGGTAGTTTCCGTCGCCGCTGTTGAAGACGGGGCGCTATCTGATGCGCTATGGTGATCGTCCAAACGACCTAAAGCGGCTTGGCCGCAAAGATCTCTACCTGCTGAATCTGCGGTGATTTAGCAAATAATTCTTCAGCTTTGGCGAAGAGTGACTTGGCAATCGCGCCGTTCAGATGCGCTTGCAGTCCTGCTTCATTCGCGAATGTATCGAAGATGCCGAACGTGGCCTGTCCGATGCGAAAGGCAAACCATGTCGTCGTTCCTGCTTCTTCCATAACCAATGGTTGCGCGGATTTCAGGAACTCTTCGACTTCACCTTCTTTACCCGGTCGTGCTTCCAGTGTGGCTGATATTGCAAAAAGGTCCATGTCTTCTCCCAAGTTATTGGTTCATGTGGTGTGGACCAGAGATTCTCTGGCCCTCTTCGGTCCATTGCTGGCCCTAGTCTCAATCTTCAGAGCATCGGCTTGATTGAGTGAAAGCCCTCATATGATTGAGGGGAAGAGAAAAGGTTACAACTGGTACAAATATGTAGGCAAAGTCCGGACGATCTCATCGCCGATCTGGTGATCTTGGTTGTAACCTCGCTCCATCTTGGCGCGTCTAGCGAAGGGGCAGATAAACTCTCAGAGTTAAAGGGGACGGAGTAACCCCTAATCTGAAATATGGTGGTGAGTCACGAGAAGCCGGCTTGTGTCCACCGATGCGGCACCATGGGATTGGTCCCCAACGTCATCCAGGCGTCCCGCTCAAGAAATCCGATCCTGCTCATCTGCAAGGAGCAGATCAGATGCAAACGCGGAGAGAAATTTCAGCCGCAGTAACCTGCGTGGCTGAGTCGGCTTTTGCTCCAGCGGGATGGTTTATTGTTAAGTTTGAGGCTCGACAAAGCTTCGAGGAGAATCAACATGAGCACTCTCGACAGCATGTTAGAACGCAACAAAGACTTTGCCGCTCGGCAGTCTGCCGCAGGCGCGCTTATGCCTTCTCTTCCCGACGCGACGCCGAATCTCAAGGCAATGATCATCGGTTGCGCAGATATGCGTGTGGACCCTGCTCATCTGCTTGGACTCAAACCCGGCGAGGCCCTCGTGCTGCGTAACATCGGCGGCCGAATTACTCCGGTGCTGCTGCAAGAGTTGGCAATGCTCGGGCGCATCGGCCAGGTTATGGGTAAGGTTGCAGGAGGCGGCGGTGAGTTCCACCTCGTCGTCCTTCATCACACCGACTGCGGCATCACTCGCCTTGCGGGCGACCATCCTATGCTGGCGCACTATTTCCAAATCGAGGAAGGGAACGTCGAGACCAAGACGGTCACCGATCCCCGCGCGGCGGTTGCCGGCGATGTTGCCTGGCTCAAGACGATTCCCGCGTTGCCGGGCCAGTGGCTTGTTTCCGGCCTCGTCTACGACGTGGCGACAGGATTGGTTGAGACCGTCGTACCGCCAGCGCCGATTCGTGCTGAGTAGTCGTCGGTAGGTAAGGGTGAGATGTGGGTTGCGTTCGAAGTTAGGGCACGATCCTTTCCGGCGCAGAGCATACCTTTCTCTAAGCGTGGGCAGCTCGTTTCGGGCGTGCAGCCACGCCCCGCTATGCTGGGGACTTATCGGCTGAAAGTTGGAAGATGCACTACATCGGTCTCGGGCACAGTCTCGAGCGGATTTCCCGCTTTGCGCCAGGCTGCTAGGCCGCCTACGATGACAAATGCCTGAAATCCCCATTCCCGTAAAAGATGCGCCACGCTACGGCTCGTCGCTTCCTTCTGGCAAGTGCAGTACAGGTAGATGTCCTTGTCTCGAGGGAATAGTGCTATTTCGGCGCTGAGGTTGTTGGGCTCGACGCGAATCGAGCCGGGAATGCGGACAGCGCCCGCACTGTAATAACCATGGCTGCGCACATCGGCCAGCAGTATCTTTCCCGGGCCTTCTGTCTGCAGCTTCGCCGCCAATATCTGTACCTCTACGCGTGGTACAACCCGATCGGCGCGTTGCTTCCAGTACAACGAAATCCGATAACCTATAAACGCAATCAGGGCAATGATGATTACAATCTCGACCGCATGTCCTGCTGCGCGAAACCCACTGACGATCTTCGCCACGAAATCGCGAAAGATGAATCCGATTGCGCCATATGAGAGCGCATAGAGGCTAGCGCCCAAGAAATCCAGCCCCAGGAATTGAGAGAACCGCATTTTCATGCTCCCAGCCAGCGGCGCGGCCATCGTGCTTACCCCGGGAATGAACTTGTCGATCAACAGCGTGAGCCGTCCACGTTTATAGAACGATTCCGCGGAGCGCAGAACGCATCCTTCCGGATCGACAGAAACCTGGCACAGAAATTTCAAGATCGTCCATCCCAAATGGCGGCCGAGGATGTAAAGGAGTGAGTCGGCCGACAACATCGCAGCGACTGCAAACAACGCGACCGCCGGCCCATACAGGGTACCCGCCGCCGCAGCAGCTCCGCCCGCAACAAGAGCCACTGCGCCCGGTACTGGCACACCGATGGCTTCCGCAAAAACAATTAGGCAGATGACGACGTATCCGTAGTGCTCGATCAATGAGGAGAAGTCATTCATGCGTCAGGTCTCAAGGCTAGCATGCTCTGACTTCGGCGAACGAGCGGTGGTTTACGATCCCGTGCAGCGGCAAAACCGCATCTTTCGCATCAAACGTGGAAAAGGAAAGCGGTGGAGAAGCCGACCCTCTATGCTCATCCATTGATGTATTTGATGAGCAGCACGTCATTCCCTTTTTGAACACTGGGGAACCCCACCCAACGCTTTTGCCATATTGACCCGAGTCATCCAACGACGGGGTTCGATGCTGGCTTATTCGGAGAATGCGCTGCTCATAGCCCAGGACTGCTCTGCATCATGCCGCCGTCAGTGATTATGGTCGTAGCCGTTATGTAGGTGGCCCCATCTCCGGCCAAAAAGGCAACCACGCTGGCGATTTCTTCGGGTTTCGCCATTCGGCCCAGCGGGATGGCAGCATTCAATTTAGCCATCAGTGCGGGATCGGTCATTGTGGAGAGATTGATCGGCGTCGCGACTGCGCCCGGCGCCACGCCCACAACCAGGATGTTGTGCGGAGCGAGTTCCACAGCTGCCGTGCGGGTCAACATGCGCATTGCGCCTTTCGAGAGGCAATACGGTGTGTTGCCGGGCATTGGCCAGTCTTCGTGGATGGAAGTTATGTTGATAATTCGGCCTCCGCCGCCCTGCTTGATCATCTGTTGGGCGACAAACTGGGTACCAAAAAACGCACTCTTTAGATTGATTTCAAGTACTTTCTCGTATTGCTCTTCGGTTGTGTTGAGAATCGAGGTGCGGGTTTCTACCCCGGCGTTGTTCACCATGATGTCGACATGGCCAAATTTCTCTACTGCAGAACCAACGAGCTTTTGCAGGTCAACCAGCTTGCTGACGTCGGCATCCACTCCGATAACGCGATCACCTAAAGCGACGATCTCTTGTTCTAGCGCTTCTGTCGCCTCGGGATGAGAGACGTAGTCGATAACGACACTTGCACCGTGCTTCGCGAGCGCGAGCGCGATGGCTTTGCCAATACCGCTATTGCCGCCAGTGACGATTGCAACTTTGTTTGCGAGTGACATGAGGATTCCTTTTGAAGGCTGTGACCACGGTGACTCTTGAAAGAGCAGCTAAGTATCCAGATCGGGCCGAACTCCTGCAAAGACTTGTACAGGACACTCCGTCGCGGCAGCTTAGGCTCACACTAATGGCGGTCGGTGAACCTTACAACTGTCTCTAATGACAGGTGAGTAGATAGAGTTCCTTTAAGGTTGCAACCGTTTTAGGTCCTGGAGGGTCGCGCGCCAAATAACGCCACTATCGATGCGCTGCGGTGATCAGTTCCAATGCGATCGCGGTCTTGGAACGTTGATTCATGCTCAATGCCAACCCATGTTTGTTCGCGAGATCCCGCAGTGCGACGTAGGTGGACTGCCCGGCATCCGGCGCCACCTTTGCTGAGACTTCGAGAACGCTTCCACTCGGCCACTCCCAAAGCTCCAGGCTCAGCTTGCCAAGAGGGGGTTGCGCACGCGTGGTCCAGGTCGTCGATTGAATCTCTGCGACGCGCTTGACACGCTTCCAATCAATCTGGACCTTCGAGCGCTCCAGCAGTGTTTTCTGTCCTTCGGTCAGCAGTTGAAAGAACTCCTCTCCCGTCTCCGGCACCTTTGCTGCAACATACTTGTTTTGCACAGAAAACGACTGATTCTCGACCCCATCGTTCAAATCCACTTCACATTTGTAGCGTTCGCGCCCGCCGGAGGGATCGAGGAATCTCTCGCCGGCGACGGGTCGCAATTTTGCCGTGATGTCAATTTCCGCGCCCTCCCTTAAGCGAAGAATCACGCCGCTCGCGAGCAGGTCGAGACCCGGTACGTCATAGAAATAGACACGGCCATGAGTTTCTCCCCGAGCCCGGAGGTCCAGAATCGCAGCCTGCACCTGCGTCGGGGAAAGGAGAAGTTTCACCTCCTCGCTGCAGGTTTCCTGCCCATTCAGGCTGAAGACAAGCAGGAAGGCCGCCAGCAACATCAAAGTAGAGCGCGCCACAGAACCCATCGCTTCATCCTATAGGTGGCTTTGCGGGCAGTTCGGCCGCGATGCGGGAGTCGTGGTTCCGTGGGTCGGATGAACTCAGTTCTCCCAGGCAAAAATGTGCTTCCAGTCGTTCTTCATGCTGATAACAGTCCACCCCTTGGCCTTGGCCTCGTCGTACAAAGTCTGCGTGAACTTGCCGACCTTGGTATCGGGCAGTCCCTGGGCCGGCCCATAGGCATACTCACGCTGGGCGTCATCGTGCAGGACCAGCATCTCCAGCGACGCGCCGCCTCCCGCCTGGGTGTATTCCAGCATCTGCTGATCGCCAGTCGAGTTGCCAAACGCCGCCTTCGGATGTTGTCCGAGGAAGAGATAGATATCTTTCGCTTTGCCGACGCCGTTGTCGTTCAGCAATAGGTCCTTCGTCCGAATGAGGACGGGCTGTCCCTGCTTGTCGTAGGTGTATTGGGTCTTGAGCACTGAGCCGATGACCTGGTCTTGGGGGATACCGTATACCGGTTGCGAATAAGTGCGCACGAATTCCTGCCCGCCTCCGGTGACAATGTAGGTCCGGTAGCCGTTATCGCGTAGATACTTACCTACCTCCAGCATCGGCTGGTACACCATCTGCGGATAAGGCCTATCGAAGCGCGGATGCTTGGCGGTCGCCATCCAGCTCTTCACCATGCCGGCGAACTCATCCACAGGCATGCTGACTTGGGTTGCGTCGCTTATATCCTGGAGGTCTTTGTCCGTGGCTTTCGCCAAAGCCCCGATGTCTCCGACGATTAGACCTCTGAATAAAGGCCTTTTACTCCACTCCGGATGCTGAGGTGCAAGAGCAACCAGCCGGTCGCGCATAAATAACAATTGCGAATACATGGGCTGCTCGACCCAGGTCGTACCGTCCTGATCGAAGGTGGCGATGCGATCCTCTGGCTGCACGAATTGGGAACTCGCCTTGTCGGTCGTGTTTTTGACAAAGCTGATGATCGCTTGCTTCGCCGGCCCTTTGTTCCATGACGGCAGTGGATCAGCGCCAAGGTCCACTTGAGCTGCCGACGGAGTCGAGGCTATAGGACCGGAGGTGGAGTTGGAGGGCGTAGGACTACTGGAACAACCGAGAAGGAGGAGCATTGGGAAAAGCAATGTCCAGAGCGATATCAGGCGAACTTTCATTCTTTGCCTCGTTCCTTTGGATGTGTTCCCCAGTTCTTGGAGAACAGCGACTAATCATCCACGAAGTGGAACGCGTAGGCCTCAGCGACCATCTCTGTAGCAGAGTAGGCGTTGACCCCTGAGTCGCAAAACTGGCATAAGTGACAGGTTTGCGAGGCAGGAAGTCCCTGAACGGGTTTGAGAGTTGTGGTGTTCGCACCATTAAAGAGGGTACTGCTCCACCTGTCACAAGAGACAGTAGTAGGCTTCGCTCACCTGAAAGTAATCTGTGCATGAGAAAACGAGCTCGTCAAGAGCCTGCTTATAAGATTCGGCCCAGATCTGCAGAGAGAGCGAAGGTGCTCAAGAAGCTCCGTCCTGGGGCAAGAGCCGAGTTGCCTTCGAGCAGAATCTTGGGCTGATTCCTATTTTACTTCTCCTCGCCCTATCGCGGGCATCGGAGAACCACACTAGTTTCAATCGTCGAGAAACGAGCTGGAGACCCGAACGTGTTCGTCCGGGATCAAGTAGGAGAGACGCTAATGAGCCAAGACATCAAAGAACATGAGCCAAAGGCAAAGGAGGGCGAAGGTTTCTTCCGCCGCCTGCTCGACCGGATCGATCCATCTGCCGGCGATGCCCATTCTGGATCGGCTGAGAAATCCATACTCGACCTCGATGATATTCAGGGGATCATTCTCCGCGGTTACAGGATGCCCATCGTGAGGCATTTCCTGCTGTCGGTCGGCGTCCCAGCGGCGGCACGGAAGATGCTGGGCCGACTCGTCAGTGGTGACGAAGCGGATGCGCCGCAGATAACCAATGCAGAAGAGTGGCAGGTGGGCCTTGCTCCAGGTCCGGGAGACAATCTCGCCGAACGCCCAAGCCACAAGCCGGACTACTGCCTTAATCTGGGCATCACGTGGTCGGGGCTAGTCGCATTGGAAGTCAAAGATCGCGTCCCTACGCTTTCCTTTCAGTCGTTCCAATCATTCATTGCGGGAGCGGCGGAACGAGCGGCCTTTGTAGGGGATACCGGGGCGAGTGCGCCACAGAAATGGGTCGGCGGTTTCGGGACGGGGGCCGACCACGTGTTGGTGACGCTTTACGCCATCAGTCCGGAGGCAATGACTAGCTACAGCGAACGCCTGTCTGCTCTGTTTGCCGAAGGCGATGCTTTTCGGGAGATCTACCGCGCCGACGGGATGGCGTTAACGGAGGTGATTGACGGTAAGCCCACCTTCACCTCTCGGCTCCACTTCGGCTACACCGACGGCATCAGCATGACCACCATTCGCGGTGGTCCACTCAAGTACAAACCGGATCATCAGCAGCCATGCGAACCGTGGCTGTTTGTTTTACAGGACGGAGCTGAGAATTACACCGTGCCCGAGCCCCGAGAACTCGGCCTCAACGGTAGTTTTTCTGTCTTCAAAATAATCGTGACCGATGTTGTTGGATTCGAGAATAATCTGCAAAAGAACAAGGACAAGATTGACCCCGAACTGCTTGCCGCAAAGATGTGCGGGCGGTGGCGCAACGGGGTTCCTCTTGAGCTGTCACCAGAGACTGACAGCCCATCCGGGATTTCGCCCGACCAGCTAAATAACTTCGAATATGTAAACGCAGATGGGTCAGGCGACCCAAGGGGACTACGTTGCCCCGTTGGTGCGCACATACGGCGGGTAAATCCTCGAGGCCAGCCAGTCGCAGGACAAGGAGAACCTGGCGGGAGCAACAATGCTCACCGAATGATTCGTCGTGGGATGCCATACGGGCCAGTCTATGATCCCTCTCAACCCTATGACGGTATCGAGCGCGGGCTTCTGGGTTACTTCATCAACGCAACCATCGAGAACCAATATGAATTTGTATTGCATAACTGGGTCAATGACAGCGAGTTCGCCGGAGCGGTCCGACTCAACCCGAAATCGAAGGATCCTATCGTTGGCACACAAGACCCGGCGGAAAGTATTTTTGTGATTCCCCAGGCGAATGGCGCTCCCCCGATCGAGATTACGGGGTTTTCAAGCTTCCTTAGAACGAAAGCCACCGCTTACTGCTTCTTACCCAGCATCACCGCTGTCAAATTCATTTCGGGACTGGTTTGACTTACAGAACGCACCGGAGGCCCATACTGATCTTCCGGTGGTCTTGCGAAGACTAATCCCATGCAGCTGCTGCCGGTGGGCGGATCGCAATCGAAATTTTCCCAGGGCGATCGGATAGGCTCGACGTAACGGAATAGCACCGACGGAGGTGGGGCAATATGTCGCTCATTACGGATCTGCTGGAAAAGCCATCTAACCTATCCACCACCTCCAAGTACACGGTCATGAACGGTGTCCTGTATCTCGGAGCCGGAGTTCTCATCATTGCCTGGCCTGGTATGGTCCAGACGCTTTTCAGGGACGCACCTTTCGTTGGCCAAGAGGGTGCGCTCTTCCGGGTCATTGGTCTATTGCTTGTGGTCGTCGGTTGGTTGTATTTTTTCGGCGGCCGTTCCGGGGCGCGTCAACCCGTCGCTGCTTCTGTTATCGACAGATTGATATTCGTTCCGCTGATATTTCTCCCCTTGGCGTACGCTGGGGTGTTCCCCCATTTGCTGGTGGCATTCGCGATTATCGATCCTTTACTGGGAATTGGCGCTTGGATTCTCCTCAGCCGAAAGGCTTAAGTTGCGGAAAAACTCGCTATTGGGTAGGTCCGGGCTTTAGCCCGGACACCAACCGAGCAAATTACGATGGCCTTCAGGCCCTGAGGTACGGATCTCCTTGAATATCTCAGGATGCATGAAGAGAAAAGCATGCCTCAGGGCCTGAAGGCCATCGGGTATCGAGGGTAGATGTCCGGGCTAAAGCCCGGACCTACCCAATAGCGTGTTTTTCCGCAAGCTGTCAAACGGACTCAGTCTCTAAAATTACTCCCCGTTCTTTTCTCCTGTGACCATTGCCTCGACGCCCCTTGGAACGAAGCGAGCTTCGTTCCAAGGGGCGTCGAGGCTTTGTGATTCGTCTTGCTCTTTTAGAACGGACGAGCTGGACCGATCAGCGGCACCTTAACCGGCTTTGCCATTCCGTAGAAGACCACCACCCCTTGGCCGGCGCCGAGCGTTTGTACTGCTTCATCGACCTTGCCCAGGGCGTCCTTGTAGTCCTGCCAGTTATTGGTGACCCAGAGATCTCCGGCGGGACCAATGCCAACATCCACCTGCAATTGCAATCCGCCGCCGACGTAACCGCCTGGAGGCGAGATGGCGTCACCCGTCTTTACGCCCGGCGGGCAGTGTTCGGTGCGGAAGCCACACAACTCAACTATTCCGGCCGACGAGGAGGCGAAGTTGGAGATCCAGATGTTGTCATTGCCGTCGACTGAAGCCGCCCAAGGCCCGACTATGCCTTTGCCGTACACCGGAGAGAAGGGCGCCTCGGTGCCGTCGGGGCGCAACACCGTAACGCTGCCCCCTTCGTAACCGGATTTCTCCACGGCCATGGCAGGAACCAGGACTTTGGTCGCTCTTGCCCCGGCGTCGGGGTCGTTGTCGAAGTTGAATTTAAATGCGGCCAGCATTTCCCCGAATTTCAATTCTCCCTTGGGCGAGCTGCCCAGTTTATTCGTCACCCACACGTTGCCCAGGCTATCGATAGCGAGGCCGCTGGCAGAGTATCCCACCTTGAACGTTTCGACTTTGCTGGGATCGGAAGCTGGGAAACGAACAACTTTGTCCGTGACGGCGTTGGTGATCCAGATTCGGTCCTGCTGATCAATGGCGAGAGCGAAGGGCCCGACAAGTTTGCAAGGGTTCTTCAGCGGATCGCCGGTCTTGTTCTGGCAGTAGAACTGGACCTTGGATGGATCGCCCTGGGGTAGTTTCAGGACCTGGCCCTTGATCAGGTCAAGCGTCCAGATGTCGCCGCTAGGCGTGGCGATGATGCCCTGCATCTGGCTGATCTGCCGGTTAAAGTTCCAGCCCTCGGATGGCGAAAGCGGATTGCCGCTCTTATCGAACTTCGAGATGTTCTGGCCGGTAAAGCTGGTGACCCACGCGTTGTCCTGAGCGTCGACCGCCAATCCGAAACCGGGGCCTGCCAGACCTCCGCCGCTGAAGCCCAGGGGGCTAGGCGAAAGCGGTTTACCATTGGGAGCGAACTTGCTGACGTTGCCGGTCCATGAGGCGTCCTGGTTTTGCGCGCCGACGGAGAAGTTGTCGGCGACCCAGGCGTTGCCTTCGCTGTCGAACATGAGCTTGCCGCCCCCGCTCACGCCACCACCCGTGAACTTAAGTGGGAACACGAAGGCGCTGGGAGCGAACGTGAGATACGGCAGGTACGGTGTATCCCGCAAGAGCTTGCCTGGAATGCCGGGCTTCGGCAGCGGATAGAACTCGTTGAGCAGTGCGAATATTTTGTCCGGCTGGTGCCAGGGGAACGACGCGACCACTTCCGTTGCAAGAAGCGTATCCGGTGGAGCTCCGCCGCTGGGAGGCGTAGTTGCCGCGAAGAATTGGCTGCACGCATCTGGCCTCACTCGCGTGATACAACCGGCCATCACGTTGGCGAGTGTGCCGAAGTTGGCCATCGTCGGTGTCTGCGCGCTGTTGAGGGCGTCGAGAATCGTCGGCCCCCAACTGCCTGTTTCTAAATCGACGAAGTTGGGCACGTTGCCCGCGGCAATCCGCAGCTGGAGCGGGGCGCCCTTGATGGTGGTGTCGTCGATGAACTGCGCATGTGTCACCACCGATGCAATGGTAGTGAACTCGTTGATGGTGACGCGGGCTGGGGGATTGCTTCCCACGACCGCGATCAGCGCAATCGCCGGATTATCTCCGGCTCCTTGATTGGCTGCAGATACGCCACCGGTAGCCACCAGATAGAGGCTGCAGTCAGCCATGCCATTGCTATGGATCACGAACCGGCCATCGTTGTCGGTTTTGGTCTGTGCGAGTTGTTTGGGCTGGCCTTCGCTCGCTGCAAATAGGGTCACCGTTGATTGGGTGATGGGCTTGCCTGCGCCCAACACCTGGCCGCTGATGTCGGCAGCAAAAGCCCGTGTTACAAAAAACAAGTTGCAAATCATGATCGCGGCCAGCGTCGGTCTCGGAACAGCTGATCTCCATCTCATCTCATTCTCCTTAGGACGAACTGCTTCTTGCCAAGAATCACCGCTGTAAAACTCATTTCCCGATTGGTTTGACTCAGAGACAGGCACCGGAGGCCCATGCTCGTCCTCCGGTGCTTAACCCTGAATCGTTGGTTCGCCAGTACTCAGCGATCAACGCGAAGCAGCTCCTACCTTAGCGTCGGCGAGCAGGGCCCTGACATCTTGAACCGCCAGGCCTGGGTAGGCACTGTAATACCCGATGCCGGGGCGATTCATTGCCCCAGAAAAATCCAAGAACGCCTTGGCATTCTTCGCGACAGGGGTTGGCGGCGGATCACTGACATACTTGAACATAAGGTCGAAAACCGGCCCGATCTTCTCCGTAAAGTCCCCGATGTACTTTTCGAAAGTACCGTCGAAGATGGTGAAGAAGCCGAGGTGGGTGTCCGCGAGGGGCACAAAGTGAGCAAAATGCAATGTGCCAATGGAATTCGCTCCTTCCGTCATAGTCTTCGCCGCGGCTTTCAAAACGATGTCCTCAAAGACAAAGGCTTTCAGCTTCGATTTCATAGGCAGAGCGATCAGCAAAGGACTCTGCTCGCTACTGCCCTTGAAGCCCGCTGCACGAGTGGCGGCCTTGATGTCCTGAACCGAAGCGTTTCCAAAAGCGGAGTAGACGATCAGAGGATTAGATGAATGTTGTTTCACCCATTTGATGAACGCATCAGAGTTGCTGGCCACCGGCGTGGGAGGAGGGTCCGCGACGTGCTTGAAGATGGCGTCAAAAAACGGCCCCGCAGACTTCGCCAGATCTCCACTGAGCTTTTCGAGCTCGCCGTCAATGTCGGCGAGGAAGATGAGCGAGTTATCGTCGAAGGGCAGGAAACGGGAGTAATGCACGGATCCGATGGCATCCTGCGCTTTCGCGAAATCGGGCATCAACGTGGGCAGCTCTTCTGCAATCGCCCTTGCATCTGCGGGTGACTTAATCGGAAACGTAATCGTGAGGTGACTTTGAACTAAGCTCATATTATGCTCCTTTCAGGTTAGTCAAAGCAAAGCGACTTCGTGTTCGCTGTAACAGTCATCGTCAGTCGCTAGGCTCTGGGTTAAGGGTTGATTCGTTCGATCGAATCGCGTGGCAGGTTCGTTTGCCTGGCTGTCATCCGACCCCGCGATGTATGCAAGAGTCAGTCACGCAGAAAATCACATACTCGATATTCACTTCACTCCATTACAAGCTGACCGGAAACTGTCACTTGCGACAGGTGCGCGAGAACGCATTGCGATTCTTCCTTGTCGTCATTTGTAGCTGAGTGACAGGCGATCCAGGAGTAGCAGCTAGCGCAGACGAAACGGGGCGGCGATATCACTTACAATTAATATCCACCTCGTGGGCTTCACAGCATTATTTAGCGATAGTTACGGTAGGTCGTTCGAGGAGATTGATTTGCTAGTGGTCGCGCGTCCGGGCGCGCCCCCGTAAATTAGCTTGCGCTAGACGAGTTTGCTAAAGATCCTGCGTTGCCCGGTGTGACTGGAGTATGGCGGGTAGCGTACTGCGGGATCAAATTTGGCGCTGCGATACAGCACTCCGCGCGCGTTGGTGAAGGCATCGAAGCCCCACCTCCCGTGGTACTTGCCCATTCCGGAGTTGCCCACCCCGCCGAAAGGAATGTTTGGAAATATAGGGTGAATGGTACAGTCATTCACCACGGCGTCACCCGAGGAAGTTGCGTCGAAAATGCGCTCGGCTACCGTAAGGTCCTCGGAGAATACATAAAGGCCAAGTGGGCTGGGCCGGGCGTTAACCCACTGGATCACCGCCTCGACAGATTCGATCTCGAGTACCGGAAGAATCGGGCCAAATACCTCCTCCTGCATGATTGGTGAATCGGGGGAGACGTCCACCAGCACCGTTGGAGCAATATAAAGTTCAGACGCGTCGGTCTGGCCGCCAGCAGCGATCTTACCGCTGCCGAGCAGTGCTACAAGCCGATCGAAGTTCCGACGGTTAATTACTCGCCCGTAATCCGGACTTCTTTGCGGATCATCGCCATAGAATTCGCAGATGGCCTCCTGCAGATATTTGACGAACTCGCCCTTAACCTCGGGCCACACCAGCACATGATCGGGCGCGGTGCAGATGTGGCCGGAGTTCATGAAGCGGCCATTGACGATGCGCCGGGCTGCCACCTTCAGATTCGCAGACGGATGAACGATTGTGGGATTCTTGCCGCCTAGTTCCAGTACGCAGGGTGTCAGGTGCTTCGCCGCCGCTTGATGGACGATCTTGCCGACCTGAGAACTGCCGGTAAAGAAGATGAAGTCCCATTTCTGGTCCAGTAGCGCCGTTGTCTCCGGAACGCCACCTTGGATCACTGCGACTGCGCGGGGATCGAAGTATTTGGGTGCCAGACTTGCCGCTGCCGCGGCGCATGACTCCGCGAGTTCTGATGGCTTAATCACAGCGGTATTTCCACCGGCCAGCGCGGCCGTCAATGGCCCGAACGTCAACATGAAAGGCTCGTTCCAGGCGCCTATGATCAGTGTCACCCCCAAGGGATCGGGACGAACGCGGATGTGACTTGGTTGAAATACGAGTGGAACCGAGAAGCGCTGCGGATCCATCCAGGTGGCAAGATGCCGAAGAGCATATTCGGCTTCTTTGGCGCAGTATTCGACATCCATCAGATCCGCGTCGATCACGTTGCGACGCAGATCTTTCCAGAGTGCGTGACATAGTTCATCGTGATTTTGCCTGAACAACGCCCTAACGGCTTCAAGTTGCGCTCTACGCCACGACTGAGCGCGAGTGGCGCCGGACAAAAAGAATTCACGCTGCTGCTCTACAAGTTTTGAGTAATCCGAATTGTTCGTGGTCTTCTCGTTGGAAGTCAGCGTCGCGTTTAGAAGCGAATTTGGGGAGCTTTTGTCCATTCGTCCAGGCCTCGCGAGAGATTATAAGTCCCTTGGCGTCTCAGGATGGCTACAAAGACGGTTCAGGCGACGACAAGGAATGATGACTCCGAGCCCGGAAAACTAGAGACCACAACTCCTCGCGTCCGATCACCCTGCCGATCTCCCGGAAGCAGAAAAGTGGTAGTAACAGCACAAAACACAAAGCACCTTTCGAGAGGATGATTTTGAGACTGCGGTCACTTTTTGGTGGAAGGCTGTTCATAACCGTGCCTCCATGCCATATGCCGACCAATACACCTTCGACGATGTGGAAGCAGATGATCACGACAGTAAAAATGAGGCATTTGTGGAGGATGGGATAAATCAGGGGCCTGTCTTGAAACCGCGTCCCAAGATGAAAACCCCCCTTTTGGTGACCTGAAGACTGCACCGTTAACGGTGCAGTCTTCGATGCGAGAGGCTTGTGTTCGACTGGTATGGAGATGATCTCTCTGTTGCGCAACTCATAAGCCAAAACAAGCCGCGAGAACACAGATTTTGCGACAGGTTACTTGCCAGAAACAAAACGGCGTCCACTCAGGGCTTCGCGGATAGCGGGAACCAGATCTGTTGAGAGACGACTCTTGATTACGTACCCAGACGCCCCGGTCGACAACGCTGCTGCCACAAAGTCCGGATCGTCATGCATGCTTAGGAAGATGATCTTGGCTCGTGAATTGGCCGCCTGAAGCTGTTGGGCAGCCTGTATTCCATTGAGCACTGGCATCGAAATATCAAGTACGACTACGTCGGGATCCATCCTCAGGCTGGCATCAACAGCCTGGCTACCATTCACGAATGAGCCCAGAACTTCACACTGTTCCCCAAGTACCTCGCGAATCTGCACCATTATGGGTATGTGGTCATCGGCGAGGACCACTCGAATCTTGGCCATGCGGCTCCTTTCTCAAGTGCGGGGCCGCTAAATCGAGAGCACTCTACGACGAATTTTCAGCTCCGTTAGATTCCTGGGCAACTGTCACTTGTGCCAGTGTTATGGGTGCTGGGAGCGATCTTTCGAAGGCAGGTCAACGCAGTTCGGGTGGGTGGGGACGACCACCTCTGCTTCCCGACGGAGCCACCTCATTCGCGAAGCCAATACTGGGTGCGGCCCAGCAGAGAGACGCCGATGAATCCGCGCACCTTCAGCTTCCTCCCACCGTCCTTCGTGCGGGCTCATCGATCCCATGGGGGTTATTTGAAGTCGTTCGCACTCTCACCTGCTTGAAGGGAATCTTTGCGATATTTGAACGCAATTCCAATTATGGTTGCTGCAATGCTAATGACGCTGACTACTGTGCCAACCATCAGCGCGGAGTAAAATTCCGTGAATCCATCAAGCCTCTCGTCTTCGTTCTGAATTGCGGACGAGTCCACTTTTTCGCGTTCCTCTAGAGACTCCATATCCTTTTTCAGCAGGGCGGCCGCCGAAGCTGTGACAGGTTCGTTTGCAGAAAAGCGCGACCTCTCCTCCTGTTCGATCCGTTGATGAGATGCTTTTCCCGTCTGCCTCTCTCGCATGGCTCTCATTGACAAAAACAGACCACCGACGCTCAGGACGAGCATGACAAGCGCAACCATGAGGCTGAAGAAGGCGACAGCGATCCACCCCCGCAGATGCTCGAAAATAGACTTTTGAGGCACAAGCACTTCCGCAATTTTTTTACAGGTTCAGGCCCGGTTGGCATCTGCATCTATTTGGGAGGCGTGCAGGCCGAATTGTAGGCACCCTTGGCGCAGGTGGTGCCATTGGGTCCTGTCGCAACTCCCTTTCCATTCTTGGTCTTGGACTTGCCGCCACCAGTGGTCTGAGTGGTCGTTACCCCATTCGAGTTCTTGTTCGCGGTTGCACCTTTACCGGTATTCGGGTTGTAGGCAGCAGCAGATTGACCATCGCTGCAAACGGTTTGTCCGCGTGCGTTTTTGGTGCAACCTGCTTGACATAAACTCACAGAAAGAAACATGCACGTAATGACGAGTGAGAATTTCATTTGCATCTCCCTACAACGCTCGAGTGTTTGGCCCGCCCGTGTACTTGGGCCGTCTATTACCCCAGTCTGCGCCCACATATCGCACGATGTAACTGCAGAATTGCTAGTTTCTCGATTGAGGCTTGGGGCAACCGAATGAGGGATGATGCTTGGCGTTGCTCGCTTTCGTGGATGAAAGATGGCAAGGCCCGCACTACTGAACTGGGAAGTTTATGAAACGGTCACAGACGCCCTCAGGGAACATAGACGAGGAACTCCGGCATGTCCGGAAGGTTATTAATGAACGTCCCTTTCTTCTTGCCCTCGGAGGAAAAGCGCCGCACCCGCAGCTTCTTCCGCTCGGCCACGTAAAGATCGCCGTCGGGGCCGACGGCGAAGCCGGAGGGGGCGTCGAGCTTTCCCTCGATCACCGCGTGCGCCTTGAGCTCTCCGCTCGGCGGCTTGGACGCCAGGTCCAGCGCGAGGATGCTGCCGGTGCCGGAGGCGCCAATGTAGAGCGTCTCGCCGTGCAGGATCAGGTGCACGGGCGCCTTAAGCATCCGCCCTGTGATGTGGGCCAGCAATTCTCCGGACTGCACATTGAAGACCTTCACTGCGTCGCCCGCTTCGTCGGCCACGTACAGATGCTTCCGGTGCACGACGATGCCGCGCACCGAGTGCCGTGGCTTGCCGTGCTGGTCGAGCACCACCCTGAGGCCGAGAGGCGCTGGCACATCGAGCGACGTGCGGTCACCGTACTCGGGAAGGCTCCCCTGGCTGGACGCGACGAGCGTGCCGGGGAGAAAATTCCCGTCGGGATAGTGCTTGCTAAGGTGCGCGGCCACCGGTGCGGGTTTGCGGGTCTCCGAAATAAGCGACACCACGGTGTTGGTATCCTGGCTGGAGACGTAGATGCGACCGTCATCCCCCAACTCCACGTCGAAGGGGTGCACCATCGCCGCAACCTGTTCGGTCGACGCGAGCACCTCCTTGAAGCGGAAGGTGTCGCCGTCCCGGCGGTAGAGCGCAATGTGGCTATCCTTGCGCCACGCGCTCGCGATGTAGAGGTCGTCGCCCACCAATGCGAAGCCGCGCGCAATGTGCAGCGGCTGCGCGGCCGACGATGGATCGAGGAGCAGCGGATGCTTCTTGCGCGGGGAGCCGTCGTCCTCGAAGACGCCGATGTTGTCGACGCCGTGCTTCGATTCCCCCCGATAGCTGATCCACCACACGATTTCTGTCCTCCCGAACACTATTGCTGCGTTGTCAGAACCGGCGGGCGATAATGTACAGCTTTTCAGCCAACAGGCAAGCTACAGCGAAAAATTACGACCCGCGCAACTCGACGGGCATCCGGACATTATAAGCCTGTTGGGATTGTTGAGCGTGTTCATCTCAACGGTTTCCGGTCATTGGCCGCGGCAAACTCCCGGTGACGGGGCTAAACGGAAGGTGAGGATCAATTCAGGCCGCTATCCGATGCGGACAGTCTCATTCTGAGTGAACGAATCAAGCTACTGGTTGCCCACAGATTGGTTTCACGCGGGCGGGGGCGTGGCTGTGGGCGTACGTACCGCGATAGTTTCAAAACCATGTCCCATGCGCAATTCCGCGTGAGCAGGACCTTGGCAAAAACCAAGAAGTTGATGATTACAAAGGCGTGCTCCGGATAATCCAAGTGGAACTCCGACAGGACGACGCTGTTGTGGACAGACAGCAATTCAAAAACTACCCAAAGATATCCAAAAAGTATCACCAACTTGCTGAACTCGTCGACGGCTTTTTCCCCCGACCGCTGCCGGCGCCCGCTTGCGGCGGTTTGTTCCGCCATTTCAGGACTCTTCGAATGCCCGTGCCGACGTAGATTAAGGTCTGGTTCCACAGAGGTCCTAAAGCCCGGCAAGTAGCTCGCCAGGGAATGATCACAATGATTGTTGCACTGGAAAGAGATATCGGAACCTGTCACTTGCGACAGTGTCAGTAGAGATTGACGACGCTCTCTGAGGAGATGGACTATGGAAGCATCTTCCATAGATCAGACTTCACGCCGACTTGATCTCCGAGGCCACCTTCTTGAAACAGCCACGTAGTCGATCAAAATTAACGAGAGATAGTTTCTGACGGGGGTGTCTCGGGCAGCTGTGCGATGGTGTCTCGAATGTATGAACTAGGCACGACGCGGGATACGTCCAGCGAAAGGTCCTTAAATTCAGGCCGGGCTGAGCTCAACTGCTCAACAACCAGGCCAATTACACCCTGGTCGTTTGATCCAAAATGCGGTGCGTTGGCGTAAATCCGATTGACAAAGCTGAAATACACAGGCCCCCCGCTGTTTCCAGGAAACACGTGGAAATCGTAATAATATTTTTTGACCGTTTTGGAAGGTGTGATTGGATAGGAGGCAAGCGTGCCGGTCCGCAATATTGGAAATCCGTTGAGATCCACATCGAGCGGAAACCCGAGACAGAATAACTCGTCGCCGGGATGGACCTGAAGCCTTTCGAGGGTGGCATCGTCAACCAATGCCTCGATTGTCAAGGGCGTTATATCGATGTCGTGTGGGAGGCGCACATACATCGCCGCGACATCGCCCTCTGGATGAGTCGTGTAGAGATTTGAACTCCCAGTTCGTATCTTTATAGGGTAGCCGAATGCGGTGATCGTGCCGCCGGCATCTTTCCGGCGGAGTTGCAGGACTGCCTCTTCTCCGCCGATCTTATCGAGGACGTGGGCTGCAGTAACCAAAACGAAATATCCTTTGTCTGGCGTCTCCTTTATAGGCTTCGCCATGATGAAGACGGTTCCGAAGATTATGTTGCCCTTTATTGTTGCGTTCGGGCCGACGATTTTGAAGGTGCTGTTCATTAAGATGGTGTTCAGCTCCTGCGCGCGGGCCGGCACACAGCAGAGGATTAGTGCTATGGCAATTGTCAATCTTTGACTGGTCCAATTAGGGGAGCTGTCACGTGTTCTCTCACTCATACGCTCTCACTGTCGGGGCGCGGTGATCTGTCCCAATGCGATCGATGTCTTGGAGTGTTGATTCGTGTTCAATGCCAACCCTTTCTTGTTCGCGAGATCCCGTAGTTCGACAAACGTGGCTAGCCGAGCATCCGGTGCCACCCTCGTTGAGACTTCGAAAAGGCTCCCTTCCGGCCAGCTTTTCAACCGTTATTTCAACTCGGTCCAGGTCTTGTCGGGATTGAATGCGGTCATCTTCACTGCCACATCGACGGTATCTTTCCCAAGGTCCTTTTCGAAGACCACCCCGTCCTGGTTGATGATGAAGGTCTGAATACCCGTATCGCCGTACTTCGCAGGGTACGCAACATAGGCGAATCCGCCGGTCATCTTTCCGTTGACGAGATAAGGCTTGGCGCCGCCCTTGGCATCAGGACCTTGATTTTGCAGCTGCCGGAAGTAATAACCATAAAAGGGTTGCGCCTTGTCCGGCTTGGTGGTGATTTGCTGGTCCGATGCGAACGCGACGTGTGGTCCGATTGGGCTGCGAGCAGCGCTCTGCGCAGACTCCCAGTACAATCCGTTCTGCCGGCCGGCATCGCTAATGAACTCCTGCGCGTACTGCTTAACGCCATCGCGTTTTTGGGAGAAGTATTGAAACTGAGATTCCGCCAATGCTCCGCAAGCATAGATCGCGGCGATCTCGTTCCGGCCTATGCGACGCGCCTGGATTTCCTTTTTTCCGGCAGGCACATCGAAATACCATTGGCCGGCAGCGTTCTTGGTCAACGGGACGGGAAATGCCTGATTGTCGGCGCCCACCAGCAGCAATTCGCTGCCGTCCCCCAGTTTCCGCCAACGGTTCATCACCTGGTATGCCTGCGCGAATCCGCTAAGGGAGGCTTTGTCTTCCGCGGCATTGCCGGAGGAGATAATATCTGTCGATCCCGGACCTAAAATCGCAAGGATCGTATCTTGATTTTGCGATTTCGCCGCATCCGCCAACGCCTGACCCGCTTCCGCGGGCGAAGCAAAGGTTTTAGGCGCGGCCTGCGCCGATGCAGGCTGGCCCTGCTGGTTGCACGCTGTGAGAGAGAGCAGCAACCCGAAACTCATAGCCAGGGAAAAGAAGTACCGTGCAAAACCGTAGCGATTAGGGACTAAGTACAGCATTTTGCTCCTCCGATCGATGTGATTCCTCGTATTCCCGGTTTTCAAAACGCTTTCGTTACCGCCTGAAGCCACCACCACCCCTGGCGCCACCCCAGCCACCACCGCCGCCCCTGCTGGCCCAGCCTCGCGAACTCGCTTCGCGTGAACCCCAACCACCGCCGGAGTCGTCAGAGTGGCTGGCCCAGCCGCCGAATGCCGAACTGTCGCTATGGGACTCCGCTACCGTATTCCCGCTGCTGCCTCCCCAACCGTGTGCAGCATCGGAATGAGAACCCGCATCCCCCCAGCCGCTCCCGGTGTTCTTGTAGGTATTGCCGTTTACGTCCGCATACCTGTTACCATTCGAGGTCTCGGCTGTCGCTACGGATCCTTGAGCACTCGAGTAATGCTGCGTGTCTGCGGTTTGGCCGTTCTTTGAGAACGTCGAGCTTCCCCAATTTGAATAGCCGTTGGAACCCTGATGGGTGGCACCGTAAGCGCCGGTGTAGGGGTTGTATGCCTGCCCTACCTTTTGCGTGCCGTAGGCGGTCGATGTCGACGCGCCGCGTGCGTAGGTTCCGGTGGAAGGGTTATAGCCGGAGCCATAGTGCGCACTACCGTAGGCTCCATAGGCGCTCCCGCTGGTGCCGTAGTAGCCGCCATGCCAGGCGGCGTTCCCGTAGTAGGCCCCGCCATGATAAACCGCGGCGCCGCCGTACCAATTGCAGTTCCAACTGCTATATCCCCAGCCGCAGCAACCACCGCTCATCATTGCCCCAACGGCCATTCCAACGCCGAAGGAAAGCACACTCGCGGCTACCAGGTCTCCGGTACTATAGCCGGGAACGACATAGGGTGTGCCGTAAATCACGGTAGGGTTGTACTGCGGCACATAGACTATCTGCGGGTTAGTTGGCTGGATGACGATGGTCTGCGGCGACTGTTGGACAACGGTGATCTGCGGACCCGAGTTCAAATTGCCGGCGGCCTTGGCCTTCGCGCGCAAGGTCTGGATCGCCGTCATGACGTCGGCCTGCTGGTTGTGGTAGTCCTCACCCAACTGCGACGTCCAGGCCAGGTTCTGGGCCATGTTGTGTAGCACCGATGGAAACTGGGTAAGCGCCTTGACGCTCGGATCCCAGCTTTGGTTGTTCACGGCGGTCATCAGAGCGCTTCCGGTGAGCGTCTTGTTCTGCTGCAGCCAATAGTCGGCGTTGGCCACCTGGTCAGGAAAGGTTGCCGCACTGAGAATCTGCGCGACTAGCGAGTCTGGATAGAGAGCGATCGGCGCCACCACACTCTGGAGCTCATCTGCGGTTGCCGGTACGCCTTGTCCGGGATAACTGGAAGTTGTGCTCTGATAAGCCATGCTGGTGACGTTCCCGGGACCGATGGTCAAGATCAGAAGGATGCTCAAGCCGAGAGAGGTACCCTGCTTGGCCCTTGTTATGCAGTCCATAAACTTTCCTCCTCACCGCGAAACAATCGCCTTTCTTTAGTTACCCTACAGTTGCTCCCGGCAACAGATATGCAGCGGCACGATCATGGGGCAGGGGAAGAATGCCTTCTGGCCTTCCTCCCCTTGCTCCGGTTTCCACGTGGAGCGTTGGCCGGATAAGCGACTACATACCCCCCTGAAGCCCTTTGTTTACGATCAGCTTGACATCGACACGCCGATCCAGCGCGCGTCCCTGCGGATCGCTATTAGTGGCATCAGGATGAGTAGAGCCGAAACCGGCTGGCGCAAGGATCCGCCTCAGAGGAATATTCCCTTGGTTGCGAAGATAATTTGCCGCGGCGGCAGCACGATCTTCGCTGAGTTGCTGGTTCGCCGATTTCGTTCCGGTTTTGGAGGCATAGCCCGCGACCTCGATCATGTAGCCATCGGTGGACGATGCAAGAGCGGCAAGCTTGTCAAGATCCGCTTTGGCGGCGGCATCTAGAGTGGACTGGCCGGTAGGGTAGTAGATTACGGCTTCGGCAACGGTTTTGTAGTCGTCGAGGTCAGAAACGCGCTTGTTTACTGTTTGAATGTCGGCGGCATTCATAACCGCGACGGCTCCGGCTGCCTGGGCTGTCGAACCCGCCTGGTTAGCCGAAGTCTGTGCCTGATTGGCCGAGGACTGCGCGTCGGCTGCCGCAGTCACGCCCTGATTGGCCGTCGACTGTGCATTGGAGGCCGCTGACTTATTCGCCATGATCTCCTGTTGCTGGGCAACCTCAATCGCAAACGCATCCGGCGAGAAGGTGATCTTGCTCGCCTCAAGTTGATTGTCCGCGTTGCCTACACCCTCTGCACTGATGGTCAAGCCAGGCACCATGGCTGTGACATCCATGTCTTCGTGACGGTGGAACGCGATCTTGTGTTTGTCACGCAGAACCTTCGTGTCGTCTGTGATCTTAACCACCACCATCGACCCGGTCTTATCATCCTGCACTTTAACCAAGTCGCCACTTCTGGACTTGATCACTCCCTTCACCTTTCCCTTTTCCCCAGATGTGAACGTCTGCGCATAGCCTACGGACACTAATGCAATGGCTGCAAGCAGGACCGCACATACTCTTTGCGGCATGCATGTAAAGCTGCTCCTCGATGGTTTCATTGGACGTCTCCTCCTGTCGTCGGTTGGTGTGTAATCAAGTTGATTTGTCCAGGAATTTGCAGCGCCGGAACAAGGCGTCGTGCGATCACTCCCAGAGATAGACCTTGGTCGCTATCTTCTGATTCGCCCTTAGGCGAATCCCGTTAAATATCAGCCGTAGGTTAATGCCGGTCAGCGGAAGCTTGAAACTGTCTCTTGCGACAGGTGGGGTAGATAAAACTCCTCATAGGAGATGACGCAATATGACGCCAGCCTCAGTCCGGCCGCAAAAATCAATTCTTAATGAAGGCCGGAATTTCGTTGTTCACTAGACTTTGCCGGCACGATGATGGCGTGTGGCGGTGAGCCTGGCTGAGCAATGTGCAATTGTAATGGGCACGAATATGTCAAGCGTCCCGCCGCCCGTATGCCCTTATGGCTACTATTCCGTTGGCAAACTTCATGCGGCTTTCTCTACGGAAAGCCGCACGCGTGGTCGTCGGCAAGCGGTGCGTGGTAGGAAATCCGGGTACGCCCTGTCGAAAAACACTTCTAGAAGGAAAGGGGTCGTAGGGGAAAAGAACTGCAGATCCCAAGCGGAGTTTAGCGTCATGCGTTGGTTGTGCGACAAATCTCTCGCTTCCTCACCAGCCTTGCCCCTGGACGGGTGCCCCATGTTCGCGGACTTTCGCGTACATGGGTTGAACACGACCTTTTTCCAATGCTTTCACCACCCGGTCTTCACCTACTTACAGGAAAAGAAAGAGGAGGGGCTTCCCCCGGATTTCCTGTGGAGTTTGGTGGCGTTGGCGAACTTCATGCGGCTTTCCTTACTGAAAGCCGCACACGCGGTCATGTCCGGTGCAGCGTACAGGAAATCCGGGTCGCCCATCTTGTTCAACCCATGTACGCGAAAGTCCGCGAACATGGGGCACCCGTTCAGAGCCTGCCCTGAGCGGAGTCGAAGGGGGGCAAGGCTTGGTGGGAAGCCGGAAAAGCGGAGGACGAAATGACCCCCAAACCGAGCTAAAGTTGTTGATTTCTCTTTTAACTCGCCCACCAAATTGGACAAGTCTAGCGCCTCTGGGTATCAATGGCCAGGAGCATGATGCAGATCTGAATGACTGCTGCGAGCACTAGGATAACGGCAAGACCGATGTTCAGATAAGCAAGTCGAGAACGGCTCCGGTTGAAAGCCTTATTGAGCTTTTCACGCTCTTCGCTCACGCATCCTCTCAATCGGATACAGCCAACGTACTGGAATCGCCCGGGGAACATTAAACTGGCTGCTACTGAATCCCCGCGTTCTTAGCCTCCTGTATAACCTATTGAGAAGCTCCTCCTACGCAGGAGCCCGGTGCGAATCCTCCCACCGGCGGCCATGCGGGATCTGGAGACTCCCAGAGCCGGGCTCCCTTTCGCCAGACCGGTTGCCGCGGCGGCGAGATCAATACACCCAGTTGATCGAGCGTTGGCCATTCGAACAATTGAGATTCTCTCGAGCTCCAAAGTGAAGAGACAATCCATTTCCAGGCGTCCGCGTTTTGCCAGGCACGAAACGCACACCATAGCTAGTTTTGCTCCAGCGGACACGACGGGTAACTGGCAAAAGTGACAGGTTGCTTTCGCGTGAGTCTGAAATTACTTGATAGCTTTTCCCGCAGTGACTCGCTCAGATACGGCGGCGGCGGTGTGTACGGCCGGAGCGATTTCACTTTGGGGGCTGCTGCTCTCGCCCAGGCGTGCTTCTCTGCTGGCGGTTTCTCCGAAGCAGCGAGCACGATTAATGCTGCCAAGTGGGGTGCTGTCGGCCGTCGAGTGCCTGGTTACATCGAAATAGATCGTTTCCCCTGCATCCGGGCGAAGCTGAGACTGCGGTAGCAGGGTGAGCCGCGCAACCGTATGAAAAGGCGCTTCTGTTTCCTTCCACTTGACGCTTGCGTTCTCGATCCAGAAGCTGGCGTCGTGGCGTTTACCCCAATAGGTCATCTTTTCGGCATCGAGGAGTTGGACGCCGAAGTCGAAGCTGCTCATCTTGCCGTCCTCGTTGAGGTGCCGGACCAGCTCGTCTTGAAGACCTTTCGGATTGCTCTTTTGCAGGGGACGCGCCAAATTGCCGGCAGCCGGTATAGCCGAATACTGGACTACTTCGATCGGTCCGTGTCGAAACGGCACGTTGCTCCAATAGCGCAGTTGCTGATAAGGCCTGATTTTCTGGCTCATCTGCAGTTTTGCCAGAGTCACGATCCTCAGCACCCTTAACTTGTCCTTGAAGGGCAATGACCACAAACCGGAAAGTGGGTTCGAGGCCGCCAGTACTTTCATGACCGCCGCAAATCCAGGCGAGTCATTGATAGGCAGAGGGGGAGCGTTTTGCAATGAAAAATCCTGGCGGCCACTGTTGGCGCCAGTATCAGCCACACCGTTCTCTGTGAGGTCGACCGAGAACGACATGGATCGAACATCGGGTTTGAAATCCGAGTTTTTCTTTGAATCAGAGTTTCCCCAGCGCACGACCGCCGGATATACAGCGGGCTTCGAGAAGATCCCCTGGGCGAGCCGCGCCGCCAGCCTAGGATCCCGTCCGGCCGTGACGTCAAGAACTTCGAATTGGGCCCGGGCGCAGACGCCCTTGGCGTGTGTACCGCGGGCCAGCGGCCGGTGTTGTTGGGCAGCAGCAGTCGCCTGCACCAGGAGTGTTGTCTTGACTATCTCCTCGATGTCGGACTTTTCTCTGGCGATGTTTCGCTCGCTGTCGCTACCGGTCACTCCGAACCATCTGGTCAGCCAAAGCATGGGGCGAATTCTCCTCAGCGCGTATCTATCCGTTATCCCAGTTTGGAAATGAATTTGATTGCGGTGATGCTGGGCAAGAAGCAGTAGGCGGCGGCTTTCGTGGTAGTGAAGCTTGAGAATCCTGTGATCGTGATCGGGGGCGCGCCATTCGCCTGGGGAATGACGAAGATGCTTTCCTTTGGATCCTGAGTGCCGATCATAGGATCCTTGGCTTTTGGGTTCAGCCGGACCGCCCCGGCGAACTCGGCGTCGTTTACCCAATGTCCCAGTACGAACTCATATTGATTCTCGATGCTGGAGTTGATGAAGTAGCCGAGAAGCCCGCGCTCGATGCCATCGTAGGGTTGCGCAGGATCATAGTTGGGTCCGTAGGGCAGGCCGCGACGGATCAGACGGTGCGTGTTATTGCTGCCACCGGGTTTACCCTGTCCCGTTACTGGCTGGTCGCGAGGATTGACGCGCCGCATGTGCGCGCCAACAGGACAGCGCAGCCCCTTCGGATCGCCTGATCCATCGGCATTTACATATCCGTAATTATTCAGTTGCTCGGGTGAAATCCCGCCCGAAGGGCTATCCGTTTCCGGTGACAATTCCAGGGGGGTACCGTTGCGCCACCTTCCGCAGATCTTGGCGGCGAGCAGCTCGGGATCGATCTTGTCTTTGTTTGATTGCAGAAGGCTCTCAAAGCCAACGACGTCGGTCTCGATCATCTTGAAGACAGCGAAGCTGCCATTCAGCCCGAGCTCTCGTGGCTCAGGCACGAAATAATTCTCAGCATTGTCCTGCAAAACGAAGAGCCATGGTTCGCAGGGCTCCTGGTGATCCGGCGTATAGCGCTCCGGGCCGCCGCGTATGGTCGTCATGCTGATGCCGTCGGTAAAGCCAAAGGGAACTTTGGCGCAGGGCTGGGGTTTTCCATCGACTATCTGCAGCCACGCGTTCCCGTCGGTCCGCCAAATCTCCTGAAAGGCGTTTCCTTCGGTAAACAGGGAAGACAGCCGATCGCTATAACTCGTCATTGCATCTGGGCTCATGGCGTGCAGCGTCACCATCACGTGATCCGTTCCAGACTTGAAGGCGCTGATCCAGTTCTCGGGCGCACTTGCCCCGGTATCGCCTACCAGGCCGGCTCGGGCGGCCGCTCCGGCGATGAACGCGTTGAAGGATTTGAACGAGAGCGTTGGGACGCGATCTTTGATCTCCAATGCGACCAGCCCGGGCCAGGTGATGCCAAGGTTAAGGCAGTAGTCGGGCTTGCAGCGTGGGACATCGGCGAGGTTGTCTCCTGGTCCCGGAGCGAAGCCTACGTGCCAGTCTTCCGCAGTGGTAATCTGTGGCGCGTCCGACTCGTCTCCACTGACCAGCCGCCCAAGCACCTCGCGTGCCTTCGCAGGAACGCCCACCGTAAGTACGAAATGCCGGACCATTGGCATTCTGTACCCGCGCAGGATGAACCCCTGAATATCACCCAGGTCGAGCGGGCTCTTCGCCGGCTGCTTAGGTGTGTCAATCTCCTCCTCGACATGTGTAGCTAGCTTGCGAAAGAACGTCTCCGCGGACCATGTTCTCTTGTCTTGGCTCACTGCTTGCCTCTTTTGAATTCGGGTTTACTGCGACGCCACTGCGCTCTTGCTATCGGCAATCAGGGCGTGGATGTCCTGGACGCCCAAGCCTGGATACCCCTGGTAGAACCCGATCGGCTGCCGGTTTGCTCCCGCCGCGAAGTCAATGAATTCCTGAAGGTATTTTCGGCAGGGCGACGGCGGTGGGTTTATGCAGAATTTGAAGATTAAATCGAAGACTTCTCCGATGTTCTTGGTGAAGTCGGCGATGTAGGTGTCGAAGGTGCCGTCATAGACAGTGAAGAAACCAACCTGATGGTCCTCAAGCGGCACGAACTGCGCGAAGTGGGGCGTGCCGACCTTGTCCAGGTCGTGGGTTGTTCCGCGTCCCCGCGCGCGCAGCAGGAGCTTTATTTCAGTGAAGGCGAGGGCTGACTTTATAGGCAAGATCACCAGGAATGGATTTAGTACGCCCGCACCACTAAGGCCTGCGGTGGCTGCCAGGGCCTTGATCTCCTTCGCGGTGGCTCCAGGGTAGGCAGTGTAGAGATTCACCGGGGAGAGAAGATGCCTTTCGGTCCAATCGACGAACGCGTCGGCATGATCGGCGACCGGAGTGAGTGGCGGGGTCTCTACATGTTGAAAGATGAAATCAAACAATGGCCCTGAGTATTTGGCGAGCTCAACAAAAAGCTCTCCAAACTCGCCATCGAAGTCGCCCAGGAACAGAAGGGTCTTGTCGCTGAGCACTGTGAAGCGTGAGTAATGGATGGTGCCGATCGTATCCAACGCCTGGAAAAGCGCTGGCATCATTGGCGGCAGTTTCTCCGCCAATGCCTTTGCATCTGCCGGCGCCTTCAAGGGAAATGCGAGCGTAAAGTGACTCTGGTTTGTCACAAGGGATCTCCTTCATCTCCGTCGCTTGCAATCGTCTGTCAGCTTGGTGAGACGCGCGATTGGCTCAGGGATATTGTTTGAACATCTTCTGGACAGCCTTGCTTACCAGCTGCGAATTCTTGTTGCCGTTGCTGCTCAGCGTATTTTGCGCCATCCCGCGCCACAGCAGAGTCTTGCCCTTGGCGTCGTATACGTCGACGATCAAGGTTCCTACGACGTTCTGCTCTGGACTGATTCCGCCCATTCCTCCGCCGATGCCGCGCATCCCCCACGCCTGGTAGGAGGTCTGCTGCTGCAAGCCGCCGCTTATAAGGACGATTAGATCAGGGTTTTGGGCTTCCCCTACAAGCTGCAAACCCTTGCCCTGCAAGGCACTATTGACGTCGGATTGAGCTTGTTGCGCCAATATCGAGTTTTGGATCTGGTTGGCGTTGTTGCTGGCCCAGATGAAGGTATGATACTGCGTAAAATCCTGGGTCTTGTTGTAATTGACGGAGACTGTTTGCCCGAGGGCAACCGCGGACGCGATGCATAGGAGCATGGCGCACAATGCAGATTTCGTCTTCATAATCGTTATCCTTTTCTCTAGGAGCGCAGCCGGCACTCGTATTTACTGCGATTGTTGTCCTGGATCGACGGTCTGCCTACTGTCACTTATGACAGGGACGGGCGCGACAGGATGACGGTATTTCAATGGAGTTTCTCGCCCGGAGTGCTCGCTAAGATTGATGATGCACGGCTTAGCGATGATCGGGGAGCTCACGTTTCCCGCTCAGGACCCTTACAGTCCCGCACGACGCGTCTACGGCGACGACGTCCTTAGTTTCAATCCCTGGCATTGCATTGAAGAACACCGGCCACTGGGCTCTATCATGCGCGTCCGGATCAAGGCATACGAGATGTCGAGCAGCTTCCGTCAAATGGAACCAAAGGATATTCACGAACTGCCGTTTTGAGCGCACCCCCCAACACAAAAACTGAGCCTCCGTTGGCGATAACAGGCGAGTCCCCATTGAGTCCTGATAGAGCCATGGCTTGTCCTATCAGCGGTCTTCGCGGCTCGATTCGGTAGGTTCACGGAACGGCCGCAACTCCAGGAGTTCCTCAGTCACATATCCGGCAGTTGTGCCATCTGAAAATGTCACGATCAAACCATCGTCGCCTTCGCGTTCGACTGTCAGTATTCGTATCGGTTCGACCATGCCAAGGGTATACACAATAACTGGATTTGCGGACTGTTTCGTTTTGCTCACTTCTCGGATAGGGCTGGAGCTAGTTAACCGAACCCCCGACTTTTCAGGGCTCTCATGTCCAGGCCGACGAGCCTTCCTTTCCCGTTTTTCACCCTGTCGCAAGTGACAGTTCCCAAGCGTCGTCTGGGAGTTTGACGATCCCCAGAGGCTGGGCCTGGTCCAGCCCGATAGGAAAAACCACTATGACGACAACGACGACCCCGACTATTTTGACGCCCGAAGAGTACATCCAGGGGCAGGCTCCGCTTGCTTCCTGGAACGAGGGTCCCGCGAAGCAAAGCATCGTCGATTTTGTCCGCGGCGTGACCACGGTCGGCGGCCCTGACTTCGTCCAACCCGAAGATCGGATCCCGGTCTTCGATAATGATGGAACCCTGTGGAGCGAGCAGCCATTCTATTTCCAGGTTGCATTCGCTCTCGATCGCGTGAAGGCGATGGCGCCGCAACATCCCGAATGGAAGGACAACCCGCTCTTCACAGCGGTCCTGAATAACGATTTGAAAACTGTCGCCGCAGCCGGCCTAAAGGGACTCTTGGAACTGGCGACGGTTACTCATGCCGGCATGACCACGGACGAGTTCGCGAAGATTGTGGCTGATTGGATCGCAAGTGCCAGGCATCCCAAATTCAATCGTCTCTACACAGACCTCATTTACCAGCCTATGTTGGAGCTGCTCGCGTATTTGCGTGCCAACGGCTTCAAGACGTTTGTCGTCTCCGGCGGGGGAGTGGAGTTTATGCGCGTCTGGGTGGAGCGGGTCTATGGGATTCCACCCGAACAGGTGATAGGCAGCAGCATCGTAACCAAGTTCGAGATGGTCGCAGGCGTGCCGGTGCTTACCAGGCTGCCGCAGCTTAATTTTATGGACGACAACGTGGGCAAGCCGGTGGCCATCAACATGCACATCGGACGGAAGCCCATCGCTGCGTTTGGGAACTCCGACGGTGATCTGCAGATGCTCCAGTGGACTACCATCACTACCGGGCCCCGATTGGGGCTACTCGTACACCACACCGATGCCACGCGCGAGTATGCCTACGATGCGTCGAGCATGGGCAAGCTGGAGGTTGCTCTGGCCGAAGCCGCAACGCGCGGCTGGATTGTCGCGGACATGAAGAACGACTGGAACCGCGTCTTCGCGTTCGAAGATAGTAAGTAGTGCGGTATTTCAAAAACTGTGGCAGGAAGATTAACGATACAGTGACCACGGCAGAAAAGGCAGCGACAGCAGCCGGATCAGGGCTGCGGTCGGCTCAACCAGGATCCCGCCGGTCGAAATGTGCGTCGCGTGTTCGTCGCCCCAGCGCATAGCCGTTGGGGAAATTCTTAAGCAATCCTGCGTTGGCAGCCTGAGCCCTGCACCACAGTAAGTGTAGTCAGCACTTCTTTTTACAGTCAGGCCACGGGTCCCACGATCATCGAGTCCTTTTGAACTCCTCACAGTTGCTCGAGAAGAACTCGCCGAAGAGGGCGGAAAGCCCAGTGCCCTGATGTCTTCAACCACCAGGCCCGAATACGCTCAGTGAAGGTCGACTGCGGGAACGTTAAATATCACTGATCTCATATAGAATGCTTGTACATTCTTCTTTATTTTGGATTCCCGAGGTCGCGTATCAGGCGGCCAGCCCCATGGAGGGGGTTGTCCAGGCGGGCCTGGGCGAAATTTGAGCGCATTTCGTTCCACAACCTGATATTTTGTTAGCCTCGCGAAACTACCACAGTCCCGCGGGCGCAGCCGCTGCTTCAGGAAAGACCATGCTGGCAGACATCACCGACCCCAAGAGTGCCGAAGACGCGATACGCGAGAGCGAGGAGCGTTTTCGGCTAGTTGCCAATACCGCTCCCGTGCTGATTTGGATGTCGGATGTGGACAAATTGTGCACTTACTTTAACGAGCCATGGCTCGAGTTCACCGGCGAGTCACTTGAGTCGCAGCTTGGAAACGGCTGGGCGAATGGTGTCCACCCCGAGGACTTCGACAGGTGCCTGCGTATATATACAGAGGCCTTCGATCGACGAGAGCGCTTCAGGATGGAGTATCGGCTCCGACGGCAAGACGGAGAATATCGATGGATTCTCGACATCGGAGTGCCGAGGTTTAATCAGTCTCGCTCTTTTGTCGGTTACATCGGGAGTTGTATCGATGTGACCGAGCGCAAGCATGCGGAGGAGGCTTTGCGCGAGAGCGAACGACGGTTTCGTTTGGCGGCTCAGGCCGGAAAGATGTTCGCTTACGAGTGGGATGCTGCCACCGACCTCATCGTGCGCTCCGCAGAATCCGCCCAGATTCTGGGGATCGATGAAGCGACGCGGGTAACTGGTCAACAAATATTGGCTAAAGTTCACCCAGAAGACCGAGAAGGCCTTGCGGCGGCTGTTGCTGCGCTGAACCCGGAAAAGCCCTACCTCCAGGTCAGCTATCGAGTGGTACGCCCCGACCGTAGTGTGATTTGGGTGGAGAGAACCAGTCGTGCGCATTTCGACGAACTAGGCAAAATACTGCGTATTGTAGGCATGGTCAGGGACATCACCGAGCGCAAGGGGGCGGAGGAGGCCCTCTTAAGCATGACTCGCAGGTTGATTGAGGCGCAGGAGCAGGAGCGCACCCGGATCGCCAGAGAGCTTCATGACGACATCGGTCAGCGTGTTGCACTGTTGGCCGTCAACCTGGCACAACTCCATCAAAGTCCTCTCAAGTTGTTTGAAGTCCGGGACCGTATCGGAGAACTGCAGAAGGAGACCTCTGAGATAGCAACCGATATCCAAACCTTGTCGCACCAGTTGCACGCGGCAAAACTGGAATATCTGGGCATAGCTGCCGTCATGAGAGGCTTCTGCCAAGAGTTCGGGAAGCAGACGAAGGTGAGCATTGAGTTCCAAAGCCAGGATTTGCCCAGCCCCGTGCCACCGGACGTTTCTCTTTGCCTTTTCCGGGTCCTGCAGGAGTCCCTTCATAATTCTGCAAAACACAGTGGGGCGCAGCACGTCGAAGTGGGATTGTGGGGCACGCCGGATGAGATTCATCTCGTGGTCAGCGACTCCGGCTCAGGCTTTGATAGCGAAGGGGCAAAACAGAGTCGAGGGCTTGGCCTCATCAGCATGGAGGAGCGGCTGAGAGTCCTGAAGGGAACGTTTTCCATCGAATCGCAAGCCAAGCGCGGTACCAAGATCCACGCTCGGGTGCCTATCGGTTCGCGAAGTGATTCCATGCAGGCGGCCGGGAAATAGTACCCCAGTCACCAGGATAATGGTTCAATTTCGCTGCAAATCCTCTGGAAGATTTGCTTGTCTTCGTCGCGGTAAAAGCTGCTCAATGAGAACCCGCAGAGAATATCTATTTCGTAGCGTTTAGTTAGCTGGGTCGTCAGAATAGTTGGACCTCATGGCCGCGGACGGTCCGCGCGTCCCGCCCTGAGATGAACCTTCAACCTGGCTCTTTCTTTGATTCACTCGTCTCGCCTCCTTGCAAATCGGAGACTCGTCGCGGATGCTCTTCATGCAGTTCATTGTGCAGTTCGTCCACTAAAGTCTTGGCCTTCTTGAGAGCCTTTCTTCCTGCAGCCGTGATCTTGTAGAGCCTGCGCCTTCGGCCTGTCATGTTCTTTAGCTCCGATTTGAGAAGGCCGTCACGCTCCATGCCGTGCAGGAGCGGATACAGCGTACCGGGGCCGATACGATAGCCATGACGCTTTAGTTCCTCCATCATGGCGAGTCCAAAGAGGAGTTCGTGCTTGGCGTGGACAAGCACGTGGATGCGGATGAGACCTGTGAAGATTTCCCGTTGCTGTGCTGACACGACCAAATGATACCCCATCTCAAGCGGCCGTCATCATGTTATCGGATTTCGATGCTATGATGTCGATTCATTGGCAGATCACGTTCTGACCAGGAGTTGCGGTTTCCCTATGCGTAGATCCTCTTTCGCCCTTCTCTGCGCGCTCGGTTCTGTCCTTATCGCGCCCTTACCCATGTTTGCCCAAGCGACGGGGGCGGCTAGCCCAGCAACTCTGACCCTAGATGAGGTGATCGCGACGGCGGAGGCGAACTATCCTGCCATCAAGGCGGCGCAGTCGCAGCAGAGAGCCGCGCAGAATGCGATTGGTGTCGCAAAGACGGCATACCTGCCGCGCACCGACATTCTGTGGCAGATAGACCGTGCAACCGCGAATAACATCTTAGGGCTCATGCTTCCGCAAGCAACCGTTCCTAGCGTAACCGGAACGGTGTTGCCGGCCGATGCGACGCGCAGCGCATGGAACAGCACTGGTGGCGCTCTGGTGAGTTGGCAGCCATTCGATTTCGGCGCGCGTGGGGCGAAGGTGGAGGTCGCTCGACAGGGGAGCGAAGCGGCCAAGCAGGCTTCGATCCTGACGCAGCTCCAAGTCAGCGCAAGTGCGGGGAGCGCATTCTTCGACCTCGCTGCCGCCGAGCAGTTGGTCACAGTGGCAGAAGCGAACGTTCAGCGTTACGAATCGTTCGCAAAGGTAGTCCATGTTCTGGTTGATAACACGCTGCGACCCGGAGCAGATGCCTCCCAGGCAGATGCGCAGTTGGCGCTCGCCCGCAACCAATTAATTCAGGTCGACACGCAGGTGGCGATCAAACGAGCCGCACTCGCGGCTTACCTTCAGACAAAACAGGGACTGCCGGAGGTAGATGGCTCCGCCCTCCTCGCGGCGCCACCCACCACAGACCTATCCGGTCTGACTGTGGCGAGTCATCCCGCAGTGCTCGAAGAACACGCGCTGAATCTGCAACAGGAGGCGCAGAAGCGTTTTCTGGATCGCAGCTACGTTCCGGTATTCAGCACCTCTGGGGTGGTGTTCGGAAGGGGTGCGGGAACGAGCACTACAGGGACGTTTCCCGGAGGGACGGCGGGTCTCGCTCCAGACACTCTGAACTGGGCAGCGGGCGTGCAGGTCACTTTCTCCGCGTTCGATTTCTTCAATCTGCGGGATCAGCGCCGCGTGCAGCAAGAGAATATCTATGCCGGGCACGCGAGGCTGGATCAGGCAGTAAGCGATGTGACGACCGCAGTGGAGCAGGCGCAGGCAACACTCGCAGGAGCCCACAAACTTGCAGCCAACACACCCATTGAACTCACGGCAGCGCAGGCCAGCGAACAGCAGCAACAGGTGCGTTATCGGTCCGGTTTGGCTACCGTTGTGGATGTCTCCGCAGCCGAGGGTGTTCTGGCGCAGGCGGAGGCCGATGATGCGATTGCCCGGTTAGGAGTCTGGCGTGCCGAACTTGGAATCGCTGTCGCACAGGGCGATCTCCAGCCATTCCTGCAGTTACTACGGAGCCAGGCGAAAGGAAAGTAGCACCAATGTGGCTTATTCGCATCGCCCTTCGGCGTCCCATCACCATCATCGTTCTGGTTGTGGCCCTCGCATTCTCGTCTGTGCTGGCGATCATGCGGACCCGCGTTGACATCTTTCCGAACCTCGACCTACCAGTTATCTATGTGGCCCAGCCTTACGGTGGCATGAGCCCGCAACAGATGGAGGGGTTCGTTTCCTACTACTACGAGTACCACTTCCTTTACATCAACGGCATTGAGAGTGTGGAAGCGAAGTCCATTCAAGGCACTGCCTTGCTGCGGCTCACCTTCCATCCTGGAACGAACATGAGCGATGCGCTTGCTCAGACGATCTCTTATGTGAATCGCGCCCGCGCCTTCATGCCTCCAGGAACGGTATCACCTTTCGTCATTCGTTACGACGCGGGAACGCTGCCGGTGGGGTACATGGTCTTTTCCAGTCCATCCCGTACCCTCGCTGAGATTCAAGACCTTGCGCTGAATCGCGTGCGTCCCGTTTTCGCGACTCTGCCGGGTGTGTCGTCTCCGCCACCCTTCGGTGGCAATCAGAGAACGATCGTCATCAACGTCGACCCTCAGAAGCTTCAGGCCTATGGGTTATCGCCGGAGAAAGTCGTCCAGGCATTGACGAGCGGCAACAGCATTCAGCCTGCCGGCAACGCGGACATCGGAACAACGCACACGCTGGTGACAACCGATTCCACGGTTACACAGATCGACGATTTGCTCGGCATTCCACTCAAGCTGGGATCAGGAGCGTCGGTCTATATCCGCGACGTGGGTGGCGTGTCAGACTCCTCGGACCTTCTGGCGGGCTACGCGCTGCTCAATGGCAAGCGCACGATCTACATCCCGGTCACCAAGAGGCCGGATGCCTCTACGCTGACTGTCGTAAAGGAAGTTCGCGACAATCTAGCTCGCTTTCAGTCGCTTGTTCCTGAAGATATCAAGATCACCTACGAGTTCGATCAGTCGGCCTATGTGCGTAGCGCGCTGACGTCGGTTCTGCGCGAGGCCATCATTGGCGCACTCCTGACTGGCCTGACTCTGCTGTTGTTCCTGCGCGACTGGCGATCCTCGTTGATTGTGGTCATCACCATCCCGTTTTCGCTCCTTACCGCAGTGGTGCTGCTGCAGCTGGCTGGGCAGACGATCAACATTATGACCCTGGGAGGGCTGGCTTTGGCCGTGGGCGTCCTCGTAGACGAAGGAACGGTTCTTCTTGAGAACATCCACGTTCACCTGGACAACGGAGAGAACACAGCCAGAGCGGTATTGCTTGCCAGCAAGGAAGTCGCCGTCCCCCGGCTTCTTGCCATGCTGTGCGTGATGGCGGTATTTATCCCATCGTTCTTCATGACCGGCCCCGCGCAATCGCTCTTCCTCCCGCTGTCACTCGCTGTCGGCTTTGCGATGGGGGCATCGTACTTGCTCTCCAGTTCGCTTGTTCCCGTTCTCGCGAATTGGATGTTGAAGGCGAAGTCGGAAGAGGAGAAGCAACAGAAACACACCGAAGGCAGGTTTGATCGGTTCCGGCATCGGTTTGAACGCCTATTGCAGAAGGCGATGGGGATTCCAGCTATCCTCCTCACTGCCTACGGAGTCATCGCACTTCTGGTGCTGTTTCTCCTCACTCCTCACATTGCCGAGGAGATCTTTCCTTCGGCAGCCTCCACGCAGTTCCGTCTCCGCATCGATGCACCGGATGGAACGCGGGTCGCGGTGACAGAGGACCTTGTGAAACGAGTCCTCGCTTCTATCCACGAGACGGCAGGAGACAAGAATCTCGATCTCAGTCTGGGGTATATAGGGACGCAAGGCTCTTCCTATCCGATCAATGCCGTCTTTCTTTGGACGAGTGGACCGCAGCAAGCCATCATTAATGTCGGCCTCAAGCCGGATAGCTCGCTCAAGCTGGCGGACCTCGAAGAAAGGTTGCGCCAGAAGCTGCCGCAGCAGTTTCCAGAGGCGAAGTTCTCCTTTGACCCCGGGGATCTCATCAGTCAGATCTTGAGCTTTGGTTCTTCCTCGCTCGCGGAAGTGACCGTCGCGGGTCCGCAGTACGCTGATGTCGCGAGCTACGCGGAAAAGGTGCGCCAGAAGCTGGCTTCCGTTCCCCAGCTGCGTGACCTGGAATATGAACAACCTTTGCACTACCCAACCGTGGACGTGAAGGTGAATCGCACGATGGCGGGTCAGCTTGGGACGACGGCGGACGCGGTGGGCTCGGCGGTTGTCTCTGCTACGGCCTCCAGCCGTTTCGTGGCTCCAAGCTATTGGCGCGATCCGAAGTCGGGCGTCAGCTATCAGGTGCAGGTGCAAGTGCCACAGGCGAAGATGACCTCGCTGGGGGACATTGGCAACATTCCGGTCGGAAGTACGACGGGGGCACAGCCCTTGTTGAATCAACTTGCCGAGTTGCGTGTGGGCACGGTACCAGGCGAACTCGACCGCCAGAATGGACAGTGGATGCTCTCGCTTTCCGCGAATCTTGCGGGACGTGATCTTCGCAGGGCGAACAGCGCTGTCGAGAAGGCAATTGCGGATGCCGGAACTCCACCACGCGGCGTAACGACAATGGTTCGGGGGCAGGTGAGTGCTCTTCAACAGATCTTCGGAGAACTCGCGATAGGCCTGTTGGCCGCTATAGGCGTGATCCTGCTGCTGCTCACCGCCAACTTTCAATCGTTCAAGCTGGCGCTGGTGGTTCTATCTACGGCCCCCGCGGTGCTTGCCGGTTCGGTGCTCATGCTGTTCCTTACAGGGACGACATCTAAATCTTGAGAGCTTCATGGGAACGATCATGGCCATCGGCGTCGCCGTCGCGAACGCCATCCTTTTGGTGAGCTTTGCTGAGCAGAATCGGTTGAAGGGTGCTGTGGCTCCAGAGGCTGCGCGGGCGGCGGCTGCGGAACGTCTTCGCCCGGTGTTGATGACAAGTCTGGCCATGATCGCAGGTATGGTTCCGATGGCCCTTGCCTTCGGCCAGGGGAGCGAAGAAACAGCTCCCTTGGGACGTGCCGTGATCGGCGGCCTGGCGGTAGCAACGGTGGCCACGCTTTTCCTGCTGCCGACGGTCTTTGGTCTGGTGCGGCGCAACGCATCGACAGGCACACGCTCACTCGATCCGGAAGATCCGGAAAGCAGATGGTTTGAACAGTCCCCGGAGGTTGCGCGATGAAAGTCTTGTTCTTGGCTTCAACTGTGTTGTTGATGGCCGCACTTGGTTGCAACTCCGCGACATCGGATAAGAGTGGAGCGACGCCGGCCGCGCCTGCGCCGAATGCCGCCACAACGGTCAGCACCATACCTGTCGCGCGGAAGACGTTACAGACGACAATCTCGCTGCCCGCCCAACTTACGCCCTACGAGCAGGTCGATATCTATCCGAAGGTCACAGGCTTTGTGGAAACCGTAACGGTCGATCGTGGCTCCCGCGTGCACCGCGGCCAGGTGCTTGTGAAGCTTACCGCTCCTGAGCTTGTGAGCCAGCGCTCACAGGCAGAAGCCGCGGTTCGTGCGGCGCAGTCGCAACTCGCAACCGCGCAGGCCAAGCTGGCCTCCGACAACGGCACCTACCTACATATGGTCGAGGCCGCCAAGACCCCCGGTGTGCTCGCCGAGAATGATGTGCTCGTTGCCGGACAGACGGTCTCGGCAGATAAAGGCATGGTGGATGCTGCCAATCAGAATGTCTCCGCAGCCAAGGACGCATTGCGCAGTGTCAGTCAAACGGAATCCTATCTCACTATCACGGCGCCGTTTGACGGTGCCGTGACCACGCGCAATCTTCATCCCGGCGCACTCATCGGCCCTGCGTCCGGTGCGGGTGGGAGTCAGCCCATTTTGCAAATCGTGGATGACAAGCGTCTTCGCCTCGTGGTGCCGATTCCAGAGGCGCAGATCGGGGACATGAAGGTTGGGCAACCGGTGTCCTTTACCGTACCCGCGTATCCTGGACAGCAGTTCAAGTCTCCCATCGAGCGCATCTCCCGCGAGGTGGATGAGACATCGCGCACGATGCCTGTTGAGTTGGACGTGAAGAATCTGGACGGTCGGCTTTCGCCGGGCAGCTTTGCGAACGTCACCTGGCCGCTCCAACGCGCCTATCCGACGCTCTTCGTTCCCACTTCCGCTGTCGCTAACGATCAGCAGCACAACTTTGTCATTCTTGTGCGCAACGGCAAGGCTGAGTGGGTCACGGTGCAGACGGGGCAGACCGTCAACGGCGAGATCGAAGTCTTCGGCGACCTGGCGGCTGGCGACCCAGTGGTGAAGATTGCTTCTGACGCGATTCACTCAGGAGATGCAGTTCGCGTGCAGAATCAGGCTTTGGCTGCCAAGTAAGTCGAACGGTTTGCAACAGCGTTCAACGCAATTGCTCAAGGGAGGAGAATGGCATGACACAAGTTCACTTCACTCGTCGCGGCTTTGTCAGAACAGCAGGAGCGATAGCTGGCTCCGCGCTCCTGCGAGGCGTACGCCCTACCTTTGCTCAAGCCGCAGCCGGTGCTCCGGCAGCCGCGCCTGCAGACTATACGCTGAAGATCGCGACTACGCCGCTGGAGTTAGCCCCCAGCCGTATCGTTTCGGCGACGACCTACAACGGTCAGTTTCCGGGTCCCCTTCTCCGTATGAAGGAGGGAAAACGGATAACGGTCGATGTCCACAACGATACCGACGCACCAGAACAGTTGCATTGGCATGGGCAGTTCGTCGGGACCGATGTCGATGGTGCTGCAGAGGAAGGTACGCCGTTCATTGCACCACACAGTAGCCGACGCATCTCGTTTGTCCCCGGCCCATCGGGCTTCCGCTTCTACCATACGCATGTGCGCGCCGGAGCGGATCTTGCGGCGGGTCAATACAGCGGGCTTGTCGGCCCGCTCTATATCGAGCCGAAAGAAAATCCTGGTCGCTATGACCGAGAAGTCTTCCTCACGATGAAAGAGTTTCAGCCGACCTTGAGCCGCGGTGGAGATATGGCAATGGACTTTCTTTCGCCTGCACAGACTGTTGCCGCACTCAAGGAAGCGGGCGAGTCAAAGATGAATGCCTCGTTGGCAAAGGGGATGCCGCACGGCTACGAGGTCGGATACGACGCCTTCACCATCAATGGCAAGATGCTGGGTCACGGCGAGCCCGTCCGGGTGAAGCAAGGGGAGCGCGTGCTCTTCCATGTTCTGAATGGAAGCGCAGGCGAGATTCGGAGCCTCGCGCTGCCTGGGCACACCTTCACGGTTGTTGCGATGGACGGCAACCTTCTGCCCAAACCGGTACGCGTCCCAGGACTCTGGTTGGGAACGGCGGAACGCATCTCTGCGATTGTCGAGATGAACCATCCCGGTGTTTGGGTGATGGGCGATATCTCCGACGATGACCGCAAGCACGGTATGGGCATAGTGGTCGAGTATGCGGGCTATAGAGGCAAGGGGCAGTGGATTGCGCCGAAGCCCTTCAAGTGGAACTACGCATACTTCGGAAACGCGGCAGCGGCCACCATGAAGCCCGATGAAGTCTTCGAGATGCTTTTTGAGAAACAGAACGCGGCCACAGATGGCTTCAACCAGTGGGCGATCAACGGAGTCTCCTATCCGATGGAGCAGACGATGGCGAAGCCGATGTTCCAGCTCCATGAGGGGAAGCGCTATCGCATTCGGATGAAAAACGCGAGCGATGATATCCACCCCATCCATCTGCATCGGCACAGCTTTCAGCTCACGAAGAGTGCCGGTCAGCCGATGTCGGCTTTGATCAAAGACGTAATTATGGTGGGCGGCTATCAAGAGGCCGAGATTGACTTCGTCGCCAATAATCCCGGTGCGACCTTGTTCCATTGCCATCAGCAACTGCATATGGACTATGGCTTCATGGCCTTGTTCGAATATGCCTAAGCAAGCACACCCTCAGGAGAAACGTTGACTGCTGTGGTATCGAGCCGAGATAAGTATGCATGGGGATTGCTGCTGCTACGCATCATGGTCGGATGGGTCTTCTTGTCCGAGGGCGTTCCTCTTCCCTTTGGCGCTCGGTGCAGGCCGATTCGCAAAGATCGGTATTCCGTTCCCGCAACTCACGGGGCTAATAGCACCCCAGTCACCAGGGTAATGGCTCGATTTCGCCGCAAATTCTCTGGAAGATCTGCTTATCTTCATCGCGGTAAAAGCTGCTCAATGAGAACCCGCAGAGAATATCAATTTCGTAGCGTTTAGTTAGCTGGTTGCAGAGTTGCTCCAACTGAATAGCCGCATCCGCGTTGCCTTGCGCCCACAAGATTGATGCGCATTCCCCGCAAATTGTAACCCGCGACGGTTCCCCCGCTGTCGCCTGAGCCGCGGTCGCGATCAGGTCACCCACAACTTTATAAAATCGCATTGGATCAGGCAGATCGTTAACCATGAAGGTCGAAAGGGTATCGGCAAGATCCAAGGGAAGACAGCGCCCTTGCTTGATCGCGTCGGCAATCATAACTCCATGGTCCTGTAATCTCTGAAGCAGACGCTTTTGGTGCGACTCGGTCGCGACCATGATAACCGCGTTCCCGTTCAGCAGTGCGACTTCTATATAACGAGTGAAGCCATCTAGAAAGGACTCATCGTCAGAATAAAATTGGACCTCGTGGCCGCGGACGATCTCCGCCTTTGCCGGTGCAAGCGATGGGAGAACTTCCTGATGCAAGAGTTGGTCGGGAGCTTGCGCGACGGCAGCACTGGCCCAACTGTGATCCGATAGCCCCCTACTGACAAACTGCCTGCCCTGACAGACCTCTTCCAACGCGGCTAAAAGTTCGCTTCCGGCATGTGCTTTCACAACGTAGCCCATCGCCCCTAGGTTGAAAGCTTCTTGCGCCACATCGCCAGAAGATTCTTGAGACACGAAGAGTATTTTGCATTCAGGGCAGAGCTTGCGGATTCGTCGAGCGGCTTCGATCCCATTGAGTCTGTCAAGCCCGATATCAAGTGAAATCAAGTCCGGTTGCAGCTCTTCGGCTCTATGCACCGCTTCTAATCCGTCTGACGCCTCGCCGACGACCTGCAAATCCGGTCTTTTCGCCAACGTCGAACAGATGAATCTCCGAAACGGTTCGTAATCATCGACCACGAGGACACGGAGGGACGACATGCAGACACCACCCTTCATCCGCCAAACTGTACCCTTTTTACTATTCGTGACGGAAAAAAATCACCGCTATATCAGTGGATCGTATCATCTCTAGTCTGCGCCGCCAGATACCTTGAAGTAACTGCAAAATTGCCAGGTGGGTCAAAACTCCCCCCTTGAAGCCGGATCAATGAATGCGGCCGGACGGCCAGACACCATGCCGGTCGTCGTTGGTGCCGTGTTTCGAAGTCCGCGATGAGCTCATCAAGGCTCTTCCCAATCGAGAGCGTAAATATCCTGGGTACCATGTCTTTAGTTAGAAGCAGGGGATCATCCCGAGCGAGACCTACCCAGTGGCCGATGTTGCCTGTAGTCGGAAGGCTCGTCAAATCTGACAGTCGGAGGCCTGACTCCCTGCGAAGACTCACTTAGCTGCTTTCCAGTCAAGGGAATAAACATCCTGGGTGCCAATGTTGCGTAGCAGCAACGGCGAATCATCGGGCGCGAGGGCGAGGAAGAAGCCCCAGTACCCCGTAATAGGAAAGCCCTTCAGACTGGCCACCTGCTGCACTCTGCGGTCGCTGATGCGCACTCTGAGCACGGCCGGATTGTCTGGTACACGCAGGAAATAAATGTATTTCCCATCCGCCGACCAGTTGGGGAAACCGAGCGGCGCGCGCGTCAGTTGCGACCACTTCCGGGAGCGGAAATCGAAGAGGACGACACTTAGCGTGTCTCGAGGCAGGGCGGAGATATATCGTCCATCCGGTGACCAGTTGGGCGAGAAATATCCCTGGGATCCCGGCAGGGTAGAGATTTGGTGACTTCTGAGATCGAGCACGTGGATCGCTGAAGACTCCTCATTGATGCCACCTCCGAAGACAATCTCGCTGCCGTCCGGCGACCAGTTGGGGGTGGTTTGCGGGCCAGGATAATCAGGAATCAGTTGCTGGGGGCTCCCGTCGTCCCGCGAAACCGTATAAATCCTAAAGGAATGTCCTGGAGCGGTCGCGTAAAAGACGATTTGCTTGCCGTCAGGGGACCAGCGCGGACACAGCGCATACAGAGGCGGATCACTGAGGCGTTGACGCTCGCTGCCGTCCGCCTTGCTTCGCCAAAGGATGCCTTCAGGATAGGTGACGTATGCCACCCATTGGCCATCCTTCGAAAATGTGATTCCTTCCGCTGAAATTCCGGAGAGAAAGGGCGGAAACTCGCCGGACTTCGCATCGTAGCGCACCAATTCGCCCCGTGACCTCTGTCCGATCACGAAGAGCTTCCTGCCGTCTTTGCTTGGAAGGGGCGAACCCAGTTTGAGGGGGCTATCGGTCAGTTGAACGGGCGTTCTTATGGATCGGCGAAAAAGGCCTGCCTTTTCTCGCAGGCCCCATATCTTGCCTTTTGACTCGAAGATGAAATACCTCCCATCCGGAGTCCACTTGCCGTTGTATTCGTCGGACGGACTCTGCAGACCTGGAAGCAAGGGGTGCAGGTTTGTGCCTTGGGCGGAAACCTCCCAGAGAGAACGGCTACCCGTTTTCGGGTCCTCCACGCTGAACCTGACTATCGTTTCGTCGGGCGAAACCTGAGGAGCAAAGAGTCGACCCGGGACCGAGACCAGCTTGCGAGCATCCGTGCCATCCCATTTGGCCAGGAATAAGTCGCTTCTGTTGCAATAAATCAGCATCTTCCCGTCGGGAGACCACGCGGCATCCGTTCCAAAAGCGTCCACTGCGATGGTATCTGCCAGGCGATGGGGAGAACCACCGAGCGTTGGCAGACTCCAAAGGTTCCCTGGCTTGTCGATGGCGAGAATTTGAGCTCCGTCGGGAGAGACGCTTAGAGGAGTCAGACCTTCGGAAGGAGCGGGGATGGGGAACGGGTCGCCACCTGAGACCGATACCTCTGCCACCCGCATGGAGCTTTCGGTCCCCAAGCGGAGGTAAAGGCGTAACCCGTCGGTCGCTACCAGATTAGTCTTCGGTTCACCGTCCCTAGTGAGCTGGACGTAGTTCGACAGGCTAGGCACCGGTTCCTGGCGCCCCCCATAGTAGATAAGCGTAGCGGCGGCAGTCAGCACCACCGCGAGAGGTGCGACCCAGCGCCGTCTCAGTACTGACCGCCTGGATGCTGCCTGGCTGCTTATCTGCGATGGTGAAAGTACGTGCGCCGATGCCTCTATTCGAGATGCCACAGAGTTACTGGTAATCTCGGCGGACGAGTTGCGTTGCACTGCCTTCAAGTCCGCGCGAATCTCGCTCGCGTGCTGGTACCGCAGTTCGCGGTCCTTCTCGAGACAGCGATCGATGATGCGCGCTAATCCCTGCGGAACATCGGGATTCAACCGCGCTGGAGTGACCTGGACCTGTTGAACGATGGAGATCAGAAGCTGTCCGGTGGTATCTCCCGCGAAGGGTGAGCGGCCGGTGCACATCTCGTAAAGCACGATGCCGAAAGAGAAGAGATCGGTCCGTGTATCTACTTGGTGGCCGAGCGCCTGCTCGGGCGACATGTATGCCGCCGTTCCCAGTGCGGCGCCAAGGCCGTCGGTAAGCTGCTCTCGGAAGTCCATCCCGGCGGCCGCGAGCTCCTTGACGGGCAGCATTTTGGCCAGGCCGAAGTCCAGAACCTTCGCGTTGCCGCGTTTGGTCACGAAGACGTTGGCCGGTTTGATGTCGCGGTGGATGATACCTTTCTCGTGCGCTGCTTCCAGCGCGTCTGCAACGTCGATGGCGACTTCGATCACCCGGTCGATCGAAAGTGAGTTTTCCTGAATCAAGTGCTTAAGGGTTTCACCTTCAAGGAACTCCATGGAGATGAACGTACGCCCGCCCTCTTCGGCGATTTCATAAATTGTGCAGATGTTGGGATGGTTCAGAGCTGACGCGGCGCGCGCCTCGCGACGGAAACGCTCCAGCGCTATGCTATCGTTGGCAAAGCTATCCGGCAGAAATTTGAGCGCGACATAACGGCCAAGGACGATGTCCTCGGCTTTGTACACCACACCCATGCCACCGCCGCCGATCTTCTCTAATCCACGGTAGTGGGAGATGTTTGCATCGGTCATCGTTAGCCATCCGCAAAGGACCGGACCCGGTCTCCGCAATCATAGCGTGCCTGATGATAACAGTCATGATTTGTGGTAGCTAGCGCCAGTCTGGCGTGGGGAAAGACTCAGCGAGGTTTATTGACGATCGGGGCGCGGACCGTGATCCTCGTCCCCTGCCCGGGGCTGGACCATATTTCAAATTTGCCGCCAATCAGATGGATTCGCTCACGCATGCTGATCAGACCGAGTCCCGCCGCGAGCCTCGCGCCCTCGACATCGAAGCCAACGCCGTCATCCTTTATTTCCAGGCCGAGATCGTGGTCCGAACGAGTCAGTCGAACCGTGATGCTCTTCGCGGCGCTGTGCTTCATTGCGTTATGCATCCCTTCCTGCAACACCCTCAGGAACGCCAACGCGATCATGCCGTCCAATTTCTCCTGAAGATGATCGCAGGAACAATCTACCGGGATACCCAGCTGCTCGGAGCATTCACGGCAGTGGCCCTTGACTGCGACAGCCAACCCCAGCAACTCCAGCTCCGAGGAGTGCAGGTCGTGCGAAAGGCGGCTCACCTTGTTGATGATCTTTTCCAGCTTGACACTCAGATCCCTCAGGCTGGCGTGCATCATCTCAGGGTGCCCGGAAACGGGCTGGCCTGCGCGGAGCATCTGAATCTTTAATACTGCCAGCGACTGCCCAATATCATCGTGCAGTTCTCTTGCAATTCTGGTGCGGTCCGCCTCTTGTGCAGTCATCATTTTGCGGCTCAGCTCATCCCGCGCCACTTCGGCGTCGCGCAGGTCCGCCTCCGCCCGCTTAAGAAAAGTGATATCTTTGCCGACCGCAGTCAGGCTTCGGGGTGCGTTTGTAGCTTCGTCGCGGACCAGTGAGAAGACCATGTTCACCCAGACTATTTGTCCCGCTGTTCCAGCGGCACTCATGTTGGTCGAGTAGCTGGAAATTTCACCGGCAACAAGCCGGTCCAGGCCCTGCTTGCACTGAGGCCATGATTCCTCGGGCAGGAAAAACTCGTTAAGGCTTTTCCCCAGGAGGTCTCGCTTCGCCTGGCCAATCGCCTCGCACATCTGCTTATTCGCGCTCAATAGTTCTAAGTCCAGCGTTAATTGAGCGACGCTGACCGCCAAATGCTCAAAGGCCTTGCTCCAGGCTCGCTCCACATAGACATCTCGCTGTTCGTGAGAATTACGCTTGAGCATTTTTCGACCCTGGGAAACAACAAGCTCGAGAGATTTCGGAACAGTATATCTCGGGACTATGGCTAGGGATGCATGATTCTTAAGACTTCTTCTAGCCAGGTTCCAGTAATTTTGCTAGTGTTCAGCCGCTTCCTCGCCGAGTAGTCTCTCATCAGGCTACTCAAATAGGAACTCTGCAAAACGCCCTAATCCCTCTGACCCGCCAGGTAGGTTGGAAGTGAAACGACTACTGTGTGTAGATGACAGCCCGGATATGCTCGAAATCCTGGTGGAGCTTCTGCAGCCCCAGTTCACAATCGTGGGTACACTTTCTTCCGGAACTTCAGTGCTTGAAAAAGCCACCACTTTGAATCCAGACATCATCCTCCTGGACGTGGATCTGGGCGAAATAAGCGGCTTTACTGTCGCCGAACAACTGAGAAGCAGCGGATGCCCTGCCAGCGTCGTCTTTCTCTCGGTTCACGAGAGCATAGACTTCATTCGAGCCGCTAAGGATTTGGGAGCGGCCGGTTACGTCTGCAAATCGCATATCACCCGCGACCTCGTAAAGACGCTTAACAGCGCCGCCTCGAGGCCGCCGCCCGGCAAGACACTGCAAACGTAGCGACGCGCCTGTGGTAGGCAAAGCGGAAAAGACGGATCGACAACGTAGGCGGGAGGTATCGATGGCCGACAAAAGATATCTGGTTAGTTGTAAAACGCCGGAGATCAGCACGCAGTCTGTTGTTGCGGCGAGCTCTGAAGTTCATGGTGAGCATCTGGTCTTGCTGAATTCCAAGCGCAAGTCGCCTGCCGTGCCTCTGCTGGAGATTGTTGAAAGCTGGTCCGAGTGTGGCGACTCAGAACAAGCTGAGTTCGCAGACCGCTAATCGAGACGGGTGCGACGGCAATGACAATACTGCAACTGCGTCGCCTGTTTTCAGAAGCCACAGAATGAAGTACGGGCTCCCACTTCCAGAGGACCGCTTGGCCTTCTCCGCACCTGTCCCGACTCGTGTTTAGCCTTAGCCGCCGACGTCCAGCACCACCACGCGCCAACCGTTGATGGACTCCGATCGTTATTTAGGAGCCTTCTCCTTCTGCGGGATGTGTGCGTCGTAGATCGCCTGCATCCGCTTTAGCTTGAGCACGCCGTAGAGGACGATAATCGCCATCGCGACCACCAGAAGGGCTGCCAATCGCTTTTCCAGGAGATAGTTGCCCTCGCGGTAGAAAATATAGCTGGAGACGATCAAGCAAACAATGCCGATGTTGATGATCCAGTTGACGGGCTTGGACACGACGAAGTCCAGGGTCCCGAAGCCAGCGAGTTGGTAGAGCATGAAAGGCAGGATCGCCACCATCGGCAGCAATTCGGAGGCACCGAGGGCAATATCAACAGCGCCCGGTGCGTGGGAGTGCAGCAGCGTACTGTGGGCTAGCTCATGGAATAGCGCCGGTATCGCAGCCAGAAAAGGCACCACGGCGAGCAATTCGAGCACCAGCGACCCGCTCCAGGTGCCGACCTTGGATGAGGGATCAGCGCCGGCACCCGACGATTCCGTGCCGATATACAGACCGCCAACGATGGCGGCTGCACTCGACAGCATCAGTAGTTCCACCGTGATGCCGAAGCTCGCCGGTTCGCCGGTCTTGATGAGCAGCAGGCCCATAAAGCCGGGCAGGTAGAACATCACGCGTACCAGTCGAGCCCAAACGCGTGCGTCGCGTTCCGGCGGCAGGATTGGGAGCACGAATCCGTCGTTTCCGATAGTCAGTCTAACTTCTTTCGACATGCTGATTCCTTCGTAGTGCGAGAAATTTCGGTTGCGAATTGGCTCCCAATTGCAGCGAGCGAATTTACGCATCACTTACGTAATTAGTGTCTCAACCGGCTAGCTTGGCCCACAATGACGGGTCGGAGAAGATGAACATCTTTATTCGAATGGATTTCGTAGCGTTGGCGATGGCATCGAGTATGGGCTTGGCCGAATCGTCTGGAGAACGATGATGGAGCGGGACATCGGTTTTCCTTTGCTGACTGAGAGGATCTGCCTTCCGCGATAGACTGCGCTTGGGGAAGGGATCGTAGTAAAGAATATAGCGGCCCTTAACACGCGCGACCCTCCCAAAATTACTAGTTCTTCGCTTTTGTTTTACGTCTAGAGTGCCAACTCCCGGCCAATTCTTCTCGTAATCCGGCATCTGCTGAGCTCGCAGATCGCTGAAATTTGCCCTTCAAGATCGGCAACAAATTGGGCCGCCGCCTCAAGTAAATTGGTGCGCGTGCCTGACTTGTCGCCCGTTTTCCCATTTCCCATTAAAGTACAATTCAGCGTGTTCCCGTCTACGACCGATTTGTTATTGCCGTCCACGGTTCCTTGCAGTGGGCCGGTCCAACAGCGCAAACCTCATAATTTGGGAATTATGTGACGATTTCGATCACTGTAGAGTCAGTCATGAGCATATCTACGGTCTCGCCTACTTTCAGATCGTTGAGATTCGTTACTTTCTTGCTCACCTTAATAGTTTTCTTCTTGCCGTCCGGATCGAGCAGAGTCACGCGATGATTCTGTGCGTCCACCGCCAGGATTTGTGCACTCATGGCCGAGGTTTCCACCATAACGATACCGGGTTTAGAGCCGTTGGGCGCAACGGAGACCTGTTCGCCGGAGACGGCGCTTGGGGTTTCGTTTGACTTGCCAACCACGATGGCAATTTCTTCTGTAAAGGACATCTCCAGGTGGTCCCCCACTTTGACCTGGGCAAGATTTTGGACACGATCGTCAACCTTATAGGTCTTTTTCTTGCCATCGTCTAACAAAAGAGTGACCTTACGCGTTTGGAGGTCAATCTTCTCGACTGTCGCCGTGGCCTTGACCACCTCAACGGCGTCTATGCCCTCGTCAGTTGCACCTGATTGAGCCCGCGTGGCGCAAATGGGACAGACTAACATCAGGAGCATCGCGCTTAACGCAAAACGCATCGTCTTCTTGGGTATCACTTTCCCTCCAGGTTTTCATAGTCGGTTCAATTCAAATTGCATTTTCGATGACGGTTTGTCAACTGTCACTTATGACAGGAAGCCAGGGGCTATTCCCCCACGGGCCCTTACTCCTGTGCATGTACCCGTCCGGCTGGTCTCCCCTGGGTCAACCACAGAGATTCAACGTCGAAGCTACCATTTTTGCTAGTTACAGGTCCTTTTCGAGGGGCCGTAAACTGCACTTGCGCGCGGTTGCTTTGATCCTCGCATTGTTACGATAATCCGCGATTGCTCTGGCAACTCCGTCGCGACGCTTTCTATAGATGCAGGGACCGAAACGACTGTTCAAGCAGCGAGCTGCCAGGGTACCTCGAACAGCAGCTGGTCCTGCTCTCCTGCCAGGCCCTTTAACACCCCGCTCATTAGCGTCCTCTGCGAGGAGTACACTCCATGCCAATTATTGCGCGATTCCGTGAAGGTCGCTTTCATCGGATGCTTGCGGCGACTCTCTCTCTCTTCCTTCTGACAGCTGTTTCTGGGCTGGCGCAGACTGCCGCCAAGAAGCCGGTCGAGCCGGCAGCGAAAAAGAAACCTGAGATCAAGGAAGAGCTGACGCTCAAAAACGGTGACAGATTAACCGGCGAGCTGCTGGACTCCACCGGAACTGAGATCAAATTCAAGACAGAGCTGGCCGGCGAAGTCACGGTAAAGTGGGAGAACGTCAAAGAATTGAAGTCCAAGCGCGACTTCGCCGTCGTTCCCAAAGATTTAAAAGATGCCAGAGAGAGCGCAAAGGTGCCCCAGGGCGCGATAGAGATTGGTGAAAAGGGAATCGTAGTCTCGCCTGTATCCACGACCAAACCCGAGACAGGAGCTGCACCGCCAGAGCCCGAGGCGAAACCGGGCGCCCCCAAGGAGGCCGCCGCCTCCAAAGAGATAGCAACCTCGACAATCGCATCTGTTGTGGACGATGCTACCTATCAGAAAGAGATAAACACGAAGATCGGCTTTAGGTCAGGTTGGGATGGGCACATCACCACGGGTACTTCGATGATCTTCTCGACCCAAAACACCTCCCTCTACCAGGTAGATACAAAGTTGAAGCGGTCTATTCCGACGGTGAGTTGGCTGGAGCCGAAGCTGCGCACGACGATAGACTTCACGCTGAGTGCAGGAAAGACGACGCAGCCTGGCACCGAAACGACGGTCACCAATATCTTCCACGTAGGCGGGGAACGAGACGAATACTTTAGCCCGCGCGGCTACTATCTGCAGGTGCTTTCGGAGGATCACAATTATGCCCAGGGCCTTGTACTGCAGCAGAAATACGGCGGCGGTATCGGCGCGACTCTGTTCAAGAAGAAGGACGCTGAGCTTGATATCACAGCCGATCTGCACTACGAAAATCAACAATTCCAAGCAAACGCAAGCGCCAACGTGGAAGCGCTCACGCTCCACCTGATCGCATCGACACTGACCGAGGATTACACGCGGAAGTGGGGCAAGCTCCAGTTTAATGAAAAGGTTCTGGCGGACCTTGCTTGGAACGATGCGAGCGCCTTCTCCGCCTCCGGCACCAGCTCGCTAAGATTGCCCGTCTACAAGAAGCTGGCCTATTCGGTATCGACGATCGATAACTTCTTGAATAATCCCCAAATCGGCTACAAGAAGAACTCGTTCCAATTCATAACGGGATTCGCGCTGAACCTGGGGGGGAACTCTACGGATGTGAAATAAAGCGGCGAACTGGTAGTTTTGGCAGTTCGCAGGAGCTCGGTGTCTACCTCGTGTTTCGTTTTGTGCGGGCCCCCAACTGCCAAAGCGGATCAGATCTACCTGAAGTTCAAGGCGGAAATGAGCGAAGGAAGTGGAGCGAAATTACGCTGAACTGGTTACCAGTGGGCTGCCAACTGGTGACGAATGGGCTCATCTCCCCGAGAGCCGCTTCCTGACTGAAGGCGTATGCTTTCATGTACGTATCTAAGCCAGAATCAGGCACTGTTTCATGACTCAGGTCTGCCGGCCTATCTCCTTAGCGGTGAGGGGCGACCATGGTGACACAAAGGCCTCCGTTCGCGGTGACCTCCTCGATTGCCGAAGGCTTCTCCATCACTCGCGGTGGCGCGCTGCATTGGCTCCTGGTTCGGCTGGGTCAGGCAGGAGACGGGCGCCGGCTGGTCCTTAGGAGAGCTTTGGCCGCTGTGCTGATTACGTGGCTTCCTCTGCTTATTTTGTCGGCCGTGGGTGGGGTGGCGTGGGGACGACAGATCAGAATTCCTTTTTTGCGCGATCTTGCTATCAACGTGCGTTTGTTGATTGCTGTTCCGATCCTGATTCTCTCCGAATCAAAAATTGATCGACGATGGCGTAGCCTGGTGCTCGAATTCCTGAGAACCGGATTGGTGACCGGGGAAGTGCTCCCATCCTTCGAAAAAGTGCTGGAACGAACAGCGCGTTGGCGGGATAGCGTTCTACCTGAAACGATTTTGGCTCTCATCGCGTTCCTCCCCTCTCTTTTTATCGTCAAGACAGAATTGCTGATGAGTGGCAACTCTAATTGGCATACCCTGAACACCGGCGCATTGAGCGCCGCGGGTTGGTGGTTCAATCTGGTTAGCACCCCGGTCTTTCGCTTTCTGTTGTTGAGGTGGGTTTGGAGGATGTTCCTCTGGACTTCCTTTCTGTGGAGCGTTTCCAGAATCAAGTTATATCTCGTCGCCACGCACACTGACCTGGCCGCCGGTCTCGGTTTCCTATCTGAGGGCCAAAAGGCCTTCAGCCCGATCGTCTTCGCAGGGGGAGCCGTGATTGCTGCCCAAGTAGGAAATGCCATCGCCTACCAGGGCGAGTCGCTTTCCTCGGTGAAATTTCTCATGATCGCTTATGGAGTTCTCGCGGTCCTTTTCCTTATCGTTCCTCTCCTGGTGGTGGTGCCTGTCCTGCTCAAGGTCAAACGGAAAGCGCTGCTCGACTACGGTGCTCAAGTGACCATCCATAACCAGTTGTTTGACCAGAAGTGGATTCAGAACCAGCGACCGCCAGGCGAGACGCTTCTGGGAAATCCCGACGCGTCTTCTTTAGCCGATCTGGGAAGTAGTTTCACCGTTGTCAGGCAAATGCAACTTGTGCCGATCGACAAGCTGACGCTGATCTCATTGGCGATATCCGCTGCTTTGCCTATGATTCCGGTTGTTCTTTATGCGACGCCCACGGATGAGCTGGTGGCGCTGCTAAAGATGCTGGCTTAGGGTTTGCTTCAAGAGCTTAAATCAATGAAGAGGGAAGAGGGCACCATGCAAACTGCCGTCGCTTCAACCAAGAGTGAGAGGCGCAAACAAGGAAAAGCACTGCGTGAGAAGCACCCGCGCGCTGCACAGGCGCAATGGAAACCGCGCGCAAAGTCCGAAGATATAGTCAAATTGCTCGAGGAGTCCGACGTCGGCCGGATCCGCGGTCTGCTTCCGGTCAAGTATCAGCGGATGGCCGTGTCGCCCTTCACCTTTTTCCGCGGCGCGGCCATCATTCAGGCGCGCGATCTTGCGAATGCGGCTGTCTCTGGGATCACCGTTCAGGCGTGCGGTGATTGCCACCTGGCGAACTTTGGCGGCTTCGCCTCCCCTGAGCGGGTATTGGTTTTCGACATCAACGATTTTGACGAAACCTTCCCTGGTCCATGGGAGTGGGACATAAAGCGGCTGGGAGCCAGCCTGGTACTGGCGGCAAGGGACCGGACTTTTACCAAAAACGTGGCCAGCCAGGCGGTGCGAGCGGCGTCTGCCTCCTATCGCCAGCGAATGTCTGAGTTCGCCGAGATGACGGTGCTGGACGCCTGGTATGCAACCGTCGATGCCGCCCAGGTGAAAGAGTATTTCAAAAAAGATAAGGACATGTCTGCGCGGTTGGCCAGGAAGCAGAAGCAGGCCCGATCGCAGAACTCCGAAGCTGTCATTCCCAAGCTGACTGAGGTCAAAAACGGGCGCCGGATGATTAAGGATAGCCCTCCGGTTATCTATCATTTTGATGAATATGCCAAGAATATTGAAAAGGGGCACGCGAAATTCATCGCTCAATACATACAGTCGCTACAGCTGGATAGACAAAAGTTGTTCGAGCACTACCGCCTTCAGGACACTGCCATCAAGGTTGTTGGAGTGGGAAGCGTCGGCACGCGCTGTTATCTCGCGTTGCTTCTTGCCGATGGAGTGGATCCACTCTTCCTGCAAGTGAAGGAAGCGCGCCGGTCGGTACTAGAGTCGCCTCGGGGAAAAAGCCGGTATACCCATCAAGGTCTCCGGGTTGTGCAGGGGCAGCGTCTCATGCAGGGGGCGAGCGATATCTTTCTCGGCTGGGCCCGTACCCAGAACCACGATTACTACTTGCGTCAGTTCCGAGACATGAAGGTCTCAGCTGAAATCGAAACCTTCCGCCCTGCAACCCTGGTTGGCTACGCTGAGTTGTGCGGCTGGGCTTTGGCACGTGCCCATGCCAAGGCCGGTGATGCGGCAACGATCGCCGGCTACCTTGGAACAACCGACCAGTTCGATAACGCCTTGGCAAAGTATTCGGAAGCGTATGCGGACCAAGCGGAACGTGACTACGCAATCTTCAAGGCCGCCATTCGTTCCGGGCGTCTTTCAATCGACGTAGAAAAGGGCGCGGGATTGGAGTTCCTGTTGTAGTTCGTCTGGTGAGGCGAAGCGGGATTCTACCGCTTTGCCTCATTAGAACGTTTCGAAGCAGACCATCTCAATACGCGCTAACGCCATGCTCCGGCGATCCAGACATAGCCCCCGCCACGAGGAACCCAGCGGCCGGGAACCCACACCACCCCACGCCGGGGTGGGTTGACCCAATGTCCGGGCACCCAGACATAACGGCCCCCGTTCCATCGATAGTATCCACCCACCCATACCCATCCCGCATGCAAAGGTGGTCCCGGCCGTTCAACAATAACCGGCGGCGGCGGCCCGGCATGAATAATGACCTGCGCGTTTGCTGCACACGCGCATAGAGCGACCCCGCACACTGCGATCAAGATGCATTCTTTCACTCTCATAAAGCCTCCGATCAATCTGAAACGTTTGAGAAGATCTTATACGGAATTCGGCTACTCACCCTGGTGGAAGATAGCGCGATAGAGAGGGGATCGCATGCTTGTATGGGGAGGCATTTTACTGTGCATTGTTCACGTCGCCCGAATCTGCAGCGGTTTTAGGCAATGTGGCTTCCCATTCGGCAATAAGAGCCAGGATCACGGTTTTCTCTTCAAAGGTTGCCGTATCGGAGTCGAATTTTCCGTCCCTGACCACATAAGCATTCTCAAGCCGATTGTCACCCTTCAATCTCACCTTCACGTGCCAAGCGGCCTCCTCTGCGTACCGCCAGCCTCTCACTTCATACCCGCCACAGATACAGTGCCGGCTCACGAAAGACTTCGGTGGAGGCAGCATCCCTTTTTCCTTTTTAGGTTAATGCCACAATTCATTCGATGGAGCAGCACCTCTCTTGGCAAGCGCGCTTACTCCTTGACGGCAAGGGCCTGGTGCATCGTCTGCGAGCTGCAGGTAACACACGTCCTCAGCGTGCATGAAAACAAGGTGTGCGTTGCCCGTGGACCCGGTACAACGCACACCTTGGTGGAAGTTGCTAACGTGAGTGGCCGTAAGACAATGCCACTACATGGTTCCTTGTAGCCCCTTGTTGACAATGAGCTTGACATCGACACGGCGATTCAGCTCACGGCCCTGGGGGTCGGTATTTTCAGCGTCAGGATGGGTGGCGCCGTAACCGGCTGGGGCAACGATACGCCTCATTGGAATGTTCCCCTTGTTGCGAAGATAATTTGCCACCGCGGAAGCACGATCCTCGCTGAGCTGTTGGTTGAAATCTTTCGTGCCAGTCTTGGAGGCATACCCTGCGATCTCGATCAAGTAACCATCGGTAGACGACGTGAGAGCGACAAGCTTGTCCAGATCAGCCTTGGCGGCGTCGTCCAACGCGTATTTGCCAGAAGGATAGTAGATGACAGCTTCGGCAACTGTCTGGTAGTCGTCGAGATCGGAGACCCGCTTGTTAACCATCTCAACTGCACCTGCATTCGACATCGCAAGGGTGCCGGCTGCTGTCGCCACCGTACCTGCTGCGTCGGCCGTTGTCTGCGCCTGATTTGCGGAGGACTGCGCGGTGCCTGCGGCAGCAACTCCCTGGTTAGCTGTAGTTTGTGCGCCGGCGGCCGCTGACTTGTTGGCGTTGATCTCCTGTTGCTGTGCAACCTCGATCGCGAACGCATCCGGCGAGAAGGTGATCTTGCTCGCTTCCAGTTGATTGTCTGCGTTGCCTACACCTTCGACTTTGATGGTCAAGCCAGGTACCATGGCAGTTACATCCATGTCTTCGTGGCGATGAAAGGCTACCTTGGATTTGTCGCGAACAATCTTCGTATCGTCTGTGATCTTGATCAGCGCCGGTGACCCGGTCTTTGCATCTTGAATCTTTATTAGGTCGCCCTTTCTGGACGTAATCGTTCCCTGAACTTTTGCCTTGTCGCCAGAACTGAAGGTCTGCGCAAAGGCAGAGGAGGCTAGCGTGATAACGGTAAGCAGGACAACGCATGCTCTTTGCGTTCCCACAGGACGGAAGCTACCACTCGGTGATTTCATAAAGTCTTCTCCATCGTCGGTTTGAAGTAGTCGTGATTTCGTCTCGTAGGGACCGATGGCTGGTAGTCACTTGGATTCCAGGCCGGACACCTGCCGATGATGAAGTTAAAGCTATCCAAAGTCAGTTTCTGTTACACCTGTCAGTAGCGACAGGTAAGCATAAAAACTGTTAATACTGGCTAAAAAGTCTCTTATGTACTGGGCCCAGGCCTCAAAGGCCGTGGCGTATCGGCGCTATCCTTATATTGTGGCGGAAAATGTCGCGTGCAATCCCGCTTTAGATTCGGGCCCTTCACCCCTCCCAGGCAGCTCCCCGGACGGCTGGCCTGTACCTGTCGCAACTGACAGTTGCGGATGGTTAGGCGCCATAGTGAACTATCTCAACTGGCCCAGTTGAATTAACGGTTCCAGGTGGTTTGTGGTTGGTACCGTTGAGATTATCCGGGTTGGTAGTCGGCGCAAAAATTATGGTGGAGGGGGAACGGCGTGCAAATACGACACTATTCTAGATTCGTGGTTAACGGGATTGTGCTGCTGAGTCTCGCAGCGGTCGGCCGGCCGGGTCTTGCCCGGGGGAACTACGAAACGATCGATGCCCAGTCGTTTGGAACGGGGACCCAACTGGGCGAGAACATTGGCGTAACTTTGAACATCTATGAGTTTTCGACTCCGGCGGACAAGGCCATCCTGGTGCAGGCGTACCAGAAGGGACAAAATCAAGGGCTGACCAATGCTCTGTCCAAGATGAAGGCGGTAGGACATCTCGAGATCACGGGCACGCTGGGAAACGACTGCTCTTACATCAGGATGTTTAATACGCCCACCGGCCGCAAGATCGTCTTTGCCACCACTCGCCAGATTCGCTTTGCAGAGGCATGGGCCGACAGCAATTCTATGTCCTTCGATCTGACTGCGGGGGTCCTGGAATTGAATGATCAGGATAAGAGCAAGAGCACCGGCACGCTCTATCCCGCGGCACAACTGATTCTCGACAAACAGGGCGAGTTGCAGTTGGATCTGCTACAGAATCCGTGGCGGTTGTCCGACCTCATCGACTGGAAGGGAACGCCGGGCGTGAACTAACTGCGGTACTGCAGTCGGAAAGGAATGAGGTGTGGCATGAAGACTCAGCAGAGTTTTTTTGTTCGTACGGGACCAATGACCTGTGTTCTGTTGCTTTTGAGCTGCGTTGCAGCGCTGGCCCAGAATGACAAGTACGCTTGCTCCGAACCTAACCCACAGTCGCTATGTAACTCCGGCAACACCTGTGGATCCAGTTCGAGCCCCTGTGTTGTGGACGTGAAGCGCAGCGGTGATGGCGCTTCCGCAACGCCCAGTATCGCCGATGCCAAGGCGAATAGCACATTCTGCGTCAAGACCGGCACAAAGATTGTGTGGAAGAGTACGCAGAAGAATACCGGTTTCGTCGTCGACTTTGGGTCGCCTGCTGCCTTCGGTTCCGACGATGCGATCATGGGCGGCGCCACGCGTCCCATTTCCGTGACCGCCAAGAAGGCCGGCTGCTACAAGTATTCCGCGGGCGCATGCATCTCCGGATCGATATACGGAATGTGCGGCTCCAGCACGGCTGAGGCCATTATTCTGCCGCCAAGCACTAACTAGGAATCATTCCCCGTGGCCGGCTTGCGTTCATCTCTCAAACCCTTGAGACCTCTTCGTCCCCGGCCTCAACGGATGGAGCTGAACTGCCCTCCGCTCAAGACAGCGGCGATGGCATTTTCAAGGTCTGTAGTCAGGCGAGACTTAAATACATAGCCGGAAGCACCCAAACCGAAGGCAGCACCTACGAAATCCATATCTTCATGGAGTGACAAGAAGATGATCTTAGCTGGGCATCCGGCCCTCTTCAGTCGCTTGGCTACTTCAAAGCCACTTATATCCCCTAAAGAGACATCCAGGATGATCAGGTCGGGGTGGAGAGCAGCGGCTTGATCTACGACCGCCGTGCCATTACACAGCGTTGCCGCAATCTTGTAGGTCGGCTCCAGCATTCCAGCGAGGACTTCCAATACTGCATGATTATCGTCTACCAGCAATATAGTAGGGGCGGTTACAAACCCGGAGTTCGTCCTGGCCGGCACGAGCTCCGGTTTTACGCGGCAGATCTCGCAGTTACGGATGTGCTCGTTCCACGCCGTTAACGCCTCGTCTGCAGTCTTCTTCGCCTCCTCGTACGCCATCTGCCCCCGCTCACTCCAGCGGAGTCGTAAATTGTCCATGGCGATGCGAAGTCCAATAGCGGCAGTCTTTTGCGCCTCCTCGCGCAGCGATCCTAGAGGGCAATGTAAATGGTCCATCGGCTTGTTCTGGGCCCTTTCATTCATCAAAATGTTTTGCAAGTCAGCTCCTTAGCCGGTCCCGGCAATTTCGGTCCGGGTCTGGTCTCTCATGAATCCGCGAGGGATCCTATCGCAAGCGCAGAGGTGTTGGCGGTTTTCGAGGAGTTGCGCGACTACATCACAGCTTGTCGTCCAAGAAAAATAGCCTGCGAAAGGCCGGCCAGAGGAAAAGAGAAAACCAGCTGTTCTTTTGCACAACTTTCATCCTCGTCGAACGCCCATCGTGCGTGCGTCCTGCTTCAACAAGGCTCATACATATTGAGGATATAGACAGGCCGCGGTTTAATCGTTGCTCCCGAGCAACCAGGCACTAACCGTTAGCCATCTTGCTAAAGACTTCGAGTGCGAATTCGAGATGGGCGCGTGTGTGCGCCGCGGTCACGCAGAGGCGAAGCCTTGCCGAACCTTGTGGAACTGCTGGAAAGAGGACAGGAGCGGCCAGGACACCGTGATCGCGGAGTCGTCTGGCGAAGAGCGCAGTAGTCACTTCGTCCTTCAGAATAACGGGTATGACCGCCGTCTCAGAGAGGCCGGTGTCATAGCCCAGGTTCTGCAGGCCGCGACGCAGGAAATTGGCGTTCTGCTCGATTCTTGCCACGCGCTCAGGCTCCAGCGCGAGAATCGACAATCCCTCGCGGATCGCCGCCACTGACGCCGGGCTCAACGCAGCGGAAAAGATGTAAGGTGAGGACCCGTGTTGCAAAAAGATGGCAAGCTCTTGCGAACCTGCAACAAATCCGCCGGTGGAGGGAATTGCCTTGGCCAGTGAACCTGTCCAAATGTCAACCTCGCTTGCTGCAATGCCGAAGTGTTCGTCGACGCCGCGGCCATGGGCTCCGAGCACGCCTGTAGCATGCGCGTCATCCACTAACAGAAAGCAGCCAAATCGTTTCTTGATCTCAATGATCTCCGGTAGACGGCAAATGTCGCCGTCCATCGAAAAGACGCCATCAGTAATGATGAGAGTGCGGTTGGCCGGCGGTCCGTTCTCGATCTCTTGCTGCAGTGACTCCATATCGTTGTGTTGGAACCGCTGCAACTGGACACCGGCAAATCTGCAAGCGTCGGTCAGGCTTCGATGGCAAAGTGCATCCATGATTACGCGATCCGCCGGCCCGAAGAGTGCCCCAATAACAGCGAGATTGGCCGCATAGCCGGAGCTAAAGGTGATAGCCGCCTCTGTCCCACGAAAGGCTGCCAGATCCTGCTCCATCTGTTGGTGCTGGTCCGTTGTTCCCGTAAGCAGGCGTGCTCCACCGGTGCCCGTTCCGTATTTCTTGATGGCCTCGATCGCCGCGGCGTCAATGCGCGGATCGCCAATCAGCCCCAGGTAGTCGTAGGACGACAACATCAGCATGGAGTGGCCATCAGCCCGCACCTCCGGGCCCGTCCTTTCCTCTAACGGGATCTGAAAAGGATAGGCATCCGCATTGCACGCCAGGGCGGTGGTCTCAAACAGCCGCCGTCCGCGGGCATCGATGAGGTCGCTCTTGCTGAACTTCCAGCTTCGTTCCGGAGAGAAATACCCGTCGAAAAGCCGGCCGGAAGAGGAAGGGAAGCTGACTGTTTCCCCTGGCATTACTTTTGTTTCCGTCGCAATGTCCATTGGTGCAGCTGTTTTTGAGGTCACCATAGATTCCTTCTGCTTCAACAAGCTCTCAACCTCAGAGCATTACAGAGAGACGAAGGTCTAGTCGTTGCTCCCGGGCAATCAGGAGGCACATTTGCAGTAAGATGCTGGCGCAAGGCAGGCAAGCCGAGTGTTATGAGGCAGAAGTTTTAAGGTCCCGCCGCGATAGCCGGTAGGGCAGGTGAAGCAGGACCTTTCCCCGGCGCTTTACGAGGATGCCCCCACGCTGCCAAGCACTTAACAGGCGGCTGGCAGTGAAGAGAGAAATGTTGGCTTCATCGGCAAGCTCCTCATTCCTGACGTCGAGTTCGACGCCGCCTGGAACCTTCTGGCCGATTCCGTCGGCCAGGTTCGTGAGTACTCGGGCAAGACGCTCCGGAGCGGAATTGCAGATCAGAGATGCGTGAGCGGCTCGATAGGCAGCCAGGTAATCAAACGAAATCAGCAAAACATTTTCCACTAACCTTGGGTATCGCTCACATAGGCTGCGGATTGTGCCTCTGTTCCAAATAAGCGCGCTGATGGGTGTCAACGCTTCCGTGCTGACAAGGTACTCCGATGGTTTAGCCAGCACACTCGCTTCGCCGAAGAGTTCTTTCGGCGTTACGCGAAGGAGAACAACCTTTTCGCCGTCCTGGGTGAGGAAGAAGCGGCGGGCACGTCCGGTCAGCAGTAGAAATAAGTGTCCCGCGGGATCTCCCTGGTGAAAGATGACTGATTTCGCCAGGAAGCGCTTATGGACTGCGGCTGCGAGGATAATCTTGATGTCAGGCGCATCCATTCCTTCAAAGAATCGCGGCCTCGGCTCTCGGAGCAACGCCGCGACGGGGGCATTCATAGTTACAGTTTTGCCTGGAGATGCCATGAGTGCTCCGCTGCTTGGCTCTTTGACTAGTTCGTTCCCGTTCGGGCTTGGCCAGAAAGTTGAAGAGCCTCACTCGCCCGCAGTTCAGTGACATGGCGAAGAATATCATTTGCCTTTTCCGGATCGAGGCCGGGATCTTTGGTTTGGTAGGTCAGCTGGGTGTGGGCTGCAAAACCGGTGCCGGCGGCCTCAACAATTCCAGCTATCTTCAAGATGATCTCCTGGCGAATGGCAGTGAGTTGCGTCCAGTCGCTGGTTTTACCGAAAGCGAACAACTCCAACTGGAAAGCCGCGCCCTCAAAATTAGTTATCCGCACCCTGGAGGTTCCAGACTCGATCAAGGGGTCTTCGTCGAACACCCTCTGCACACTGTCCAGCACGAAGCGTAGTTGTTCGACCCGGCTTTCAATGCGCAACGAGAAATTTTGGCTGATGAGTAGTTTGGGGCGAGCCTTCATGTTCTCGAATTGCATTTGCGCGAGCGCGCCGTTGGGTACGACGAGCAGATTCTGGTCGAGAGTCCGCATCTTCAGAGACCGAAGCCCGATATCCTCCACCGTCCCCAGCCGATCACCGATCTTGCAAAAATCACCGACCTGTATCGCTCTGTCCATCAGCAATGAGACTCCGCCGATGAGGTTTTCCAGAGTTTTTTGTGCCGCCAGTGCGACCGCCAGGCCGCCGATGCCCAGGCCGGCGAGCGCGGTAGTCACGTTCAATCCAAGGATGGCAAGCGCTGCGACCAAGGCGATGACAAATATCCCGACGCGGTTAAGCCTCTGCATCAGTATGAGCATCGACTCCCCGGACTGGTGGTGGGCTCGCGTTCGGTTTAGCACTCGGTCGAAGCCCTGGTCAGAGAGCCTGCTCACGAGCCACCCGAAACACGCCGCCAGGAGAGCTGCCAGGAAACGAACATAGTAGAAGCGGTACAAAAGCGGCGGCTGCAGCAGGTACACGAACAAGCCGTGCAGCAGGATCGCGATCATGCACCTGATCGGCATGCCCAGTGGCGTTTCCCAGACTGTGTGGAAAGGAAGGTGGCGCAGCTTAGACCAGACCCGCCTGGGCGCGCTCAGCAGAAAAGTCGACAACCAGGTTAGTAACCACGCAAGCGGGATTGAGACCAACCAGCAGAGCCATTGCGTAGACGACATCCCCAGTATTATGGGACCGCTTAATAGGGCAAGCCTGATTCGACTGGCTTCCGTCGGCTTTTCGCTCTCCTGCAGCGCGTACAGCTTGGGGATACTCTCCAGCGTCGCCCGCGAAACCAGCCATATTTTGCCCGCGGCAGGATCGTCCACGCGCACCAGGATGACGTCTGCGATCTTGCCATCCACCGACAAGACACCAACACGTTCCTGCCCAGGCGGAAGCCCCGCTTCCACTGATCCGTTGGGATCGTCGCTGACCAAGTTGATGCTGCCCTGGAAGTTTGGGTACAGCACGCGAAATTCTTTGGTGAGTTGCGCCAGGTTCTCACCCGGAGGGAGTTGCAGGAAGCGAGCGGCGGTTACATAGTCCCCGCTTGTTTCGTACTTCATGAAATTTATGAGCGAACTGCGAGGGGTTTCGCGTCCGAGCGGATCCGTCGGCGCCGCCGGTTCAGCTTTGGGTTCCGGCTTTGGAATTTTAGGAAGTTGGGCAGGTGAAGATACGGCCGAACCTGCGAAGAAGAGGACGGCAACGACGATCAGCGCGAAGGTCTGGTTAAGCGACCGGCTCATTCCCTGTTGGTTTTTTCTTAGCAAGGACATGGCCGGTCACCCGAAACCTTTATCTTCTTCATCGAGGCCTGCACTTCTCCATTAAGTGTTCAGTTTGTCAGCGGGCCACAACTGCTACTGCTTCCGTTGGTTCCTTGGCAAAGGCACCTTCCTTGCCGCCCTCCAGGAATTGTTCTGCGTTCACGCGGCCGAATATCTCAATCAGCTTTCCTACCAGGCCGGTCCAACCAGTCTGGTGGCTGGCCCCGAGACCGGCGCCATTGTCACCGTGGAAGTACTCGAAGAACAGGATGTAGTCCTTCCAATGCGGATCCGTCTGGAACTTTTCCGTACCGCCGTAAACCGGACGTCGCCCGGATTCGTCGCGGAGAAAGATGGTGCTCAGACGGTGAGCAATTTCCTTTGCTACCTCGAAGAGATTCATCAGCTTGCCTGAGCCGGTCGGGCACTCAACCTTGAAGTTGTCTCCGTGATACAGGTAGAAGGACAACAAAGCACGAATAAGCACCGCATTCACGGGCATCCAGATGGGCCCGCGCCAGTTGGAGTTACCACCGAACATACCTGTGTCTGACTCAGCGGGAAGATAATTCACCTTGTATTCCTGGCCGTTCACGTAGATGACGAACGGATGCTGGTCGTGATATTTGGAGAGCGCCCGAATGCCATGGGGACCCAGGAACTCGTTCTCGTCGAGCATACGGCTTAAGATTCGGCGCAAGCGGTCAGGGTTTACTACAGCAGCGATGCCGCGCTCGGCATAACCGAGATGACCGGGGCCGGTGGGGTGAATATGTTCCATCAGTTCGGGCATCCGCCGCACGCGTTCCGCGAAAACCTTCAGCATTCCGGGCACCCTCTCGCGCTGCCAGGGCTCGATCACCGTGGTGGCAGCCAAGGGAAGCAGGCCGACCATGGAGCGAACCTTGAGCCGCTGTGAGCTACCGTCGGGCAGGCGAAGGACGTCGTAGAAGAAACCATCCTCCTCGTCCCACATACCCTCAGGCCCGGTCTGATTCATGGCGCGACCGATCCAAAGAAGGTGATCCACAAACTTCACTGCCATATCCTGGTAGAAGCTATCGTGGGAGGCCAGCTCCACCGCGATCTCCAACATGTTCTGGCAGAACATGCTGACCCACGCCGTTCCGTCGGCCTGCTCGAGGTGGCCGCCGTTGGGCAGTGGCGAGCTGCGGTCGAAGACGCCGATGTTGTCCAGCCCAAGAAAGCCGCCTTCAAAGAGATTGTTGCCATAGCGGTCTTTGCGGTTTACCCACCAGCTGAAGTTCAGCATCAGCTTGGAAAAGGAACGCTTGAGGAATTCAATATCGCCTTTTCCCGTGGCCCCTTGCTCTGTCCGGTAGAGGAAAATGGTGGCCCAGGCATGCACCGGGGGATTCACGTCGCTAAAGTTCCACTCATAGGCCGGGATTTGACCGGTGGGATGCAGGAAGAACTCCTGCAGCATCAAATCGAGTTGCGCTTTCGCGAAGTCTGTGTCCACGGTAGTGAGAGCAACGGTGTGGAAAGCCAAATCCCACGCCGCATACCAGGGATACTCCCACTTGTCGGGCATGGAGATAATGTGCTGATTCACCATGTGGAACCATTCAACGTTGCGCATGGCGCGCTTGTTCCCCTTCATGGGATCGTTGCCATGCTCGGTGAGCCATTTGTCCACGTCAAAGAAGAAAAACTGCTTGGACCAGAGCATCCCGGCCATGGACTGGCGCAGGACGCGGGCCTCATCCTCGCTGACATGTGACGGAGTGACCTTGCGATAGAACTGGTCTGCCTCATCCTGGCGGGTTTTCAGGGTCGAGGCAAAGCTGTTGAACGGATTGCCGACGACTGCAGTAGGCGGCACATCGCTGAGGCGCAGACGGATGGTGGCTGTCTTTCCTGCACCAACATTCAACTTATACTGCGCAGCAGATTTGGTTCCTGCCTGCGCGGGGTTCAGCCCGCTCGCTTTGCCCTCTACTACGTAGTTGTTGATGGCGTCTTTGACGTAAGGAGAATTGTTAGGGGTGCCGAAGATGCGTTCATTGTTGGTCTCGTTCTCCGTGAAGAGGAGGGGGACATCTCCCTCGCAATACAGATACCGTTCCCCGAGCTCGGTTTGGTAGGCGGCAATTACCTGAGCGCCTTTCTGGCCAGGGAGCTGTTTCAACGACGGCTTGGGGGTACCTGGCCACCAGGTCCAGGTGTTGCGAAACCAAAGCGTTGGCAGCACATGTAGCTCGGCCGCCTCCGGGCCACGATTGGCCACGCTAATCTGGATCAGCACGTCCTCTGGGCCCTGCTTGGCATATTCCACGAACACGTCGAAGTAGCGGTCTTCGGCAAAAATCCCGGTATCCAGTAGCTCGTACTCCATGTCGAAGCGATTGCGGCCTCGGTTGGTCTGGATCAGATTGAGATACGGAAACTCCGCCTGGGGATATTTGTACAAGTACTTCATGTACGAGTGCGTAGGCGTGCTGTCGAGGTAGAAATAGTATTCCTTAAGGTCTTCGCCGTGGTTGGCCTCGCTGTTGGTGAGGCCGAAGGCGCGTTCTTTGAGAATCGGATCCTTGCCGTTCCACAGGGCCAGGCTAAAACACAACAGCTGCTTGTCATCGCTGAAGCCGGCGAGGCCATCTTCACCCCAGTGATAGGCGCGGGACCGGGCTTGGTCATGGGTGAAGTAGTCCCAGGCGTTCCCATCCTGGCTGTAGTCTTCACGCACTGTTCCCCATTGGCGCTCGCTCAGGTACGGGCCCCACTTCCTCCACGGTGTGTTGGCGGTACGCGCTTCTTCCAATCGGGCTGTTTCTGGATCCTGTGTCATTCTGTGCCTCTTCCTCGTGGGCTGAATCGCCTCAACGGTTTTTCGCGACGTGTTTAATGTGGTTTTCAAAACCACCGGAGGTGAAACTTTAAGATGGAGGGCCCGACAACTACCTATTGAGCAGTTGAAGATAAGGGAATGGGGTCTGTCTCGTCGACGCCCCTTCCTTAGGGGAATACCTTCAGTAGGCGGCTAATGGCATCATTCTCTTCGCGCCAGTGTTTGTCTACTGGCATTTTTGACAGGTTATGATGGATTCATCTTGCGTTTTGCGGGCGGCCTTCGCCTATCTTCCTACCGGCAGCACCACAGGTTGTGCAAGCCGGAACTCGATCAGAGATTCGCTGGGAATCGAGATTTGCTGCCCTTTCTTGGTAGCGGCGACTGCTGTTCCAGCGCCCGCTCCGGCGAGCACGCCAATGCCGGCTCCTTTTCCTCCTCCTGCTAACCCGCCGATGAGCGCACCCAATCCCGCGCCGCCGACAACTTTCTTCGCCGTATTCGAGCCTTCTCCTTTGCCTTCGATCTCGTAGGTGTTGGTCAGCAGCGGATAGGATGTTCCGTTGATCACGATTTCCGTCAGCTCCAGTCCGAGTTCGGAACTGCCTTTCATCTTGCCGGCGGAGGAAGCCGTAGCCAGGAGGCCATACACAGGAGTACCTCTTCGCGCCACCACCACATCGTCGGCTTGAAGATTGGTCTCCAGGGTGCCCGTGAACCGAAATCCCGCCTTCTGTTTGCTGGAATCGATGGAATCGGCCATTCGTACCAAAATCCGCGATCCTGCTGGAACCGTGACCTTCTTTTGTGCCGCCGCGGTCATGGCTGTCATGGTCGTTGCCAGCCCCACCAGCAGTGCCGCGGCTCGAATCATTCCATTGCGCATTTCTGTCTCCTCGTTCCCGGAACTTACGAGCCTTGCCCAACTACCGGCAGGGAAGAATCAATTTGCAGGTCGATAATCAGGAGTAGCTGGTCCTCGACCTGGACGAACCGCGCTGCGGTAATTCCACCCAATGACTGCTTGACGAGCTCATAATACTTTGCCAGGAGCTCAGATCGCTGTTTGCGGTAAGACATCGCTTTATGGATCAGCTCGTCCGCCTTGTCATCCGTCATCTGATCGTAGCTTGCCGCATACTCTTGAATATTGGCCACCCTTTGGTCATTCAGTTTGGCCAGTTCGGCGTCGTACTCTTCGTAAATAGGCCAGAATTTCGCTGCATCGGCGGCACTTAGGTCCATGACCGCTCCCATCATCTCGGCTTTCTGTTGCCTGACGTCGGCACGCAGAAGGTCAATGTACGCCTGGATGTTCTGAGGATCTGATTTCAGCGCCGGTTGCGCATTGTCCTGGGCCCATACGGCCGGGGAAAAAGCCACCGATGCCGTAAGCAGGGACATAACCAGAAACCAGGCGGCTTTCTGTTTCTTCATCTGTTAATCCTCCAGGGAAATGCGGGCCAACCGCCCAAGTTGCCAATTGGTTCGCTCGAGTCCGAGCGGTGCGTGGTTGGCCCGGCTATGAGTGCACTCGGGGTTATCAGAACAGCTTAGGGCAAGTTTGCAAAGAGAAATACTGTCTCTTGTGACAGTAGTGTGACAAGCATCACGGTTGCTGCCCGTTGATCGATTAAATAATCGGGACAAGGGGGGTTTTAGCAGCGTGCGCGACTGCGGGAGGGTAAGCGCATAGGAGTTATTACCGCCGTCGTTTGGGAGGTCAGGTTATAAACTGGTAAACAATCTCTCGGATCAGAGTCCACAGCCCCTAACATTTTCGTTCGGTCCACTGCTATTAATGCTAGGTGCCGAGTTTGGATCGGCGGATTACGCTTGCAAGTGCAATCAGGAGCTTTCCCGGGCAACGATGACCGGCCCAGGCGGTCGGGTTTCCCATCGAGTGGCTTATGCGAGAGAAAGCGGCCGTAGTCGGGGGCGCCAGTCAATACTGCGACCTGCCAGGCACGAAGTGCCTGGCGAGGCGCTGGTGTTTGCTGCTTTGCGCTTTCGTCCTGGCTGCGTCTGCTCATCTCTCATTCGCTGCTGATACGTCGCCGCCCAAGACGGTCCTGGTTTTGTATAGCTTTACCGACCGCAAGGTTCAGGATGAGTTGGAGATTCTGAAGTCAACAACGCGATCTCGCGTGGGCACGCCTGTGGACTTTCACGTGGAATATCTAGGATCGGCACGCTTCGACGCCCCTGGTTACGAAAAGGGGGTGATCGAATCGCTGGCCAGCGTCTATGGCGGCAAGAAGATCGATCTTGTCCTTGCCGACTACTACCCGGCACTTCGGTTTGCCGTGGATCATCGCCAGGAGCTATTTCCTGGCGCGCCCATCGTCTTCTCGACTGTTCCTCCAAAAAGACTTGAAGGCCAGAAGCTGTGGCCAGGTGTGACCGGAGTTACGATGGACGTCGATCTTCAGGGCACGATCGATTTGGCACTCCGCTTGCAGCCGGATACGAAGAATGCGGCTGTAGTGGTTGGAACCGCAGAAACAGATCGGTACTGGGGGGCGGTCATTGATCAGGACCTCCGGCAACACCAACCCAGCTTGAACGTGATTGATTTCCATGGACTACCGGCCGATCAACTGCTAAAGCAAGTTTCGGCGCTTCCTTCCCATACCGCTGTCTTCTTCCAGGCGATACCGGAGGAGGAAGCCCAGCCGGTGATGGGGACCTATGAAATCGTCTCCACCATCGCCCAGCAGTTCCCGACTTATTGCTTCGTGAGTCGGTGTCTGGGCCATGGAGTCATCGGCGGATCGTACCCTAACCCCGTGGAACAGGAGATTGACGCAGGTGAGTTGGCGGCGCGGGTCCTATTAGGAGAAGCTCCGGAGAACATTCCCATCGTGCACGGTCCTCCAGCGCGAGTGCACGTGGATTGGCGCCAGCTCCGGCGTTGGAACATTCCGGAATCTGCGCTCCCTCCGGGCGCCGGTGTCTCGTACCGGCAGCCAACAATTTGGGAACGGTATGGAAAATATCTTGGCGCAGTGTTCTTGTTGATCCTCGTTCAGGCGATGTTGATCATCGGGTTGCTATGGCAGCGAACCCGGAACCGCAAGGCCGATCTTCGTTTGCGTGAAAGCGAAAAGCGCTTCCGGTTAATGGCGGATACCACACCTGCTCTGATCTGGATGTGCGACAAGGAAGGCACGGTTACCTATCTGAATGACCGCAGGATTGACTTCACTGGCCGCGACTTGGCGACCGGATTTGACGATACATGGTCGAAATTCATTCACCCTGACGACGTACAGAGCGTCCAGACGGCAAACAAACGTGCGCTTGAAAAGCAGCAAGGGTATTCCAAGGAATACCGGCTTCGGCGGCGCGATGGAGCGTACCGATGGATGCTGGATATCGCGGCGCCTCGGGTGAACGAGGACGGTTCGTTTGCCGGGTTTGTTGGTTCGGCGGCTGACATCACAGACCAGAAACTGGCACACGAAGCGCTGGAGAAAATCGGTGGCAAATTGATTGAGGCTCAGGAAGAAGAACGCAGCCGCATAGCCAGAGAACTTCACGACGACATCTGCCAGCGGCTTGCCCTCCTCTCCATGGAACTGGAACAAGCGACTCGGGGATCGAATTCAGGCCGCTCGCCGAAGCTTGAGGAAATCCGGCGCCACTGTGCCGAAATCGCAGGTGATGTTCAGGCGCTGTCCCACAAACTCCACTCCTCCAAGTTGGAGTATCTTGGCTTGGCAGCCGCTATCAGGAGTTTCTGTCGCGAATTCTCTCAGCAGCACGATGTGAACGTCGAGTTCGCGGATGAGAACGTCCCGAACTTTTTGCCCCGTGATATTTCCCTTTCTCTTTTTCGGGTCACCCAGGAAGCATTGCAGAACGCCCTAAAACATAGCGGCATTAGGCAATTTTCTGTGGTCTTGCGGAGCTCGGAAAAGGAGATCCAGCTTGAGGTCGGCGACCGCGGGGCAGGCTTCGACGTGGAGGGAGCAAAGCTGGACAGGGGACTGGGACTGGTCAGTATGCAGGAGCGAGCCCATCTGGTACACGGTACTTTCACCATTGAGTCGTCAGAGAATGGTGGAACAAGAATCCTGGTCCGTGTGCCTCTGGCTGACGCACAACTCAAGGCTTCATCAACGGTTTCCGAAAGCGCCTGAGCTTTCGTGGAGGATGAGATGGGACGAACACGTATCTTGCTGGCCGATGATCACACCATGATCTGCGCGGGGCTCGCGAAATTGCTGGAACCCCATTACGAAGTAGTAGGCAGCGTTGAAGATGGCCATGCGCTGCTGAAAGCGGCCGATCAGCTCAAGCCAGACGTCGTGGTCCTGGACATTGGCATGCCCTTGCTGAATGGCCTGGACGCGGCGAGAGAGTTGAAGAAAAGAACGCCAAACATAAAGCTGATTTTCCTGACTATGGAAGCCGATTCCTATATTGCAGCCGAGGCCTTTCGCGCCGGCGCCGCCGCCTACCTGCTCAAAACCTCACGGCCCACCGAGTTATTGCAAGCCGTTCACGACGCAGTGAGAGGAGTTTCCTACGTGACCCCGCAGATTGGCCGGGCGATCGAAAACATGTTTATCCGGGATCCCAGGGCCGAGGCGCCGAAGCAGCTCACTGGCCGCCAGCGCGAAGTGCTGCAAATGCTTGCGGAGGGCCGTTCCATGAAGGAGATAGCCTATGTTCTGGAAATTGCCCACCGCACCGTTCGTTTTCACAAGTACCAGATCATGGAGGAGTTAGGCATCACTACAAACTCAGACCTGGTCAAGTACGCCATGAGACACGGAATGATCTCGGCCTGAGAGCCAACAGCGGTTAAGCAGCGGTGTACTGTCGCATGTGACAGTATGCAGATATCACGGAAAGGAGAATGATCATGTAAATGTTTACCTCTTTGGCCACCGAAGGGATCTCAGTGGATAAGATTCGAGTCGTGTTGGCAGATGATCACCGAGAGATCATTGGAAGAGTTCGCGGAATACTCGGGGATGAGTTCGAGATAATCGAGGCAGCTGAGAATGGTTTTCAAGCTGTGAAGGCTGTTCTCGCGCTGGATCCTGACGTGTTAGTGACGGATATTTCGATGCCCCTGCTGAATGGCCTGCAGGCGGCAAGACGTATTCAGAATGCTAATTCCCGAGTCAAGATCATATTTTTGACCATTCATGAGGACCAGGATTTTATTGCTGCGGCGTTCTCTGCGGGAGCCATGGGTTACGTTACCAAGCGCCGCTTGTCGCTCGACCTGGTGGATGCGATTCAAGAGGCGCTGAAGGGCCACACCTTCGTGTCTAATTCGCTACCGAGCTAAATACTAAGCACCAGCATCGCAGGCGGTTCAGGGAGCGAGATGGTTCGCTTTCCGGCTCCTGAAAATGCGGCTGGAAGCGGGTCTCATGTTCTCGGCCGAAGCCGCAAAGGCAACTAATGAGACCGCTTCTAGCCCTCATGCTCGTGTGTTCGATGGCGATTGCCGCTTCTTCATGGAAGCCGGTCCGGGCGCAAGACCTGTCTCCCCGCGCTTACCTCATCACTCCACTGCATTTCAATGCGGTCATCCTGTCGTACTCGTTCTATAGCGGCAGTGTTGATTTAGCGGGTGCGGCTCCGATCACGGGTGCGACGGGAACCTACAGCGTTCCGATTTTGGGCTACTATCATTCGTTCAATTTTTTCGGCCGCTCGGCCAACGTGAATGCCGTTCTCCCCTATGCGGTGGGCAACTTTCAGGGCAACGTTGCCGGTCAGCCGCGTCAAATTTATCGCTCCGGCCTTGTGGATTTTACTTCCCGGGTATCGGTAAATCTCAAGGGTGGACCAGCGATGCCAGTACAAGGTTTCATGAAATGGAGGCAAAAGACATTAGTAGGGGTTAGCCTGAAGGTATTGGCCCCTACGGGCCAATATGATCCAACGAAGCTGGTGAATTGGGGCATCAACCGATGGGCCTTCAAACCGGAACTTGGCTACTCCAGGCGTTGGGGCAATTGGATACTCGATTCGTACGGCGGAGCGTGGTTCTACACGACGAACCCACGGTATTTTTCGCCACCAACCCCCAAGCCACAAACGGAAAGCCCTATCGGAAGCTTCGAGGGCCATCTGAGTTACGATGTAAAGCCAAAGCTCTGGTTTTCACTGGACGGAAATTTCTGGTTCGGCGGCGTTACCGCCTTGAGTGGTGTGGCGAATCTCGCTACGCGTCAAACGAGCTCCCGCATTGGCGCCACGGCTGCCATCCCGTTCGGCCAACACCAATCGGTGAAGGTCAGTTACAACAATGGCGCCTACATCCGGTTTGGCGGAAATTATCAGAGTCTTTCCGTCGCGTGGCAGTACTCCTGGTTCGGCTGGCCCAGGTGACGCCAGAGAGATGACGCCAGAGTTGCGTTGGTCTGTTGCGTGGTTGGGTCACTGCCCGAGGCGCAGAATGGCATTGCGCAGAGGTTCGCTGGAAATCCGTATCAGGCCGTTCAGGGGCGAATACAACTCCAGGGTCAGGAAGATTGCGCCTGAAACTGCAGTCGCGCAGACGAACAGAGTAAAGATTGCAACCGCATTGCGAGGAGCGAAGAGGCCGAAACTGATGAACGTGATGGTAAGCCAGGAAGTCACTACGAACAGGACCGGCATGGAAGCGGAGTTGCTCTCCTGTTCGAAGGTCAGCCAGCGAGTCTGTCCGATATCAAACAGTATGCTCAAAGCCTGGTCTTTGGCTGCGCGCTGTGAGTCGCTGCCTGGTGAGAGTTCCTGAATACCGTAATAGATTTGATCGCCCTCCGAGGATGTTGGTTGAAATTCGGAACGCCGTGTGGAGTGCTGAGGCCAAATAAGCTCCAGCTTCTCTATGACCGTTTTGCGGAGTAGATCACGCACAGCCTTGGTCTCGGGTCCGTAGTGAGCCAAAGCGCGGTCAAGCAGAATGAGCTTAGCGGAGATCTCTATCAGGTTTCTTTCTTGTGCCTCGAACGCACTCTGAGCGGATCCAAGTTGCAGACCGAGGACCAGAGCAGTCATCGTCGCCATCAGCCCCATGCCCAACTTCAGGAGGTCTTTCGATTCCCCGGTCAGTTGAGTTTCGGGCAGTATGGCGCGAAGATAAATGCCGAAAAGTGAACCTCCGAAAACGAAGGCGAACACAATTAGGCTGATGGTGACGGGGACCATGAATCTTTTCCTACCTGCCCAGCCGAAAGAGCCGCTCGCTGCCCCGGCATCTTTGATTGAGCCAGGGTCGGAAAATTATGTACCTGGTCGTTCCTGTTCTCTGCGAGGATGCTCCGCCCCGCCGCGCGTTTGCCCGCTACGGAACCACCGGAGCCCCTGGTGCAGGTTTCGGAATGCGGAAGGTGTACACCACCCCAAACACAATGGTGCGGCCCTTCGTGGTGGCCAACGCCCTATAGTCCTTTTCCCATTTGAAGAATACATTCCAATTATTCTTTAGATCGATATAGTTGGCCTGCCCACCGACGGCATGCGCGTAATAGAAGGGGACCAGCCGTTCAAAGGCATCCACGATGTTGTTGGTGCTTCTGTTGCGCGAGATTTGCGCCTGGTCGTATCCGATCAGCCCAATCTGGGCCACTTTGGTTATGTTTTTTGTCTTTAAAAACGGCTTGTTCAGTGGAATTGCTTGACCCAATCCCCACTCATCGGTCCAAGCCGCCCCTGGGTTCACCTGGACGTTTACAGGCAATGTTCCGAACATCGTGCTGATGTCCCCGGAGCGGGTGGTCTTTGATCCGTGGGTCTCCCAATTGCCCATGATGTTTGCCGTGGTGCCCTGGTCCTTGGTGATGTAAAAGGTGGCACCGGAGGTGAAGTCGTTGCCCCAGTAACCGGAACCGACATTATTCGTAGCGCCTGGCGTGTAGCGGCCCGTGGGCGCCACAAAGGCATATCCCGCCCACCAGTCCGCCCGCGGAGCGTGCCAAGCTAGATTTGCCAGTTGAAACCACGTATCCGCAAGAGCGAAGCCCCCCGATCCAAGAGTCGTGCCATTCCCCAGGAACGGTAGCACGAGCGAGCCTGTGGCTATCGTGGGGAAAGCGACAAACGGCGCGAACTTCGCTCCAAGAATCTTGAACTTGGGAACATAAAAGAAGAAGTTCTCCACGGCCCAGACGTTGTACGTGCCCGTCGCCTTAACCGGAGTGCCGTTTGCAAGATTCAGCTGCTTGGCATTGAAGTTGAGGTTGTAGTCCCCGTAGGTGAATCCAGGATCGGGCATGATGCCGGCGTTCAAGCCGTATTGGCCAGGCTGATATTGGCCGTGCTGTTGCGCCATGAGCGATGAGGTAATGGATAGCCCGATGCAAATCAGAACAGCGAACTTCCACCTGCCATGAATGATCCTCGTCATTGAACCGTTTCTCCAATCGCCAAAGGTTGATAAGGCACCGCAAGCTCATAGCCTTCCAGGACGGTGTGTTTCATCATGGAGCACAGGCGCTCTTCCAGGAACTGGCAAAAGTATCAGTCGCCGGGAAAATAGAATGCAGCGGTTTGTGATCAGCAGAAATCGTGAGCGCGGAAAGCGTCTACATGTGCCCTGGGGATTTGTGACCGGTTACCTGAGGAAATTACTAGCTGACTCCTTGGGCGTCCCACGCCTAGACTCGCTAACAACGCATTCATCCAGAGCATCAGAAGGCAGAGAGGTCATGGAATCAATCCTGGTAAGCTCGACAGTCTTCCTGGTGGTGTTCGGTGGAGCGCTCGCCGGCATGAAACTTCGAGTCGTCGTGCCCCAGAATCAGCTTGGTCCGGACGTAAAAGATGTAATAAGGCTGGTGACAGGCCTCTTGGTGACTATGACCGCGTTGGTCCTCGGAATGCTGGTGTCTACGGCGAACTCTTCCTACCAACAGCGCAAAGACCAACTCACTGAGATGGCTTCAGACTTTGTAGGCGTCGACCGCATGTTGGAAAACTATGGGCCTGAAACCCAGACGGCTCGTGCAGAGTTGCATTCGCTGGCGGAGTCTGGTCTCCAGCGCATTTGGCCAAACCAGGGATCCCAGGACCCGCAGTCAAGCCCAAGCGACAGCGGCCAGATATTTTATAACCAGTTACAGTTGCTTCAGCCAAAGAATGAAGCACAGGTTGCGGTGAAGGCCGCCGCGATTTCGGCTGCCATTGCCTTACGGCGCACCTATTGGTTAATGTTCCTGGGATCGGAGGGAAGTTCCCTCTCACTTCCCCTACTGGTGGTTGTGGTCGCGTGGCTGACTGCCATCTTCGTCAGCTTCGGGCTTTTTGCTCCCCGCAACAACGCAGTATTCGTGACGCTAGTCGTCTGCGCAGTCGCTGTTTCCGGTGCAGTCTTCATCATCATGGCCATGTATACGCCGTTCAGCGGAGTCATGAAGATTTCCTCCTTGCCCCTGCGCGACGCATTGATCCGGATGACACCCTGAACGCTTACTGATCTGCGGATTATTTTGCCTTCTTTGGCAAATAGATGTCCAACGTCAGCCCGATGCCGTGAAGCTGCTGGTTGGGGTGCTTACCGGTATTGTTTTGGTGCTCGTAGTAAGGATCGAACTCGAAGTGTTTTCCCAAAGGGAAGCAGAGTGCCTGCATAGAGCTCGGTCGTACTCACCTTCCCGTACTGGCTTTCGTAGTAGATTTCAGCGCTGGCATAGGGTATGAGGTGAAATGTGTGAATCGCGAACGTCCGTTCGAGGGTCAGCCTATTGCGATAGCGCCAGGTGAACCCATTGCTCCAGTCAAGATCAAAACGGTTTCGGTCAGTCATCAACAGCTTGGCCGTTAGGGGAAGGTGCGATGTCGCTGCGATCGGGATGCGATTTGTACCCGGCTTGTCGGGGGCCGCGAGATAGCGGTAGCCTGCTGTCACGACAAGCGGCCGGGTCTTCGCATCATCCAGATCGAAGGCGGTGATTTCTTTGAGCCTGACAGGGGTTTCAAGTAGAACTCCATGCTGGGGCCTATTTCGGCCTGGGTGGAGTCACCCCCCTCTCTTGTGTCCTTGGCCTGGAAGCTGACTCGAATATCCGGGTTGAGCTTGTAATATGCGTCGACTTCCGGCAAAAACTGGACCTCTTGTGATGTTTCTCCTCTCCCAGGCCTGCAGAGGAGGATGAGAAGCACCACGGCCAACCAGCGAGGCGAGAGGCGCGCGGGCGCTCAAGGCCTTCCGTGGAAGGCATGGCGCCCAAAACCTGTTGCTGCAATGCGACGGCGTTTAGCCATTCAGTAGATGCACCTATCTTCCGTTTGGAGGTCGGCTGACTGGCCGTATGGCGAAGTATTCCGGGTTTATGACCTGGATGTAAGTAGCAAATGTGCTAGCTAAGAGCGGGAAATAGTGCGTAGTCGAGAGCTCGACCGTGCTGGGGACTGGAGAGCAGGGAATCGCCATGACGGGTTTCTCCTGCATGCTGCCCAGCTCAGTCTTCGATCTTTGGCCTGGCTCCAGTTTCGAGTTACCCGCAACCAGATATTTCAGTGGCAATACTATGACTTCTACTAGTTTGCGGCCTACGAGCAAGTTGGTAGCCTTTTCTGAAGAGAGGCTAATTAAATGATCGGATCTCCAAATTTAGAACGAATTCCCTCGTCGCCGGCCTGGCGATTGCATTTCTTTGCGTTCCCGCTGTCCCCGCCCAGACCCCATCCAGCGATCCCAATGTACAAAAGGCGAAGGACATTCTGTTGAAGGGCGTGGCCAGCGGCAATCCCGATACCCGGCAACTCGCCGTTATGTCTGCCAGCCTTATTGGCGACCGCTCCGAAGTGTTAAATAAGCTGTATTCCATGCTGGAAACTGATAAGGATGTTCCGACTCGGGAAACGATCATATCCACCCTCGGCAGTTTCAATAATCCAGCGGTGGTCCCAGCTCTGCAAAAAGCGCTCAAGGATCCAGTGCCTGAGGTGGAGTTGGCAGCCGCGCTGGCGCTCTTTGGTCTGAAGCAGCCGGATGGGAAAGCTTTTCTCCTGGATGCCCTGGAGGGGAAGCAAAAGACCACCTCCAGTTTCATGAGCAGCGAGAAGCGGTCGTTGGTGCGAATGACACATACTCCGACCACCACCTTTCTTGGAATCGTGGCCAATCAATTTGCGTTGCCGGGTCTGGGGTCTGGCATGGAATCGGCCGTCGGGTTGTCGGCGGATCCAGCTTCGATGGCCTCATCCTCAGTAATATTCTCACTCGCTAAAGATAAGAACGATCCCGCCGTTTGGGCTGCACTCGAGGCAGCGCTGCAAGACAAAGAATGGGCCACTCGTGCGGCGGCCGTCCATGTGGTCGCGATGCACAACGATCCGGCCTTGATAGATAAAATGTTGCCGCTCATGGACGATAAAAAGGAGCAAGTGAGTTTCCGCGCCGCGGCAGGATACATTCGCTTATATATCATTGCGCACAAGTCCCAAGCAGCTACGGGCGAATAGCACATGGCCAACATGGCACACACTTCCTCGGAGGTGTGTGCCTCTTTTTTTGAGAATCCACCGTCTCGTGTCTCGCTCTACGCAACTGCATAATAAACACCGTCCTGTCACTTATGCCAGTTCACCGGTTCCGGCGCGATTGCTAAGGTTGTGCCAGATCCCACGAATATGAGGTGAAGTATGAGTTACTGGACAGTATGCGAGGGCGTGGTGCTTGGTCGATATAGCGCTGTCTTTTTCTGTGGTTGCGAGGGCGCAGGACAGAACTGGCGGTAGATAGCTCCCAGAGTCAAGCGCCGCCCGCTGCCACCGCAACGCCGAGCAGTTTGGCTCTCCTGCTCCGTCGATCGCCGACGATCCTAATTGGCACTTTGTGAGCCTGTCGTATCTGTGGTTTCCGGGAATGTCTGGAACCGTGGGGGCCAAGGGTTACAGCTAAGAGCGTCTCTGTAAGTCCTTCTGACGTGCTGAGCCATTTCAATATCGGTCTCATGGGATCTTTTGAACCCCAGTACAAACGATGGAGTCTTCCCATCGATTTTGTCTGGGCGAAACTTTCCGATAGTCAGTCGTTCATCAGGTTACCTGGCTACTCTGCTAAGGCCACAGTCAAAGAGGGCATCTTTACTCAGAAGGTGAACTACCTGGTTGTGGATGGCAAGATGGTGCAGATCCGCGCTACGGCAGGCGTTCGCGGCTGGTATGTAAGCAGAACCTTCAACTGCAGCCCCCGGCGCCGCCCAACTTCAGTGTGGGGACATCGCAAGGGTGGGCTGACGTCGTCGGGGGAGCAAATATAATAGTACCTTTTTCACCAAAAATCGCAGTCTTTATAACCGGCGACGCCGGCGGCGGGGGCGCTAATGTCGACTACCAGATCGCCAGCTTCGCCAACTATCAGGTAAAGCCGAAGTGGGGAGTAGGTGTTGGGTACCGGTACCTGGACGTGAATTACCGCAATACCATTCAAAACATCCTGGACTTCCACCAAAGCGGAATAGCTCTCACTCTCATCTGGAAGTACGGCAAGCAGCCTCCGGCCCAGTAGATCAATACTAAGTATGGTCAGGACCACGAAGCCATGCATGCCAGCAGGCTTGTTTCCTGGGGCCTGACCATTTAACCGAGTCGGACAGAAATGTCTCGTTATCGGTAAATTGCTGCGCAGATGCATCCAACTCCGGATACAATTGACCCCTTGAAAGCCCAGCGTTAGACCTTCAGGCGCTTTCTCGGGAAAGATCAGGTAGAAGCTGGACGATCGTCGCCTGGCTTCCAGCACACTCGCGGGCGGTGCGGTATACAAGCCGCGAGAACTATAGTTAGAACAGTCCTTAGAGGATGAGGAGAGGGCGTCACCAATGAAAAGCAATTTGATCGCAGTTCTGCTCTGTTTAGCAGCGGTGGTTCCGGCTGTTGCCCAGAAGGCGGATAAACGGCTAGCTGATTCGGCCGCAGTCCTGAAGACCATAACGACCAAAAAGGAAATATCCAATACCGCATGGAGCAGGACGAAATGTGTCTTGGTATATCCTAGCGTCAAGAAAGTAGGGGTTGGAATCGGAGTGAGCTATGGCCGGGGCGTACTTGTCTGCCGCACTGGAGCCAACATGGACGGAAAGTGGGGAGCGCCCATCATGTACACGCTGGACACCAGTAGCTTAGGTGCGCAACTGGGCTCCACTAGCACGGACTATGTTCTACTGGTAATCACTCAGCGAGGAGCGGACAAGATTCTGTCGGGCAAGCTGAAGCTCGGCGCTGGCGCTTCCGCTGTGGCTGGCCCGGCGGGAGCGAACGCTGCAGCATTTAACGATCCGAATGTGGACATCTTGTCTTATTCGCAGTCGAAGGGACTGTTCGCCGGCGCTTCGTTAGGTACCGCCTCCATGGCAACCGACGACGACGCCAACAAGAGTCTCTATGGCAAGGACATCGATGCCGCTCAGATGGTGCGAGATGGGCAAACGCCCATACCCCCTGCCGCACAGCCGTTGATCGACGTGCTGAAGACGGCGTCAGCGAAGGGCATGTAACTACGAAAGGTAGTGTGGGCATCGCTTTCGAGTCGCTGTCGACCCGGAAGTGTTTATGAGGAGTGCCTGAAAATGTCGGAATCGGGAACTTGCTTGGGGCTACTCACCGGGGGAGCTGAAGTTTAGTTCCCTCTGCCCTGGTAGGGGACTGTCCGTTCATCCGGTCTGTCGATCCATTGGTCGCCACTCCTCCTCGTTTGGCGCGGGCCATACATTTTCGGGCACTTCGTTCTGCAGCGCAACTTTGTCGATTTGATTTCTGTCGCCGTAGAGACCAAGCACGACCCCTGTTATCTGGAAGAAAGGGCTCTTCGCTACTCGTCGCAACTTTCTAGTGAGGTGCCCGTTGCGCCCGAAAGTCCAAATGTGGAGATCGTGCACGTAACCACCTACAGGGATTCGCCTTGAGCCAGCACAAGCTTGTAGGCAACGTAATACTTGTAGATATTGCTCACGTACTGCACTGTCACCTGCCCCACGCTTTGCGAAACCAACAGTTCGACGTTTCCGAACCATTTGTTAGGGTCGAGTCCCCTGGCAGCCGCCTGCTTGCGGAGTGCCGCGATGCGGGTGGGGCCGGCGTTGTACGCCGCGAAAGTAAGCAGCAGGCGGTTCATCGGATCAATCTTCGGGTCGTTGAAATACTTGTCCGAGATGGTGTGCAGTTCCTTGACTCCTGCATGGATGTTGTTCTCGGCAGTGGTCACATCGGGAATGCTGATAGGCGCAGCCGCGGCTATTGACGGCTTCACTTGCATGATTCCAACCGCACCGCCATGTCTCGCCGCCTGGTTGAGCATGGATTCCTGATAGCCCTGAGCAACGACGAGCAGGTAATCGAAGTCGTACTGCGATGCGTACTTCTTAAAAAAGATAACGGTCTGGTTGAAGGCATCCAGTTGTGCTTTAGTGGTGGGATTTGTGACCCACTTGGTGTTTTGCAAATACCGCCTCATGAGCGTGTTGCCAAACGACGTTCCCGCCATGTGGGTCTTGGCAAACTCGTCTACCACTGCTTTGAGCTTCGGGTTGTTCTTGCGCATCGCCCATCCCAGTGTGCCTTCATCCGCGATGATGAGATTGGGTTGGGGCGTTATGTCGGGAAGCACGCTGGCCCAAAGCCTGGCGCGATCGGTAATGGTAACGGTTGCAGGGACAATGCCGGCATTCACCATCTCCAGCAGATCCTCGTCCAAGAGGTTCTTGTCGGCGCTCTCGATCAGAATGGGTGGCTTGCCCTGCTTGCGTAATAAGTCGTTTACCTTTGCTAAATTCGCCGGATATGTGGTGAGTGGATTGACGAATATTTTCTTCCCGCTGAGGTCCTGCAAGGAGGAGACCGGGCCGAACCGTTTTCCGGTCACGACGATCTGTTTCACATCTGTTTCTATGGGCGAGAAGGCAACGCGTTGCTCGCGGTCAGGCGTTACCGTCAACGCGTAGGCGATCAGGTCACCCACGCCTTCAGTCAAAGCCCTTTCCACCTGATCGGGACGGACGGGGATGAACGTAACTTGCACAGGCTGCTTACCGGTATGCAATTTCTCGTTTATCGACTGCTCGAAAGCCCGGAGCGCCTCGTAATAGATGCCCTGCGGACGGCCATCCACGTAGAAGAAACCGGAACGGCTGTAGAGGACGAGGGCCCGAATGGTGCGGCGCTTGACCATGGCGTCCAAGTCGTCGGTATGGCGAGCGAAATTTAATGGCAGGCTTCCGGCGCCGGTCTGGGGTGCAGTCTTGTCAGTTGGCGCGGGGGAAGCGTGGACAAAGGCCGGTCCGGGCACGATCATCGCGGCCGCGGCGAGAGAGCCGAGGATGGCCAGAACTCGTTTTTCGACAACACTTCGGAAATGCATTTATCAAACTCCGGGCGCTCATGCAGGGACATGAGGTTTAGCAAACGTCGATGGGGAGTTCCGGTAGATGCGGCTTCCGCTAGTTGCCGCTCGTGGTGCCAATGGCCTCGCCGGAGACAACGATCTCAACCCTTCGGTTTTGTTGCCTGCCTACGGCCGTATCATTGCTGGCTACTGGATCAGCGGATCCCATCCCCATGGAAGTGACCGAGGCGGGATTCAGTCCTTGCTGCACCAGGAAGGTACGGACTGCGTCCGCCCGCTGCCCGGAGAGTTTCAGATTGAATTCATCACTGCCCGTGCTGTCGGTGTAGCCGGCAATCTTCAGGGTCAAACCAGGATGGGCCAGGATCACCCCCGACATCTTGGCCAGAGCCAGAGTTGCCGGTTGGGAGAGCTCGTACTTGCCGGACGCGAAGAGCACATCGGCCATGGTGACGACCAGTCCGCGGGGCGTATCCACGGTTTGCAGCACCGAGTTCAATTGGGCTAATAGTTGTGCACGGAGCTGTTTCTGCGCTTCCACCGCCTGGGCAGCTTCTGCCGCCGACTTACGGGCCGCTTCATCGGCCTGCTGCCTGGCCGCATCCGCCTCGGCGCGGGCCTGTGCTTCTTTGGCTGCAAGAGCCTGAGCCTCGGCGCTACGTTGGGCCTCGGCTTCCTGTTCTGCCTTTAACTGCGCTTCGCGTTGCGCTGCTGCGGCGGCCCTGTCTGCCTCCGCTTGTTTAGCTTGTGCCACTCTATCTTCTGCTTCCGTTTTAACCGCGATGGAACGAGCATCCTCCGCCTGCTGAGTTGCACTACGTGCAGCGGTCAAAACCGGATTTTTCTGCTTTTGGGCGATGTAATCTTCCATCTGTGCTTGCGCCTGCTGTGCGCTGGCCCAGGCGTTCGGGGCATACTTCGGCGCACCTTGCAGTTCTGCGATGCGCAAAGCGTTCCGAGCCTCATACACGATCAGTGGAACCTTGGGGTCGATAGTGAGAGGCTGAAGCTGGCTTTCGTGGTATGTGCTACGGCTCAGAAGCTGTGCCACGACTGGAGTGATCTGACCCTTGGTGTCGCTGCCTGGAACGCCCTGCAGCACCACCTCCTCACTAGCATAGGTAACGGCAAAGTAGGGTTCGGCAGTCACAATCATGGCAAAATTCGGCAGCTGCGTCGTGACAGAGAGCTTGCTCTTGTCGCCGTTCAGCTGAAACTCTCCCAGGTTACGGGCGCGGCCTTCCGGAGTGATCGCCCAGAGCACGTAGGTCAGAAATTCCGGGCCAAGAGTATTGGCGGGTGACATTTTTTGCAACTCAGCCTGGATCGTAATGACACCCTTTTTATTTTCCACCTTCGCCTGACCTTTCGCGAAGGGCAGTAACGGCGTGCCCGTAAAGGCGATGCTGCTGGATGTGTTGTTTGGGTAACTTACTGCCTGGACCGTCCGTGAGACGCTGATATTGATATTGATCACCGACGGCTGCGTTGCGGCCTGGTCTTGAGAAAATCCAGGCAAGTTGCAGCAGCAAAGTAAGCTCACGACAAACACTATCTTTTTCATAGCTTCCTTTTCATGAAGGGTCGCGGCGGATTGAAGCCACGACCTCAGGACAGCGGTCGGTCCAAGCACCGCCAAGAACCGGCGGGGGACACAGAGAAATTCGTCCGGGTAGGGCTCGCCCCACCGGCAACGCCTCTCCGCGCTGACACATTGATTTTCAAAGAGGCAGGAGAGTTTGAACACTAGCAAAAATAGCAGCGGGGCGTTGAATCTTTTGCAAAGATTACGGAGCGTAACCCAAGCTTTTCTGTTATCGCGGAGGGAACGACTGCGCGAGGCTCTCAAGATTTTGTGGCCGCACGCGGATGATGCCTCCACGCGGGCTGTCGATGTCTGCGATGAGAAAGAACGAGATCGCTACCACCAGCGTCATTACCATAAACACCACTACCTCCGCACCAGTGCGGCGAACGCAATAACCAATCAACACGTTGCAACAGACCGCGATGGACAGCATCAGGGTCCATGCCGAAGGCGGGATGCGGTTCCACCAGGCGGCCTGCGTATAGCCTTGGGAATTCAATACATCGTTCATGCCTGAGGCCACCAGTCCGGTTACGGCGTTTGGCTGAGAACGAGCCGGGCCCACAACAGTGGACCACAGTTCGGTCTGCAGTTGAGCCGTCTCGGCGTTTACCGGGCCAAGATCTCGTGCGCTGCGGGTGAGATAGAACAAGATTCGCTCATGGGTATAGTTGACCAGCAGGGTGCGCACTTTCTGCGCCTCGGCGTCAGGCAACAGGTCAGCCCGGACATACTCTGTGCCGATGGCATTGGCTTCCGCTTCCTCGTAGTTCTTGCGCTGCTCGTATCTGCTGATGGCCATGGAAAACGTGAATCCGATGATGAGGCCGAGCAGGGTCAGTGTAGCGCCCAGAACGAGGCCGGGATCCGTCCCCTCGGGTTCCTCGAATGTTGTCTTCTTCTTGCGGAGCGAGGTGCCGAGCCATCCTGCCCCCCAAAGCACGAAGAACGAGACAACAAGGATAAGCACTGGATAGTTCGTCGGGCGGAACGGCTCCATTGACTCTGTCGCTTCCTCTCGCGAAAGATTCTGGCACGGGACCCAGGTTTCAGCTCCCGGCGAGACTACGTAGTTCCAGGACCTATGTTAAGCGATAACCCCATTTGCGTTGAGACCGTCACGCAACCAAGTGAGTAGCCGGCCGCAAGTAGGTGAGCTGCGCCAAAAAGACGCGTTGCATCGTGGCGCTACTTCCGATGCAACGCGTTAGCAAAAAGGCGTGTAAAATCGGCGGCCGACTAGAATCAGCCCTGTGCTGCGTTGTTGACGATCAGCTTCACGTCGACCCGTCGATTTAGCTCTCGGCCCTGCGGATCATTATTTGGAGCGTCCGGATGGGTAGCCCCATAGCCGGCAGGGGCAACAATCCGGCGCATGGGGATGTTCCCGTGGCTGCGAAGATAGTTCGCGACTGCAGAGGCCCGATCCTCGCTGAGTTGCTGATTGGCTGCTTTGGTTCCGGTCTTGGAAGCATAACCGGCAATTTCAATCAGGTAGCCATCGGTGGACAAGGCAAGGGCGGCAACTTTATCCAGATCGGCCTTGGCGGCGTCATCCAAAGTGGATTGGCCGCTAGGGTAGTAGACCACGGCCTCGGCGACGGTGGTGTAGCTGTCCAGGTCGGATACGCGCTGGTTGACCATCTGCACCGCGGCGCTATTCATCACCGCGATGCCACCGGCTGCCACGGCCGTTGCGCCTGCCTGATTCGCCGAGCTTTGCGCCTGATTGGCGGAGGACTGGGCCGCGCCTGCGGCCGTCACACCCTGGTTGGCGGTTGACTGCGCGGATGCGGCTGCTGACTTGTTGGCCTGAATCTCTTGCTGTTGAGCGACTTCGACGGCGAAGACGTCCGGTGAGAAGGTAATCTTCTTAGCTTCCAATTGGCCGCTCGAATTTCCCACGCCCTCGGCATCGATGGTCAGGCCGGGCACCATGGCCGTTACGTCCATGTCTTCGTGACGATGGAACGCTACCTTACTTTTATCGCGCACGATCTTGGTGTCGTCGGTGATTACGACCACCGCTATCGATCCTGTTTTGGTGTCCTGCAGCTTAACCTGGTCGCCCTTTCTGGAGAGAATTTGTCCTTTTATTTTTCCCTTTTCGCCGGCGGAGAACTGTTGAGCATTCCCAACAGCCACGACTGCCATTGCTATAAGCAGGATGGCCCCAAATCTTTTTGACCACAGGTATATCCGGTTGCTACTTGCGGATTTCATCCGAGTTCCTCCCCTTTGTCGGTTGCTGAATTGACTGTTCGCGATACTGCTGTGGATTTTGCGGCGGGACAAAGTGGTTGTCCCACAGTTGGAGCATAGTGGCCCGATAACGGGAGAGAAAGTGGCAAAATTGACGGTTTCGTCACTAGAGAAGTGCTAGACTCCCTTGCAGTAGCGAAAACGCTAACGCCGGTAGTCGATAGAACGTGCATGTCTTTGATCTGCAGAGGTCCACGTACCGTGACAATCTGGAACGGCATGTATCCAGCATCGGACGGGAAGTGGTCGCTTTTTAGGCTCGCGAAGCTTACTGTTCAGCTCAGCTCAGCTTGAAAACTGCACCGTTTATGGGGATAAGCGCAGTTGTTCGGGGCGATAGGCATAAAGAAGAAAAAACCTCGCGCAGGTGTGGAAAATGGCGTAATATTGCGCTTGCAGATCCCCAGAATCTCCGTTTGCGTGTCTCCGAGGCTGTGATATTTCTCACCGCCGAGCTGGAGCGAAGGCACAAGAATTTAGCTAAGAGGGCGCGGATCTCATTCACAGATTCGTCCCAACGGGCCATGTTCAAAGATCATTTCTCAGGAGAGCCCCGGTGAGAGAACAGAAACCCGCAGCACGCATTTTGATTGCCGATGATCATCAGCTCTTGGCGGACGCATGCAAGAGTCTGCTGGAACCTGAGTTTCAAGTGGTTGCCGTTGTGACTGACGGCCGCCGTTTGATCGCAGCCGCTGCTGAGCTCAAGCCGGACATCATTATCCTTGACATCTATATGCCACACCTGAATGGCCTTGATGCCGGCAGCCAGGTTAAGCAGAAACTCCCGGGCGTCAAGCTGGTCTTCCTGACCATGACCATGGAGGCCGATGTAGCGGCTGAGGCATTCCGCCGCGGTGCATCTGCCTACGTTCTTAAGCAGTCAGCCGGCGACGAGCTGGTGCTTGCTATCCGGAAAGTCAACCAGGGGGCATCTTACCTCTCGCCGCTGATTGCCAAGGAAACAGTGATGTACCTGCTGAATCAGGGAGAAAATTTCAGCGAAGAAAAACACATCACGAAAAGGCAAAGCGAAATTCTGCAGCTACTGGCGGAAGGAATGTCGATGAAAGAAGTGGCCAATATTATCGACATAAAACCTGGCACAGTCGCATTTCACAAATACCGCATGATGGAGACGTTGAACGTCAAAACAAACGCCGAGCTGCTTGAATATGCAATCAAGCGCCACATGACCCCTGCGTAGTCGAGCCGGCGAGACCCTCGGCGCTCCCAAATCTTGCCATGCAGATGCAACCGGTTTCAGCGGTTGAAGCGACGAATAAATCCTACTCCCACCTGTCGCAAGTGACAGTTACTTCTGAGAAGAACCCTCTATAACCTAGCTCTGCTAGAAACTTAACCATTTGGCGGTTGATCTCTGGATCCGGAGAGATATAGTCGGCCGAGCAGGCCGATTGCCTCCTTCCGCGTGGATTGCATCCGTTCTGGCCCGAAAGTTAACGCCTTTTCTTGCATCGAGGAAGAATTATGATTGGGACCTTTTTGAAACAGCTTTTGGCAACGGTGCTCTCTGTCCTGCTGGTCATCGCCGCTACGCCATTGGAAGTTGGAGCGCAGCAGCCCGGGTATTCGGGGCAGGGTGCGCCGCTGAGTGCGGAAGAATTGCAGGGACTGGTCGCGCCCATCGCGCTCTACCCGGACTCCCTGGTGGCCCAGATTCTTGGGGCTGCGAGCTTTCCCGACCAGGTTGCTGCAGCCAACAACTTCCTTCACCAAAACAGCAGTCTCTCGGGATCGCCTCTGATGTACGCCGTGGATCCGCAGCCGTGGGATCCCGCCGTGAAAGCGATGACGCAATTTCCCTCGGTGCTCGACAACATGGCCAAGAACCTCAGTTGGACTTCCGCGTTGGGCGAGGCATACACCACCCAGGGCCCTGATGTGATGTCGGCGGTGCAGGTGTTGCGGGCGAAAGCATACGCTGCCGGAAATCTGAAGTCGGGCGAGCAGATCAAGGTGGTGCAGCAATCGCCGCAAGTGATCGTGATTCAATCTGCGAGCCCGCAAGTAGTCTATGTCCCGCAGTACAACCCGACGGTGGTTTATGGCTACCCCTATGTGACTCCTGGGTACAGTACCGCGGCTGTGGTCACTACGGCCGTGGTGGCATTTGGGGTTGGCATCGCGGTTGGAGCGATGATGAGCGGTGGGTGTTGCGGTTGGGGTTATAGCTATTGGAACTGTGGCTGGCACGGCAGCACCACCGTGGTTTACCGTGGCGGGGCGTACTACGGAAATACTGCCTGGCGAGGGACTGCGTACGGTCCCAACGGCGTCGCCCACTATGGCGCTGGCTATAATTCGGCCACCGGCACATACGCGCGTGGAGGCACGGTCTCAAACGGCTACGGCAGCGCAAGCGCCGGCCAGGCATACAACCCGCGGACCGGGACCTATGCGCAGGGAGGGTCGGTCTCAAATGCCTATGGCACCACAAGCGCCGGAAGCGCCTACAACAATAGAACTGGGGCCTCCGCATCCACGGTGCAGAATTCCAATGCCTACGGGAGCTCCGGAGCCTCGACATATTCGAAGAACGGCAACACTGCCTACTCGCAACACAATACGAACGCTAACGGAACCACAGCCTCGATGACCTCCTCAACCGGTGCCAAAGCCTATGGCGCGTCGGGTGCGAACGGCAACAGCGCCGCGTACGGTCAGACCGCGAATGGCAACAAGTATGCGGCCGCGAACGGAAACACCTACTCCAACACCGGGAGTGGCTGGAAGGGCTCAAGTTCGAACACGAATCAGAAATACAACTCATCCAGCTACTCTGCGCCGAAGACCAGTTCTAGCGGCTGGGGAGGGCAGGAGAAGAGCGGCGGCTCATCGGCATTCAATAGCGGCGGCGGAGGCTGGGCGTCCAGGGAGTCCAGCGCTCGGGGCGCGGAGAGCAGGGGCGGCGGCGGCGGCTGGGGAGGTCGCAGATGAACTCGATGGCCGCAGTGGAAGAGACGACAACTTGGATGGGCGAAGCTGGTGAAGTGTCTGACAGTCTAAGGTTTGGAGAATTGGCTATGTCACGGGCAGCACACAGGATCTCGATTACGACTTGGTTGATGCTTCTGGCTCTCATCGTTGTCATTGCCGGCTGCAAGAAAGCCGATGAGCCGTCGCAAACAACATTTGCTTCACCCGATGCCGCGGGCAGTGGTTTGCTGGATGCTGCCAAGACCGGAGACCTCAATCCGATCCTGGCAATTTTCGGGACTGACTCGAAGGGCATCATCTCTTCTGGCGATCCGGTGCAGGACAAAGAGACGGTGCGCCTATTTGTCGCCGGTTATGGGCAAATGCACCGCTGGCGCAAGATGCCTGATGGAAGCCAGATCCTCCTGATAGGCGCTGATAATTTTCCCTTCCCCATCCCGCTGAAAAAGAATGATGCCGGCCAGTGGTTCTTCGACACGGCCGCTGGGAAAGATGAGATTTTGCGGCGCCGCATTGGCCGGAATGAACTGGCGGTGATCGACGTTTTTGATGCGCTCGGGGATGCTCAGGCCGACTACTATTCGCGGGTGCAGGGCGGTACCAAGCAATACGCTTTGAAATTCATCAGTGACCCGGGAACGCAGGACGGTTTGTATTGGGAGTCGCCGGATGGGCAACCCAAGAGCCCGCTCGGCCCACTGTTGGCTTATGCGACCGCCGAAGGGTATAGCGCAAAGCCGGCCGCGCACCAGCCATTCCATGGTTACTACTTCCGTATGCTGACCAAGCAAGGCAGCAACGCACCCGGCGGCGCCAGGGACTATGTGGTCAACGGCAAGATGGTGGGTGGGTTTGCCTTCGTCGCCTATCCGGCTGAGTATGGCAATTCCGGCGTGATGACATTCATGATGAGCCAGGATGGCGTGCTGGTGCAGAAGGACCTGGGGAAGAACACCGCCGACACAGCATCCGCAATCACCGAATTCAATCCCGATTCCAGTTGGACCGTGGTTCAGCCATGACCGGGTTGTCACCGTTCTTGAAGAAGAGGAGATACATGAAAAACCAACTTACGCGTGGCTCGATAGCCACGGCTGTCGCGGCACTGGTCCTTTCCGCTTTGCCAGTGCACGCGCAGAACCCGGAAGTACAACAGAAGCTTGCCGAGATTAAAACGGCCATGGCGGCCAACAAGCAGGCGCTCGCTCATTACACCTGGCAGGAACAGCAAACTACGAGTATTAAGGGCGATGTAAAGAAGCAACAGGTTTTCCAGGTCAGTGTGGGACCTGGCGGTCAGCAGCAGAAGACCCAGATCGGCGGCTCGCAAGCTGCGCCCCCCAGTGGGGGCCGGCTCAAGCAGCATGTGGTGGAGAAGAAGACGGCTGAGTTCCAGGACTACGGTGCGCAGATTGCAGATCTGGCGAAGCAATATACGCAGCCTGATCCCGAGAGACTGCAAGCCGCCTACCAGGCGGGCAACGTTTCGCTGCAGTCTGGCGGAGGTCCAGGTGAAATCACGCTGGTCATCAAGAACTACATCAAGCCGGGCGATTCGGTAACCCTTACATTCGGCCGGCAACAGAAGGCCATTCAGAGCATCAAAGTTGCGAGTTACCTCTCCGACCCCTCGGATGCAGTGACGATAGCAGCAGAGTTCGCCAAGTTGCCTGATGGTACAAACCACGTTACCGGCACGCAGATCAATGGTGTCAGCAAGCAATTGACAGTGGTGACTCAGAACTCAAACTATCAGCCGGTTTAGTTCCAAGTGTGGGCCTGGCGGGGATGTTCTCCCCGCCGCGTGGCTAGACCTACTGTCCGAGCATGCCCTTTTTCAGACTGGCGGTGGGTGGTTTGGGGCCCAGCCATACGGAGAAGATCGCTTGACTGAAGGCTGGACCGGCGATGGTTAATTTGTCGGCGCCGTTGATCGCGACTGTGGTTCCTGTACCCGGCACATAGGTGAAGACCATCTGTTCGCCTACTTTGACCGGTTCGACCGCAGCGAGAAACCTATCGGTATCGGTCTTGATCGTTGTTTCGGCATCCGGAGCATTGTCTTTGAATGACTGGTCGAACGCATCCGTCATCTGCTTCTTGCTAGCGTCGTGCAGGAACTGCATCACGATCCGCTTGGGTGCGTCGGCCTTGATGATCCCGCCGGCATCAGTCGACTTATGCTCAAGGTAGAGGCCGCCAACGTAGACCTTCACCATGAACTCCGTGCGCAGTCCCAGTCCATTGAGGACCAGTGATTTGTCCGCGACGGTTGCGGTGTCGGGCAGGTTCACCCCCGCCACGGTGGCGGCTTGTGGGCTGAATGTCGATGCTACCATGAAAACGGCGGCTGCAAGGGGCGCTGCGGTCTTGCGCATTAGGACTCCTCAAGAAACGAATTAAGGCCTAAAGCTATCCACTTTGTTCCGGCCGGACAACTAGCATCATTGCTAGTGGCTGTCGCGTAAAGAACGTTCGTCGCACAAAGAGACGAACCCAGTCTCAATTGGGTTATTAAGGGTTTTAGTGCGACGGGCTCCGCTGGCAACTTTTGATTCCCCAGCTACTAAATTTGACAGTATCTGTTGCTCTGTTTTGCCTGAATACTGTGAGGTAATCATGATCGATTGTGGGGCTTGAGTTTCCCCGGTCACCGGGTTTGAAGCGCATCGAGAGGCGTCTTGTCCCCGTTCTTACAAGGTCGCCGGTTATGACAGCACGCCCAGGGGCAACCATGAAACTCCGAGCCGTACAATCATTGCTTTTATCCTGCATCTTGCTGACCACCAGTATTGGCGTTCCCCAAGAGGCGCCAAAGCCGGCTGTCGCCGGACGCCCAAAACTTGGAATTGTTCTCGAGGGTGGCGGTGCTCTAGGCTTGGCTCATATCGGCGTTTTGCAGTGGATGGAAGAACACCGGATTCCAATAAGCTATGTCGCTGGGACAAGCATGGGGGGCTTGGTCGGAGGCATCTACGCTACCGGACGGACTCCCGCAGAGGTCAGGGAGATCACCAACACCATCAATTGGGACGAGGTGCTCAGAGGCCAGACACCCTTCCAGGACCTCTCGTTCCGGCGTAAACAAGACGCCCATGAAGTACCGAACAGTCTCGAATTCGGCCTAGCCAAGGGCTTGCAGTTTCCCGGGGGCTTTAATTCAGGCCAACAGGTTTCCCTGATCCTTGACCGGGTTGCTCTTCCCTATTCCGAGCTCAAGAGCTTCAACGATCTTCCTATCCCGTTTGCCTGTGTGGCGACCGACCTCGTTTCCGGCAAGCCGCACGTCTTCCGCAGCGGGCCCCTGACACTGGCATTGCGATCGACGATGTCTCTGCCGGGCATCTTCACGCCAGTCCGAAACGATGATCACATCTACGCAGACGGCGGTTTGCTCAACAACATTCCGATCGATGTGGCCAAAGAGATGGGGGCCGACATAGTGCTAGGAATCCATCTGGAGACACAGCCCCTCAGTCCAACGGCTCCGCTCTCCAGCTTCGCCGTATTGGGTCAGTCCATCTCGGTCATGATCGCAGCCAACGAACTGCGCTCCATGGAACAGGCGGATCTGCTGGTAAGCGTGCCGTTGCAGAAGTACACCGCCTTGGATTATGGCGCCGCCGACGCAATCATCAAGGCCGGCTATGACGCGGCTGCGGCGAAGGAGAAGGTACTCATCGCTTTCTCAGTGAGCGAAGCCGAGTGGCAGCAATATCTGGCAGACCGGAATGCGCGCAAGAAAACCACACCTATCCCGGAGTTTGTCCAGGTGGCCGGCGCCGGCAAAGAGCTGGGCGATTCGATCGAGAAGAGACTGGCTCACGACGTTGGTAAACCGGTAGACACCACGGCGTTGGCTGGGCAGATGTTGAGACTACAGGGCCAGGGCCGCTTCGCGAACGTAGGTTATTCGATGGTTGAAAAGGACGGGGTCCAGGGACTGCAAATTAAAACGGAGCCCAAGCCATACGCGCCCCCCATCGTGCGTCCCATTCTTCTCATTGACGGTTCCAACTACAACAACGTGCTTTTCAGTATGGGAGCACGGATCACATTTCTCGATTTCGGCAGCTACCGGTCCGAGTTGCGCACCGATGTCATCTTGGGCTCGCAATATCTCCTCGATGGCGAGTACTACCATCCGTTTACGCCGACCAGCAATTGGTTTGTGGCTCCGCGCGGAGTCGGCAACAGTCAGCAGGACTACGTCTACAACGGCAATACGGAGACCGCGATCTACCGGACACGGCAGGTCCTGGGCGGTCTTGATGTGGGCTACGGATTTGGAACCACGGGAGAATTGAGATTTGGATACGAAGGTGGATTTGAAAAGCTTTCCCCTCAGGTCGGGAACGCGGCAGTTCTGCCCACGGTTTCCGGAGCAACCGGGGATGTCAGGCTGCAGTATCAGCTGAACACGCTGGACAACCCAGTGGTACCCCGCTCCGGTGAAAGTCTTCTGATGTACACCAAGGGGTACAACGTGAATCCAGCGGCTCCTGGACCATTTCCACTCTCTGAGGTCCAATCGCAAAGCTTCTTCCGTCTGAACAAGCCGTCTTCAGTGTTTTTCACGGCTTCCGGAGGAAGCACTTATGGTTTCAAAGCCGGTATACCTGCATTCTCGCTCGGCGGCTCGCAGCGCCTGGTTGCCTGGAATACGAACGAGTTGTACACAAACCAATATTTCCTGGGACAACTTGGGTATATCCGCGAGCTCTTCCAACTACCGCCCCTGTTGGGCAGCAACATAGAGTTCATCGGACTATACGAGGCAGGGAAGACCTACAAGCTGGCCCTCGGTCCGCAGCCGCCCAATCTCCCCATGGATGGCGCGGTTGGGCTTATCGTGAACACGATATTCGGACCGGTCGAGGTCGCAGGTGCGATCGGCGACTATGGCCGCGGGAGGTTCTTCTTCCGGATTGGGCGGATCTTCTAAAGCAAAACCCAGGTAACGTGCGTGTCCAAGTTGCGCGCGGACGATTTGTTTCGAGGCGCGCATCAAATGCGGCGCGGAGACGTGACACGCTATGAAAATTCGGGTCCTCATTTTCACCCTTACTCTCTTCTTTCCGTCTTTCCTCTTTGCGCGCGATAGCACCGACATAATCGTGATGAAGAATGGCGATCGTATGACCTGCGAGATCAAGGCGCTGAGCGCCGGTGTTCTCTCCGTCAAGCTGAAATACGTGCAGGGCACCATCGGCGTGCAATGGTCGGAGGTGGCTCACCTGCAGAGCGACCAACTGTTTCTGGTGAAGACGGAGAGCGGCACGGTGTATACCGGCAAGCTGTCGACTGGCGCAACGCCCGGCGAACGCGCAGTGAGTATTGAAGTCGCCGTCGCGCCAGAGAAAGAAGTCGAGATTTCCCAGGCTCAACTGGTCCAACTGAACCAGACGGCCGAGGGTTTCTGGCAGAGATTTAATGGCGCGGTCAACACCGGTATCCTTTATTCGAAGGGCAACGAATCAACGCAATACAACATCGCCTCGCTGGTGGAGTACCGCAGAGAGCGATGGTCGGCCCAAGCGAGCCAAAATTCCAGCCTATCCTCCAGTAGCGGGGCCAGCCTCGCCACCCGAAACCAGGAGGATGTTAGCACAATGAGGCTGCTGCCCTGGAACAACTGGTTTTATTCCGAAACCGGAGATTTCCTGCAGAGTTCGGTGCAGGGAATCGATTTGCAGACCACTCTCGGCGGAGGTATCGGGCGATTCTTGAAGAACAGCAACCGGGCAAGTCTCTACGTCCTGGGTGGGTTCGCATGGCAGAACGTGCAATATAAGAGTTACACCGCCAAACAAAGCGCACAAAATGCCGCTGCCGCCTTGGTTACGGCTGAACTCAAAGTCTTTCGGTTTAAGAAGACCGATCTGGACATCTCTGCTGTTGTTCTCCCGGGAATCTCAGAACCCGGGCGGGTTCGGGTGAGTACGAACGGGTCCTACTACATCAAGCTCTTCAGCGATTTGTCATGGAATTTCTCGTTCTATGGGAACTGGGACAACCAGCCCCCGCCGACTCTTTCGGGCAGCGACTATGGAACGAGCTCCGGGCTCAGTTGGACGTTCGGCAATAGATAGCCCAAGGCCTGGTAACCGCGATCATCGAGATCCAGGCCTATATCGGCTGGTAGTTTGAGTTCTGCGTTACGACGGTTAGCTGCTTGCTGACACCATTGATCTGCGTGCCGGTAACGTGGTTCGTGCCGTCGGGCAACTTGGCGAACTGGGCTTGGATGGTCACGGCGTCTGTGGGGTCGGTGAGGTAGCTTGCAACCCGGAGACTTTGAATGGACTTGGTCTGCTTGTTGAAGACGAGCGTCACCTGATCACCAGGCTTGATGTAGTTCTTAATGGTAAGGGTGACCGTGTCCTCTGGTCCGCCTAACTGCATGGAGATATTTCCCTGCCCGTAGGCCTGTTGCAGTCGATTGGGGTCCGGCTGGGTATATTGCCTTGCCAGGTCGGCGATCTGGTCGCCGTAGTCTTGAAATTCTGCCTTTTTCTTGGCGACGATACGGCGCTTCAGTGGGCCGCCACTCTGTTGATCCGGCTGGGCATTGATCGGGGTTTTCTGCTGCTGGCCATCGGGTCCAATGTTCACCAGGAAGGCCTGTTGTTTCTTGACCTCGCCCTTGATGCTTATCGTCTGCGACTCCTGCCAGTTGTAGTGAGCAAGGGCCTTCTTATTGGCCGCGGAAGCAATCTTGATTTCCTGAATCCGCGCCTGCAGCGCTGCCGGGGCTTGCGCCAGCGCCGGTGGAGAGGAGAGGACCAGCGCAGCGAAGGCAGTGGTGATTGCGAGCGTGGCAGTGCATAGGCCCTGAGCGAGTTGCTTGTTCATAGAATTCCTCTCGTAGTCTCCAACGATCTTACCCGAATACAGCCCTGCAACTCGCTGGCTGTAGCGGAAGTTTTGCGGAGGCCAGGGGAGGGCCTCCGCGGAGAAAATGAGATTGGATGGGCGAGCCTACGAACCGGCTATGCCCTTGTTCTGCAGAATCATAACCACCACGCGACGATTCTGGGCTTGGCCTTCCGCGGTCTTGTCGGGAGCTACCTGTTGGGATGTCCCCATGGCGCCTGGCGCAAGCATGTTGGTCAGTGGAACGTTGGCGTCCTGCTCCAGATACTGAGAGACGATATTTGCGCGCTCGACGCTCAACTTTTGGTTCAGCGCCGCAGATCCTACCGCCGAAGCGTATCCCTTCACCTGGATAACGTATCCGGTGATCGTGAGTGCCTGCTCAGCCAGCTTTGATAGTTGAGGTTTATATTGCGCCTCGAGAGCAACACTGCCGTTAGCAAACAGGACGGTTACTTCATTCATAATGTTGTAGTCGCCCAGTTCGCCGAAGCGCTTGTTGGCGGCCGCAATGGCAGCCTTGTTCGCGGCAATCTTCTGGTCCTCAGCGCTTAGCTGTGCCTGTTGCGCCGCCAGGGCCGCTTTCTGCGCTGCCAGAGCCTCCTCGTTCGCCGCGATCTTTGCCTGGTCAGCCTGTTGTGCTGCTACGGTCGGCTGCAGCCCAGCCTGAGCATCCATGGCGGCTTTCAAATCATTGCCTTTGAATTTGACACTGTCCGCCACTAATTGGCCTTGATCATTTGTCGTTCCCTGCACCTGTACCGGAAGGCCAGGTATGAGGCAAGTCATGGCCATCTGTTTCTTGCGCCCCTTGAACACGCCTTGGACTTCGTCCACTTCAGTCGTCGGGGTAAGCAATACGACCAGTTTGGGGGTGTCTGTGGTTTGAATCGTCATGGTGGCGCCGCTGCGTCCGTTGATCACGCCTTGGACATTCTGGCCTTGCGACGCGGTTGCGCCGGCGAGGAGTATGCACAACGCCATCACAACGGTTGGTATAGTGAGGACGGATTTCAAGTTAATTTTCATCGACTTCCTCATTTTCATGTGGTGCATTTTGTCTGCCGATACGATATTTGGCTATCATCCGCGGCGGCGATACTGGCAAAACTACGAGAGAGAGCACAAAGCTTTGACAGGTCATCCGCCATCTACAAAGAATCACCTCCGCTGGCCAGATTTCACGTCGTTGAAGGCGAAACCGGGCGCCATGGTCAGTTTTTTATCTGGACCTTAGTAGTATTGCCAGTCTTGTCGTTCTCAGTGAGCGGGTCTAATCAACTTCAGCAGGAAACTAAATCGAATCCGCAGGCCTGTTGGACGCGAGGAGAGGCACAATGCGACTACAAAAACGCCACGAATCGTTGGCAAAGAGGTTTCGTGCGACTTGCGGCGATTTTATTCGCGGCTGGGTGGAACTGGTTGGGAGCAGCCGATGAGCGCCACCCTGGCACAGGCACATCCCCGGCGGGAACTGGTCGCCAGGTGGTTGACCAGGTTAGGCCTTGCGCTCGCCTGGTTGGTTCTAGCGGTGCTTTCTTTGTGGGCCATGGCAGCTCTGTACATTGATGTTCGCTGGTCCGCACTCAGGCTACCGCTGACGATTTTGTACGTAGTGATCCTCGTCGTGATTTTGGCCAGGTACAAACTGCACATTCGTGCGGCGCTGTTGTGCTTTGGATGTTTCTGCGTGGTTCTCGCCTGGTGGCTTAGCTTAAAACCGACAAATATTGGAAACTGGCAGGGCGACGTGGATAGGCCGGCATGGGTCGAAATGGATGGAGATCGAATGGTCATCCACAATTTGCGGAATTGTGACTATCGCACCGAGACCGACTACAGCAACTGCTGGAGCGACCGCACTGTGAATCTGTCGGACCTCCGCGGCGCGGACCTGTTTTTCACGACCTGGGGTGTGCGATGGATCGGTCATCCGATAGTGAGCTTCCAGTTCGGGAACAACCAACACGTTGCTTTCTCCATCGAGGCGCGATACAAAGGCGACCAGGCGTACTCCGCAATCCTTGGTTTTTTTCGGCAATATGAGCTGATTTTCGTGGTTGCCGATGAGCGCGACGTGATCCGTCTCCGAACCAACTTCAGGAAGGACGAAGAGGTTTTTCTCTATCGGACGAGCCTGGGACCGGAATCGGCGCGCGCCATTTTTCTCACCTACGTCCGGTATCTAAACCAGTTGAAAGATCATCCCGAATGGTACAACGCCCTGACGCGCAACTGCACCACAACACTTGATAAGCCAATTTCGAAGGAAGTGGCCAACCCGCAGCCTTGGAACTACCAATTTTTAGTGAACGGTACATTGGACGAATTGCTGTACGACCGCGGCCGGCTGGTCACGGACGGTTTATCGTTTGAGGATTTGAAGAGCCGCGCACACATCAATGCGGACGCAAAAGCAGCGGACAACTCCCCGGAATTCTCTGCGCTTATTCGAGCCGGTCGTCCTGGTTTTGAAAATTCGAAGTGAGCGCAGGAACTGCTGGTGCAGTGGGATTGTTCCTGGTCATTCGGGCGAACCGGCCCCTCACTTCTTAACCGGCCCAAAGGATACTAGCAAAATTTGCAGGTGACACACCCGGTCCCGGATGTCACGATCAATCGGGCGTGGCGAACCGGTCTGGTGCTTAAGGCTCTGCCTTGAACGCGCTGAAGGACCAGCATGTTGCGACCCCTAAGAGGAGAAAGCCAGTGAAGGAAATGCGACTTATTGTGATGTCCACTGTTTTGTTAGTGGCCGCGGGTGCTATAGCCCAAACCGCGACCGCGGACCAGTCCGGAACCGATACGGATATCGCATTGCTGCGATCGGATGTTCAGGCACAAAAGACTGATGTGATTGCGCACACCATGCAGTTTAATGACGCTGACGCGAAGGCATTTTGGCCGCTATACCGTGAGTACGCCAACAAGCAACAGATCCTGGGAGATCAGAGGGTGAGCGCGATTAAGGATTACGGCGCGCAATACGACACCCTGACTGACAGTCAGGCGGATGGATTGATGGCTCGCATGCTGAAGTTCGACAAGGCAAGAACCGACCTTCGAGCTGAGTACTACCCTAAGTTCAAGACGGCGATCGGAGCGAAGCAGGCGGCGAAGTTCATGCAGGTCGACAACCGTCTGACTTTGCTGGTAGATTTGCAGCTCGCCAACGCGATCCCGATCATTCAGTGAACGCTGATCCCCGGATTTCCTGTGGACCTTGTTGGCGTTGGCCAACCTCATGCGGCTTTCCTCACTGAGAGCCTCCCACGAGCCGTTTATGTGAGGGATGCGCTGAATGCTTCTTGAAGACGTAGTGCCCGATCAGCCATCCCGCAGCGCCTCCCACCAGGACGTCCGTCGGGAAATGCTCCTGTCCCAGGACGCGCATCAGGCTTACACTCGTGGCCAGAGAATACGCGCTCAGCTGTACCCAATTCGACGGGTACTCCCCCGCCGTGACTCCGGCTATAGTCCAGGCCAACATGCTGTGTGAAGATGGGAAGGAATTATTCTTACCCGGGTTCGAAGAGAAGAAGTCGCCTGAGGCATTGTTGTATCGAGGCCGCTCACGCCGGAAGATGATTTTCGTGATCTGGTCCAGCACCACGCTATCCGCAAGGGCTTCGCCGCTCAAAATACCCGTCTCTCGAGCGTGCGCATCATCCTTGAACAAGCCGACACCATAGAGGGTTACCGGTATGGCGATCTCACTGCCAAGCAGGGCATTTGAGGCATTTACACAGTCTTTGTTGAAGCTCGGGTTGTGGGATAGGTCCCGCATTGCGTTTGTGTCGGTTGCCAGCGTCAAACCTGTTGCTGCGCCGAGGGGTAGCAGCCAAATCAAATCGTGTGCCCTGATCCGCACCGGGCTGGTCCAAATCGCGACCTGGTCCTTGAGGATCGCTATCGGCAGGCCTTTTTCGGTCACCGGAATCTGCGCGGCTGGAGCCTCCGGCAAAGCATCCCCGGGCTCATTCATCAGAGGCATCCCATCAGTTTCCGGAGGACTAGACGCAAACGCATAACTGGTGGATCTCCCCACCGAACAAAGGCAGAGAGACATTAAGAGCCACCGGAACAAACTGGGATTACAGATCATAAACGCCACCTACCTCACTTGAGCCAGGGGCTTCGCCGTAGGTTCCCCTGAATATATATGTCATGATATTTCGCGATCGCCTAGGCGGCATACTCTTAAGACTACAAGAGACCGGGCAGACCTGTTGCAGACGGCAGAGGCGAAGTCTCGATGTGGTGCCAGCCGGCGTGGCGGACTGGTTGTGGATCCTCTTGTCAAGCGGGGCTGAGCTAATTTCCATGCGCACCTGTCAGTTCTGCTAGTATGCGGGCGAGCAGTTTACTTTGTAGATTGCTCCTGCCCGCACAAGTGCGTCTGATGACGATATGGTCAGTTGCCTTTGTGCGCCAAAGCGATCAGAATTGTGACAACAAAGCACACGCTCAACATGCATCTAAAAGGAAAGTTCCCCGCGAAAGCCAGTCAGCTCCCCTTCGTTGGCGTCCAACTCGCCCTGTTCGTGTCACTGATCTTGTGTTCCGCAGGTTCCGCGCAGGATGGGCCCGGTGGCGACTACACGCGGACATCCCAGCCTGCGATGCTGAGCTATCCGGAACTCGTCGCTCTGGGGGAGGAAACGGTAGATCCCGCCCTGGACGCCAAGCTGCACACTTTGCTAACGACTCCCTTTGTCAATAATGAAGCGTACTTCAACGGCACGAAACCGCTTCGGCCCGACCTTAAAGGTCTGGGCCCCTCGCTACGCCTGGTGGAGTGGAACATCGAGCGGGGAATCGAATTCGACAAGATCAAGCTATTGCTAACCGATAAGCAAGGATTCATCAGCGAAGTGCACCGCGAGGCGGCCAGCAATACGACTGCCGAAAAGGCAAAGGACGAGATCCTGCGCGCCCAGATGGACGTGCTTCAGTCGGCAGACGTGCTGGTATTGAATGAGGTCGACTGGGGCATGAAGAGAAGTGACTACCGGGCCGTGGTCAAAGATCTCGCCAACGCGCTCAAGATGAATTGGGCCTATGGTGTGGAATTTGTAGAAGTTGATCCCAAGATATTAGGTACCCAGTCGTTCGCCAATGTGGAGAATCCAGACGAGCGCAAGGAGCTGGAGGAACTGTTTAGCGTTGATAAGACGCGCCTTCTGGGATTGCATGGCACCGCCATTCTCTCTCGCTACCCTCTTCGCGATGTGAAGCTCGTGCCCTTTCAGTATCAGGCTTACGACTGGTACAACGGCGAGAAGAAGTATGGGAAAGTCGAAGCCGGGAAACGCAAGGGCGCAAGCCTGCTCTTCGGAGAAGAGATCGTGCGCGAGGTTCGCCGTGGAGGCCGCACTAACCTGATTGCAACCATCGATGTGCCTGATCTTCCCGGAGGCCAGGCCACCATCGTTGCGGCTCACCTGGAGAATCGTACGACGCCGAAGGGCCGAGTGAAGCAGATGGATGAAATTCTGGACTTCATTAAACCGATCTCTCATCCCGTGATCGTCGCCGGGGATATGAACACGACCGGGGCCGATGGCTCGGTGGTCAGCATAAAATCGGCCGTACTGAATAAGCTGAATTCTCCTTCGTTTTGGGCCACAAAAGGGGTCAAGTACGCGACTGGCGTGGGTTTCGGCATGGACATTGCCGGGCTTGCCTTCAAGACAACGAAGTTTCAGAGTGACCCAACTGCCTCTGGCGTCCCGTTACTGGCGGCCAATCCAGAACAGGGCCTTTTCAAGGAACTGAATAAGTTTAGGTTTGACGACCAGACACGGCTTGATTATCGAGGGGATGCCGAATTCTCCGTGCTTGGCCGCCAGGGAACCCTGGGTAATTCGAACGAGCGCGGCAGCAAGGGTTTTATGACCACGTTCGTCTTGCCGCGAACGCTCGGAGTCGTAGGAAAATTCCGGCTCGACTGGGTATTTGTGAAGGCCTACCTGAAAGATGATCCCAAGTCGGCTGACTCGTATCGCTTTGCCCCGCACTTTGCCCGCACCATGAACGAAGCCAATGAGGCATTCGCCGACCCTCTGTCAGACCATGCTGCCATCAGCGTCGATTTGCCGATCGTCCAGTCGGCTGCGCCGGGTTCGAAGTGATGAGCTGGGCGCTCCTGCCGGTTTCCCTGAGTTCAGGAGGCCGATTCGTTGCCCCGGGACAATTGGGCTAATTGAGGTATGGTTCGAATCTGTCGACACCCGACGATCAGTGCTTACCCCTACGAGGTTTGCTTGTAGCAGCCTTCGCCGGAACGGCGTAGAGGCTACGGAGAACCCGAGGTTCGAGCACATACTGAAGAGTAGTCGCGTTTTGAGCGAGACTCAACTTGGCGAGTGAGCCTTTACGGAGCCGGATCCGGGCCGCGCCGGCACCGGCCGGGACGATGAGGGCACCCAAAAAAATGGTTAGGTTGGGATTATGCCCCACCACCAGGACGTTGTCCCGGTCGCGATACTCATCGAGAAGCTTCTTGAAATCCTTGAAAGTCGCTTCGGGAGCAAGGCTGTCGGATTGCAGGACCCGTGGCTTGTACCCGGTCTCGGTGGCGACGAGAGTTGCTGTCTGAAGGCTTCGCTTAAGGGGGCTTGAGACGATGAGATCAAACTCTACTTTCATAGAGTGCAGGACTCGCGCCAGCAGCAGGCAGTGGCGAACACCTTCCTTGTCGAGAGGACGCTTCCTGTCTACCTCAGGATTTGTGGTGCTAGTACCAGCGCTGGCGTGGCGAAGGATGAATAGATTCATAGAGCTGTGACTATTGTATTGAGATCCAAGCGTCAGAAGCGGCGCAGCAAAGAGGTTGAAGCCTCCCTTTTAAACTTTTCACGCGGCGTTAATACCGCGTTAATATGCCCCGGCATCAAGGTTAGGATGAGGTGACGGGAATGGCGACATCGATCGATACCAGGCGAAGCGACTTCTCGCAGATGGACGATGCAGGTATCTCCAAAGAGCATTGGAAGATCATGTTCATCTCCGGCATGGGCTTCTTCACCGACGCCTACGATCTCTTCATCATCGGCGTCGTCATGGCCTTGCTGAAGCCCATGTGGCACGTCGGCAAAGTCGAAGAGGGCCTGGTCGAGTCCACCGCCCTACTCGCCGCTGCCATAGGCGCCCTGCTCTTCGGCCGCATCGCCGACATGGTCGGCCGCAAGCGTATCTATGGCGTCGAAGTCCTCGTACTCGCCGCCGGAGCCATCGCCTGCGCCTTCTCGCCCAACATTTGGTGGCTCATCGGCTTCCGCTTCATACTCGGCATCGGCATTGGCGGTGATTATCCCGTGTCAGCCACCATCATGAGCGAGTACGCCGGCAAAGCCCACCGCGGCATGTTGGTCACTCTCGTCTTTGCCATGCAGGCGGCGGGCCTCATCGTCGGTCCTCTCCTCGCCGCCGCAATGCTCTCGACTCACATTTCGCAAGACATCATCTGGCGCATTCTCGTCTCCTTCGGGGCCATTCCCGCCCTAGCCGTCTTCGGCGCCCGCCGTCACCTCAAAGAGTCGCCACGGTTCCTCAAAGCCGTCGGTCATGAGGAGGATGAATCCGGAAAGCTCAAGAAGGCTGTCCACTACGACCCCAAAACCCACTCGGTCTCTTTTTGGGATGGATATCATCGGCTGGTCGACAACAAACTCGTGCTCGTCCGCCTGCTCGGCGCCAGTGCCGCTTGGTTCCTGATGGACTTCGCCTACTACGGCAACACCGTTTCGAGCCCTCTCGTCCTCTCCGCTCTGGGAAGCGATCATAGCCTCCTGCAAAAGACCCTCACCCAACTCGGCATCTTCGGCGCTTTCGCGGCACCGGGTTACGCCGTCGCCGCGCTTACCATGGACAAACTTGGCCGCAAAACCATCCAGGGCCTTGGCTTTGCCATGATGGCGGTTACCTTTGGACTGCTTGCTGTGATTCCCAACATCGAAAAGTTAGTCTGGCCCTTTGTCTTCATCTATGGGTTCAGCTACTTCTTCACCGAGTTCGGGCCAAACGCCACCACCTTCGTCTACCCATCCGAGATTTTCCCGGTAAAGGTCCGCACCACGGCTCACGGCATCTCCGCCGCACTGGGCAAGATCGGCGGCTTCGTCGGAGTCTTCACCTTCCCCTTCTTCATGCATTGGCACGGCCTGCCGGCCGCCGAAGGAGCGGCGGCCATCGTGAGCGGCCTCGGCTTGATCGTCACTATATTCATGCTCCCCGAGACAAAGGGGAAGAGCCTCGAAGAACTCTCCGAGGAGCCTTCCTCTCCAGCCGAGAAGGCTGCTGCCTGAATGGGGGTAGGAACGTGACAAATTAGCGGCACATCGCCTGGGCTAACGCCAACATAGTGAGGCAGGCTTTACTCACTCTGGCCCTGGAGAGATCACGCTTGATCTTGCCACTATTCTGTAATCACTTTGTCGGCCCACTCCACGAGAGAAACAAAGATTGTGGGATTTCCGTACTTTGCTCCGTAGTTGCTGAGATCGGCCTCGGTTACGCCACGAGCCCGGGAGCAGGCACCACAGGCATAAATCGGAATGTGCCTGGCCGCGAGTTTGTCCAGTGTCTCGGCCACCTTCGGCCAACCCACGGGCGTGACGGCCTCGGCCACAACTTTGCGCATCAGAACGACCGCTTCTCCAAGAAGAAAGATTTGCACTTCATGTCCCGCCTCGGCGAGGGCCAGTCCGTGCGAAAACGGAAATGCCGCCTTGGTCGGATCGTCCGAGCCCCAGGCGCTCTTCATCATGATCTTGAGCGGCTTGTGGGTTTGACCTTGTACTTGGGCCTGCACCCCGTCCGCGGCGGCCATCGCCAGGAGTGGTAAACGGGCTAGGCGGGAGAGAAAAAAACGACGAGGCTCCATAAAGTGCGCTCCTTATCAGAGGCTTCTTAGTTCCTGGCGAGTGTCCCGCGCGGCGACGCCACGCATGCGGTCGAATTCTTTGGTCAACAACTGAAGTGCATTGCGATCGGAAGGGGTTGTGGCGGCTATCGATGTCAGGCGGAGGTTTTTGGCTGCTTGTGCACGGTAACCGTCCATCCACGCATCCTTAACAGGGTAGCCGTTCTCAATTGCATTCAGGAGCGCGCTCCGCCACTCCCTAATGTCACTCATGGTTTCTATGCCGCCCTTCAGGAAATTCTTGGAGAAGCCCGTATTCGCGGGCTCACTGGCAGGAACAGCCGCGCCCACCGCCGGCACGGTCAACACAATTTGACTTCCCTGATATGCAAGGGAGCCGCTCATCAATCGTGCCAAGGCCTCGACGGCCACGTAGGAGCCACCGTTTATCTGAGTAATCGGCGCTTCCCCGGAATATCCCTTTACTACAAGAGTCCCGGAGGGTTGGCCAACATCTGACAGAGCCGCTCCGTGCGTGATCAGTAGTCCAACCGGTGCTAGCCACAGTGCCATTGCTCGCATGAATCCTCCGTGGAACGTACCGCGTGGTAAGAACATGCGATGTTCACCGATTCCTACGCACACACTCTACCATCTCCAGGACCAGGACGCTGTTAAGGGGGTTGCCCCCGTGCATATGGAGAGGTGCTTCTGCCAGGCCAAGCCCCAAGTTCAAACTGCTACTAAGCCGAAAAGGGTGACGGTTTCCGCAGCGTAATCGATATCGCGATGGCTACCCGGTGAGGGGCGCTCCCGCCAACATCGCGGAACTGCTACTTCACTACGTGCCATGTCTTGTCTGGATCGTAGGATGCCATGTGTTCCGCGATGTCCGCAGTCTTATCGCCAAGATCCTTCTGATAGATCTAGGGCTCATCGTGTGAGTGATGCAGCCACGTCCAGATGATAACGATGGCCGACAGACCCACGATTATTTCTGCCCAGATGAAGGAGACATAGTCCCCGAGTGCCCCCACAGCCGGAACGCCAGGCTGGACGTTTCGGAGCGCGGGCAAACCGAAAATCAATGAGATGGAGAATGATAGCGGCACCAGATCAACTTTCGCACCGATTGTTATCACTCTGATCACCATCGCCAGCAGGCTTAAGGCTAGACCACCCATCAACATCATCAGAATAAAGGACACTGCAATCACGCTGTCGGCCCGCCTGATTTTCAGTTCGATGCCCGTGACCTTCCGGCCGCTTTCGCGAGAGACGCTACCTTCGAATTTAATTCCGGGAGTCGATGCAGATAAATTGACCGTAAGCGGGATGGGAGTGCTCTGTTGCAAGGCGGTTGCGCCGACTGCGAGTTGCTCGCGCTGAGGCGCTTGCTGTTCGATGTCTTCCGGAATCTTCGTAGTCTTTGGCTGTGCCTTTTGCGCAGGCGTGGTGGCCAGGAGCCACAATGTTGTGCCGTAATGATCGAACGGATATTTATTCAGTTCTCCGTTCAGGGGGAAGACCGCTTCAATCCGGTTCATCCGTTTCCCTTTAGGAAAGTCGAATTGTTCTTGGCTCCTTACATTGTTGGTCAGGAGTTTTAAGTCAACCGCCGGAGTGACCTCATCCAGTGCTAGGGCTCCTTGGGGCCGAAGACTGATTTGTGCCGTCAACTCCTGAGTAGCCGGGTTCACTCCGGTTACCAGAACGGAAATCACGATGTGGTCGGCCGCATCAGCATCGTCTCTCAGCTGCAGAGAACGTCTACTGCCTTCATTCAGTCCGCGAAGAAGTACAAAGCAATATGCGAAGGCGAGGATAGAGAACAGTAACAGCCTTCTGAAGTGCCACATCTTTTTCCGCATGTTGTGGAGATTCCTTCCAGTAGCGGCTTCATCAAACTCGCTTTAGTGTAATAGCCACAAGTGCCAACCCTCAAACGGGTGGTTGGAGTTTACGGATTATATCCAGAGAGCGGGGACTAGACGGAAGTAAACAGGTTGATGTGGCAGATCGAGAAGCTTTTCTTGTGGGTGCGGTGTCCAGGCGCCAGAAAAAAGGTAAAAACGATTGATCGCTGCAGACGCAGTGGCCAATTCCTTCTTGACTACGGCAGAATCACCAACTCGGGCTTGCTGCCACCACTCATACCGTAAACAGCCCCGGAGTAAAATGCTCCCGCGTCATACTTGTAGCAACCGGGGTTCTGTGCCTTCACGGTTATCGGCTTGCTTCCGCCTCCGATAATGGGATCATCTGGAGTAAACGGCGAATCCGTCCCGAATGAAATCGAGAACCCGGTGTTCTTACTCGAGGTCATCCACACGACCGTAGTGCCTGCTCTTATGCAGAAGAACTGATTGCCCTTCGCGTCCGGAATCCCCGGCTTGACGCTTGCGCCAGCCCCGGATTTCTGGATGTTGATGGTGCACGATGCGGATGAGGATCCGCATGTGTTGCCGGTGTTGCACATGTCCGCCGGTTTCGGTTCATCGCAGACGTACTTGCTCTTCGCATTGGCTAGTGTGCTGCCCAATATCATGACAGTCGTTACCAGCGCGACACTGCACGAACGCATTTGCAATCTCATGGTCAATACCTCAAAGGAATTGTGAACCGCCCCTCTCAATGGAAGGCGTCAGCAGGACGGAGCTATTTGTCCTTATTTCCGCTCGGCCAAACGATGATGTTGTTGAGCTTCCAGGGGTTCATTCTCAGATCCCACTGTGGCTCACCATCCTTGTTGATGGTGAGTTGGGTTGCCGGATAGAGGACGCCGTCGCTCTTATTCTTGTCCTGATCGTTGATCCTTATTTCACCCGCCGTCAGATTGAAGGACTTCGATTGCGTATTCCAGTACGATTCTCCGAAAGCAATCCTCCGATTAGTAACGAAACGGATCGACCGTCCTGTGGGAGTCTTGACTTCATGAATGTAGCTGACGTCGAATCCCAGGGTGCCCGGTATCGTGATATGGCCCACTGCCTTCATCCTTTCAAGTGCATTGGCCAAACCGTCGTTCTGACCTTTTTGAAAGGACTCGATCAGAATCTTTCGGTCCTCCGGAGTGGAATACTCGTAGACCATGAGCCTGACGGTGAAGTTCTTGCCCATTTGGGTGCTCGTACCATAGGCGTGGGCATCGATCGTCTCAGTGGTATCGCGGGCGAATCCTACGACAGCGGAAATGGCTAAGATCGCCGCCGTGGCAATACTCATCTTCAGTCGTTTGGATATGATGTTCACCTTGTCCTCCGATTGCACATGCTTTAATGGCGAACTGAATCTGGAAACGGCGACTGTGTAGCCGACTCGCCGCCCACGAAGCCACTGATTCCAATCGGTGATCAAGGTACCAAGACCTGATGTTGAAGACCACTGGCAGAAATACTAGTACTCTTTAGCTATTGGTTGTCTAGAGTGCGCCGGACACGACTAGATATACTGGGCGCCATGGCCATCTTTCTCTTAGCTGCTTTGTTCATCGTCGGACTGTTAGTTGCCGGCATCGAGTTCGGCCGCCGCTTTCGGCTGCGCAGCCGCGAGGAGAAGTTCAGCTCTGGTCTGGGCGTGATCGACGGCGCTGTCTTCGGACTTATGGCCCTGCTTCTCAGCTTTTCGTTTTCCGGCGCCGTCTCCCGTTTCGATGCGCGTCGGGAACTCATCGTGCAGGAAACTAACGCCATTGGCACGGCCTGGTTGCGCGTCGACCTACTGCCCGAGGCGGCCCAGCCCCAGATCCGCGACGACTTTCGCTCCTATCTTGACGCCCGCCTCGCCTTCTACAAAAACCTGGGTGCCGACCGCGCGAAGGCCGCGGACGAACTGGCTCTTTCGGAAAAACTGCAGAACCACATCTGGAAGGAGTCCGTCGCCGCGGCGAAACAGACCTCCTCGCCTGCCGTTCTGACGCTGGTCGTCGGCTCTCTCAACGAAATGATCGACATCACCACGACGCGCTTTGTCGCGCTGCAGACGCACCCCCCGCTGCCCATGTATCTGACCCTGGTATTGCTCGCCCTGGCCAGCTCACTCATCGCAGGATTCGGAATGGGGGACACTAGCAAGAGACCGTGGCTGCACACTCTGGTCTTTGCCGCGGCGCTGGCTTTGACCATCTACACCATCATTGATCTTGAGTTTCCGCGAGTCGGGATTATCCGGGTAGACCGCTACGATCAGGCTCTCGTAAACCAGCGCAACAGTATGAATTAAAGCTGGTCCTTTCTCGGAGCGTGTAGACCGTACCCGTGGCATGTGCCTTTGCTGCTGCGGGTTGAGCAGAACGGCACCCATCTAGGCGTGTGGTCGGCAGCTCGGAAGTAATCAGATCGATGACATGCCCGGCTTGCCTAACCAGTACCTCAAACGGGGATTGCGGTAACTTGCCCAGCGGTGGCCCTCTGGGCTGAGGGAACCTACTGAACCAGACTTTCCAGGCACTCCGGAGGATCGATTCGGACGACCGTCACTTGCTGCACCGCTCGATCAGTGAATCGGCGAAAGGCGATCCGTCCCCGGCAAGCCGAGGACAAATACAGCAGCTGCCAGAAAGGGGCGGACCAAGGCGCGGCTGCCGGTCAAAGGTCAGATCGTCCCAGAGATCGACCTAAAGACCGCGCATAGAGATTGATCTTTAAACTCTCTACCTTCACCCGCGTCGTAGGTCATGTCCAATCTCCGATGGACACGTTCGGTCGCACAAGCTTAGCCTATTACACGGCTTTGGTAGTCCCGTTACCTGGCAGTGTTTCCGGTGCTTTCTCCGACAGCATGCGTGGCGCAAACCGAGCAGTCATCATTGGCCCGAGGATGGAAGTGCTAAGCATGAGCACGAGCGCCACATTGAGCAAACGGACATCAATGAGACGTTGGCCCGAACGATCATAGGTATCGAACGCTACGAGTGCAGCTGCTAGCGTCGCCGCCACCTGAGGCAGCGTCAGCGACCATACTGTCACGCGTTCCGCTGAGCCGTAATGAAAAGCACGGCCTGCAATTTGTGCGGCTATCCACTTGCCGACGAGTAGCGCGAGGAGGACAGCGGACGCGAGAGCGAAGTTGCCAATAATAGTGTGAAAGAACACCAGCGGGTCGATCAGGAAACCGGTCACGATGAAGAAGATTGGGATGAAAAGGGAATTTGCAAAAAATTCCAACATTCCCTTAGCCGGCTTGTCATGCACCGCGCTGTTAACCGCCAGGCCACCAAGGAATGCTCCGACGATCCCCGGCAGATTGATGACTTGAGCAAGCAGGCTCGCCACCGCCATGATGACGAGCATAAGGATGAAGTAGGAGTCTTCGTCATTTTCCGACCTCTTTAAGAGATACGAGCCCAAACGACTGAGGCCAAATAGGACCAGCAGAACAAAGATGACGATTTCAAGGAGCTGCACTCCGAGGTTCAACACCGAAAAGCCGGTGTGATAAATCCCGGCACAGATTGCGAACACGATCAGGGATAGCGTGTCGGACATGACTGTCGCACCAACGGTAACCGTAACCGGCTCGATCCGGGTCTTGCCGAGTTTAATGATGATCGGCAGACCAAGCAGCGTGTGGGACGCTAACAGTGACCCCAGAACCACGGCCGCGACTGGCGAATACCCGAATCGCAGACCAACCGCCGTGCCTAAAGCCAGCGGGATGCTCGTGGTCAGGAGACCAAATATGATTGACCGGGTCCGTGCCCGTCGAAACAGAGCGAGGTCTATTTCCAGCCCAGCGAAGAACATGAGCAGCAGCTTTCCCAAATCGGCGAAGAACTGGGCGATGGATGGGTGAAGCGGAAACAACTGGAGAACATGAGGTCCTATCACGACACCACACAGCAGCAGGCCCACTACCGCTGGAAGCCGGAACCTACGGGAGAGCGGAGGAACGCCAACAAGGATCGCCATGGCCAGGGCAAATTTCGCCAGGTTTGGCAGAGCCAGAGCATGCGACCGGATCCATTCAAGGGCTTCCATCTTCTGGTCATCCCATAAATTGCAGGTTGGAAAGCCTGTGCCGCTTCGTAGCTTAGGACCAGCCATCCGACGTTTCAGAGCGGAATGTCTTTTTGGTTCTGATCATGAAGCGATGCCGATTGACCGGTTCATGGACTGAAGAGCATCCTAAGTCTTAACGCCTCAAGATTACATTTCGACATTCTAGTCTTAACGCGTTAAGCTTGCGCGAAACTGCCAAGGGTGATCCACTAAGGGCGCTTTTTTGTTTGCATTTTTGTCAGATGCCGGTCCAAGTCTTGGCATCATCTGGATCCGAGCGGTAGGCGTCTGCGTAACGACGTGCCTTGAAAACGGTTCCCGGTTGCTCCTGCCTGACCCCGCCGGCTGGGGAACTTACTGAAAACACGGATTATAAGTAACTTGCCCGCACTTCACCCTCCGGCCGTGGGCTCAGACGCCGGGAGGAGTCGGTACGTCGATGAGGTGGGGGGCACGTGCCTCTGCTACTGTGGGTTGAGCAGAGCGGCACCCATCTACGTCGTCGTCGTCGACAGCCATTCAGCAGGATCCCATCGATCCCAAGAATTCACTCACCGTGGACATGAGGTATTCTGCTGTCGGCGAAAAAGCGTGTATGACGTGGTGCTTCGACGTTCGGAGGAAGAAGTAGGGCAGCGATTCACCTATATAAAGGAGAGGACCATGAAACTGATTCGCACGTGTAGTATCGTCGCCGCGCTCGTTTGTGCACTAGCGGTGATGGCGCACGCTTCCGACTCGAAGATAGAAAGCAAACAGAAGGACATCCGCACCATGGCGCAGGACACCCTGCAGAGCCTTTACAAAGTCGACCCAGACGCCAAATCGGTGGTTAAAGGGGCGGCAGGATATGCGGTCTTCAGCAACCTGGGCGTGAAGATCCTCGTCGCCGGTTCTGGCAACGGACAAGGCATCGCCGTAGACAACAAAAGCAAGCGTGAGACGTCATGAAAATGCGCGAACTCCAAGCCGGTCTCGGGATGGGCGTGAAGAAGTTCCGGGTTGTCTTTGTATTCGACAACGAGAAGGTGTTCAACAGCTTCGTGAACAGCGGCTGGCAGTTCGGCGGACAATCCACGGCGGCTGCGAAGGTCGGAGACAAGGGCGGAGCGATGGCCGGAGCGGTGTCGGTTTCTGACGGCGTTTGGATGTATCAACTCACCGACAAGGGGCTGGCCCTCGAGATCACCGCCAAGAGTACCAAGTACTACAAAGACGGTGATCTCAACTGAAGCGGTGTTGACAACTTCACACTGCCGGAGGCAGCGAGGGTGACAGAGATCCCAAGCTCCGACCGTGACAGTCCCGCTTCTGGCGCCCCAGTCATGCGAGTCATTCAACATTGATATTGTGAGATGGTAGTTCTCAAAAGCAGATATAGGGCCGGATCGTCTGCCTAAACGACGCTCCAGCTCTTGAACCGAGGGTTCAATGTATTCAACGAAGTTGTTTTTGTCGATGATCTTAAGCTGCCTCAATGTCTGCGGGCCGAGCCAGAGCATGCTTCATCCGGCTAATCTTGGCGCAACTGCCGGCAACACCCAGGAAGTATCCAGTTCGTCTGCAATATCATCTGAACTACGAGCGATGGCAGCGAAGGGGCAGCTGGGAAATAACCTGGGCTCCTCTGGATATCGAGAGCAAATCAAGAGGCTGTACGAAGCCGCAAATTTTGCGCCCTTGTGGATAAACAGTGATCAGCCAACATCGCAAGCAACATCTTTGATTGAGATTCTGCGCGCAAGCCGCCTGAAGGGACTGAATCCCAGTGACTACGATGCAGAAAGTCTGGCGACAAAATCCAGGTCCCTCAAAGGGGCATCCGCTGTCGCTCAAGCCTCATTCGATGCAGCTCTTACCCAATCGACGATGCGGTATATTTCGGACCTGCGGATCGGACGAGTCAATCCCAAGCATTTGAAATTTGACATCGATGTGCAGTCAAAACAATACGATCTGCCGGAATTCATTGCTCAACAAGTTGTCCATGCAGGAAACGTCCAATCTGTCCTGAATCAGATTGAGCCACCCTACGCCGGCTATCGCCGCATCGAGAACTCATTAAAGCAATACTTGGATTTGGCTGCCAAAGGGGATGGCGCCAAGGTGCCGGCGGGAACCAAGACCATCGCTCCGGGTGACACGTATCCAGGAACTGCCCAACTGGCTGAGCGATTGCGATTGATTGGGGACCTTCCGCAGGGCGGAAGCTTCGATTCCTATAGCGGCGCGCTGGTCGAGGGGGTAAAGCATTTTCAGGCAAGGCATGGTCTTGCGACCGACGGCAAATTAGACGCGGCGACCCTCCGTGAGTTGAACACTCCACTCAGCGCCCGAGTACAGCAAATTGATGATGCCTTAGAGCGCTGGCGATGGATGCCCACCGAGTTCCAGCAGCCCCCGGTTCTCGTAAACATTCCTGAGTTTCGGTTACGGGCCTATTCCGCGGATCACCAGCTTGCGCTCACTATGAACGTCGTTGTGGGCAAGGCCGCGCCAACTCAAACGCCAGTCTTTACCAACGACATAAAGTTCATCGTGTTCCGGCCCTACTGGAACGTTCCACCGGGAATTCTCCGCAGAACAGTCATCCCCGGCATTATGAAAAACAGCGGATATTTAGCACGCGAGAAATTCGAGGTAACCGACTCCAGCGGCAGATTAGTGTCGCCGAGTGACGATTTGGTTGCAGGGCTGCGCTCGGGCAAATACTTCGTACGTCAGAAGCCGGGACCAACAAATGCTCTCGGCCTGATAAAGTTCATGTTTCCGAATACCTACTCTGTCTACCTGCACAGTACACCGTCAACCGAGCTATTCTCCAAGTCGCGACGAGACTTCAGTTCAGGTTGTATTCGGCTGGAGAAGCCAGCCGAGCTGGCCAGTTTCTTGTTGCGGAATCAACTCGATGGACAACAACCGTGGACCCTGGAGCTGGTGCAAAAGGCGATGGACGGAGGCAAAGACAATCGCCAGGTCAACCTGGCTACGAAAATCCCGGTGCTTATTCTGTACGTGACTGCGGTCGCCGAGGAGGACGGCACGGTACACTTTTTTGACGATATCTACGGTCATGACCAGCGACTGAATGCCGTGCTTGCTAAGGGCCCCCCTTATCCATAGCAGCTATCACTTTTGTTTCGCCACAGGCGTTGGGGACGACCTAACCGGCAGCAGATTTGCCGTTACCGCCTGCGCTTCAAAACCCACCAATGGGAGTGGCCGTTGAAGCGGACCTCGCATAACGGGGTTTGACTAGCTGCGTGCCCTGGGCGTGCCTTGGACGCACTTGGGGTGGGGAACTCCCTGAAAATGCGACCTTGCAGGAATCAGAATTGGCCGGAGGATGTCGAGGGCATAGGGATAAAATGTCCACCTGCCAAGACTACTTCGATTGCTTCTAGAAGATCAGTGTCGATACGCGATTTGAAGACGTACCCTCGCACGCCCAGATCAAAGGCAGCACTCACAAATTCGGCGGTTTCGTGCATCGTTAGGATTACTATCTTTGCTTTGCACCCGCGGTGTCTCAGCTGCCTGACCATCTCAAATCCAGTCATATCATGGAGTAGTATTTCCGACAGGACCAGATCCGGCTTGAGAGCATGGACTCCCTGCAGGACCGACGCCCCATCCGGGAGCAAGCCGACGACGGCGAATTCAGTCCATTTCAGTATGTGGAAGACGGCGTCAAACAAAAGAGGATCGGTATCGACGAGCAAGATGCGAGGAGACATCGATACCTTCTATCCGATACCAGCACTTGTGCTTAATGGGGATAACCAGCGGGTCAAGTAAGATTCCGACGAGTGGAAAAAGTTGAACACTGGCAAAACTGCTTGTTTCAGAGAAAAAAAGACCGAGGGTGCCCAGAACGTTGACGTGGCTTTTCGCTGATAAGGATTAGCTGAATTTTGCAGTTGCCGAGTTCGGGGAGAAGGAGCACAAAGACGCCTCCGCGCGGAGCCTGGGGTTCACCCGAAAAGCATGGAGGAAACGATGATCTAGAATTATTTCTTCATCACCTCAGACAACGAATCGGAGCGTAAAATGAGCCGGGTCCTCGTTATCGAAAGTGACAGCCAAGTGAGCCGCGAGATCGGCGATGCACTCTCCGCCGCCGCTTTTCCCATGGAGTAATCGGCTGGAGACGCCGGCGCCCTGCAGCATGCCGGGCCTCGTTGCCCGACTTATCGTGCGGCATTGCAGAAACCAGAAGGATCCAATGGAGAAATTCTAGTGATCATCGAAGTAGTGCTGTCGAAGGTACAAAAGCTCACTGTACTCACGCTCGCTGGAATGCTCGTCGTGGTAATGGTTCTTTCGACAATTCACCTGGGCGTACTGATCTGGGATGAGATCTTGAAGCCTCCGCGGTTTCTGATACCAGTCCAGGGACTGCTAGACATTTTTGGGTATTTCCTGCTGGTCCTGATCGGAGTAGAGCTGATCGAAACACTCAAAGCATACGTTCAGAAAGATACGATTCATGTTCGTGTTGTTCTAGAAGTTGCGCTCATTGCGATGGCGCGGAAGGTAATTATTGAAGAACCAAACACCGTCCCAAGTTTAACTTTGTTTGGGATTGCGGCCCTAATTCTTGCATTAGGCATTGCCTTCTACTTTGAGCGGCAGGCGAAGCATGAAGCGCGAGATAAATAAAGCCTCCCTGTCTCCGGTTCCAGCTGCGGCTAAAGCTGAGTTCGTGCAAAACATTTGCCTGCCGGCTAAAGGACCACGGTATTAGCAAAAATGCGTTAAGAGTCCCCCGGGTTGATTGCATTCCTGCGGCGCACCTGTCCACGAAGATTGAGTGAGAGTAAACCTCCCACATCGGTAATCACTTCCTTGCGCGATGGTGCAGAAACAAAGCGCAGCCATGGTTACCAAATAAATCTTCTTTCCCTCTCGACGCCCCCCAAAAACCGTACTACTGTGGAAGTAAGTATTCACATCTCAGCGCCGTCTTGCGACGACGGCCCTGCCTGGCCTTGCACCGGCGCACTCTGCCCGTGCATCTGCCGCCAACCGCCGGGGATTCATCAGCGCATGCCGGCGTGATGACTTGGGTGTAGCAAACGATAATGTGACAGTAACGGATTACGCCTTTCCGCAGCATTCCTGCGCCCCGCGAGGGCGCGCCTGCGGAGAGAGCAGAAATCAGAGCCAAGGGGTGCGCTCTGTGCGTCCTCTCGATTGAGTAGTTTTGACAACTTGAAGAACACCACACCCGACGGACGCCGGCCCGAGCCCAGAGGATACCGACGCTCGAGGATAGACGGGGCGTTCACCAATACCTGGCCGCGTAGGCAGAATGATCGTCCCGTTTATCACCGGACTGACCAGGTGAAAGACGGTTGAGCGTGTGACAAGGGGACTTATCTCGCTTATCTCGCTTTTCCCGCACTTTTTTTCCGGAAACTGTGGACCCACAGCCTCAGTCGAGCCTCGGGGCAAATCCGCGGACTGTCCCCGGAACTTAAATGAGTGGGTTGGTACGCTGGCACTTGTCGGCTCGCGAAGGCAGCGGCAGGAATTCATTTCTACCCTGCTACCGGAGGACGTTCGTCCGGGAAAAGGAGCAGGCTTAGTTCGCTTAATTCGCTTAATTCGCTTAGTTCGCACATTTCCGCACGGGCTTTCCTCTCCCCTCCTGAGAGATAAGGGGAAATGATACGTCTACCCTCTGGTTGAGAGGCGAAGAGGACGAACACGAAGAAAATGAAGAATCGGTAGGGGCGGGCGAGGAACCGGCAGAGATCAGTAGGGGCTTTTAGCGCTTATAGCGCTTTTAGCGCACTTTTTTCCGCAAACCATCCCCGGCAACAGGCCCCTCAGGGCGCACCTCAACTCGCCTTCTCGTTTTGTTCTGCGCTGGTTTTCATGCGGTAGCCGGCGTCCGTTTTGGGCTGCCGGTCCCGCTTTTGCGTTTACTGCCGCGCCATGGCGATGCGGATAGCGTCCTCCGGCGAGATGAGGTGATCGATGCTCTCAGCGTCCTCAGCAATGGCGAGTTGGACGCCCTTGACGCGACCCGAAAACTCGTTCCCTCGCGAACCGTAATCCGGTGAGACAGGAGGCCCCGTGTCCAACCCCACGTCGCAACCATCATCGCCAGAGAAGATGATGGCCTCGGTGGCCCCGATCTTGCCCTCGCCGACCTTCTTGCCATCCACATACAAGGATGCCGTTCCACCCTTGCCAAGTCCGCCGCCGGCGTAGGCAAACTCCATGCGTACCTGGTGGTCGCCCGGAGGCAAGGCGCTGCTCGATTCAGCGTAGAAGCATTGGATGCCAAGGAAGTTGTAACAGTATTTGAGCTTGCCGCCCTTGGCATAGAGGCTCCAGCCACCAGCGTTGCCGCCTTGGGCCACGATGACGCCCTCAGCTCCGGTTGTGGGCACCACGATCTCAGCGGTCACGGAATGCGACTTGTTCTTCATATTCAGGACCGAATTTTCAGACAGACGCCCCATGCTGCCAAAGAGAACCTGGGAGTTGCCCTTGATCAGCACCGGCCGGCCTGCCAGATCCGAGTTAAACCGTTCAGCGCCCCGGTCGTCGAGGGGTAGCACGTTGTAGCGTACCGCCTCGATCAGCCACAAGCGCTGCAGTTCGTGGAGCTTTTCAGGCATTTGCTGAGCCAGGTTGTTCGCCTGGCTCCAGTCCTTATTAGTGTCATAGAGTTCCCAGTTGTCGTCGTCGAACGCTGGGATTTTCTCGCCTGAGAGAAGCCATGGAGTCTTGTGGCGTGTGACCGCTGTCCAGCCTTTGTGGTAAATGCCGCGATTGCCAAGCATCTCGAAGTACTGTGCCTCATGCCGCTCGGCCGCCTTGGCGTCGTTGAAGGAGTACAGCATGCTGACGCCCTCGATAGGCTTCTGCTGCACCCCGTTTACGAAAGTAGGCTCAGGCAGCCCAGCCGCCTCCAGGATGGTCGACGCTACGTCGATCACGTGATGGAACTGGCTGCGGATTTCGCCTTTCTCGGTGATTCCCTTGGGCCAGTGCACAATCGTCCCGTTGCGCGTGCCGCCAAAATGCGAGGCGACCTGTTTGGTCCATTGGTATGGTGTATCCAGGGCGTGCGCCCAGCCCACAGCGTAGTGGTTGTAAGATTCCGGTCCACCCAGCTTGTCCAGCCGCGCCATCAGGAACTCGGGCGTCTCCAGCGCGGCCGCGCCGTTGAAATTGATCATCTCGTTATATGTGCCCTGATGCGTTCCCTCTGCGGAGGAGCCGTTGTCGCCGATGATGTAGTAAATCAAGGTGTCATCGAGCAGGTTGAGCTTTTTCAGCGAATCCACCAACCGGCCGACATGGTAATCGGTATACTCCATGAACCCGGCGTAAACCTCCATCTGCCGGGTGAGCACGGGCTTGAGTGCAGCGGCCATTTCATCCCACGCCGGGATCTCTTTGTGCCTTGGCGTGAGCTGACAATCTTGCGGAATGACACCTAACTTTTTCTGACGGGCGAAGATCTCCTCACGGAGCTTATCCCAACCCTGATCGAACTTGCCTTTGTACTTGTCCGCCCATTCCTTCGGGACGTGGTGTGGGGCGTGGACCGCGCCCGGCGCGAAGTACACAAAGAAGGGCTTATCGGGAATGAGCGCTTTCTGTTGCCCGATCCAGTTCATGGCCTTATCCGTCATGTCTTCCATTAAGTGATAGCCCTCTTCGGGCGTCTTTTTGACCTCGATCGGGGTGGTGCCTTCATAAAGCGATGGGTACCATTGGTTCGCCTCGCCGCCGATGAAGCCGTAGAAATACTCGAATCCGCCCCCGCCGGTAGGCCAAGCGTCAAAAGGGCCGGCCGGACTGGTCTCCCAGACCGGCACTTCATGGCACTTGCCAAACTGCGCCGTCGCATAGCCATTGAGCTTGAGCGTCCGGGCAATCGGCGAGCAAGTATTCGGGAGAATTGAGTTATAACCGGGCGACCCGGTGGCGATTTCGGTAATTCCGCCCATGCCCACCGTGTGGTGGTTGCGTCCGGTCAGCAGGGCCTGTCGCGTCGGCGAGCAGAGCGCGGTGGTATGAAAGCGGTTGTATTTCAGGCCACCGGCCGCTAATTGTTCCGCCGTCGGCGTGTTACAAGGGCCGCCAAAGGCGCTGGAGGCGGCAAAGCCCGCGTCGTCGATCAAGACAATCAAGACGTTTGGCGCACCCTTGGGCGGCCGCAACGGCCTGATCGGCGGGAACTTGGTCTCCGGGTCCTTGGCATCATATGTAATAAAACCAGTGCGCGGTTGATCGGGAATCGGGAGAACGGTTCGTTGAACCTTGTCCTGGTCATTCATTGAGAGAGACTCCGTTTTGGTTAAAATCTGGAATGTTCGCACGACAATGAAGAGGAACGGGGACACCCGTCTCTCTTCCATCCGTTTCTTTTCCATCAAAAGACTAGGACTGCCGCGTCCCCCCAACAACTAGCAAGACTTACAGTGTCACAGGCTAAAGTAATCTTTGTTGTTTGCGTTTCCGCTAGGAGCGAGAAACGACTAGTGAATATGTTTTTGGAAGCGGTTCTAAGCCCTAGGCTTGGGTGCGTGCTCGTCACAAACTGCTGCCACCATGCCGAGCTCCACCGCGCATCCGAGCACGTGGGTGGCAATGTTAGGACATCCGGGGTGATCGCAGAAATATTCGGTGAGCAGCTCTTCGCGCCCGTCTGGAGTCTTGAGGCCCGTCTTGATCGTTACCTGAGGAATAGAGAATCCCCCCATTGCGTCATCTGTGTTGCCACTCCTGTCGCCGTACTCTACTTGTCGCCCGCCTTATTCCTGTTCAACATCCGCTTGATGTCAGGTGCAAACTCCGCCAGCGCATCGACCACCACGCCCACCCAGGCCTGAGTGACCATGCTTTGATAGCCCTTAGGCAGCACGCTAGGATGATTAGGTTCCCACGAGGCGACGGTCACCCCGGCGCCAAACGCTGCCGCATACGACATGATCTGAGGTCGTATTGCCTTGTCGTCTCCCCCGCCGTAGGTGATGAAGTTCCGCACGACAGCGTGGCGAATTCTTGGCCACGCACCTTCGCAGCGGCAACGGTCGTAACGGGGCTCGAATCCGACCGCTGCGTTGCCCAGCGAAGTTAATGAGTACTGAATGATATTCCCGGCGTGGAGAGAGCCAAGGCGTTTGCCATAACCTGAGATGCCATCTCCCCACTCCGGTTCGGTCTCCTTGACCTGGTCGTGTATTGAGAAGAGTACGGTCTTCACGTAGATCCCTGGAGTTGTATAGGTCTGCCGAAGATAGAGTTTAAAACGCTGGTCGCCCGTGAGAGGCTGAACGGGCGCATCTTTGGGAATGTATGCACCATAGATCCAGTTCACGGGCAGGGTAGTGTCGACCGAAGTCACGTGAGTTTCCGGACCTGTGGATGGTTCTTGCGCTCCACAAGAGGGGACCAGAAGCAGCAGAGCGAGAATGCTCACGCGAGCCGCGAGGTATCTTGCCATGTACAGGGCGCGCGAGAAGCTACAGTTCACTCTCTGAAGTGAACCGGGAAGGCGTGCGAATGTCGTTCCATCGACACAGGGCATCGGTACGACCTTAGCTTCAACAGCGATTCACCTTTGCGCTGGCAGGCAGTTGGCTTTCTAGATCCGTCTAGGGCAGCCCCAGACAGGACGTCGCTAATCTACTGCAAGGCTACGGGCTGGCGTCGGCAAGGAAAACTAGCAAAAGTCCTAGCGTTTCACCAGAAAAGCCGCTTGTTGCGCCCAATCGGGACCACACCGAGTGGCTTAACTAATTCCTTGATCGTAAAACTGCGAGTTTTGCCAGTTTTCAAACGCGAGCATACGCTGTCAGGCTACGGTAGCCGTTCCAGCCCTATCACGGTTACTACTACCGCATGCTCCGAGCCGCAGGTGGATTCGGATTCGTCGCCTTTCCCGCGGACTATGCTCCAGCGGTGTCATGACATTTCTCGTTAACCAGAAGGGAGTGATCTATCCAGAAGGATCTTGGCGATAACACCGCCAGCATCGCGGAACAGATGACCTCCTACCATCCCGACAAGACCTGGCTTGTGGTGAAGTAACAGCCGGGACGTCCAGAGGGATTCGACGCAGCGCTTATAGAAGGAATCTGCACAGATTTTCGGTTTGCCGGCGCTGCGAAACGTCCAGCCTGGCGTACCGGTTGTGGGAGCCTTCGGCGACTACGTCCCTTCATCTGGTCAGAAATTATCGTGGGGTTGTCCGTCATGATTATCATCTGGAAGTGGCTGCTGCGGTCAGATGAAGAGCCATAGCGAGTCAGAATCGCAGTGCGGGATTCTCTGCTGCGGTTTCCCAAAAGGCCGAAGTAGAATGCAGCGATTCTGACATCTAGAGTGTAGGTGCAGCCGCGGGTCTTCCTTGAACGTCGGCTCGACCCGAAAAGTTCGCAAAGAGGACATACACGCTAACCACCAGCGTCCACAACGGAAACACTAGCGGAGCCCAGCCGAAACGTCCGATGCTCAGGAGCAGAAAAAGCGCCAATATGTAGCCGAGGAAAGACATCCAGCGCGGAAAGATCCCGATTCGGATCGCGAGTGTGCAGGTCGAAAACATGAATACCCCTGCCATCCTGAGCCCATAAGCGTTGACTAGCTCGTAGGTCAGGGCGCGCGCATATGTGTAGGTACCGGAATCCATCAACTTGTCTGGACTTGCTTCGTAGGCGATCATGAGACCACCTGTAAGCGCCGAAGAGACAAAGGTTATAGCAAGAAACAGGAGCCCGCTGCCGAGGAAAACAGTGGCCAGAAAGCGATCCTCGTTTGCCCCCATGCGGTCGCGCAATACGCCCATGAACCACAGGAAGGCAATTCCAGCGAAGGGCAGCAGATCCAGGGCGAGACCGATGGGTTTCGCACTATGGGAAAGCCATGTCCCTGGATCTCCCGGACTATCAGGGACAGAAAGCCGAATCAGCACCAGACTGACGATGAACAGGAGCGAGAAAAGGATACCGGCGATCGCACCGGCGCGCGGAGCTTTCAATCCGGCGCTGAGGGCGTCATTCTCCTCTTTCATTATCCCTCCCTGCGCTGAGCACTCACTTCAGCGCCTTCTCTCCGAATCGCGATTTCGAGACGCTTCCCTGAGCTGACTCTGCGGAAAAAACGCGTTGCATCAGGGCATGACTGCAATGCAACGGGTTGCGAAAACTATCTCACGCCCGGTGCGCCCCGCACAGTCGCGGGACTGAAAGTCGTTTAGAGCCCAATCTTAGAGACTTTGCGCCGGGAACGGTATTGGTAGAACTCGCGGTTTCGACTAGAAAAAATGCTAGGACCATGGCGACGATTACGGACAGCGTGTCGGCTGGCGCAGGGTTTGCGCGTGACTGATTGATTCATGGCTAAGACTGTCAGTTTTGCTAGTGTTCAAAAGCGAGCGAACACTGTCAGTCTAAAGTAACCGGCCAGAGCAACATGTAAAAGGCGGGTAAGAAAGCCCACCGAACAGCATTGTTTAAACACCCCCTTGGCCAGCAGCCACGGCGGATCTGGGAGGCAAACTGCGTGAATGACATTCCCGAAACCGCATTCCAGGCGTTAAAGCTTCCGCCAAAGAAACTCCTGCGCGCGCGGATAGAGCCTGGGGGAATCAACGACGTCGCCCAGTGTGCCGAGGGCGAACAATTGAAACAGCAATACGACGCGACTCTAGAAGAGTGGAGGAAGCAGTCACAGCCAGCAGTTCGTCCTTTCCTCGAAGGAGGGGTTCTGGCGCAGAGAGCATTTCATCTTAGAGAAGCGGCGCTAACCGAAAGAAATGCAGCCGCCAATCGGATGTACCTGCATCGAGAAGGTTGCGCGATTTGTCGGCGAAGGAGGTAAAGAGATGCTACCTGCACCAATTTCGTTTTTGAGCCGGAGAGGCGATCGTTGCGGATACGAAGTGAGGGCCTGGAGGTACATGGAGGACGCCGCCTGGCATGTAAAGACCGAACGGAAAAGTCGCCCTTTGCACGCGAAGGCGTATGTGGTGAGGGATGGAGCATTTCATCCCGAGACGGCGTCACCGGCAGAAAAAGTGGCTATTCTGAGCCTTATCGCTCAATGGGAAGCGGGACTGGGCGATACGCAACCGAATTTCATGAAATGACGCGCATCAACCCGGGCTTCGACCTGCGCGATCTCGGTTTCGAGCATCGGCGCGGGGCTATTCTGTGCTCCGGTATGGCGATCGAAAAACACCGTGTCCCCGAAGATAGCAAGCGTGACAACGACCACAACGAGTTCAGCGTGTTGGCGAATTCCTCTGCTGTCCTTCTTTCAAACTGATCCCTGTCCGGTCCAGTATCTGTCCAGTCACCCGATCGAGTTGGACCGCAGCTTTTGACCACGCAGCTCTCGCTACGACTTCACTGGCTTGCGCCTGCGCCAGATAGGTTTCCTGCTCAATCACTGCGAGATTGGTCCCATATCCGGCTTGAAAGCTTTCCTGCGCTGCGGAAAGCAATTTTTCCTGCAGCTCGCGAGCCTTCACGGCGCCAGCTACCGCGTTTTCGGCTGCGCGGAGCGCTGTAATCGCATTGCGTACCTCCGCGGACACCGCAGACTCCAACTGGGTTTCCCGCAGCTGTTGTTGGCGCAGAGTTGCCTTATCAATCATCAGGTTCGCCTTAGCTACCCGGTTCTGCACCGGTAGATAGAACTGAATGCCTGCTTCATATAAGGTCGACGACCGGGTACCACCCGTCGGCACCTGATCCAGGATGGTGTTCCCCGTCAGCGTGCTTCCCCCCGTGTCCAGCAGTCCCGGTAATACCACGCCTCGGGTCTCATACGTCCCGTAAATATCGATCTCCGGCTTGACAGCGTTGGCTGAGCCCGCTACCTGCCGCTCGCCGTTCAGGATCTGTAACCGCGCCTGTCGCACATCCGGACGCGTATCCAACGCCAGCTTCACTAACTCCGGCAAAGGCGTTTCAACTTCAGCATGCGGCGGCGAGAGAGGGTCGGTTGCTACGATCTCGAGGGGTTGCGCGATTGGCCCAGTCAAAGACCGCGGATCAATAAGGGTCCGCAGGATAACGTCCTGCTGGTCACGCAGTGCTTTGGCCTGCTCGAGCAGCATCTGCGTGCTGGTTACCAGCGACTCCACCCGCGTTACCTCAATGGGCGGCAGTCGCCCGGTATCGAGCTGCTGCCGGTCGTTGCTCAACAACTGCTCCGCAGCGGTCAAAGCTTGTTGCTGCACTTTCACTTCATCCTGCAGGCTGATCAGGTCGGTGTACAAGCTGTCCACGCCCGCAATCGTGCTGATCATCTGCTGCTCCAGCACCGCGGAGGAGATCTTTTTGTTGGTCTTCGCGATGGCGATAAAGCGGGTGTTGTTTGCCCGCCCCGCGTTGCGGAACAGGGGCTGCGCGATGAGCGCATATGCATTGGGGTGCGAGAAGGGAACGGCTGATGAGCGCCCCGAGTAAAAGCTCTGCACAAAGTTGTTCACCCCCAGCTCCACCGTCGTGCCCGGGCTAAACCCCTTGGTCAGGATAGTATCGCCAAGCGTGTTGTCCGTGATCGCCTTGTCCGCAGGTGTTTCTGAGGAGGGGTTTTCCGTCAACAGCGATACTTGCGGATTTCGGCGGAGCCAGCCATACCGCCCCAGCAGTTGCGCGTCAAAGCCCGGCACCAGCGAGCCGCCGGAATAGGGGCTCGTCCCCAGCGACAGCGAGTGCGCCGTCTCCAGTATGCGGCTGGTGTTGTACGAGGAGGAGATTGTGGAAGGAATGGGGTCCACGCTCGCCGGCGCCAGCCCCGGCGATGAAAAACTCAGCAGCGGCACACCTGCTCCTCCCACCCCGGCTGGCGCATCCATGATGGTGAAGTTGATTGGCCGCGGCAGGCCTCCGCCTTGCGCCAGCGGCACGCCCCCTTCTGCGATCGACTGATCGATCTGTTCAATTTGGAGATCGAGGTTGTTTTCGAGCGCCATCGTGAACGCCTGCTGCAGCGACAGGTACAGCTTGCCATCTTGCGGATTTGCTGGCCCTGCTGTTTGCGCGAGAGACAACAGCGGTATGGGAGCATCGGGCACTGCATTGGGCACGGGAGCCGAAGTCCTAAGCGCCGCCGAGACTTGCTGGGCTTCAACGCACGGCGCCGCTTGCAAAACAACAGAAAAACAGATTACCGCCAGACCGACCTGCAAAGCACGGCGCCTCCCCGGATTTCCTGTGGACTTGGCGGCGCCCGCGAACTTCATGCGGCTTTCCTTACTGAAAGCCGCACGCGCAGTCCTGGATGGAGCCACGTACAGGAAATCCGGGCCGACCACGGAATATTGACCAAGACCCGTCATCAAAAATAGTCCTTTCGCGCGCCCAGATCCTGAGGGCAGATACTATTGGTCCTGCTGCGCCTGGCCGCCCTTTCCATCCCCGGCCGCTGGCTTTGTCTCGCTGCCCTCCTGCCCGGACGGAGCAGGTTTGGCAGTCACGTGCACCCTCTCCTTCACTAAGTCGCTGGGGTTCACCACGACCATGTCTCCGTTCTCCAATCCTGCGGTGATGAACACCTGCGATCCCAGGTCGCGGCCTACGTGGACTGACCGCATCTGCACCACACCGTTTTGGACCACGGGCACAAACTCGCCGCGCGCCATGGTGATCAAGCTGTCCCCGGGAATCAGAATCCCTGGATTGGGCGCCTTGTAGCGCATCTGCACTGAGGCAAACATCCCCGGGCGCAGACGGTGCTGCGGGTCAGTCGGCCGTATCTCCGCCAGCAGCATCCGCGTCTGCTGGCTGAGCGAGTCGCTGGTGCGGGTCACCTTGCCCTGGAATGTTTGTCCGGGCATCTCTGAGAAGGTTAGTTGCACCGGCTGCCCGTCCTGCACAAACTGGGCATCTTCTTCAGGCACGGTGACAAATACCTCGAGACTGTCGAGATTCACCACATAGAACAGCTCTCCACCCTGGGCCCCGCCTGTCGGTGGGCCGCCTGTCGGGCCTGTGCCAGGGACAGGAGCTACTCCCATTGCAGTCCCAGTGGCGGATACCAGACTGCCGACTTCCACGTTGCGCGCCACTACTGTTCCGGCGATGGGCGAGCGTACCTGCTCAAAATCTGCCATCGTTTGCGCATGCCCCTGTGCAGCTTTCGCGGCCTGCACCGCCTGCTGCGCGCCTTGCACGCCGGCTTCAGCCGTCTGCAGCGCAGCCAACGCTGCGTCATCGTCCTGCCTGGAAAGTATTCCGTGCTGCACCAACGTGTGTACCCGGTTATAAGTCGCCTGCTGCAGCTGGACCGCGGCCTGTGCGCCCAGTACGCCGGCGCCGCTCTGCTGCACCAGCGAAGCCTGCTGCGAAACTATAGCGTCGAGGTCGGGTGCAGAAATCAGTCCCAACAACTGCCCTCTGCGCACGTTATCGCCAAGGTCGGCGCAACGGCGCTCAAAAAAACCGGACGCACGCGCATAGATATGGGCAGCCTCGAGCGGCGTTACCGTGCCAGGCAGTGTCAGCTCCTGCTCTGAAGTTGCCGCACCTACCGTTTGCACCTCCACCACCGGCAGCGCGGTCCGCTCAGAGTTTGCCTTCGCAGCTATTTCCTTGTCCCGCTTATGCCGCGGCAGCCAGCCGACAAGCAGTGCGGCCCCAACCACGAGCACCACGATGACCACAATCAGGATTCGACGTCCATTGCTCGCGTCGTCGTGCTCGTTGCTGACGGGGTGCTCGTTGCCGACGGGCTCGGTTCCCATTCGGGGCGGCGCGGTCCCGGTATGATTGTTCATCGAAATGCTCCTAGTGTCTCGTCGTCTAAACGCTTTTCCCAGTTCACCGGCACGTTCTTACTGAACAGCGAATAGAACACCGGCACGATAAGCAAAGTTCCCACAGTAGCGAACAGCAACCCGCCGATCACGGCTCGGCCGATGGGCGCGTTCTGCTCGCCGCCACTCCCCAGCGAAAGAGCCATCGGCAGCATGCCAATGATCATCGCCAGCGCTGTCATACAGACCGGCCGCAGGCGGGTCGCCCCGGCAACCAGCGCCGCTGCTTTCGCCTCCGGGTGATCTGGGCGCGAGTCATTGGCGAAGGTCACCAGCAGTATGCTGTTGGCCGTCGCCACCCCGATGGTCATGAGCGCACCCATCAAGGACGGCACATTGAATGTGGTCTGGGTCAGGAACAGCATCCACACGATGCCCGCGAACGCACCTGGGAGCGCGGTCAAGATAATGAACGGGTCGGTCCACGATTGGAAGTTCATCGCCATCAGCAGGTACACAAAGATGACGGCGGCAGCAATGCCAATCTCCAGGTTCTGAAACGAGGTGTTCATCGTGATCACCTGCCCGCTCAGCTCGATGGTTACGCCGGGTGGCAGGTGCTGCGAGTTCTGCTTGATGATCTTTTCGACATCGGCCGCCACTCCGCCCAGGTCCCGCTGCTCCACGTTAGCGAAAACATCCATGACCGGCAGCGCGTTGTAGTGGGAAACCGTCACCGGAGAAACACTCCGGTTGGTCGCGGAAACATTGCGTAGCAGCTGATCGTTCTGCGCAGTCGCAGAAGTTACCGGGGTCTGATCGAGGGTTTCGAAGTTGGTCAGCCGGTACTGCGGTACCTGCACGATGATGGGATAATTGATGCCGGTCTGCGGCTCCAGCCAGTAGTTCGGCGCCACCTGCCCGCTGCCCGATAGCGACAACAGGACATTGCTTGAAATATCGCGGGCCGTCAGCGCTAGCTCCTGTGCTTTGAGCCGGTCGACGTTGATGTTCAAAGCCGGCGAGTTTACTTCCTGCTGTACGAACACGTCGACCGCGCCGGGGATGTTCTTGATCTGCTGCTGCAATGCGCTCGCTATTTTCGCCGTCGAAGCGGCGTCCTTGCCTCGTACCTGCACGTCGATGGGCGCCGGAAGCCCAAAGTTCAGCGTCTGGTTGGTGATGTCTGCCGGCTCGAAGAAGAACGTTTCCTGGGGAAACTTCTGTGCCAAGTCCTGCCGCAGAACCTGCATCCATTCCTGTGTTGGGCGGTGCTTGGCTGTCAGCAACACCAGAACGTCGCCATCACCGTCGCTGGTTGCGTCACTCGCCGAGCAGGCCAGGTTCACGCCACCCGGCGGCAGGCCGATGTTGTTCACTATCATTGCCAACTGCTCCGGCGGGATGACCCGCCTTATTTCCGCGTTGACCCGTTTGAACACCTCGTTCGCTGTTTCAATCCGCGTGCCTGCCGGCGGGCGCACGTGGAACTGCATCTGTCCGGAATCGACGTGCGGGAAAAAGTCCCGGCCGATTACTGGGATCAACGCCAACGAACCGAGTGCGACTACCGCGAATGTGACCAGGGTCAGCGCGCGATTTTCCAGCGACCAATTCAGCACGCCCTTATACTTTTCCTGAAAGTAATCAAAGCCGTGCTCGAACCGCTGATGGATCCGCCAGATCAAGCTCCGGCGCAGCGGCGTCTCGGCGTCCTGATAGAGTGGCACCTCAGCGGTTCAGCAGGAAGTGCATCATCGTCGGGACCAGCGTCCGCGACAGCCCATAGGATGCAATCATCGCCAGGACCACGCTCAGCGCCAGTGGTGTGAAGATGAACTTCGCGGAGCCCGACAGCAACGTCACCGGTACAAACACGATGCAGATGCACATCGTCGAGACCAAGGCCGGCACGGCCACCTGGTCGGCGCTATTCAATATGGCGGTTGCCAGAGGCTTCTTCTCGCCGACCCCAAGGTTGCGGTGGGTGTTTTCGATCTCCACCGTGGCGTCGTCGACGAGCATGCCCACCGCCAGCGCCAGTCCGCCCAGCGACATCACGTTGATCGTCTCTCCCAGCGCCGAGGACACCGCAATGGCGAACAATGCCGCCAAAGGAATCGAGACACAGACAATCAGCGTGCTCCGCCAGCTGCCGAGAAAGATCAGGATCATCAGCGCGGTCAGGATCGCAGCCGTGATCGCCTCCTGCGCCACGTCGTGGATCGAAGCACGCACGATCACCGACTGATCGAAGATCGGAGTCATTGTCAACGCCGCCGGCAGCCCCGCCTTGATCTTCGGGATCGCCGCTTTTACCTGGTCCACGATGGTGAGAGTGGAAGCTGCGCCATTTTTGATCACTGTCAGAAGAGCCGAAGCTTGGCCATTCTCACTGACGTAGCTGGTCTGCGGCTGGTATCCATTGTGGACCCAGGCCACGTCCTTCATCTGCACTACCGCACCATCCCTCGTGCGGATGGGCAGGTTGTTGAGCTCCGCGATGGTGTTGGCGCTGCTGTTCGTCCCCACCAGGTACTCGCGGTCGCCAATCTTTTCCGTACCGGATGGCGTCACCAGGTTCTGGTTATTCAGCGCGGAAGAAATATCCTCGGAAGTGAGGTGATTTGCCGCCAGTTGCCCAGGCTCCAGGTCCACCATGATCGACCGCTGCTGGCCCCCGTATGGCAGCGGCACCGAGGTTCCATTGATAGTGGCTAACTGACCGCGGATAAAGTTCTGCCCCAGGTCATAGAGCACGGTCTGCGACAGCCCCTTGCCCCCGAGGCTCACCTGTACAATGGGCACGCTGGAGGCGTCATACTTCAGGACAAACGGCGGCATCGTTCCCGGAGGCATCAGGTGTACCACCGACTGCGCCAGTGCCGTCACCTGCGCAATGGCCAGATCCACTTGCACACCTGGCTGAAAGTGAACCTTAATTACTCCTACGCCGCTATACGACTGCGACTCTGTGTACTGGACGTTATTCACCGTGGTTGAAATCGACCGCTCGCAGATACCCACAATGCGCTTCGACATGTCATCGGCATCAAGTCCGCTATAGGTCCAGATCACGCTGACAATCGGGATGTTGATGTCGGGCAGAATATCGGTCGGCGTAGTTGCAATCGCGGCCCCGCCAAAGATCGCGATCAGCACCGCGACAATCACAAACGTGTAAGGCCGTTGGAGTGCAAAACGAACTATCCACATAGAGATCCTGCTCTCTTGCGCGCTAACTTTAACCAGCCATGCAAGGCTGGCTCCGCCTTTCCCAACCGACTATTTCTCTATCACGCTGACCGCTGCCGTGAAGACCTTCCGCCTCATGACATAGGGATAGATCACCGCGGTACTTGACTCTAGGTGCCCTTGATCGGATTTCCGATACTCTTCTGAATGACGACCGAACTGCTCCTCGTACACTGGCGGCAACAGATGTTGGGCAGGTAAAGCTTCGCTTATCTCTCCAGCAGGGTTGAAGCCAAACACCACAAGAGCGGCCAGAAGGACGCTCAAGACCCCGAGTAAACCGATAAAGACACGTTGCTTCATGGTGAGGACCAGTGCTTCGGGACTTGCGATCGACATTGTTCTTCTCCTCGCACTTATTTGGGTGCATAACTAAGCCACGGCGAACCGCGGAGCCTATCCGAGCCACGTTAGCGACCGATAGCTCGTGGAACTCCAGTGGCAATCCGGATAGGTCCACGTTGCATCAGTGCAATCGAGATGCCATCCCTAAACGCCTGAAGAACGCGCTGCGGCCTCGCAAAAATGTCGACATGTCGACAGCTACCTGTCCAGCGTGTCAGAGAGGTCACGTCCCAGGGGCAGCCCTGGAACATACTTGTCCAAATTAGAATTTTGACCAAAGGGACGAATCGGGGCAGTTCAGCGGCGCACAGGGTGCTTTGAGTTGGCCGAAGGGGGCATCAGAAGTGTCGCAGGTCTCGCGGCCCCTGTCGACAGGTCGACAGGCACTTCAAACGTTTCTCGATCGTCCCCCCTGAATTTCCCCTATCCGATCGCTGAAGCTGTGGCCGTTGGATTGCTATGTAATTAGCGATTGGGACAAGGTGAGAGCGTTGGCGCCGAACCGAACGGACGTTCATCAGCTTTTTGAACGCAGAGAATTCTTCAATGGCCAAGCAAGCCTACAGCCGGGGTATTGCCTTTAGGCAAGGCCCAGGCCGAGTGAACTGTGTATTACGTGTCAGAAGGGAGAAAACAAATGAGTGCTGTTAGCAGCATTAAGGTACCCGGAGTTCGCAAGGAGACCGATAGTCTCGGCGAGGTGGATGTTCCGGCCGAGAAACTCTGGGGAGCGCAGACGCAACGCTCATTGGAACACTTCAATATTGGCAAGGATCTGATCCCGCGCGAAATGATTGCGGCGTACGCGACACTCAAGAAAGCCGCCGCCAACGCAAACCACGCAGACAGGCGCCTGGACGACGATCGGCACAGACTCATTGTTCAGACCTGTGATGAGATCCTCGCCGGCCTCCATGAGGACATGTTTCCTCTGCATGTATGGATGACGGGGAGCGGCACACAATTCAACATGAACGTGAATGAGGTGATCTCCAACCGGTGCTGCCAGCTCGCGGGGACGCCACTTGGGACTAAGACGCCGGTTCACCCCAACGACCACGTCAACATGTCGCAGTCTTCAAACGACTCCTTTCCCTCCGCGATGAATATTGCAGCGGCGGTAAACGTGAAAGAGAGACTCATACCTGCGGTGACAGCCCTGCGTGACGGAATCGCCGCGAAGGCTGCCGAGTGGAACGACGTGGTTAAGATCGGACGCACTCATATGCAGGATGCCACTCCAATCACACTCGGGCAGGAGTGGTCAGGCTACGTGGGCATGCTTAGCGATAATCTCGAGCGAATCGAGGATGCGCTGCAGGGCGTGTATCGCCTCGCACTCGGCGGCACAGCGGTCGGCACAGGCATCAATGCAGCTCCTGACTTCGGCGACGCAGCTGCTGCTGAAATAGCCAAGCTTACAAGGCTTCCCTTCGTTAGCGCGTCGAACAAGTTCACCGTGCAGGGTGCTCACGATGCTCTGGTTCAGCTCTCCGGCACGCTGCGTACCTTGGCAGTTTCGCTCTACAAGATAGCCAATGATATCCGGCTGATGTCGTGTGGTCCGCGTGCGGGTTTTGCCGAATTGGTGATCCCGGCCAACGAGCCTGGATCCTCGATTATGCCGGGTAAAGTGAATCCTACCCAGGCCGAGGCGTTGACCATGATCTCTGTGCAGGTGATGGCCAACGATGTAGCGGTCGGCTTCGGTGGCGCCGGGGGCTATCTCGAGATGAACGTCTATAAACCTCTCATTATCTTCAACGTCACTCACTCCATCACGATCCTGACAGACGGATGCACCAACTTTCGGAAATTTCTGGTCGAAGGGACGAAGCCGAATCTAAAGAAGATCAAGGAATACGTGGACCGCTCGCTGATGCTGGTTACCGCCCTTTCGCCGGTGATTGGCTATGACAAAGCGTCAAAGATTGCGCACTATGCGCTAGACAACGACCTCTCGCTCAAGCAAGCCGCACTCCAGCTCGCATTTGTAACCGAGGACGAGTTCGACCGCGTCGTCGATCCCGCGAAGATGGTCCAGCCCTACGTCGCAGCAGCTAACTGAACGAGAGGAGAAATAATATGACAACATCCATTCCATCCGCAAACCATCCTGATGTCGTACTTGTCGGTGCGGGCATCATGAGCGTTACGCTGGCGGTGATCCTGAAAGAACTGATCCCAGCCTGAAAATAGAGATCTACGAGGTCCTGGGCAGTGAGGCGCAGGAAAGCTCGAATGCATGGAACAACGCCGGCACCGGCCATGCAGCACTCTGTGAGTTGAACTACACTCCACAGGAAAGTGACGGCAGCATCGATATTTCAAAGGCTCTGCAGGTTAACACCGAGTTCGACCTTTCCCGTCAGCTGTGGGCCTATTTAGTGAAAAAGGGAGCGATCAAAGACCCTCAATCCTTTATTCATCCCGTACCTCACATGAGCTTTGTACGCGGATCGGAAAATGTTGCGTTTCTCAAGAGGCGCTTCGAAGCACTTTCGGCCCATCACCTGTATCACGGGATGGAGTATTCCGATGATAAGAGACAGATCGAAGAATGGGTTCCCCTGGTCATGGAAGGCCGTGATCCAAGCGAGGAGGTTGCGGCGACGCGCATGCGGACCGGTACTGACGTGGATTATGGCGCCCTCACCAGGGATCTTCTTGCCTGCGAGGTAACACATGTCGACAGCAGGATGTGCAAGGCGGAGTCGATCTGATCCTGGCGGATTACAGCCTTCCCATACGCTGGTGATGCAGCCGGAGGGTCATCCTGGCCTCCGCTTCATCCGGGCCAGTTTGGATGGCTCACCGTTGTGGGAAAGCCCGTTCAAGGCCAGCGGCCACCCATTCGTCTTCTCCTCCAGCGCCGCCGTTAGCGACGGGCGCGTAGAGATGACGATCCGTAACCAGGGCGACTTTACCGGCACGATTCACACCATACCGGTGGGAAAGCGCGTCTACCTCGACGGCCCCTACGGCACATTTACTATCGGCGACGCACCGGCCCCGCATGTACTTATCGCCGGCGGAGTTGGCATCGCGCCGATGCGTGATCCTAGTGTCGGTTCTCTTCGCACTCTGCCGCGTAAGCGGAGGCGGAATCGGACGCTGATAACGCACGCGACGGACAACTCGGGATGCAGCCACGTATAAATACCCCTCTGAAATTCAGGCCGGAATTAAGCCTTGACATTCAAAAAAAAGCGCTTTAAGCTCGGCCCTTGCGAAAACTAGAGGCTCGGAGTGACGGCTGCTGCCAGTCCTGAACACGCTAGGGCCGGTGCCTGGGGTATAGAGACGCTCGTCAGTTTTCGAATGAATTGCTCCACTTTCAGGGCACCCCCAACCCTGGACTTTGCATTGACCTAGTTGTTGCCACGACCTTATGAAGAAAGTACAGACCATCAAGCTGCCGAATAAGTTGAACAAGCAATCTTTGCATTCGACGTTAAAGACGTCATTTAAGGGGAAGAAGAAAATGGCTGCAAAAGCTGAATTAGCACCGACCATCACTGCGCAGACGATCAAAGCTGCACAGGAAGCACTCAACAACGCCCCGTCAATGAGCGACGCACCGGGAGTCGATAAAATCCGCGAGTTGCTTTTCGGCAACCAGATGCAGGATTACGACCGCCGTTTCTCCGTCATGGAAGAGCGGTTTCTACAAAAGATGCGCGATATGGAAGCAGAGTCCACTCGCGCCATTCAGAGCATGGAGTCCTCGGTAAAGAAACAGCTGGAATCGTTAGCCAGCCAGATTCGGCAGGAGCAGGATCATCGCGGGGAGGCGGACAAGGAGTTGGGCCGCGGACTTCGGGAACAGATCCAGGGATTGGAGAAGCACCTCAGCAAGGTCGCCGACCAACTGGCCAGCCAGGACCGGGACTTCACTGAGAGATTAAGCCACGAATCGCAAACGTTGCGCGAAGAGGGCCGGCGACGGACCGACGACACGCGCGCGGCCATAGAGCGGATGCTTGCTGAACTGATGCATGTCAAAACCGACCGCAGTCTGCTGGCCGGTCTATTCGTTGAGATTGCCCGATGCCTGAATCAGGATACGACGGCGAAGGCGAACGGAGGCGGCGGGCAGCGATCCTGAACCCGGCAATCGGCCCTATACCGGTTTTGAAAGGAAGATAGCGATCGGAGACACCGTGATTTCCAGTGTTTCCCTGCTCGACAGGGACAGTTCGGATCCCCCGTTCTTACAGCCCGATGATGCCCGATCCAAACGGCTCGCCGTGCTGCTATTCGAGGTAGCGCGCAGCCTGGATCACGACCTGGCGACGGCGCTCCCCAAGCTCGAAGGGGATCCGAAACTGGAGGCGCTGCGCAGCGTGATTCTCGAGCAGGATCGAGCTGCGATCGCCAAGCTGCAGCAGAAGTTTGATGATCCGCAGCAGTTCGCTGAAGCCATCAGCTCCGTCCTCGCCGACGCCTTCGCCCTTGCCGGATCGAGAGACGAACAACTCGCAAAGGTGCTGGCGCCGATCCTGGAGCAGGCGACCCAGGCATCGATCCGCAAAAAACCCGGCACCATGGTGGGCATCCTCTACCCCCTGATGGGACCGGCGATTCGTAAATCCATCGCCGAGTCTCTTGACGGTACGCTGCAACGCCTTAATCAATCATTCAAGCACAGCTTCTCATTACAGGGTTTGAAGTGGCGCCTGGAGGCGCTTCGCAGCGGAAGCAGCTTCGCCGACGTGGTGCTCAAACACACGGTGCAGTTTCGCGTCGAGCACGTCTTCTTAATTCACTCCAAGACCGGCCTTCTCATCGAGCGCGTATCGGCGCCGGAGGTGACCGCACAGGATCCACAGCTGGTGTCCGGCATGCTGACGGCGATCCAGGACTTCGTGCGCGACTCGTTCGAGGGAACCAATAAGAACGGGGGAGGCGGCATCGATACTCTGCGGCTTGGCGACGTGCTCTTATGGTGCGAAGAGGGACCATTCGCGTTCCTTGCCGCCGTCATTCGAGGCAATCCGCCTGAATCGCTGCATGCGGCACTGCGCGAAACACTGACCCACATTCACGACCAATTCCGGAGTTCGCTGGAAGAATTCCAAGGTGACGACGCAGGCCTGGGAGACTTGGTCGCGCCACTGGAAACTTGCCTGCAGCAGCAGGAACAGCCGCGTGAGACGAAGTTGTCACCCTGGCTCTGGATCATCCCCCTGGTGTTGCTGCTTCTCGCCGGCGCGTGGGTGATTCATCGGGCAATTGACCGGCATCGTGTCGACTCGTATGTGCAGCGGCTGCGTGAGGAGCCAGGCATCGTGGTTGCCAGCACCGAATTCCGCAACGGAAAGTGGCAAATTTCCGGCTTGCGTGATCCTCTGGCCGCCGATCCCGCCGTAGTGCTGTCGCAATCGGGTTTGGATGCTAACCATGTCGCCGGTCACTGGGAGTCGTACCAGGCGTTGAACCCGGCGATCGTTCTCCGGCGTCTTGCCGCCAGTCTGAATCCTCCTCCCTCAGTCTCTTTGTCATTGAATGGCGACACGGTCGAAGTCACAGGAAGCGTTCCACAGTACTGGGTCGAGCGGGCGAGAGCGCTGATCGCGGCGCTCCCCGCGGGTTCTCCCAGGGTCGATCTCAGCGCCCTCCGCGACGTTCAGGATCCGGAATTTATTCGCCTGCGCGATGCTATCCAGGGGCATATTATTGCGTTCGATTCCAATGCAGACCGGCCCGCGCGGGGCGAGGACGCCACGCTGGATCTTGTTGCCCTCCAGTTCCGCCAACTGATGCGCGTGACCAAGCGTCTTGGTTTCTCTGCCCGCATGATGATTTCCGGCCACGCGGATGCCCTCGGCAACGAAACGGCGAACCTATCCCTCAGCGCGGCTCGAGCCGAGGTCGTCCGCTCCATGCTCAAGGCGCGAGGTATCGCTCCGGAACTGCTGACCGTGCGCAGCGCCGGCCCACTCGAACCCATGTTGGCTCCCAACGGCAAAGCAACCGCCGCGATGAACCGGAGAGTGACATTCACCGTGATTGCCAGCGAGTGAGATCTTAATGCTTCAGAAGAAAGTTTGTCTGTTGGGGGGCTTCGGCGTCGGTAAGACCAGCCTGGTGCGACGCTATGTTCAAAGTATCTTTTCGGACGCGTATTTGACCACCGTTGGCGTCAAGATCGAGAAGAAGATGGTGAGCGTTGGCGCCGCGGAGGTCGCTCTTATCCTCTGGGATATTGCCGGCGAGGACGACGTTACTACAATACGCACTACCTATCTTCGCGGTTCTGCGGGATATTTCCTGGTCGTCGATGTCACGCGGGGTGAAACCCTCGAAGTTGCCAAGTCGATACAGGCTCGGGTCACTTCGGAAATAGGTTCGGTCCCTTTTCTGTTCCTTTTCAACAAGACGGATCTGAAGGAGGAGTGGGACATCCCGGAACAGTCCCTCGAAGACCTGAAGGACGCGGGACACGTAGTTCTCCGGACCAGCGCCAAGACCGGTGAAGGAGTGGAAGAAGCATTTCAGGCGCTCGCGAAGCGCATGGTATCGTGACCGATGCTAGATATTCCGGACCGCATTTCAGAATGGCTGCTGCTCCTCGTTAGGTCCCAGCGTTCCATAGCCCACCTTCTCATCGACAACGAACTGGACGTGATCAAAGCAGGCGGAGAGTTGGAACACTACGGACTAGCTGATCTAAAGCAACAGCATTCCGCCTCCGATCAATTGCCATTCCTGGAAGGTCTGCTGCCCTTAGCGGAATCACCTTTTCTTTTAGAGTCCGTAGGAATGCCTGGCGGGACTGTTGCGGACGTTCATCTTTTTGCCGAGGAAGATATGACGTGGATCGTGCTCCTCGACGTGACCGCGGAACATGACCACGCAAGGAAGATGCAGCAGAAGGCGTACGACATGACGCTGTTGAGCCAGCGCGAGGCACGCCTCATTGCAAAGCTCGAGGCCGCGCACAAGGAGTTGACGCTGGCCCACCGCGACTTGGCCCAATCCCGTGATGAGCTTCTACGGGTCCACAACCGGCTGCGGCAGGAATTGCACGCTGCCCAACACTATGTGCTTGCGATCTTGCCGGCGCCGGTCGTAGAACCTATCGCAGTTGAGTGGCTCTTCGTTCCTTCCACGGAACTGGGAGGAGATTCCTTTGGTTATCAATGGATCGATGGTGAGCACTATGCCCTTTATTTGCTGGACGTTTGCGGACACGGCGTCGGTTCGGCTTTGCTGTCAATCACGGTAGCGAATACGCTCCGGTCCGGCGCCTTGCAGAACACCGATTTCCGTAGGCCTGAAGAGGTACTGAGTTCGTTGAATCAGGCTTTCCAGATGGAAAATCAAAACGGTCTCTATTTCACCATCTGGTACGGCGTCTACCACCGCCCTACAGGAACGCTGCGCTATGCCAGCGCCGGGCACCCACCACCCATTGTGGTGAGCGGTTCAAGAGAACAGCGCGGCGAAGCGAAGTCGCTGCCGGCCGTTGGTTGTCCTGTGGGTATCGTGCCGGATGCGGAATACGAGCGCCAGGAGTGTAGTCTCGCCGGCCCTGCGCGGCTGTTCCTCTTCAGCGACGGCGCTTACGAAATCATGCGGCCGGACGGGACTCTGCTGGAATTCGAAGCTTTCGAAGAAGTCCTCACCCGCGCAGTTCCGGAAGGTGCATCAGAACTGAAAGAACTCCTCCATTTTGTTCAAAACTTCAACGGCTCAAAAAACCTGGACGATGATTTTTCAATAATAAAGATGACAATCTGACATTATTTCGAGACCCGGCCGGTGCCTTCGAGCAGGGTGGCGTATTGATCCCACGCTGGCGCACTAAAGGCTTCAGTTTCGCCATTGGGCCAACGAACCTCGAGTCCGCTCAGCTTCGGGTCGGCACCGAGCCCGAAGTGCAGCCGTAGATCGCTCGAACTGTTGTAGCTGGACCCGGACCGCACTTCGTCCACCCACACCCTAGCCACGCCCGCCTGGGTTCCATGCAGCGTCACTCTTGCCCCGATTGCCGACCGGTTTGACTGCTTGCCCACAAGGCGGAGCCCCAGCCAATGATTTTGGTTATTCGCCTTGTTCACCAGCAGCATAGGGCGGTCGCTTAGGTTGTTTACGATGGCTTCCAGTCTGCCATCGTTCCATAGGTCGGCGATCGCGAGCCCTCGCCCAGACAGCGGCATCGTCAGCCCCGGTCCGGACACGGTCGAAAGATCGCGGAACTTTCCATTGTGCAGGTTGTAATACAAAAATCGTGGCTCCTTGAAAGTGGCTCCCAGTTGGGCCTCGTCCACCTCTGGATATACGTGGCCGTTGACCAGCAGAAGGTCTGGATAACCATCGTTGTCGACATCGGCAAACATGGCGCCCCAACCCAGCGCTTCTGTATGGATGGCCAACCCGGAAACAGAAGTGTCGTCAGTAAAGCTCCCGTCCCCGTTTGAATGGTAGAGCGTCGAGGTGTCGTCCGAGAAATTCGTTTTGAACAGGTCGAGGTGCCCGTCGCCGTCGTAGTCCGCTGCAGTGGAGCCCATGCCCGCCTGCTCCCGGCCATCGTCGTTGAACGCAACACCCATCGCCGCGGCGGTGTCAGTAAACGTGCCGTCATGATTGTTGTGATACAGGATGGATGGAGTCGAGTCGCAGGCCATATAAATATCCGGCCAGCCGTCCTCGTCGTAATCAAGCGTAGTCACGCTGAAGCAGTAGTGTCCATTCGTCTTCTCAAAGTTGCTCGCCTTGGATACATCCTCAAATCGCCCGTTGCCAAGGTTGTGATAAAGCAAATTCGGTGCGCTCGGCAGGCCACGTGGACCGCACATCACGGCAACGCCCTTCCACATACAGCCGGCTTCTGCACCGGGCTTGGGTGTTTTTGCAAGGTCGAAATGCACATAATTCGCAACCGCAATGTCCAGCTTGCCATCCCGGTCGTAGTCGATAAATGCGCAGCCCGTACCCCACTCTTTCCCGCTGCCCGCCACACCCGCACTCACCGACACTTCTTTGAAGCGGCCGTTGCCTTCGTTGTGGAAGAGCCGATTGGATCCATACCCGGTGACAAAGAGGTCATCGTAACCGTCATTGTCGTAATCACCCACACAAACGCCCTGTCCCCAGCCCACAGACCGCAGCCCCGCTGCGTCTGTCACATCGGTGAATGTGCCATCGTGATTGTTATGAAAAAGGTGATTGGTTGGAGCGGATTTAACGTTGGGCTCGTCCTTTAATCCTTGCCCGTTTACCAGGAAGACGTCGGGCCAGCCGTCACGGTCGTAGTCGATGATCGCGACCCCGGAGCCGGTTGCTTCCAGAATGTAGTGCTTGGACTCACTGCCGCCGTTAACGTTGATCACCTTCAATCCCGCTAGCGAGGCCACATCGACAAACCATGCCGGTCCAGGATGCTCAATGGTTGCGGGATATGGCGCGGTTCGCGGACCCTGCGCGGCTGCGGAACTGCAAACCAGGAGAAGTATTAGCCGGGCCAGCATGCTACAAAGCCCCCGCGGGCTTGCCCAACGTGGAAGACGGATGCATCGCCATGGTCTTCAAGACCTTGCCGCCTTCTTGAATCACGTACAGATGGTTGGCTTCGAGATTCTTCAGTAGATCCTTCGTTCCCGAGGGCCAGGTGATTTCCACCGAATCGGCCTTGGTCGCTGCATCCAGCCCGAAGTGCAAACGCAAATCATTCTGCGAGAAATAGCTTCCGCCGGAACGCAGCTCGTCGATCTGGCGAAGCAGTTTGCCGGGCCGATTTTCCGCGGTTACGGCGAGCCGAGCGCCGATACCCGTACGATTGCTTTTGGTGCCAACCAGCCGAAGCTTGATCCAGTTACGCGGCGGAGCGCCGGGAGAATTCACAGGGTCGCAGCGCAGAAGCTGCGGGAGCGCATTCACGCAATTCACTACAACGTCGATGTCTCCATCGTTGTCGTAGTCACCGAACGCGCAGCCACGCGCGGGGGCCGCGTCCGTGATTCCGCTCCCGGCCTTTGCCGTTACATCTTCGAACTGGCCGTTGCGCAGGTTGCGGTAAAGATACTTGGGCTCGGCATAGGGGGCTTCGATGTGCGACGCCGCTACTTCAGGATAAACGTGCCCGTTACAGATCAAAATGTCGAGCCAGCCATCGTTGTCCGGGTCAAAGAAGCCCACCCCCCAACCGAGATAGCGAGTGTTGATCCCCAGACCCGAGCGGTAGGTCTGATCTTCAAAGTTACCGTCGCCCATGTTGGCGTATAGGGAATCGGTGTCCCCTGCGAAGTTTGTCTTTACAATATCGAGCAACCCGTCGCGTTTGAAATCCCCGATGCTTACGCCCATGCCTGCCTGTGGTTTGCCGTCGGGCGAATAGGCGATACCGCTCTCGATAGCCTCGTCTTTGAACGTGCCGTCCTTCTGGTTGCGGTAAAACGTTGCCGAAGTCGAATCGTTGGCAACATATATGTCCGGCCAGCCGTCGTTGTCCAGGTCCGCCACCGCGACGCTCAGGCCATAGGTGCCGATGGTATCCAGAATCCCGGCTTTCTCGCTCACATCGGTGAAGGTTCCGTCGCCGTTGTTGTGGTACAAGATGTTTTTGCCGCCTTCCAGACCCGGCGGTCCGCATGCCACCTGGATTCCCTTGTAGGTACAGCCTGCAGCTTCCGGCAGGGGTGCTGTTTTGATATCAAAATCGATGTAATTGGCCACGAACAGGTCGAGATTCCCGTCCTTGTTGTAGTCGAGAAACGCGCAGCCCGTATTCCAGCGCGGGCGACCCCCTGGTCCCGGCGGCTGCAGGAGCCCGGCCTTCGCAGTCACCTCTGTAAAGGTGCCGTTGCCGTTGTTTCGGTACAACATGTTTTGTCCGTAGTAAGTCACAAACAGATCGTTCCAGCCATCGTTGTCGTAATCGCCCACGCAGCAACCCTGGCCCCATCCGCTGTGCCCCAGGCCGCTTTTTTGAGTGACGTCGGTAAATGTGCCATCACGATTGTTTTTGAATAAACGCGAGATGGGCACCTGGTCCGGTCGGACTCCGGCAAAACCGTCGAGCCGGGAGCCATTTACCAGAAAGATGTCCAACCAGTCATCCTGGTCGTAGTCAAAGAACGCCACTCCGCAGCCGGTGGTTTCCAGCAGAAAGCGATTCTTCTGTTCTCCGCCGTAGATGGTCTTGGTATTCAGTCCGCTGCTACGCGCCACGTCCACATAACTGTAACCGAGGGGCGTGCCGGCGACCGGAGAGGGCTCGAGCTTGGGTGCAGGCCGCGCGGGCGCGCTGTACGCCGGCCTTGAGTTGCCACCCTGCTGCTGCGCCGGTACAGACAGGCTCAACACATCGTCCAACGCAAGCACAAGCGCGGTCCGCGATAACGAGGTCAGGAAATTCCGTCGCGACCGACGCATTGTGCTCTCAACCCTCCCAGGGCCGTTCGGCCTAGATGGGTGAGCACCTTTCAAAAGCCCCCACGGCACCCGGCTGAGTATACGAAAACTCAAATCGAGCCGCAACGCAATTGAACCTATCGATGAGGGGTCTAGCCAAGCGTTCCTCATTTGCCCCGCCACGAACTCGGGAGCCTATTAATAGACCTGCAGGAGTATGTGTCATAGCAGGAGCAGATAGATCCGGTTGAATGCTTTTGCTATCCAAACCCGGATTTGCGCGGATTCAAGAAATGCGGCCGTGGGGCTACGCCCATAAGCGCTAACTTGTTTAGGATGTTTTTCGTCAAAACTCCCACAAAATCGTCATCCTGAGCGGAGCGCCTCACAGATTGATCGCGTGACACAGCGCTTGTGGCGCGGAGTCGAAGGACCTCGGCGGTGCTTATTTTACCCATGCTGCTCGGAGCTTTTCGACCACCGAGGCCCGACAACAGGATCTGCTGCGATATGCACTTGACGGTCACGGGTACATCTTTTCATGCACTGTAATCATCTTCACATTCCCAGGTGCTAGCATGTTCTTGGTTTTCGGCCCCAGGGAAAAACCGTAGCGGGCCCGCTCGGTGCGGGGCTCGTGGCCGAAAAGCTCCGAGCAGCACCCGTAAGAAAGCATCGCCGGGGTCCTTCGACTCCGCGCCACAAGAGCTGTGTCACGCGACAAATCGGTGAGGCGCTCCGCTCAGGATGACGATTTTGTGGGAGTTTTGACGAAAACACCCTAAACAAGTTAGCGCTTATGGGCGCAGACCCGTCTCTGAATCCTACTCTGAGAGCAAACGGCGGTTGGCCCGAGCGAAAGTCCTGGTACATGTAGTAAAGGCATTGGAAAAACACCGTTTTCGGCCCAGGTACGCTTGGGCGAACCTGGGGCACCCGTCCAGGATCATAGACCGTGGTTACCCCGTCCAGGGGAGGGGGCTTTGTTGTTGGCTCGACGAGTGCTCCGACCCAACCAGATACACGACTCTATGAGTGACGCACTACGCTAGCGCGGGGAAGCGTTGCCGGGCGGCTCTTTGGCAAGGATCTCTACCTTCTGGCGCTCGCTCAGTGCTTCGGAGTCCCGTCCGGCGCGGCTGAGTGCATCCGCCAAGGCCACATGGGCGTCCAGCAGCTCCGGTTGGGCGGTGACGGCGGTTTGCAGCTGGACGATGGCTTCATTCACCTGTCCGCGGGCCAGCAGAGCTCGGCCGCTATCCAGCGCGAACTGGGCCCGCTGCTTTCCGACAGCCACACGGCTCAGCTGCGCAGCTATCTTGCGCTCTGCCGCGGCATTTTCTTTCTCGCCCCGCTCCGCGAGAATGGAAGCCAGCGTGATGTGCGGGCTCGGCTGTTCGGGCAATAGCGAGATCGCACGCCGCAGCGCTTCTTCGGCCTGGGCAGCATCGCCGGCCTGCTTGTCGACGGAACCCAGCAGCGACCACGCCTCGCCATTCGCCGGCTGTAGCCCTACGGCCTGCTCGAGTTGGGCCTTCGCCTGGGTGAAGTCGCCCAACTGCATTTCGATCACTCCGAGGGTGTAATGAGGATCAGGCAATTGCGGGTCGAGCTCCTCGGCGTATTTCAATTCGATGACAGACGCCGGAAGATCGTCCTTTAGCTTGTAGGCCAGCCCCAGGTCATAGTGCAGTTGTACATTCTGCGGCGCGACCGCGAGTCCAGCCTGGAATTGCTCAATGGCATGTTCAATGTCGTTCTCCTGCAGATACGCCGCACCCATATCTTCGCGCAGAGTCGCTGAGGCGTCACCAGCGGCGTGCGCCCGCTGGTAAAGCTGCAGCGCGCCCTTCGCATCTCCCGTCTGCATCAGCGCCAGGCCATAGTTGGTCAGCACTGCTGTGTTCTCCGGCTGTTGGGCCAAAACATCCCGAAACATCGGCAGAGCCCCCTTGGGATCGCCGGCATTCTGGAGGGCAAGCGCCAGCGCGTACTTTGCGTCGCCCGTCGCCGGTGAAGCGGCGACCGCTTTGCGCAGTTCAATGACCGCTTCTGCGTCCTGACCGGTCGCCGTGAGTGCCTTCCCCAGACCGAGCAACAGGGAGGGCGATGCATCCCCCAGGCGCTCCGCTGTCCGGAATTCAGTCACCGCCTGCTGTGGATCGGCCAGGATCAGAAGGACCGATCCGAGGTGCGTGTGCGCGGAAGCAAGATTGGCATCCAGGAGAATGGCGCGCCTAAAGGCCTCCTGCGCCTCCGGAAAGTCGCCTCGTTGGGCAAGCAACGCGCCTAAAGCGTCCTGCAATGCTGCACTCTGGGGGGTGCGATGGAGGGCTTCTTCGATCACCCCCTGTGCCCGCGCAGCATCCTGGGTGGCAGCCAGCGCACCGGCGTAGGAGACAGCTTCGGTTGCGGAGAGAGCCGCATCCGCTTGATCTGCAACGCTTGAAAATGCCTGCACGGCCTTCCCATTTTGATCCAGCTGGCGATACGCCACACCGAGATTAATGGCGGCCTTAACGTCATTTGGATCGAGCCGCCTTGCTTCCTCTAACTCCTTTACTGCCGCCAAGGGCTGGCCTTCGGCGAGCAACACAGCGCCGTATGCGGTGTGGGCAGCTGCGATTCGGGGCACCAGGCGTACAAGACTGGCGAAATCTGTATGTGCCGTTTTCAGGTCCCCGGCTGCAAAGGCGGCCGACCCGGATCGGAAGAGCCGATCGGCTTTCTGAATGTCGTCCGCACCAGAAACAGGCTTTGATGCTTGCGCGCACGCAGCCACGCTGGCGAGAAAAGTCGCCATCGCTATACGCCTTAACGGTCCAGCTAACATGCCCATCAAAATTGTAAGTGACCGGCTGCTCAAACGATTTTCCTGACTAAAGCACTGGGCTCGGCGAGACAAGTGGTCATCACAGAGGCGTAATGTCGCTAATACCAAGCCATAAAAACCCTTGACATCTCCTTACCGGCTCAGATAATGTCCGACCGGATTCACAAAGAGCCCCCGGCAGCTACCACAGCTGCGCGTGGGCAGGCCTATAGTTCAAAGAAAATTGTTATATCGACTCGTAAACTGGGTCACCTTCGGAGGCAGCATGAACAGAATCAGAGCAGCTTGGTTGACGGCACTGGCCGTCCTGGCGTTGGCACCCTGTAGCGCACTCGGACAGGCTGTCTACGGAGCCATCTACGGAACAGTCACCGACGCCACCGGTGCGCTGATACCGAATGCACCGGTTGTGGTCACTGACACCTCCAAGGGAACTACGGTCGCGGCAACCTCCAACGAGAGCGGCGAGTTCCGGGTCGAGCACCTGATTCCTGACGTGTACTCCGTAACGGTCGACCAGCCGGGTTTTAAGAAATATGAGCAAACCGGCATCCAGGTGAATGCCGACAGCTCTACCAAAATCGATGCTGTACTTTCGATTGGCACCGCCGGCGAAGTGGTCACCGTCAATGCTGATACGGTGCCACAGCTCAAGACGGACCGGGCTGATGTGGCGGTCACTTACTCGGCGCAGGACCTCGCAACATTGCCCATCCCTGACCATAACTTCACCAATCTGCAGCTGTTGCTGCCGGGTGCGGTGCAGCTCGGTTGGGCCCACGCGGCCGACGAGAACCCACAAGGTTCCAAGCAGATTCAAATTGATGGCCAGGCGTTCGGCGGCGTGAACTATACCCTGGATGGCACGGACAATCAGGATGCCATTCTCGGCATCATTGTCATCAATCCAAACTACGAGTCCATGTCTGAAGCCAAGATCGCTACCCAGAATTTCGACGCGGAGTTCGGAAAGGCTGTCGCCTCGGTGCAAACCGTGCAGACAAAATCGGGCACCAATTCCTTCCACGGAACTCTCTTCGACAATCGTGAAAGCAACGCCAACCTGGCGCGTGACCCGTTTACCGTGAGCAAGGCGGCCGGTTACCCGGGAGGTCTCAAGAACCAGTTTGGCGGTTCCATCGGCGGCCCAATTCTCAAGGACAAAGCATTCTTCTTCGGCGATTACCAGGGTGTGCGGCAAAAGGTGGGGTCTTCCGGAATCGGTACCGTCCCATCGTTGCTGGCATTGAACAGTTGCACCGGCGCGACCACCGCGTCGAATGGAGCTGCCGGCTGCGACTTCAGCCAATACCTGGCTGTTCCAGGCCATCAGCTGTATAACAACCAGAGCGGAACGCCCGTACCGTACGTTAACAACATCATCCCCCTGGATCAGCTCTCGCCGCAAGCGTTAAACCTTTTCAAGTTGTTGTTGGCAAACGGAAAAGTGCCCAATACCTTCACTACTGACAACGGTCTTACGAGTAACTATGCGGGCACCGGAACGGGCATTTTCAACAGCAATCAGTGGGACGTTCGCGTGGACACAACGTTCTTCTCAAAGGCCCACGCGTTCTTCCGCGCCAGCCGCTTTACCGACGTTCTGAGCGGCGCCAGCCTGTTTGGTCCCGCCGGCGGTCCTGGTCTGGGTATCGCCGGGTACGGCGGGGTATCGGATGGAGCGAATGATAGCTACGCTGCGGGCGTAGACGTTGCCGTTAGCTCAAGTCTCGTGACTGACGTTCGTCTGGGATACTTCCGCTATAACATCATTACGCATAAAAACGATACCGGAAATACAAACCTGCCGTTCATCGGAGAGAACGTGAGTGGTCCCGTGCCGAGCCTGGTGGTTCCTACAGACTTTGGAACGCCGGATATCGCCATCTCCGACGTGACCGCAACTACTCCGAGTAATACCAACACTGTTCAGAACTCCGGTCCCCAGTTCGGCTCCGGCCTGAATATGAATCACTGCAACTGCCCTCTCACTGAAAGGGAAGACCAGTTCCAACTGGTCAATAACTGGACCAAGACGATTGGCAATCACGCGATAAAGTTCGGCGTTGACCTTCGCTATGCGCGCAATCTGCGCGTACCGAGCGACAGCGATCGTACCGGTGTAAATAATTTTGCTAACGCGCCCACCTCCAACGGCACCAACGGCGGACTGGGTTTTGCCAGCTTCATCCTGGGCGACGTGTACAGCTTCAACCGTTACGCCAGCACCTCGACCAACGCCAAAGAATTCCAGCCGCGCGACTACTTCTACGTGCAGGACACCTGGCGCGAATCGCAGAAATTAACCCTGAACCTCGGCATACGATACGAGTACTACGCTCCGGAACGCGTGAATGGCGTCGGTAACGGAGCGCTGCTGAATCTTCAGACGGGCTACATCAACGTTGCTGGAGTAGGCCCGATTGGGCTTAACATGAACGTTGCGGCTGCCAAGAACACCTGGAACCCGCGCGTCGGCATAGCTTATCAAGCCACACCTAAAACCGTCATTCGCGCCGGCTACGGACGCAGCTTTGACTTGGGCGTCTTCGGCTCCGATTTCGGCCATGTTGTAACGCAAAACGTTCCTGTTCTGGCTAACCAATCCCTTAGCGCCACCGCCGGCCCAACGAGCTACTCCTTCAACTTGTCGGATCCTACCAACACCGTTGTTCCGGGCATAGGCAAGCCCACGAACGCGACCAGTCCACTGGCGGCCTATACCCCGCCCGCTGCGAATTCCGCCGGCCAGATTCCGATCACCGAGATACTCCCTGGGACCGGCGCATCCATTGGCTCGCAGGTTAGCGTCAAAGCGCGGCCGTTCACAGAACGGCTGCCAACCTTGGACGCCTGGAACGCGGCGATCCAACACTCGCTCACCCCGACCATTTCAATAGAGGCCGCCTATGTCGGCAACAAGGGAACGCATACCCTGAGCGACGGCGACGGCAATAACACCAATCCGAACGAGGCAGCGATCTCCCTGCCTGGTTCTTTCACCCAGAACGGGGTGGCGCTGCACTACGATCCGACGGTAAAGACAGGAGTGTCTGCCAACGGCGGCACTGCCAACACCACGCTGCTGCAGCGTTACACCAACGGCACGCTTCCCGCCTGCGCGGGAGGCCCTTGCGGCTGGACCCAAAGTATCAGCTACTACGGGGACGACCAGGACACCCACTACAACGCCCTGCAGACCAAATTTACCAAGACGTTTTCGCAAGGTCTCAGTATCAACCTGAACTACTCCTACCAGCACGGTAGAGACGCCGCGAGCAGCTTCGCTACCTGGGACAAGCAGGCGGTTATCGGCAACGATCAAGCCATCCGCCGCAGTGCGTTTACGTCTTACGGCTTGTGGAACCTGCCGTTCGGCCGAAACCAGATGTTCGCCAGCAACGTCAACTCGTGGATGAATGGGTTGATCGGTGGCTGGGCGTTCAGCCCGGTCCTGGTCTGGCAGAGTGGACTGCCCTTCTCCCTCAGCTATTCCGACTGCGCCGCCTCAGTACCGGGTGACGCACCTTGCCAGCCAAACGGAAATGTGAAAAAGATAACTTACCAGCAGCAAGGGACACCGGGAGTGGGTTCGGGCGTCCACCTGTTTTCTCCCGTCATTGGTGGGGCAGACCTGGCCGCTGGAAAAAATCTTTGCAACGCATCCTCGGTCACCGGCGGGTTCACTTGCCCTGGCCTTGATCAAATCGGAAACATCAGGCGCAACACAGCCTTTGGTTCGAACTTCCTCAACAGCGACATGTCGCTCATGAAGAACGTTTCCATTTATGAGCGAGTGACGATGCAGTTCCGCTTTGATGCCTTCAACGCGCTTAACCATATCAATCTCGCTACTCCGAATGGCGCTATTGATCAGACCAGCTCAGGCGCGATCACCGGCGGTCCTTATCCGACAGGCACAGGTGGAACCACCAACCCCCGTCAACTGCAGTTCACCCTGCATCTCCAGTTCTAACTAGCTACCTCACCATAGATGGGAAGGGCTTCGGCTCTTCCCATCTTTTTTGCATACTTCTTGTAAGATCTTTCTGGGACCCATGCGCCGTTTTTCTTCCATCGCTTCGACCGTCCTACTCATTGCATACGTTACGGTGCCCGGCGTGGCCAGGATTTCGATCGCACAAACCGTTCCGGCGCCGCAGCCGGGGGGGACGCCGCAGCCTTCCCTCGAAGAAGCGCGGCGGCTGATACGGACAGGTCATGCCGAACAGGCGCTTCAAAGTCTGGATGCGCTGGCTGCAACAACTCCTTCACAGCCAGGTCTGGAACGTGCACGAGGCTCGGCTTTTTATGCGCTCGACCGCCTTAAGGAGGCCGACGCAGCTTTCGAAATAGCAATCGCACAGGATTCCACCGATCTGGAGTCCGCCCAGATGCGCGGACTGACGCTTTTTCGGCTGGGCCGGCCCGCAGAAGCCATCCCCTTGCTGGAGAAGGCGCCGGGCGCCGGCGTACAGACCAAAGCAGATCCTTCCTATGTTCTGGCACTCTGCTACATGGACACGCGGCGCTATGACGACGCGCGCCACGCCTTCGCGGCGCAATACGGTTTTCCCGCCGACTCTGCGTCGGCTTATCTTCTCGCCGCACGCATGCTCTTCCGCCGGGAGTACACACCAGTCGCGCAGCGCTTCGCCGCGACGGCGCTCACACTCGATCCCCAGCTTCCGCTCGCCAATGAACTATTGGGCGAAATCGCGTTATCCCAGAACCGGTTCGACGAGGCAACCGCCTACTTCGAAAAGGAGCGAACCCGGAATCCTCTCGAACCCAGCACCTACGAGCGGCTGGGCGATGTCTACAGCCGTGCCGGCCGTTACCCTGAAGCACGCCAGGTCCTGCAGCAAGCCGTCATTTTGGAGCCGAACTCGACAGGTCCGTACATTCTGCTGGGAAGAGTTACGCTCAAGGAGGGAGACGCGGTCGCCGCACTCACTTTTCTGCAGAAAGCGGTACGGATGGATCCGGCTAATTTCATGACCCACAATCTCCTGGCACAAACGTATCGCGCGCTCGGTCGTACTGCGGACGCAAGCCGGGAACTTGAGCTCACGCAAAAGATTCAGGCTGCAGACACCCCGCATCTGAGCGCGCCACAGTAGCCATTGCAAATGTGGGGAATAATGAAACGGGTTAAGTTGGCGGTGTTGGCCAGGTCCGCCTGGAGGTTTACGCGGCGATTTCCCGTGAGCATAGTTATGTGCTCGCTGGCCCTGCCTGTCGCGGCTTTGCTGCTCCTTACTCCGTTGGTGAACTCACTACCTGGATACGCTTTCCCTCACGCTTTCAGCGGAGTTCCCGTTCTCGAAGACCCAGACACTCGTTGTGCCGGCTGCCATGCAGAAATTTATCGCCGCTACCAGCTCACGGCCATGGGGCGAGGCAGCGGTGCAGCCCTGCAGGGCTTCCTGCCTGGAGATCTGCAGCATGCTCTTTCGGATGTTCACTACCGCGTTTTCCTGCGCGACGGCTCAGCGTGGATGTCCTTTCACCGTGACAGGGCTGCTCCTAAAGGAGAGCTGGATGGTGAACGCAAGCTTGAGTACTTCGTAGGTTCAGGCCGCCGGGGCCGCACCTTCCTCTATCAACAGGAGAATCTCTGGTTCGAACTGCCCATCAACTACTACACCCGGCGCGGCGCCTGGGATATGGCTCCCAACTACGGCAACTCCACACACATGCCCGCGCCGCTGCCCGTCGATGCTAACTGCCTGCACTGCCATGCAACGGGCGTTTCCGCGGCGGCGGTTGAAACGCGCAACCGCTTCATCGGGCAGCCCTTCACGCAGGGGGGCATTGGTTGTAACACCTGCCACGGTGACCCGGCCGAGCACCTCGCCCATGCCGGCCACGCACCGATGGTGAACCCCGATAAGCTGCCCGTTGAGCAGCGCGATAGCGCCTGCATTCAGTGCCATTTGGAAGGCAATGCCGTGGTCTACCGTCCCGGCCGCTCGCTCTCCCAGTTCCGCGTGGGTGACAACTTGAAGGACATCGCCGTTTACTTCGTCTTTGCCAGTGAGATCAAAGGCGGGGCTCGCGCCACCAGCCAGTACGAGGCTCTGCTGCAAAGTGCATGCAAGCGGGGCAGCGGCGACCGGCTCACTTGCACGACGTGCCATGATCCGCACAACAGTCCTCTGCCGGATGACCGCGTGGCCTATTTCCGCGGCAAGTGCCTTAGCTGTCACAACAGCCCCGCGCTGGCTACACGACACCATCCGGAGCAGCGCGACTGCGCCGCTTGTCACATGCCCGCGCTTAACACCACTGACATCTCTCATGCGCAGGTCACCGATCACGACATCCAACGCTACCCCTCTGCTTCGAACGTACGAGATGATGAAACCCTGGTTCCGGTCGGCGACTTCGCAGCGAGCGACCGGGACTTTGGTCTGGCCTACGCGCAGCTTGCACAGCACGGAAATCGCAACGCCGGCGAGCGAGCTCTTCTGCTCCTTAGCCGGGCAGAGAAGGCTGGCGCCTCCGATGAGCAACTCCACCTCAATCTTGGCTTTCTCGATCAGGTCTCAGGGCGATCGAACGAAGCACGCACGGAGTATACCCTCGCGTTGCAGGCAGATGCGTACGATATACCCGCTCGCACCAACCTCGCCGTTATTGAGGCCGCTTCAGGCAAGCTGCAAGATTCGCTCCGCCTACTGGATGAGGTTGTCACTGCTGACCCGAGCCAGACGTCGGCAGGGCTCAATCTCGCCTTCCTTCAATGCAGTCTCGGCCACGTAGAAGAAGCACATCGAACCGTGGCCCGCTTGCAAGCGATGGACCCAGACTCGCCGCAACTGCGGGAGCTGCTCCGTACAGGAAGATATGGCGGTAAAGTTTGCGCGCAGATGATATCCGCGTCGCAATCAGAGCAGCCTTGACCCGCGCTCTTTGACTGCTCAAGTGCGACTTCATTGTACGGAAGCAATCCAAGCGCTAAAAGGGGGGAGTTTCACCGACTGCAGCGTGGTTAACCCATGCAACGAAGGATCAGTTGCAGCCAGGGTCTGTACCTTGGTGGCCGTCATGCCCGCGCCAGAAAGGTCCAGCGAGACTGTCTGTGGCTGTGCGGACATGTTCACCGCAATGACTGCTGAAGCGCTACCCCGGGGCGCGGGCCTCAGGTAGCTGAGAACATCTTTGCTGTCTTTGTTCAGCATCACGATCCCGCCATCATGAAGCGCTGGAATGGACCGGCGCAGCGCAATCAACTGTTTGTACCAGTTCAGCAATGAAGCGGGATCCGCTGTTTCCGTCTGCACGTTGATGGTGGTGTAGTCGGCGGGAATGGGCAGCCAAGTCTGCGGGTTAGTGGAGAAGCCTGCCTGCGGCCCAGGGGTCCACTGCATCGGTGTCCGTTCGCCGTCGCGGCCCTTCTCTTTGGGCCAGCCGGAAATGCCGACGGGATCCTTGACGTCTTCCCGTCGCGTCGGCGTCGTGGTCGGCATACCAATCTCGGCTCCGTAGTAGGTCATCGCTGTGGACTTGGTGGTGAAGAGCATCGTAGCAATGCATTTCGCAATGGCCATATTCTGCGAGCCGTTGCCGAAGCGATCGATGGAGCGGACGTTATCATGATTGTCGAACACAAACAGCGGCTGTGATCCGTAAAGCTCCGTTTCGGCTTCGGTGATAAAGCGGCGAAAGTAGGCCGCGTCCAGTTGTTTGCCGCCTTGCTCGCGGGCTCCGAAGCCCACCAGCATATCCATGGGCAATTGAAGTTCATCCTTCGCGGCTCCGCCGTACCATTTCGTTAAAGCTGCTGTGTCTGGCAGGTAAGTCTCGCCGATCAACACGCGGTCTCCAGGATATTTGCTGACCATAGTACGCATGCGGCGGATCACATCGTGAACATCGGGCAGATTGTCGGTATAAATGGAGCTTAAGTTGGGGTCGCCCAGCTCGTTGATGCCCCCGGTCTCCGGATTGTTGCGCAGCTGCGGATCTTCGAAGAGAGTGGGGATTGCGTCGAGGCGGAAGCCTGCGACGCCGCGATCGAGCCAGAACCGCATGGAGTCGAACATTGCCTTCTCCACCGCCGGATTGCGCCAGTTCAGGTCGGGCTGCTGCTTATAAAACCTGTGATAGTAGAACTGCTTGCGGGCCGGCACCCACTCCCACGCCGAGCCGCCAAACCCCGATACCCAATTGTTCGGCGGCACCATGCCGTCATGCGCGAAACGTTTCTGGTACGCAGTCACCCCCGGCGCATTCTCAGCGACACCGTCGTTCCACACGTACCAGTCGGCCTTGGGGTTGGTCCGCGAGCTGGCGGATTCGATAAACCACTTGTGCTGGTCGGAGGTGTGATTCAGCACCATGTCGAGTATGACGCGGATCCCATCCTTGTTCGCTTCGGTTTGCAGCCGGTCGAAGTCGGCCAGCGTGCCGTATTGCGGATCGACGGCCTCGTAATCCGAAATGTCATAACCGAAATCCACCTGGGGCGAAGGGTACATCGGGGCGATCCATATCGCGTCGACACCAAGTTGCTGCAGGTAGCCAAGCCGTTGAGTGATCCCATTCAGATCCCCTACGCCATCCCCATTGGAATCCTGGAAGCTGCGGGGATAAATCTCGTAGAAAACTGCGTGTTTCCACCACGTCTTGTCCGTGGTGGGCAACGCAGCCTGGCTTAATTCGGCCGACGTAGGGGCAACAGTTTGGCCAACGAGCGGCTGGCAACTCAAACAGGTGGCTAACGCAAGGATAAGTCTCGAAAGGCGCATTAGAGTCCTCCGCCCGAATCCGGAGTAACGTAACAGGCAGACAGGACAGGTGTCCAGAAGTGTTATGACAATCTTCGGAGGTGCGGGCAGCGCGGCCGCAGGCACGGGTCGCGGTATCGGACCCATAAGCGCTAATTGGTTTAGGATGTTTTTCGTCAAACTCCCACAAAATCGTCATCCTGAGCGGAGCGCCTCACAGATTGATCGCGTGACACAGCGCTTGTGGCGCGGAGTCGAAGGACCTCGGCGGTGCTTGTTTTTTGAAAAGATGTACCCGTGACCATCAAGTGCGTATCGCAGCAGATCCTGTCGGGCTTCGGTGGTCGAAAAGCTCCGAGCAGCATAGGTAAAACAAGCACCGCCGAGGTCCTTCGACTCCGCGCCACAAGCGCTGTGTCACGCGATCAATCTGTGAGGCGCTCCGCTCAGGATGACGATTTTGTGGGAGTTTGACGAAAAACATCCTAAACCAATTAGCGCTTATGGGTATTGGACCCGGGTCGTTATCGCTTGATTTCGACGTTCACTGCTGACGATTCATTACGGACTGTACCAGATCGCCCAACTGTTCCATCAGAACAGGTTTCCAGCTATCTGCTCCGCGATCTGCTCCAATGCATCTTCCTGCGCATTAGGCAATTTCACCGGAAGCTTTTGTCCGTGAGCCGTACGGGTCACGGTGAAATAAAGATCGCGCACACGGCCGCTTATCATGTCACCAGCTCCGCTGTGTGAGCCAGGGGCCTTGCACCTCGCGGCCTGGTTACCGATACCCTTCAACGCTGTGCTTCCTGCAGGGCAGGAGGCTAGCGCGGTGTTACTGACCAGAATCTCGAGAGAGTCATGCGGTCGCAAGAATCTGCAGGAGCCTGCCCCTGAGTCAGACACATACACTTTGATAGATACGTCCCCGCCAAGCAGTTCGGAAGCGCTTCCTTGGGTCAGCCAGGGGCACGTGGTCTGCGAGCGGGCCGGCGAACCGCTCTGTGGGACACTCGGCTTGCCGTATTGGGCTTGCTCTGCAGCCGCCGAAGAAGCAAGCAGCAGCAAGAAAAGCAGGGTTTGGCGCAGCATGGCGGCAGCTAACCCTTCCCCGGTGCAGGCGTTAGGGGACCAGACTTCAGGATCTTGCCGCCTTCCTGAATGACGTAGAGTTGGTTTACCTCAAGATTCTTCAGCTGGTCCACCTGCCCGCTCAACCAGCGAATTTCTACCATATCCACCGTCTTGGCCTGATCCAATCCAAAATGCATGCGCAGGTCATTTTGCGAGAAGTAGCTGCCGCCGCTCCGCAGTTCGTCCATCTGAACCAGCGGTTTGCTTGCATCCGGCACTGTCCTGGCAGTGACGATGACGCGGCTTCCTATGCCCGAACGATTTGATTTAACGCCGACGAGTTTGATCTTGATCCAATTTCGCTTGAGTGTTGAATCGCAACGCAGAAGCTGAGGCACAGAATTGATGCAGTTGACGGCAATGTCGATGACTCCGTCATTGTCGTAATCGCCAAACGCACAGCCGCGAGCGGGAGCGTTCTCCATAATTCCCGGCCCCCCCTGACTGGTTACTTCTTCAAATCGTCCGTTACGCAGATTGCGATAGAGGTATTTGTGCTCAGCGTACTTTAGATCGGCCTTCGACTTATCAACCTCGGGATAGACGTGACCGTTGGACATGAGAATGTCGAGCCAGCCATCATTGTCCATGTCGAAGAAGCCTACACCCCAGCCCAGTAGGCGCGTATTCACTCCTAGTCCGCTGGGATAGGTTCGATCCTCGAAGTTAGCATCTCCCAGGTTGGTGTAGAGAGAATCTGTGTCGCCGGCAAAATTGGTCTTTACCACATCCAGATTGCCGTCGCGGTTATAGTCCCCGATGGAAACGCCCATACCTGCCTGCGGTTTTGCCTCCGCGGAGAGGGCTGCGCCACCCTCGATGGCAATATCGCGGAATGTGCCATCTTTCTGGTTGAGGTAAAGGGTCGCCGGAGCCGAGTCATTGGCAACGTAGATGTCTGGCCAGCCGTCGTTGTCCAGGTCAGAGGCTGCTACGCTCAAACCATAAGTGCCCACCGCGGTCCACATGCCGGATTTCTCGCTAACATCGGTGAACGTTCCGTCGCCACGATTGTGATACAGAATGTTTCTTCCTCCGGCCAGCCCAGGAGGGCCGCAAGCGACAAGAATGCCTTTGTAAGTGCAAGGTCCATCCTTGGGCTTGGGCGCCGTTTTTAGGTCAAAGTCAACATAATTTGCAACAAACAGATCCAGGTGTCCATCGCGGTCATAGTCCACGAAAGTGCAGCCGGTGTTCCAGCGCGTCTTGGGTCCTGGTTGCATCAGGCCTGCCTGCTCCGTCACGTCGGCAAATTTGCCATTGCCAAGGTTGCGATAGAGGGCATTCTGGCCATAGTAGGTAACGAACAGGTCATCGTGGCCGTCGTTGTCGTAGTCGCCCACACAGCACGCCTGGCCCCAGCCCGTCTTACGCTCTAATCCGGAGCCGGCGGTCACATCGGTGAATGTTCCATCGCGATTGTTCTTGAACAGGTGGCAATGCGGTTCCTGCCCGGGCGCAAATCCTTCCAGCCGCCAGCCGTTCACCAGAAACAGATCGAGCCACCCATCATCGTCATAGTCAAAGAAGGCCAGCCCGCAGCCGGTCGTCTCCAGCAGATATTGATTGGATCCTTCTGCGCCGTAAATGGTCTTTACGTTGAGCCCGGCCTGCTGCTCGACATCCACAAAGCTCACCCCCAGAGGAGTGCCCTCAATGGGGGACATGGGACCGGGGGGCGGCGGCGCAGGCTTGGCATCGTAGCTCCGCTCTTGCGGACCGATGCTTTTCTCTGGCGCCGGCTGCGGCTGCTGTTGCCAGGGTGAGGCTAAGGCAACAATGTCTGTCAAGGGCAAAACGAGTGCCGTGCGGCTGAGCGAACGAATGAACTTGCGACGATTCAACGAATCACCATTTCAGGTTAGCGCGCCCCCGCGCCGCCGGCGACGGCCGCGGGCATCGACTCAGTGTGAATATGCCAGGGCACGCTTTCGGTCGAGATTTCAGGATGCTTGCGAAGGTAGTCGAGCGAATACGTCGGCGCCGCTGGATCGATTCGCTTGATCGTGTAGAGCGAGGCTTCCTGTGCCGCCTGCTGTTTCATGCCCATCCTTCGATAGAGGATGGCAAGATTGTAATGTGCGGCCACATCATCCGGATCGATTGCCTGCAGAGCCTTGAACTGCTGCATGGCTTCGTCGCTGCGATGCTGCTGGTAATAGGAGATGCCAAGCTCCCGGCGAGCATCGCGCGAGTAGGGGTATTGTGCCACCACCTTCTCCAGATCAGCGACCTCAGCCTCGGAATGTCTCTGCCGCCGTTCGACCAGCGCCATGTAGTAGAGAGCGCGAGCGTCGTCTGGCCGCAGCGTGAGCGCCTTCTCCAGCGGAGCACGCGCTTCCGCGTACTTTTCCCATTCAATGTAGGTAATACCAAGATTGATGTACCCATCCTTATAGTCGGGGCGCAGGCGGACGACCTGCGCAAACGCTTGCAGCGCGTCGTCATATTGCAGTTGATCGAGGTATCCGATGCCGGCGTTGTTCCAACGCATCCACTCCGGATTGTCGGTTGCAAGTGGCGTCATGGGCGGGTTATCGCCAATTTTCAAGGTGCGGGTGGTTGCGGCAAGCTCCACCAACGGGTAGGCCGGATGATCCTTGCCCAACACATCATTCAGATAGCTCTGCCGCAGATGGCGATAATTGACGCGCGCCGTGATGGTCAGCGGACTCTTCGCACCTTCAGGTACGTGGAACCGGTATCGGACGAGCGCTGAGCGCCCGGCCTGGATGGTATTGTCGTAGGCCATGGAGTGAATGGTAAAGACTTTGTGGTCGTCCACGAAGCTTCCCGTCATGTCCACGGGGCGATTGGTGAAACTGTGGGCGCGTTCATCCAGCATGCCATCTGGCTTCACATATCCGCTGTCGTAAATCTTCGCTCCGGAAGCGTCCTTTACGGTGAACTGCAGCCATGCTTGGTAGAGATCGCGTACCTCAGGGACGAGCGAGTGGCCGATGTTCTTGTTTTGCACGATCACATAAGCATCTACCGTCTGGTTCGGTTCTAGCGTAAAGGGCTTTGTGCCCAGGGGCGCGAGCATAGGGCCACCGCTTCCCGCTTTCAGCGCGAAGAGGTCGACGTTAATGTAGTTGCCGCTCTTGAGGAATTCGATCGTCTGATCGAGCTGCTCGTCAAAGCCGTAGTAAAAGGGAACTGCCGTGTTCCCGGCCAACCATCTGTGCGAAGCCAAATAGCCATGCTTGGCTCCGGAGTCTGGTAGTTTGATCTTTTCGCGCATCATGTGGCAACCCTGGCAGCTGGAGAAATCAGCTGAATAAAAGGTGAGTGGATTGCGCTGCGAAAACTTCGAATTTTGCCACTCGTCGTAGGCTGTAAATGCTCGAATCCACTTATAGCTGTTCAGCTGCGGGGGCAGGTTTGCCTTGTGACATGAGGCGCAGAACTCAGGCGTATGGAGGATATTCGGCATCACTGCCTGCGAGTGCCGGTCTGGATGGGCCAGGATCTCGGCGTCGGGAACGATGCCCGGTATGCGGTTGCCCTGCTCATCGACCATGACGGCAGGTAGGCCCATCACAAAGCCCCCATTGCCTAGCTTGGTCTGAACGCTTTGGATGGAGTGGCAGGTGGCGCAGGTAAGGCCGTCCCGGTCGAAGGATCTATCCAGAGTGGAACCGGTATTTAGGGCGCCGGCCAGCACAGCGACAGGGTTGTGGCAGCTGTCACAGTGGCGAGCAAACTCGATCCCCTTTGTCCGTATCAGGATATTGACGCTGGCGCGATAGAACGGCGCCCGGAAGGAATTGGAATGCAGCGCCTGGCGCCACTGATGATATGCCTCCTGGTGGCAATGGCCGCAGTAAGCAGCATCGGGAAAAGCGCTCGCTGGAAGAAAGTCGTCGCCCTCCACAGCGGCGTTGCCGGGAAGCGAGATATTGCCTTTGCCGAAGGGAAAATTATAGGTTTCGCGAATCTTGTCTGCGTATACCTTGCGCACAACAGCTTCTGCTGCGCGCTGATCCTCCGCGCCGCGGATTGTCCTTAGACAAAGGACAGAAGCTCCGCACGCGATCAGGACCAAAATGAGTACACACCGACCTAGGAGACTCATGGCCCGCACGGTTTAGCGAAAGCACCCATTCCCTGTGACCCTCCTCCGTCCGGATCAACCCAGGGGAGCCGCAGACATACCCCCACACTATAGCCGATAGAAGCAGCGACTGTATATTCCAGAGTGCCTGGTTGCCAGGCCCGGATCCGCGGTTCTAACCCGCCATTCGTTACGGATTGAGATCTCACTACCGGACCATCGCTTTCCCGGGGGGGCTGTGAGAAGTTCAGGCTAGTGCTATGGGTTCTTAGCCAGGGTCTCAGCCTTCTTCCGCTCCACCGCCGCCTCGATGTTGTTTCCTTGCCGCTGGAGCGCGTTCGCCAGGCCCAGGTGCGCTTGTGCGTAGTCCGGGTAATAGCTCAACGCGTTGCGAAATTCTACGATCGCATCCTCTACCTTGCCGCTCTTCAGCAGGGAGTCTCCCGAATTGCTGGCAACCTCTGCCCGCTGACGGTTCATGTTGGTGCGCATGAGATCGGCGGCCAGCTTGCGTTCTGCCGTCGCTTGAGCGGGCTGATTCTGTTTCGCCAGGACCGCGGCAAGAGTCAGGTGAGGATCAGGCTGCTGCGGTAACCGCCGGATCGCCTCCTGTAAAGCCGCGGCTGCCTGGGGCAGCTGGTCGAGATGGTTGTAAACGCTGCCCAGGGTCGCCCACGCATCACCATTTTCAGGCTGCAGCTTGAGTGTGGTGTTCAACTCCCGCGCTGCATCCGCATAGCGCCCGGCCTGCAAATACAACAGCCCCAGGGCGTACGCTGGCTCCGGCGCGGATGGGTCGAGCTTTTCCGCCGCCTCCAACTCCGGGATCGCATCGACCGCATCGTCCTGCATCTTGAAAGCCAGCCCGAGGTTGTAATGAAGTTGCGCGGCGTCCGGAGATAGCTTCAACGCCGCGCGCAACTGGCTCACGGCATCGTCAAACTGGTTGAGTTGAATGTAAGCCGCCGCAAGATCCTGGTGAGCCGTTATGTTGCCGGGCGTTAAAGACACGGCACGTTGCAGCACCGGCACCGCTTCCTTGACTCGTTGCACCTGGCAGAGCGCCAATCCCAGGTTGATCAGGACCTCTGCATTTTGAGTGTCCGCTTGCGCGGCCTTTTGGAAAAGAGGAATTGCCTGGTCTGGTTTGCCGGTGCGTTGCAGCGCCAGGCCCAGTTGATAGGCTGCCGGCGCCGACCCGGGATCGAGTTCCAGTGCGTGCTGCAGCAGCGGGATTGCCTGTTCATCGTTACCGCCGGATGCGAGTGCCTGACCGAGCTGCAGGGCGACCACCCCGTTCCCAGGCGCCAGTTGATAGGCCCTGGTTAGCTCCTCCAATGCACCCGGCTGTTGCTGCGCCTCCAATGTCATCCCCAGATGTAAATGGGCGCTGGCGAGGTCCGGATTCTCCTGCAATGCGGCGGCGAATGCCTGTCTCGCGTTGGGCCAGTCTTCACGATCTGCATAGAGAGATCCCAAATCGTCCTGCAATTCCGCATTGTGCGGATCCTCCGCTATCGCCTCCTTCATTCTCTCGACCGCGGCTGGAAACTGCTGCGTCGCCGCCAGCGCTCGCGCATACGCCACAGCCACAGTCACTGGCAGCGGGCGCTTTTCGCTCCGGGCCGCGGCCTCGAGCTTCGCCAACAATGGTAGAGCTTTGGTGAACTGGCCGCCCTGTTCGTAGGCAAGAGCGAGGCTCAATTGGGCGCTCCCGTCGCTTGCCTTCATGGCCAGGGCTTTCTGCAGTTCGCGAATGCCGTCACTGGTGCGCCCGATGCGCACCAGGACCGTGCCCAGGGCGCTGTGTCCCTGCTCCAGGGTTGGCGCAAGACGAACCACCTTCTCGAACTCTGCACGCGCGGTGTTGAAATCGTTGCGGGAGAGAGCAGCCACTCCGGCTTGATAAGCAGCGTAAGCCTGCGGCGAGGGCTGCTGCGCATGGCTTCGATCGGAAGGGGTCAGCAAGAAGGCGAGGATGCAACCAGCAAACAGCCGCGGTTTAAAAACATACGCTGACATGGCGGTGATCTTCAGTTTAGCCTTTGGCCGATGATTGCGCTCCCGGTCGAATTTCTCGCGTACCGGGGATCTGATGGTCGAGCTTACCTGGCAGCGGCTAGCGGGCCGGATATGCCGGAGCGGGTAAGGCGACTTACGGATAACCCGAGTTGCGGGAACTTGGTATTGCAGGTTCCTTTCGCTGCCGGCACTGGTTGGACTAGACTTGTCCGATCCGGGAGGTGGCGCATGCTGCACCGCAGAAGCCTTACAATTTCCGTGTTGCTCCTTTCCTGTTTGGTTGCAACGGCAAAGGACAAGAAAAAGGGTTTGCTGCCCCCGGACGTTCTTCGGGCACACACCGTACTAGTACTTGTCGATCCCAGCGCTGGAACGGACCTTCAGAATCCGAACGCCAACCGGACCGCCCAGGAGGACGTCGAGAAGGCTCTGATGGAATGGGGCCGCTTCTCCTTGGCGATGGACGCCGGGACGGCTGATCTGATCATTACGGTTCGCAAAGGCAGCGGCAAAATAGCACAGCCGACGCTTGGCGGCATCCCAAATAACAATCGACCCGTTGTGCTAGAGCCCACAGATTCAGGAGGCCGGGTAGGTGTCTCGCCGGGCGGTCCTCCACCTTCCGATCCGCAGCCGCAGGTAGAGGTCGGGCAGTCACAGGACATGTTTGTTCTGTATCGCTGCACCACCAAAGACGATGAAAACTGGAATCGACTCGACGCTCCGCCGGTTTGGCGCTATGCCGCAAAAGATGCGCTCCAGTCTCCAGGTGTTCCCGCCGTCGAGGTGTTCCGGAAACTGATCGCGGATTCGGAAAAACAGCTGGCCGCAACGCCTTGAGTCAATGTCGCCGCCGCACATGCCTCAAGAGAAGAGGTGGAGCTTTGCATATTGCAGGAGCATGATAGTTTTCCCGTCTCTGATCTCGCCGCTCGCAATTCTGCTGATGGCATCTTCCAACTCTAATTCGATGGTTTCGATGTCTTCTCCATCCTCGACTACGCCGCCGCCATGCTGCTGCCTTTCTGCTGAATCGTATTCGGCAACGAAGAAATAGAGCTTTTCCGTAACTGAGCCGGGACTCATGAACGCTTCGAATACCTTTTTTACGTCGTGGATCACATATCCGGTCTCTTCGGAGGTCTCCTTGCGGATTGCCTCCTCCGGAGAACGCTCGTCAAGCAGTCCGGCCGGCGTCTCTATCAGCAGACTCCTGTGTCCATTGACAAAAGCTGGATAGCGAAACTGCCGCGTCAGGATGACAGTCCTCTTTCTTCTGTTGTAGAGAAGAATCGTTGCGCCATTCCCGCGGTCATAGGTTTCGCGAGACTGTCTCTGCCACGTTCCATCGTTGCGCTCAAAATCAAAGGTCGTCTTCTTCAGAACATACCAATCATCCGAAAGCACCTCTACGGAATGGACGCGTACACGCTCCCTCAGATCGCTCACTACCGTTGCTCCTCTGCGGCAGAGAGAACCGGCACATCTTCCATGCGCCAATAGACTTGCAGCCCTAGTTCGCGCGCGAGCCGCAGGTCCTCATCCGCGCCCTTAGACTCCCCTTCGATGCGCAGAACCGCATCGCATCGCTCCAGCAAGCGGCTGGCCACCGGATACAAATACTGCTCGGAAATCTCATCTCCAAGCTTCAAAGAGCCGGCCTGTTTCATGAGCGGCAGCGCCACCCATTCCCCAATCACGGGGATGTGTCCCGCCTTGTAGATGGACAATGCGAAAGATTCAAGCCGGTCGAGGTTTTGAGCGATCCGGAGAGGATCGCCGTTCGTGCCGGAACGATAAGGGCCGGCAATCAATATGACCATGGGCGTCGGTTTGTTCATAGGAGCCTCGACTCACAATATCAGCTCGTGCGGTATCGTGCAATATCGTGTAATCTCGTGCAATAATGCCAAGGAGTATGCGATAGTGGCTATGTGCTTACCAGCCACCGCAAGCAACACATTCTCGATGTTCTCCGGCGGTCGGGTCAGGTCGTTGCCAAGGAGTTGAGCCAGGAACTGGGGCTCTCCGAAGACACAATCCGCCGCGACCTGAGAGAACTGGCGGCGGAGGGCCTGCTGCAACGGGTTCACGGCGGAGCTCTCCCAGCCTCACCCGCGACCGGAAATTTCTCCTCTCGTCTCAGTGTGGCCACGGACGAGAAAAAGATGATTGGGCGTGCCGCGGCGGGCATGGTTCGCACTGGCCAGGTTGTCATCCTTGACGGAGGAACGACGGCAGTCCAGATCGCGCGGCATTTTCCTGCGAGACTGAAGGCGACCGTGGTAACGCACAGCCCGACCATTGCAGTCGAGCTGGTTGAACACCAAAACATCGAAGTGATTCTTATCGGTGGCAGGCTGTTCAAGCATTCCGTAGTGTCGGTGGGAGCCCCGGCGATTGAAGGTATTGGCAGGATCCGCGCTGACACCTACTTTATGGGCGTGACCGGCGTCCACCCTGAGTTCGGTCTGACAACCGGCGACTTCGAGGAAGCGCACGTAAAAAGAGCCCTATGCGCCAGCGCCGCTGAAACGATCGTCTTAGCCTCGCCTGAAAAGTTAAACGCGGTTTCTCCGTACGTCATTGCCCCGCTCGGTGAAGTTACCGGCATGATCGTAGCCGCTACGACCAAACAGAAGACGCTTGCACCCTATGCGCGCGCGGGAATCACGATCACCAAGGCTCCAGCCAACGAGTGAACACTGCAAGCGGGGGCGCGTTTGACACCGCGCTCGATCCGTTTCCGCAAAACTGGCGGCGCTTCCGTACGATAATCGCCGCTTTAGCAGCGATTGTGAGCAATATTACCCATTCAGGGGGCTATCCGCGGGCCTACTATCATGAGGCACCACCCGAACAATATCATCCTGTGTGTTCGGAGGAGGGCCTCTGCGCTTAGCCCCAGTGATTATGGCCGTTGGCCTATTCGTACCCCTGATTCTCGGCGCGCAAGATGCCGGGTTGAACAGACGAACGAAAGCGAAGCCGCCAGGATCAAATTAGAGCGTCGAATCACGCTCGACATAGAGGTCGCGGATTCAACGGGCAAGGCGGTGCGCGGCCTATCCCAGAATGACTTCGTGGTGACCGACAACGGTGAACCGAAGTCGCTGACTTCGTTTCAGGAGATCGATGGGCGCACTGTGCAGCCACCTGTTGAGGCAATTCTCCTGATTGATGCGATGAATGCGACCTTTGAGGATGTCGGGATCATGCGGCAGGGAATCGACGCGTTTCTTCGCCAGGATGGCGGCCCGTGCACTGAGGCTGCCAATGTTTACAAAGGTTTAACTGTATCGCCCCATTCCTATGGTGCACGCCGAAACCTCCTATAGAGTCGGGCGGTCGTCGCCGATAAGGTAATCAGTTAACCTGTTCAGCCGGAGTCGACAAGACTCCGGCTTTTTTTGGATACCGTGCGCCGGCTGTTAAGTCTGAACCGGCTGTCCAGGAATCGCTTAGACGGCTAGAAAAGAAATCAAGCACGCACCCGGATTTCCTACTTCGCGCTAGAAAGGACCACGTGTAGGCTTTCCTAATGAAAGCCGCATGAAATTCATCAACGCCACGGTTCTCGACGAGGCCGAGCAAAAAAAAAAGGTCTGCCCAAGAGGGCAGACCTCGACTACGACTACCTACTGGGAGCTAAGGAAAGCGCGCCTGGTAACCAGCATTCACCGCGGATTGTTGCCGCAGGGGAAGCTTCCAACCTTTGGGGTTGAACGAAATCTGAAATTGGGTGGTCACATCCGTCTGCGGGCTCGGCGCCAGGACCGGAGCAGCCCAGCGCTCTACCTGCAGCAGAAACTGCAAAGACAAGCCATCCTTCCAGCGATACTGCAGTTCACCATAGCCAGCTTGCTGGCCTTCGCCTTGGGGGACGAAATGCTGGGACACCCTGAGGGTGCGATACCCCACCTGGAGGGTACTCTGAGTATTGAACCAGTAAGTCGACCAGGCTTGTCCACCGGTTCCTTCCCGGCCTAACCAGGAGCCCAACAGATCCCGCTTGTTGAGGTAGCAATCGCGATAGACGCCTTCGTAGTAATAGTATTTCCCGCCCTCCGCCCTTGGAGTGATGTCGCTGCTGCCACCCTCTACGTGCAGGTCGAGTTTGGAGAGGAACGGAAACCTGGACAGATAGATGCCTGAAGTGATCGCAGCGTGCCGGGGTGCATCCACGGGCGAAACGTCATCGTGGACCAGGGAATCGGTATACAAGGTCAACCAGTTCCTGACGCCGGGCAGGCGATAACTAAAGTCGAAACTGGCATGACGGGCGCCATCGACATTGCGCAGTGAATTTATGTACGTACCACTGGACGTGCTGGTGAAGCTCTTCCAGAAGTTACCAAAAGTCAGTGGCGTGCTTCCATCGCCGGCAATGACCGCGTCGCGGGAAAATCCCAGTTCCAGGTTCTTAGTCGGGTAGAAGCTGATCTTCTGGCCATAGAAATACGGCTGCCTGGGATACATGTGCCCGGAGAGCTTGCCAAAGAAATTGTCATAGCGGAAAGGCCCGAGAAGCCGCGACACAAGAGGAATATAGAGAGGCAATGTGCGGTTGATGCGAAACGAATAGAAGGGTTCTGCATCGTCACTGAGCATCATGGCGCTGGCCGATCCAGGTCCCCACCAGTAGCTCTGCTTGCCGAAGGAGAACTGCTGGCCCAGGAACTCGACCGATGCGTAGGTGTCAAGCAGACGAAAGACATTCCCCACCGGTTCGTTGCTATAGGTCTGGATGGGATTGTTGTCCTGGGTGGCGATGATACCAGCGATGGCTGCGCTGTATCCGGGTACGCCCGGACTACGCTGGTATTCGCCGCGGACAAAGAGGGAGAATCTGCCATGCTCCGCGCGCGTTTCGAAGCCCGAGATCTGCTGCAAGCCGTGGCCGTAGAGCCGTCCAAAATCGTCGGCAAGGGTCTGGCCGAAGTGGTAACTGTCGTTGAGCGGAGTGCCGGAAATGAATTGAGTCCGGCTGTAGACTCTTTCGATGAAGATGTCCTTGCCCACGTCGTCTGATCCAATCGCAACGTCGCGGAATAGTTCCTTCTTGATTGCCTGCACCAGTTGCTCAGAAACCTCGGTTCCTTGCGTATGCGCAAGCATTTGGTAGATCGCTCTGCGGGTCCAAGGACGCAAGCCCAGAAACTTGTATTGAATTACCCCTTGCGCGGCCAGTCTTTCAAGCGCCGGATAGACCCAGCTATCCAGCTCAACATAAGTTGAGCTCGCATCCGTAGCCGCGCGGTCGTCGGGATGGGAACCCGAGGAAACGGGACTGAGAGGGTCGGCCGCCCCCACGGTCTGAGAAGGCGAAGCAAGGGCCGGCAACAGAACGACAAGGACGGATGCAATTGCCACCACTTTGGTCGACGCTTTCATGAGATTCCTACAACAGACGGCGCTGACTGAGATAAATGGAATCACCGGGGAGACCGGCGTTTCTGGCGCTGTTTTCCCGCGCTCGACCTTAAAAGCGTATTCGGTGGCGTCTCTCAGGCCCACATCGGCACGAATCAGTTACCGTCGGGTGGCGCGACCGCCTATTTGGGGTCCGGCCGTATGTCGTCTGAGCGGCCGCGGCCACTCAGCACGTTTGTAAGTCACATGAGAGCGCCTAACCAAGTTAGCGCCATTACTACTCTGAGTTACCGCGACTTATCTTTATGTTACTCAAGAACAGTAGCTTATTGCGCAGGACCGGCTATGCTCTTTTCAAGCGGTCCAACCCCCCCAAATATCACGAGAGCACAGATCGCCTGAAGTGCGCTCAGGATGACCATGCATATCTCCAAGCGCCTGCTCCTGTTGTGGGCTGTCGCCTGTATTGCGATCCACGCCTTCGGCCAAAATGCCATCGATGGCCAAACCGCCAACGACCGCGAATCTGCCAGCAGCCATCAAACGCTTGCGACTTACATCACCGGCTCGATTACCAAACCTTCTCCCGGCCAAACCATCTACGGTGTAAAACTCTGGCAGACGAACGGCACAGGGTGGGGAAAATCTGCCGAGTATCGGAGGAAGATACGGGGCCGGAATTACGGTGGGATCCTCTTTTCCGATACTCCGACAAACTCGACTCTTTACTGGCCAAGACAGGGGTCTATCACCTGGCCCATACGCCGCTATGAATTCGACGTTCTCTGGACGCATGAGTTCGCCCCTGTACGCCTTCGAGTGGTTCCGTATGTCACGTCGGGCGCAGGCGCCATTGCGCTCAATGGCGGTTCAACCGGAATACACTCCGGATGGGACCACCAGGCAGCACTCGTGTGGGGCGCCGGAAGCGAAGTGCGCCTGTCGCGACTCATCACTTTGAGGGCTGGCTTCACGATGGATTGGCTCAAGGCATCGACCTACAGTGATCGAGACTATCGCAGCACTGGCACAATCATGGTCGAGCCGCGCATCGGTTTGGTGTGGGGTTTCGGATTGCCTCATTCCCATTGAATCTGAGCCATCTTGGCTCCGAAGCAATACGAAGGCGCATAAGTTCCTTCAAGTCCCGTCTTAAGCAAGAGGCTAATCGTGTGCGTTCGCCAGGGCGATATCGAATACACCAAGTGGTGAAATCGCGGGTATATCCGATGGGAACTCCTCGCCGGCGCTCGTATGCTGCCACTGATATTGGGGAACGATCTCTTTCACTTCGGCACGGATGCGATGAGGCACGCCGGCGACGCTTTCCGCACGTAACACCTCCAGATGGGCCAGTAATCTTGGCCATGAGACGAGCTGACCCTGGGTACGAAATACTTTTTGCGCGGCGGTGTTCAACCGTCGCTCGAAGTCATAAAACAGCTCTTCGAACAGCTTCTCGCCCGGACGCAAGCCGGTGAACACGATTTCCACTTCTCCTGGAGGAATGCCGGATAGTTGGACCAGCGTCTTCGCCATGTCCAGGATCCGGACCGGCTCGCCCATATCTAGAACCAGGATGTCGCCACTGTTACCGATGGCAAAAGCCTGCAAGAGCAGTGACACCGCCTCCGGTATGGTCATAAAGTAGCGAGTGATGTCGGGATGGGTCACAGTGATCTGGCGTTTCGATCGGATTTGCTCCTGGAACAGTGGAATCACACTTCCCTGAGAGCCAAGCACATTTCCGAACCGTACAGAGACGCATCGCATCCGGCCGCAAGGCCGGGCGGCCACGATCAGTTCCCCGATCCGCTTGGTACAGCCCATGAAGCTGCTCGGAGTTACGGCCTTGTCGGAGGAAATAAGCAGGAAATCCTCGCAATCGCATTGGCAGGCGACTTCCATCAGGGAAAGCAATCCGAACACGTTGTTCTTTACCGCCTCCTGCAAATTGTGTTCCATGAGCGGGACATGCTTGTATGCCGCAGCATGAAAGATGGCCTGGACGTGATGTTGTTCGAGGATCTCGCGCATACGCACAGGATCGGTGATATCGGCAACGCAATAAGCCTTTTCGACCTTGGAAGCGGAAGTGGCATGCTGCAGGTAGAAGAGCGGGGTTTCGGCTTGGTCGACGCAAACCAGTTTCGCCGGACCATAACTCAGTAGTTGGCGACATAGCTCGGAACCGATCGAACCAGCGGCGCCTGTCACCATAATGACACGTCCTGCAGTTTGGCACTTTACGGTGTCAAGATTCAATTGGACAGGATCGCGGCCCAATAAATCCTGCAGGTTGACCTCGCGCATCTGGTCGACTGTTACGGTGCCATGGATCAGGTCCGCCAGGCCGGGAACGGTGCGAAAGCGGACCCCGGTCCGGTGGCAGACTTCGGTGATGCGACGCATTTGCTCGCTGGTCGCAGAAGGGATGGCGATCATGATTTCGTCCGGATGATAACGATCGACCACAGCCTGCAACCCGGCGATTGAACCCGCAACCCGAATCCCATTGAGCGCCACACGAGCTTTGGCGCGGATCGTCATCGACCAGCGCGACCGCCGTGTATCCGCTGCGTGGCAATTCGCGCAGCAACATGGCCGCGCCACAGCCGGCTCCTACAACCACGACGGATTTCGCCGTCTGCCACGTGGCACGCCGCTCCGATCGTTGTATCCACACCCGAGACAAGATCCTTATGCCTCCCAGCGCCAGAGCGGTCAATATGGCTTCGAGAAAATAAAAGGAGATGGGAAGCGAAGACTGTCGCAGTATCCATCGCTCGACGAGCAAAAATGCGAGCGAGCCTAACATGACGGCTTTGACCACGTCGAGCGCGTCACTGATTCCACTGTAGCGCCAGTAACCATGGAATAGGTGGAACCGCGCCATCGCCGCCATCCGCAGAACTATCAGCAGCGGCAGCGCGCGCAGGAAGAGCGTCGGATGGGGAAAAGTAAAATCGAACCGCAGCAGCCAGGCAACTGTGCCAGATAAGACGATAAGGATGAGCTCGAGCACGAAAATGGCCCAAGGACGGTGTTTCTCTGGCATGTTTGTTGCCTCTATCCGAGAACAGCAATCAGTAAAAGGTGCGATAGCTCAAGGGAGTCAGAAACGCTATCCTGAATAAGTCATTGGTAAATCGAACACGCGGGACCGCCGCGATCACGTTCGGAGAGGCTACTATCGAGAACTGCGCTTATGGTAGCCACTTAGTCTGTGCTGTGAGCAAACCGAAAAAAGAATAGGCTGCATTCCTCGTTCAGATCGATAGATTGTGCCCGTTGAACGCCATTCGTGCACTCATTCTGATTGCGATCATTAGACACGCGTGGCGACAGCCATGACTTTGTCGAAAGCTGCACAGGAAGCCAATATCTTGTCCTCGGTCAAAGTAGGGTGAACAAGCAACACCAGGCTTGTCTCCGCTAACTCACGCGCGTTGGGAAGACGCTTTCCGGGCCGCCACTCGATCGGAAATGCTCTTTCAAGATAGATCTCGCTGCAGCTGCCAGTGAAACAGGGGACGCCTTCGGCCATGACAGCTTTCATAATGCGATCACGCGTCCAGCCTGCACGGAGCTTGTCTGGCCGAACAAAGAGGTAGTACTTGTAGTATGCATGTTGGATATGGGCCGCGGGAGTCATTACTCGCAGTCCTGGAAGAAGTGCGAGGCGATCGGTCAACAGCTCCGAGTGTCGCCGCCTGGTTTCAAGCCACTGTGGCAATTTCTTGAGAACCACGCGGCCGATGGCTGACTGTACTTCTGTCAGCCGGCCGTTGCTTCCAAAAGATTCGTGTAACCAACGAAAGCCTGGCGCATGCTGTCTATCGTGCACCTTATCGTAACTCTTGCCGTGATCCTTCTGTGACCAAACCGCTTTCCATATCTGCTCGCTGTTAGTGGTTACCATGCCACCTTCTCCGGCTGTCGTCATAATCTTGTCCTGACAAAAGGAGAACGCCGCGACATCGCCGAATGATCCGACGGGACGGCCTCGGTAGGTGGCGCCATGCGCCTGCGCGCAATCTTCCACCACGTGAATGCCGCGCTCACGCGCCAGCGTCAGAATCTCGTCCATCTCGCAGGGCCAGCCGGCGAGATGAACGGTGATGATCGCCCTGGTGCGCGGCGTGAGGACTTTCTGAATGCTCTCGGCAGTGATGTTCTGGCTTTCGCGATCAACGTCCGCAAAGACCGGCCGCGCACCCACCATGACTGCACAACTGGCTGAGGCGATGAAGGTCCGGCTTGTGGTCACCACTTCATGTCCCATACCGACGCCGAGCGCCTTCAACGCGCATTCGAGCGCGATGGTGCCATTTGCGAGCGCGATCGCGCGCTCGCACCCGGCAAAGGCGGCAAACTCGCGCTCAAACAGCTTTCCCTCTTCGCCCGTCCAGTAGTTCACTTTCCCGGAACGCAACACACGAGCAGCCGCCTCGATTTCGTCCTCGGCAAAAAACGGCCACTCCCCGCCGCCGCGCGCCGCCGAAGGCTCCCGGACGTCGCGCGGTGCGATCTGCGCCGCATGGACTTGCGCAAGCTCGTGAGGGGTCGGCATAAGCTCCTGGTAGTTTAAGAATCTTTTCGTGGGCAGTGGTGAGGTTGAGATTCGCAGTCTTCGAACCACCGTACGTGACTTGGTGATTCAACTCCGAAGCGAGTATCCCATCGCGATGAGCGGCTCGGGCTGCGCAACCGCCGGGCCCCCAAGAGATGCCATGATCTTGGCGGCAATCTGCTTGCCGGTCAGGCCATACTTTCCCAGCAGGTATTTATAGTCGCCGCTCTTGCCGAAGCTGTCCGGCAAGCCTAGAAACAGCTGCGGCAAGGCGCCGCCTCGTTTCGCTGTATGCTCTGCGATGGCGCCCCCGAGGCCGCCGACGATGCCATGCTCCTCAACCGTGACAAGCAGCTGAATGCTCGATGGGAGATCATCGACCGCTTTAGTGTCGAGCGGCTTCAATGTGTGCATGTTTGTCATCGAAGCCGACACACCCTGGGCCTCGAGCAGGCGAGCTGCCGCCAGCGACTCGTGAACCATGGTACCGCAGGCGAAGATGGCGACATCCGTGCCCGGCCGGAGAGCAACAGCTTTGCCGATGGCAAAGTCGTACTCTTTTGAATAAACGACGGGATTGTTGACGGCGCCGGTCAGGCGCACGAAAACCGGCCCTTGATGCGTGATGAGGGCCTCGATGGTCCTCACGATCTCCGCACCGTCAGCCGGTACAATGACGGTGAGGCCGGGTACTGCGCGCATCAGAGCCAGATCTTCAATGCCATAATGCGTGTTACCGAAGTGCCCCATCGCTAAACCTCCGGCCAGACCGATCACCTTGACGTTCATTCCCATGTAGCCAAGGTGCACGCGGATTTGCTCGTAGCTCCTCATCGCGGCGAACGTGGAGAACGTGGTCGCGAAGGTGTTAAGGCCCTCCTTGGCAAGGCCCGCGGCAATGCCGATCATATTCTGTTCGGCAATGCCGACGTTGAGAAATTTGTCCGGGTGCGCGATGCGAAATCGCTCCAGGCCCGAAGTAACACAGAGATCTGCCGTCAAAACCATGACGTCTGCGACGTTTGCCGCGGCGTCCAGCATCGCGACCCCGAACGTTCCGCGGGAACCGAGCATGGACCACAGCCGGGCATTCGATGGATGGATGGGAAGCATATTTACTCCTTCACTGGCGGGGTATCAGGTGCAGGTGTGACCTCAAAGGTGTTCCGCGGAATTGATGAAAACCGGCGCCACATGTGTCAACGAGGTGGAGTGAAGACTGCGCTTGATAGCGGCATCGCGCGTCACGACCAGCCTGCAACCAGCTCTTCGGAGGCATTCAACTCCTGCAACGCCTGGTCGTATTGGACCTGAGTGAGCCGATTGTTATGCCACAGATTGTTGTTTTCCATGAAGGAAACTCCTTTGCCCTTCACGGTGGTCGCGACGATGACGAGCGGACAATCGTGATCGTCGCGCGGAGCGAAAGAGTCGACCAGGGCGGCGATGTCATGACCGTCGACGCTGCGCGCCTCCCAACCGAAGCTGCTCCACTTGGCCTCCTGGCTACGCATGTTCATGATGCCGTCGCAGGCTCCGTCGCTCTGCAGGCCATTCGCATCGATGATGGCGATCAGGCTGCCCAGTTTGAAATGAGCTGCCGCCATGGCCGCTTCCCAGACCGTTCCCTCGTTGCACTCGCCATCGCCCAACAGGACGAAAGTCCTGTAGCGGCGCCCCGCTTTCCTTCCGGCGAGCGCGATGCCAATGCCGACCGAAAGGCCCAGCCCCAGGCTTCCACTGGAGATCTCAATGCCCTTCTCGACACACATCGTCGGTTGCCCGGAAAGCAGGCTTTCCGGAGCCTCAAATGTTCGCAGCTCGTCCAGCGTGAGGAAGCCCGCCTCGGCCAGCGCCGCGTAAAGAGCCAGGGCGCCGTGTCCCTTGCTGAGCAAAAACCGGTCCCGATCCGGCCAGAGCGGGTTCCGGAAATCTAGCTTCATCACCGCTCCGTAGAGCACGGCGCAGATTTCAACGATCGAGAGAGCCGGCGCCACATGAGCACCGTTCTGCCCCGTTCCAAAAGTCATGGCCAGAATGTTTCTCCGCATGCGTGTGGCCATTGCGCGGACGTCCGTGATGGAGCGCGGATCAGGCATCTGATTCTCCTTTCAGGTTTGCAAGCCACCATCGACCCGCATCACTTCTCCAGTCACATAAGAAGCAAATTCCGAGGCCAGGAAGACGGCGACATCGGCAATCTCCGAAGGCTTGCCCATCCGTTTCAAGCGGGTATTCCGTACGGCTTCTTCGATGGCCGCCTTTGACATGCTGGTCTCCACCATGTCCGTATCGGTGATGCCGGGCGCGATCGCATTTACGCGAATATTTTGCGATGCCAACTCATGCGCCATGACGCGTGTTATGCAGGCCACGGCTGCCTTGCTCGCTCCGTAAGCGCCTCGCCCGGGATTCGCATCGAGCGCAGCCGTGGACGAAATGTTGATGATGCATCCCGCCCTCTGGCGCGCCATCATCTTGATGACATATTGCGTCAGCGCAATCTGGGCGAAGAAATTTACTTCGAAGACCTCGCGCATCTTTTCCATCGAGGTCATCTGGTAGAGGGCGCTGTAGGTGATCCCGGCGTTGTTCACGAGAATATCAACGGGAACCTTTTCCGCTATGACTGTTTTCATTGCTTCCTTCATGGCCGCTCCGTCGGTGAGGTCGAAGCAAAGGGGAGTGATTCGGACCCCGTGTGACTGGCTCAGCTGTTCAGCCATCCCGTCAAACTCCGGAGTACGCAAACGGCAGCATGCCCATACATTGGCGCCGTTTCCGGCGAATGCAGCCAGGATTTTTCTGCCGATGCCCCGGGCGCAGCCAGTTACAATCGCGTTCTTGCCCTGCAACAGCATGATTCAATTCCTTGCCAGCAGTAGTTCCGCTAGCCGATGCCGCCGTCGATACGCAGCACCTGGCCGGTAACATAGCTGGATAGATCCGAAGCCAGAAACAACAGCACCCCGGCCACTTCGGCGGGCGCTCCCGCGCGTCCCATGGGGATGCGTGAACACAGTCTTGCAAACGATTCGGCCGGGATGGAAGCGGTCATATCCGTTGTGACCACCCCTGGGGCGACGGCGTTGACGCGAATGCCGTGGTCGCCCAACTCGGACGCTAGCGTTTTTGTGGCTCCAATGAGAGCTGCCTTCGAGGAGCCATAGGATATCTGGCCTGCGTTTCCGTCGATGGCAGTGATCGAGGAAACATTGATGATGCTTCCGAACTTCTGCCGGATCATCAGCTTGCTCACATATTGCGTGACCAGCATCTGGGCGAAGAAATTAATCTCGAACACCCGCCGCATGCTCTTCATCGCGGTCATGGAAAATAGTGAGTCCTCGGTCATGCCCGCGATGTTGAGCAGAATATCGATCCGGCGGCGGGCAACAACCAGTTCCCGCATGGCCGTGAGGGTCTCGTCCGTACTGGCCAGATCGAAGACCACGGGAGTGATGCCGACGCCGGTCTCCGCAGCGAGTTGCCGGGCGCGTTCTTCAAATAGCGGATCATGAAACTGGCAGCAGGCGACGATACTCGCCCCCTGCCGGGCGAAACCCTGCATCGCCTCATAGCCGATACCCTTCAGACAGCCAGTAATCAGCGCCGTCTTTCCATCGAGCAGCATGGCCTCTCCTCCTTTCAGCGAATGTCGCAAACGCGCGAGAGAGTCCGGATCAGGTCGAACCCATCCCATATGGGACCGATATCCATGGCTTCGCCGACGGGCACAATGCGGTCGATCCCGGGAAGCCGGTTGCGGGTCACGAACGACGCCAGTTCCTCCCTTGGAAGCCCGAAATAGGTCAGGGTCTGATACTTGCTGGTCACCATGGCGGCTGCGTCGTGCAACCGGGGGATCACCCACTCATAAAAGTACCCGCTGTGGCAGCGCCGGCTTTCGATCCCCGGAAAGGGCTCGCTCAGTTGCAACCGGACCAGGCGATTGTCCTCCCGCTCGAAAGCAATCGCAGAATCAAGTTCGATGGCGTCGCGGCAGGCCTGGGCGAACTTGTCTACCGCGGCTGTGGAGGAGATCTCATAGCGGCGGTCGATCTGCTTTTGCACGGCGCTCCAGAAGCGGCTGCCCGCTGCCGCGGCCTCGTCCTCGCCGCCCACCCAGACCACCAGGTGCGGGGAGGAACAGGCGTTCTGATCCATGATGTAAGTGTCATTGAAAAACTTGCCGGCAAGGCGCTCAAGAGCGGGGTCGGCGAGCTCGAGAACTTGCGCGGCGCTGACGACGCAGAACGAATACCGGTCAGCAAAGCAGACGTCGATGCCGCGCGCCGGGAGGGATGCTTTGCGAATCGCGGCAATGGTCGCATCGCCACCCCAAATGATACGCACGTCAGCCATCGCACTGAAGGCCGCCGTGATCTCCTGTTCCCTTCCGTAGGCGACAAAGGCATTCATGGCCCGCAGGCTCATAAACTCCGGCTCCTCGAGGAGCCGGCACACATGCCCGAGAAGAAATGGAATCTGCGGGAAATCCCGAGCGGGCAGCCGCACCACGTTGGCGTTGCCAGCCAGCAGCGAGAAGGCCCACGAGAATGCGAAGTTCACGGGCATGTTGGCCGGCGTAACATGGAAGGCGAGGCCCCGCCCCAGGCGAACGGTCCCGTCGTCATACACCTGGGAAAGCCGCTCCAGATTCGCCTTGCGGCACCACCAAGCGAAGGAGATCACGTCCGGCATGGAACTGGACGCCTTGTCGGCCACGAGTCCGGCGGACAAGCGGGACAACAAGGCGCGAACCGGAGCTGAACATGGCACTAGGGGCCGGGCGCAGAACTGTTCCGGTGCGCCCATCACGTAGTTCAAATGAGCATCCGTGGGAAGCCTACACGTCGCTGCAGCCGCGCACTTCAGCATTTTTGACGCGCCCCTCGACACGAAAGTAGGTTCCCAACCGTCCGCAGGGGCAATCGTCCACCCCGAGGATCTCGCCTACATCCTCGGTAAGAATGGAGTGCCCCGGATAGCTCACTGGCAAAAGGGAGAGCAACTGGATCAGCCCCGCCCGACCCCGTCCGAGCGAAGCGAAGGTGGCGGGATCGCGGACGATGATGTCGGAGAATATCGAAGAGTGCAACACGCCTTCCGCACATTCCATGAAGATGGAGCCTGCCTGCTCTACCATTCCGTAGTAGTTGTGGACGGCGGAGATTCCCACTCGCGCGCGCACCCCTGCCTTGAATGTGACATTGTCGACGGCCAGCGAGGCGAGTTTCTTCCAGCCTCCTCCGTGGATAAGAATTCCCTCGATCCTTAGCGAGCGGCCGGCACGCTCGAGAGCCTTATAGAGTCGCTCCCAGACCACGAAGGTAAATCCAAAGAGCAGTATCTTTTCGCCCTGATGCTTTGCCAGGAACGATGCCAGACGCGCGAAGTCGATGGCGAAATCTTCGTCCAGCAAATAGGTTGGATCGCAGCCGAGCATGCCGAAGCCGACGATGCCGGCGCCGCGGGCCGAGAACAGCGCCCGATCCTTGAGCACGGCCGGGCTATCGATCACCAGGAATGGCAGGCGCCTTCCACCGGTGAAGGAGGAGGCGATCTTGACCAGGACCCTGGTCTGGTTGGCGGCCGTGGTCTTGTCCAGATGGATCCGCGAGACAGCTTGCCCCGAAGTCCCGGAGGAGGTGATGGTCCGGGTGACATCGTGCAGCGCAACGCTGCTCAGGTCAAACTCCTTGAACAACCGAACCGGGATGAACGGGAATTGATCGACGGCCAGATCGCGCGATGGATCGTAGCCGAGCATGCGGACGACGCGGCGATAAGCGGGGCAGTGCTCGTCATGATGGCGGGTGAGGCTCAAAAGAGCGTGTTCGTAAAGCTCCGTCTTCTCCGTCGCGCGGAGCGAGTACGGCTCGAGTTCGAGTAGTTGCTGGAGACAGGGCAGCAAGGAGGGCATCGCTTTCAGGCCAGCTTTACGTAGGTGATCTTTCCGGCTTCATTGCGGGGAATGCATTCGGTCACGGCGGTTCGCAACGCCGCGCGCGGCAGCTTGGTCCATTGCTGTACCGAGGAGAGGACTTCGTCCTGCCGCGAAGCATCGGTGATGTGGATGGTAAGCACCTGGTCGTTGCCCGTGCAGGCGCACTCGATGTTCGCGTTGCGCAATAGCTGCTCGACATCCTCGAGGTTGACGCGGTTGCCGAACAGCTTCACGAAGCGGCTCCTCCGCCCAACGATCGAATAGATGCCATCCCCATCCCGCGTGGCCAGGTCGCCGGTTCGCAGGACGCCGCCGCGCTTGTCTCCCAGGGCCAGGTCTTTCCGGCACTCAGCGTATCCAAGCGACACATTGGGGCCGCGGTAGATCAGTTCGCCAACCGTCTCAGGTTTGTCGATGGGAGAATTGTCCGGCCCTTCCAGCGCGAACGCTCCACCGGGAATGGCGATCCCGATGCTCGCCGGCTTGTCCATGACCATGCTGGGAGGCAGATAGGACATGCGCGCCGTGGCCTCCGCGGCGCCATACATGACGTAGAAGCGAATGCCCTTGGCCTGACATTCGGTGGCGAACTCGCGCACCAGCGACGCATGGAGCTTTCCCTGCCTGGGTCAGTACTTTCAGGCTGGGCAGGTTCATGCGGCTCCAGCCCAGGCGGTGCAATAGCTCGAACGTATAGGGCACGCCGGCGAACGTGGTGGCGCGCTCTGCCTTTAACAGCTCCCAGAATCGCTTCTCGGTCAGGCTACCCGTCGACAGCACAATGCTGGCGCCGGCATGGAGGTGGGAGTTGACTACCGACAATCCATAGACATAGTTCACCGGCAGCGTCGTGATGGCGCGATCCTCGGCGCCGATCGCCAGGTAGGTGGCGATGGCACCCGCGTTCGCGGCCAGATTGCCATAGGATAGCCGCACCAGCTTGGGGCTGCCGGTGCTCCCTGAGGTGGTCACGAGTAACGCCAATTCGCCGTAGACCTCGAGCGGCTCCGCGCCTCGATCGAACAGGACATAGGAACCGACGCCGTAGCGTTCCGTTCCGCCTGCGAACTGGCTCGCCCGCTCGCGCGGTAGCCAGAGAAAATGCGGCTGGTAGATGGCGATGAGGTTGCTGAGCAGGTCGGGATGAATGTCCCGCGCCAGCAACAGAGCAGGACACCGTGCACGCAGGCAGCCCAGATAACCCAGCACCGCGGGTATGCAGCTGTCGGCAAGAATGAAGACCAATGCGCGCCGGGAAAGGAGGAAGCCGAATGCGTCGGCTTCCGCAGCCAAAGCCTGGAAGCTGGTCGTCCGGCCATCCTCGGAGATCAGGGCCGTGGCGCCGGCCAAGCGGCTCATGTCGTCAAAGAAATTCATCCGTCAACCGCGTCGCTGGTTGCGTCGACCCCGTGCGATGGCTAGCACTCGACCGCGTACTTAGCGAGAATGGCGGCTCCTTTTTGATAGGAGCTGAAGTCGATGATGTCGTCCGTTTCCATCATGATGTCGAACTCGGTTTCGAGCGCGGCCATCATGGACATGTGGCCCACCGAATCCCACAAGGCCACGGAGTTATAGATCAGGCCTTCGTTTAGATCCTGCGGTTGAAGGTTTAAGGCTTCCATGAAGACCTTGTCGTAGCGTTGCCGGTTGTTTATGGCGGTGATTGTGGTCATTGTGTCCACCTAACTGAATACCCTTCTGTTGAGGTTGGGCCGCAAGGGGCGGCACGGGTTTCCCATGGCGATGACTTCATCCGGAATATCCGCGCAGACGACAGATCCCATTCCGACAATGGCAGACTTCCCGATGCGCGTGTTCTCTTTGATTTGGGAACCCATGCCGATAAAGCTCTCGCTGCCGATGGTGCACCCTCCACCCACATTCACATGGCCGGAGATGACGGCATGATCGGCCAGTACGGCATCGTGGCCGATGGTGGAACCGGCAACGATGGCGACGTTAAGACCGATTTGAACAGAGCTCGAAACATAGCAGCCGGGAAAGATTACTGCGCCGCGGCCGATATGCGCCGATTCCGAGACCACGGCGCCAGCGTCAATGAGCGAGGTCAGCGGAATTCCAGCCGCGGCCAGCCGCTCGAAAATTGCTTTGCGAATGGCGGGCTCGCCGTTGGCAATCACGGATTCGACAAAACTTGTCCCGAACCGCTCCTGCACCGACTCCAGCCGGAAGACATCGGCGCCGTAGTAGGTGTTCCCCCGGGGCGCATCGTCCAGGAAAGCAATGGTCTCCCAGAGTGCGGACACCATGTTGAGGCGGCGCGCAATGTCGATGACCTCTTTTCCGAAGCCACCGAAACAATAGATCAACAGATGCATCCCGCTCCCAAACTGAAACCGCGCTCTCGCCGGCGCGCATGTTGCCCCGCGCTTCGACTTAGCGCTACTGCTCCGTAGCTTTTTCGCTGTCGCCGTCCATTCCGGATGCGGCGCAGATGCCCATGAACTCTGGCATCGTTGCATGGCTACCATTCGAAATGCCGTCGCGGCGTAGGACCATCCCAAAGGTCTTGAACAGGATTTTCGCATCGAGCCACAACGACCAGTGGTCCACATACCATGTATCGAACGCGACTTTCTCGTCCCAGTAGAGTGCATTGCGGCCTTTAATCTGGGCCCATCCGGTAATGCCTGGCATGACCTCGTGTCGGCGCGCCTGGTCGGGGGAATAACGAGGCAGATATTCCATCAGAAGGGGCCGCGGCCCCACCAGGCTCATCTCACCGCGGAAAACGGTCCACAGCTGGGGCAACTCGTCGATGCTTGTTGCTCGAAGCCAAAGCCCGACGCGGGTCAAGCGCTGCGCGTCCGGCAAGAGGTTGCCGCTGCGGTCACACGACTCCAGCATAGTGCGGAATTTCAACAGCAGGAAGGGCTTCGCAAACCGGCCCGGCCGCTGTTGGCGGAAAAGAATGGGGCGTCGCATGGACACCCACACCAGCAGGGAGACAGCGAGAAGCAGAGGCGAGAGAATGGCAAGAGCGCAGCACGCAAAGCCGCAGTCGAAAGCTGATTTGACCGAGAAGCGCCATCCCCGTTGTTTGAATTTCATCAACCATCACCTCTTCCGGATGCGCACCAAGAGGTGCCCTCTCGGCCGTATGATTCCCCGAGTTTAGACCTCCGGATCTCTACAGAGATACGCGCGTCAAATGGAGCCTCGACTCGATGAATTCACTAATTTCCGCGCAGATGCCCGTCGCTTCCAATTGAGTTGAAAAGAACCTCTCGCAACAGGCGGCCATCTCCACTGTCCCGTTCCTGAGGAGGCGAAAGATGCATTCGCCAAGCTGCTGGCGGTTTCCGCCTTCGTAGTTCTCGCCCAGATGGTGCGCCGCCACCAGCCGCCGCAGGTCCCCATTCATCGAATTGAGCATGGGAAGGCCGGCAGCCAAATAGGTATTAGCCTTGTAGGAAAACGCCGCAGTCGTATTAATGTATCCATTGAAGCCGACGTGGCAACCGCGCAGTATCTCCGCAAGCCGGGCGCGATCGTAGATTGGGCCAAAGAAGCGGTAGCGCAGATTCCGCACTTCGAGTTCCCTGAGCAGCCAGTCCTCCCGATCTCCATTGCCGATGATGAATAGTTGCACGCGATCCCGCAATTCGTCTCCATCCAGCACGTCGAGGAGCGTTTCGAAGTCGTAAAGCCGGCCCAGGTTTCCGACGTATGCGATCGTGAACACCGTCTGCTTCTCGGTCATTGCCTCTAGCCTTTCATGTCCGATGTAGAATCGCTTCACCATCGCGGTCGGATTGGCGTAGCAAGCTGCCTCGAGAGCGAACTCGTCGGAGACGGCCATCACCATGTCGGCCTTCCCGACAGCGGACTTGAAAAACCATTTCCAAAGTGCAAAAACCGGCGCAAGGAGCGTTCTTGTGAGCGGGGGAAATGGCAGCACGTCGGGCCAGATATCGACCACGTCGATGATTCTCATCTGGCCCGGCGCTAGAATGAACACCAGCCAGGTCATCACATTCAGGGGGACAGTCGAGTAGACCACATCATATTGGTCTCGATTCTCCCAAAAGTAAACTGCTGCTTTGAAGGCGAAATCGAGGTGCGAAAGCAGTCGCGCCGCGCCGACATTGCCGCCATAGGGATGCGAAGGAAGGCAAACGACTTTCTCAAACGGGGGACAGGAAAACTGACTCCGCTTCCTCTTGCGCGCGTGATCAAAATCGCTGGTCACGACATCGACAGGCATCATTTCGGCGAGAACTGACCCGACGAACCGCGGCCGGCTCACGGGGGCATCTCCACTGAAAAACGGTGCAAAGACCACGGCCCTTCTGAATACAATCAAGCCCACAACCTCGACCGCAAAGTACCAGCCCCACGACCGATTCAATTGGGGCCAAATGACATTTCGTGGCGCGCCGGAATGGAACTTCGCCTACGCAAGGGTGCAGACCCACAACTCAGCCTTGGATAATCGGCCAAATTCCCAGGCCTTGTTTAGACGCGCTCCCAACAACTGGTAGCAAAGTTGAAGCGCTTGATCACGCGGGCGGGACTTCCCACGGCGATGCTGAAGGGAGGAATATCGTGGGTGACCACCGACATGGTTCCGATGACCGACCCTTCGCCGATCCGCACCCCGGGCAGCACGGAAACAAACTCTCCAATCCACACATTGTCCTCGATAAAGACCGGTCTGGAGTCAAGCACGCGCGCGGCTGGTGGAACCAAAGGTGATTGCTGTCCCTCACCGGAGTATTTTCCGTGATTGTGATCCGAGATGAAGACCTTGCTGGCAATCAGCACGTGGTTTCCAATGTGAACGCCCTCGACCGCGGCAATATGAACGTTGTCGTTCAGTTGCACATGGTGGCCGATGTCAATGCGAATCCGGCTGGATTGGTCGCAAGGAAATACTTCCATCCGCAACGCGCGCCCGGTGGTAAATCCCGGGCCAACTCGAATCCATCGCTTTCCCCGGATATACGCCGGGCTACGCACGATGCGCGCTTTGGAGAAGCGCAGCTTCGCAGTGAGCACGCATAGCGTCATGTCCAAGATGCCGACGAATCCGTAACTCGCGAACAGAGCCCGGGCCTCGCGAACGACGCTTTTCAAACCCAGCTGATTGCTCGAGCTCTCGTAACCCGAGGGCGCGCACGGATTCGGCTGCTGCCAGGCGCGATCCGTGTTTCGCTGCTCCACAGAGGAATCTCCCAGCATGCGCGCCATCTCCAGTCCCGGGATTTCTCTTCCTAGTTAAGCAAAAATCCAGCGGTAAGGTTCGAGGATCATTCCGGTAACTACGAAGGCTATCCCCAGGCCGGCGACCGCGACGGAATACAAAACGCGCCCGCTTCCTTTCAATAATCGCAGCGGGAGAAGAAGAACGACCATGTCGAAGAGGCCGAAGATGTCTGACCCGCGCCAGCTTAATGCGTTGTTAAATATAAAGAGAATTTGAATGAAGATGCCGAGAGAAAAACAGAAAAACACCATCCGGCTCTCGGGTGAAACGCGGTTCCAGAAGAACCACAATGTGATTGCCAGCACGATCGCGCGCGCCGCGATGTAGGCCAGGTAGGCTCGCGGTGGCCCATGCAATAAGCCCGAGACATCCATGTAAATGGATGTCCTGCTGTCGCGGGAAAGAAGCTCTACCAGACTCTGAAGGCAGATTTCAGCGATTGCTGCCGCAGTAGCCATCGACAATACCCACCAGCGGGAGCGGAATCGGACATTCAGCATGCAAAGGACAAACGGAAACAGGCCGATGAGAACTGAGAGATGAAACGAGAGAGCGGTAAGATAGAGCAGCAGCGCCGTCTTCTTCTTGCCCCGGAAGGCAAGGACAATGCCGCAGGACATCAGCGGTATGGCCACCGCGCTGCGAATCGAGGCCATGTCGGAACCAACAAATGTGCGGCAGACGATGAGGAAGAACAGCAGCGTGATCCATCTATGCTCGCAAACAAGCCTGGCGAAGCAAAGCTGCAGAACTAATGCAGCAGCGGCGAAGAACAGCGTGACGCCTACAAAACTTATCCTTAGCGCGGAGACGATGTAACAAACCAGGAAGAAGGCCGGGTCCTTCTGCCAGTCCTGGGCAACGATGTTCGCCGAAGCGATCGAATCGAACCATGCCGAGTATGAACCGTAGTCAGGACTCGAAGCGCGAAGACCAATGAACATGGCAAGGGCAAAGAGCACGCATGGGAAATACAGGATATGTAGATAGCGGCGAAGCTTCTCGTCATATTCAAGCGAGGGTGCCGTGCCGCAAAAGACCAGGCCGATGATGCAGTAATACCAATACATGGATTGGACCGTCCTGATGTGTCCGTCCAGCGGCTCGAGTATTCTGAGCGCTGCGTGAACCGTTTGCGTTTGCCGGGTCTTAGTTCAGCACGCTTTGGTCTGCTGGAAAAAAGAAAGCGCTTGAGTGACCGCTTCGCGCGAGCGTTACGTCTGCAACTCCGCGGTGACGACGTGATGCAAGACCCACAAGCTTCCCAGCACCTGCACCAAGACCGAGAGAAGCAGCCCCGTTCCAGCGCCGGCCAGGCCGTAGCGTGGAACCAGAACGGCCGAACCCGCTCCACCGATGACCGTTGCTGCGATGACGCTCGGAACCTGAGCGCGAAACCTTCGCGCGGCTGTCAGCCCGCACGATAAAAACGCCCCCACCGTATAGAGCCCCGCGGTACCCATCAGGAGTGCGGCCAGCCCTGTGTGCTCCGCATACTCGGACCGGTAGAGAAGGGTCAGCAGTGGTCGGCCGAACAGAAGCATAAGGGGCACTCCGGCCACCGCGACCAGCATACCGAGCAGGGAAAGTTTGCTGAGCAGCAGGACGAACTCTTTTCGGTCGCCGTCCGCGAACAGGCGGGCGAGACGCGTGGTGACGGACTGGGTAAGAGCAACAACCACCAGGCTGACGACAACGAAGAGGTACGCAAGCGAGGAGTAAATGCCCTGCTCCTCGAGGCCGCAGTAGTACTCGAGGAAATAGCGGGGCGTGTTCACGCCGAGCGAGGTGAGCGTGGCCACCCAGCCCAAGGGCAGCCCCAGCATGGCCAACCGGCCCAGGGCGCGGCGGTCGAAGCGGAAGAACATCTCGTGACCGGTGGTCCATCTGCGGGCCTTCGGCACATCGTAGAACATGAGCACAGCCAGCCAAACGCCACTCATTGCGGCCACAGAGAGGGCCAGGTTGTGCGACCAGGTAAACGTCATCGAGAAGACAAAGACCGAAGCTGCGCCGCGAATAATCAGACTGATCGCAACGAGTTTCAGTTGCTCTTCCCGCTGCAACAGGCCGGCAGTCACATCGCTCATGCATTCGATGCATTTTGAAAGAGACACCAGCAGGACGACCAGCCGCACCGCCCGCGAAGCTCCCGCGAACGGGAGCAAGCTAATGATCGCTGCAAGCCCGAGCAAAGTTGCGAGCAGTCGTAAAGAAAAGTAATCCGCGAATCCGCAATCCGCATTCACATCGGTGGCTTGCACGGCCCGAAGCTGGAGGTTGGTAAACATGAATACCGGTGCGGAAACAGCCAGGCCCAGGGTAAACTGCCCGGTGATCGATGGACTGCCCAATTTGGCCAGCACCGAAATCATGCCCCATTGGCATCCGGCATAGAGCATGTTGCCGGCAAACGTCCATGCGAAGTTCGAGCGCAGCGAAGGAATTGGAACAACGGCAGCAAGGGATGGCCGAGCAATCTGATCTATTAATGCGTCTCGATCCGCCGAGTGGGCTGGATCCGCAAGTGATTCCGGCTCTTGCCCGAATGCGCTGGTCGGGGGGGAAGCAGTCTTTGACAAGATTACGGGGTCAGCCGCTGTCACTTGGTCGCTCCCGAAGTGCGTTTTGAAGTCCTTGGATACGGCTGGCGGCGCGGGGATAGAAGCGGGCCAGTTCTTTCCACCACAGGATCAATACCACGATGCACCCGCTCAGCATTCCCAGAAATGTAGTAAGCACAAGGATGAGAGCGCGCTTGGGCGACGATCGGCGATCCGGGTCGATGGCTGCTTCGACCACCTGGATGATGGCCGCGTCCTTGGCCTCATCCAGGCGGGCTGCGTCCAGCTGCTTCATCAACACGTCGTATATCGCCTGCTGGTATTTCAGTTCGTGTTCGGCACGCAGATATTCCATTCCGGCGCCCGGAACATCCCCCAACCCCAAGTCGGCGAATCCGGAAGAATGGTTGCGCTGCTCCAACTGGGCGGCCTCTGCCCGCAGCGACGCCAGTTCGCCCTCGGCCAATTCAAGCTCCGGGTTGTGTTCGGTCGAATATGAGCGCAGCGCCTGGACCTCCACTTCCCTGGCCGCAACCTGGGCGCGGAGCAGCGCCAGACCTTCAATCATCGCTTTGGCTTGGACATCGAGCTGAACCAGACCTTTCTTCTGCTGCACCTGTTCGAAGTGAAGCTCGTCCCGTACAAGTGCTCCCCTGGCCTCCGTCAACCGCTCTTCATAAAAGATGCGCCGCGCGGAGGCCTCGGTCACGGCCAGGTTCCGGCTTAGGGCGCGAAGCTCGGCCGTATAGGCATTGGCCATCTCCGCTGCGCGGTGGCGGTCCTGATCCGTGACCGCCACGGCGATAAATCCGTTTTTGTCGGTGGCGACGGCGGTGTATTCCGCGAGTTTTTTCCGCGCCCCGGTCATGTCTCGAGCGCCGTACACCTTTTCAAGACCGAACCTGCCGATCAGGGCATCAGCAACCGGGCGCGAGGTAAGAAGGCCGACATAAATGTCGTTAGGATTCTTCAAGCTGAGGCCGCCCCCGGCAATCCCCGCCAGCGAACTCGCGCCGCTGGCTGCCAGCTGGTTCATGATCATGGCTGTCGACGATTGAGCCTGCTGCGGCGGCATCAACCTGGTCAGCGCCGTGTACCGGACCGGCAGCAGAAACGCGGCCCCGGTTCCGGCAAGCATGGCAGTGGCGGTGATCCTCGCAATCAGCCAGCGGCGGCGTGCCAGTTGAGTGAGAATCTCGATCAAACCGACTTCTTGGCGCGGAGTGCTCTGCTGCCCCGAGCATTCGTCCGGGAACGACGCTTGGGCCGAGCGGAGTTCAAAATCGTTTTCGATCATCGCAGGAGTTTTCGCTTGATAAGACTCAACGCCGCCGCGATCAGCCACTCGCGATGGACAAGCTGGGTAAAAACGTCAAACGGGCCGATTTCACGGCCATCTCTGGGTTGCTCCCATGAGGAGGCATCCTTCACTGGCGTTCGCGTCAGTCTGCTGTAAACACCCTGTTCCGTCATCGGCAGCGCCTTCACTTAACTACGCTGAGCGCGGCCGCAGTCAGAGCGGTTTGCGACATGAACTGGGTGGCCTGCAAAAGGTCAGCCATCCTGGACGAGACTTTAAGCTTCTCCGGGACAACAATGGCGTCGCCCGGCAGCAATGTCAACTTTTCAAAGCCACCATGGCGGTTGCGGGATTGACGGCTGATGACGGTTCCGTCGGCGTGGATCACAAAGATACGCTTTTCATCCGCCTCCCGGGTGGCGCCCCCGGCATCGTTCAGGTAAGCAACCAGCCTCTTTTCAGGCTGGTGGCGGAAAGCGTTCGCGTTGTAGACCGACCCCGCGACCTGCACCGTGCTGAGCCGTGGCGGAACGTAGAATGTGTCTCCATCTTCCAGCGAGAAGTTCGGGATGTCAGCGGTGGTTGCTGCATCGGACTTCATTTCCAGAACCACCCGGCCAGTCGGCTTGATCGCAGAAAGCCGCGCCAGGGCGGCTTGCTGAAAGGTAAGCTGCGCTTGTTGGTCCGCCCCGGTCTGACCGGTGGTGGGAGTGGCATTCGCATAGCGGGCGAAGAGTTCTCTTTGCATCTGCTCGGTGGCCTGGCGCAGTTCCTCCTCTTGCGCGTGACGGGTGGAAACGCGGGTGAGGATAGAGGCGTAAAGATAGGAATGCGGGGTGAGCCCCCCAGCCGCTTCCACGAGGTCTCTCAGGGTCTCGCCGGGATTCACCCGGTACACCCCCGGCGCATTGACCTCTCCTCCCACACGGACAAAGGAGGCGTGCTTTTCGATCGGCAAATCAAGATCCGCTCGGGAAAAAATGGTAACTATGTCGCCGGCTTTCAGGAGCTGATTATCTGGGGAGGCCCGGTTATCGATTGCGCTCACCAGGCGAAATGGAATCAGGCGGGTACTCAGATCGTGTTCGTCGAGCCGTTCGATGACCGCATATTCCCAGTTGATCTCCGCATTATTCCGGCCCACGGTCGCAATCATCGTCGTACGCGAGTTCCCGGATCGGTCGCTGCTCCCGGACATATCGTTGCGCTGGTTGTCCAGGTGGTCGGTGGACTGGTCTTCGACCTGGTCGGACGGTTGATTGCCTGGCTGGTCGGTGGACTGATCGTCGAACTGGTCCATGCGCTGGTCTTCGAACTGGCCCATGCGCTGGTCTTGGAACTGGTCCATGCGCTGGTTGCCCGACTGGTTGGAACGCTGGTTCCCAGACTGATCCGTGCGCGGGTTTTCCATCTGGTCGGTCTGCTGATAACCGGCTAGGCCGGCACGCTGGGTTCCGAATGGATGATCCGTATTGCGTGGGGCCGGTTGATTTTGCCGATTCCAGAAATCGCGCGTGATCAGAAAATCGCGGGATGGAATCAGGTCCGAAATTCGCATCCCTTCTTTCCACACATAGCGGCCAGGCTGGGCCACATTCCCGCGCAGGGTCACCGCATTTTCGAATTTGGGTGAAAGGGGATAAATCCGCAGCAGGTCTCCATCCTGGAGCAGCCTCGCCAATCCCGCTGCGTCCAGCGGAAACTCTTCCACCCGACGGCTGCTATGGTTATCAATCCGCTCCAGCAAGATTCGCTCGGCTCCCGCCAGGTTGGTCAGCCCGCCGGCACCGTCGAGGGCCGCAGCCACCGTCGTCTCGCCCTTCAATTCATAGATTCCGGGTTCGTTGACATTCCCGCTGATCGCTACCTGCGCACCGATGTGCGGAATATAGATAACATCGCCCGGAAGCAAGGGAACATCGTGCGACTTATCTCCCTTTTGCACCAGGTCATACATATCAAAGTCGGCCAGCAGCCGGTCCCCGCGCCGCAGCTGAATATGCCGCATGGATCCAGTTGCCGAGGGCCCCCCGGAGGCGAAAAGCGCGTTGACCAGGGTGCTCAAGGAACCGACCGTATAAGCGCCGGGCTGCCGGGCACTGCCCAGAACAAAAATCTGGATGGATCGCAGTTGGCCCAGCGCTACGTTCAGCTCAAAATCTTTGAACAGGGCGCTGATGGCTGCATGCAAATATCCCTCCAGCTGCTCATAGCGCAAACCGGCTACGTTTAACGTCCCCACGCGGGGCAGATACACCTGCCCGTTTCTATCCACCGTCACCCGGGAATCAAGGTCGATCTTTCCCCAGGCCCGTATCAGCAACTCGTCGCCCGGCCCGATTACGTAATCAGCAGGAACCGGAACCCGTTCCACCGGGGCGAAAGTAGTGGGCACCTCGTCGAATAATCGCCTCCCATATACGGGAAGCCGGCGTCCGGTGCCATCCTCAGCGAATCGCTCAAAATCGGACCTCGTGGTGATCGGCCCCACAAACCGGTACGGAGCCGGAATGGCTGCTGGGTTTGGCGAAAGGGGATTGCCGGCTCCATCGATGTCGGTTCTCTCACCTGTCTGCTGCGATGGCCGCATGGGAGCCGAACCAGCACCGGTTGGGGGCGCGGTTGAGGCACCCGGCACGGACCGGGTCGATTCAGTTGGAGTGGTTAGGACGGACTGGCCTTCGCAGAACGTGCAGGACAGGAGGACAAAAAGAAACAGTGTTTGCTTCATAAATAGGAAAAATGGACGTCTCTTGTTTCAAGGGATTATCACCGTTTGATCGGTTCCAGTCTCGATGCTGTCGCCGCTACCCTGGAGCAAGCAGGGCAAGCCAGAACCCCGAGTAGGTGCGGCCAGCCTCGGGAGAGCCTTGATGTATGGAGCGGTTGCGATCGATCAGCCTGGAAACCCCCGGGTGAACGAATGTTGTCATCATCAAGGCCGTAGTCAATATTCCGGGATCCACGCGGCGCAATTTACCCTGCGCAATATTGGTCTCCAGATACCGGCTGATTTGTACGAGACCAGGTGATAGATACTCGTTACCGAATTCATCCGCCTTCCAGGGCAGCTCAAGGAACGCGACCGCGACCAGTCGCAGTAACTCCGGTTTATAGCTCGCCATCTCCGTAAGCAGATCCAGGATCATGGGCAGAACAACTTGCGGAGAATCGCATTGCCTCAGCCCGTCCATCAGGTCACGGCAGAGCGTGAATCCCGAAGCGTGATAATGGAGAGCCGACCAGAACAGATCCTCTTTATGATTGAACTGCCGGAACAGTGTGTTTTCGCCTACACCAGCAAGGTGGGCTATTTGTCGCGTACTGGTTCGGTGATATCCCTGGCGCGCAAACAGCTTCGTTGCCGCCTCGATAAGCTTTTCGGTCCGCATTGAGCTTTTAAGTACGACCGGCATCTGAACCTTTACCGCTTTGCCTGGAAGTGGCGGAGGCCTATATGAGATACGGGATGAAGTGTGATTCCGAGGGGAAGAACCAGCGACGGATTCAAACGATGATCGGTTCCAGATCTGCGGCATTCACCTGGATGGCAGCATGCTGGTTGATCAATTCGATGGTCAGCACGAACCGCATGCTGCTGCCCCTTCTCACAAGAGTTCCCTCAACACCCTGCATGACGCCGCTCTTTATGCGGACTCTGTCGCCAATGACAAGCTCGCGATAGGGTTCAATCCTTTGCCTGCAGACGCCGGAGCGAAGAAATTCGATCTCGGCATCTGGAAGAGGCAAATACTCTCTCTTCTTGCCCACAATCTGTAAGACACCAGGGGACTGGAGAACCTTGTCCCGCTCCCTGGGGCTGATATGGACAAACAGATAGCTAGGAAATAGCGGTAGAATCAACTTCATCCGCTGCCTGTTTCTCCACACCCGAACCGCTTCATAAGTAGGACAAAACGATTCAATCTCCCGTACATCGAGATGTTTCACTACAGATTTTTCGTTTTGCGGAACAGTAAAGACCGCGTACCAGCTGCGATCGAATACAGCGTCACTGATTATCGGGAATAGAGATGCTTGACCGCCTTCTTGCTTACCCGTTGCCGAAAAACTCACAACCGCGCCTCTCGTTCAATCGCAGCGTCGTACACGCGATGTCGTCCTATAGCCACGCTTGAGTAACCGGCGCCAGGCGGTAATAACGATCATGGCTTCGCCACGCTCACTTAGCAAAGCAAGCTTGCACTTACTAAAACAAAACCAATAACGGGTAAAAGCAGCTGGCGCTTCTCGTGCACTTCCCAGCGCTTATTTGGAAGGATGCGGCTTGCGTTAAGAAGCGGCAAGTCGTCGGTTGTTGAGAAACCAACTGTAAGTCGATGCTGCCAGTTTTGCAAGTATCTCGGAATGATATTGAGCTAAGTTATTGCCCGTATGCCTCCCATTTAAAGCGGGGGGGCAATCTGAGACTAAATAAAGATAGGGCGGTAAGTTAAATACATTCAATTGGTTGAACGTCGGCGTTCCAAATCGGGAAGCTTATGTGGGTGCAGTTTCCTAAAACGGGCTTGGCTTTGTACGCGAATCGAATCGATTCATCTCTTGTCCGCCGAGGTGACGAAAGCACATGCTGTCGTGGCCTCTTCGTGCGTACGGCCCGACCTGGGGAGCAAGCACGAAGCCATTCCCAGTCTCGCTACGAATTCTCGCTACGAAACAGTCGTTGGCAGCGCTGCTGTTCACAGGGGCAGGCATAGTCTAGCGATAATATCCCGACCTGGTCATCACAACGAGGTCCTGCTTGCGCACTTCAGGATGCTTGCTGAGAAACTCCGGACTGAGTCGAAGACTCAGCTTGCAAAACTTGCCCTGGGACTGCGCGGCAGTGGGCTTGTATCCGAGCGTGTAACGGGCTCGGACCTGATCGATCAGCAGAGCAAGATTCTCTGGTACTTCCTTCGTCCCGGCGCTCAGGACGGGGCCCCCGGTTGCCCGCGCATATTCATCGATGTCACCTAGTCGTGTTCCTCCCGCGCCCGGCGCCGTGATGGCACGGAGGGTCTCCGCGGTTCTGTCGATGAGAACCGAAACCACAGCACCCGATTGAAGCAGCCTGGTCATGGCTTCCGCTTGCGAATGGAGATGCGCAGGAGCGTGCTGACCGATCGTTGCCCGGGTAAAGGCGTTTTCCTCATTTGCAGTGCCGTCGGTGAGCCAAACCAGGACGCGGCGGTTGCCCTCCTTTGCCTTCATCACTTGCTCCACGGCTTCAAACATATCCTCATCGAGGAAGGTGCCCTCAACGTCGGCCATCCAGGAGGCGGTCCTGACCGCCTCGGCTGCCAGCTTGCGATTGGTGGTAAAGTCCTGCATCAGGTCCGCACGAGAAGAAAAGGTCATCACGGCCACCTCGTCTTCGCGCTTAAGGTGGCCGAGGACCTGCAGCGCCGCTTGGGCCAGGGGGGCGAGCGCGGTATGCACAGTCTCGGTCATGTCGAAGAGAAACACCACCGAAAGGGGCAGTTGATCGTGGCTGAAATAGCTGATGGTCTGCGGCACGCCGTCTTCGGAGAGCTGAAAATCTTTAGCCGACAGCGTATCCAGGGGAGCTCCGGACTTCTTGTTTTCCACCAAGGCGTCGAGGAGAACGAATTGCGTGCCGACATGGATGGTTGGGGGCTCGGATTGCGGCGGAGAAGCCGCAGCTTGCGCCGGGCCAATCTGCGCCAGCAGTATGACAGTGAGGAGCGATGCCGCCCGCATGAGAAATAGCCGTCGCCGATGGCCCACTAGACCAATTTAGCAGCCCGCGCCCCGTCGCGGAAACGAAGGGATCACGCAGGCTGGGCGACGTCAAGCCGCTCCGCTGTCCTTCTGACGTGAGCACAGCGACCGCAGCCGGCGCGACAGGGGTGTTCTTTCATGCCGGTAAATAGACGCGCTGGGCCGTGTTCCAGAATATGTTGGCAGCAGCCTCGGGGCCGTGCGGATTCACGGCGGCACGGTAAGCGCCTAGCAATGAAGCATGATCGGTCCAGAGTTTCTCGATGGGAAAGTTCGAACCGAAGGTGAGGTGGTCGCTTCCCAGGATTCCGAACGCATGATCGACGACGTAGGCGATGAGCGCCGGATCGTTCCTGTGAGAGAAGGTGCCCAAGCCTGAAAGCTTGGCGAAGAAGTTCGGCTTGCCGGCGAAGTGACGCAGGCCGGCCTTCCATGCTTCGGTGGTCCCGGCGGAAAGGTCAATAAGCATGCCGGCATGTATAAGGATGAAGTTCGTCTCCGGATGCTCTTCGACCAGGCGCGCACCGTCCTTCATCTGACCGGGGAAAAGTTGGAGGTCGAAGGAAAGACCGTAGTCTTTGAGATGTCCTATATTCCCTCTGACCTTGGAGTCCACGACTTGGTCGGCTGAAGGCGCAAACTGGAACTCCGGTGTCTCATGCCAGTGCAGTTGCATCCTTACTCCCCGAAGCAGAGGATAGCGCTTTAACCGATCGAGTTGCGGGCGGACATCGTCAACCGTCATGTCGGCGAAGCCCACGATCGCATGGGGCCACCCGGTCTCGTCCGCCGTTTTCTGAACCCATGCAACCTCCTCTTCAAAGTGGTCTTTGGCCCAGTTAGTCTGCACATAAATGGCTTTCTCCACACCAGAACCTCTCTGATCGGCGAGGAATTCTTCGATCGGATAATCGCGCTTGATCGGCTCGTAGGGTCCGAATATGCGCGGAACCATAGGCCCGACCAGCCAGGGAAGGTCTTGTTGACGCCAGATGTGGAAATGCGAATCGATGACTCTTTGCATGCTCTATCCCCTGCGCCCGAGCACTTCGGGGCGTGGCACCGGTCTCCCCAACGACAGGATGAATTTAGTCAACCCAATGATTGAGGAGCCGTCTACAAGATCGTCGAGCACAGGCAGAATCGCACGAAGCGCAGCGGTCTCCGGGCGGAAGCGCGGATCTCCAGCAAGGGGAGTACACAGCGATAGCCGGAAAGACCGGGCGGCGAGCCGTCGGATAGCTGTTTCCATTTCAATATGGTCGCCGCGCTCAAGGGCATCGGAAAAAATGACGATCGCAGCCCCACGCGCGAAAGCCGCGAAGCGAGGTACTGCGAGGAATGCAAGCAGTGTCGGCCCGATCCGCGTCCCGCCATCCCAATCGTCGACCCGGCTTGCGGCGCTCGAAAGTGCCTGATCGAGATCGCGGATGCGAAGCGATGGCGTGATTCTTGTGAGTCGCGTGCCGAAGGTGAATACCTCAGCAGATTTCGCAGTCTGAACGACAGCATGGGCGATCTTGAGATGGTCCGTTGTGTGAAGCTTCATGGAGCCGGAAACGTCGATCAGCAACAGCAGCTTTCGCGCGACCGATTGCCGGCGCCGGAGCGGCGGCTCTGGTATATCGCCGTCTGTGCGCACGATTTGTCGCAAAGACCGGCGCAGGTCGACGCTGCCGTGCGAGTTGGTTCGTACGGTCCGAAACGAACGTCGCATCGGAAGCGCGTTAGCAAGCGCGCGGCGGAACCGCAGGAGTTCTTCATTTTCGCTTTCCGCATCGAACGTCCGAATCGTGAGACGCTCGGTTGAAGACGAAAGCGCGCCGCCTTCTTCGACGCGCAGACTTTGCGTCTTGTCTCTCCGCTCCCTGCCCGTGTCTTTGACATGGGTCTTGTCTTGGTCGTGGCCTTCATACTCTCCCTTCGCGGGCGTTCCGGCGTCGCCGTAAAAATAGCTGCGAAAGAGCGTCTCGAATTCGTGGCGCCTGTCGGGGGACGGGGCGAGCGTGGCCAGAGCGGCCTGGCGAATATCCTCCATTGACCCTGGCCCAAGCAGCTTCACCGCTTCCAGAAATGCCGTCGTCTGTTCCAGGGCAACTGCATATCCCGAGCGGCGCAACAACCGGCTAAAGCCAACCAGGAACTCCGCCGCCTGGGGAAGGGTCTGGATGCCGCTTGTCGTTTGACCGGGCATAAGCGGAATTGGATCTGTACTCACTTCAGCGCCTCTTCCACGATGCCGCCGATCTCGGCGGCAAGGTAGGAAAGGTCTTCCTGGTCCTTGATCAGCACGCCTATGGCGCGTCGGAAAGCCTCCGGCCACGGGCTTCCGCCCTTTTCCAGAACCGTGGCGGCATTAGCCCACTCGACCGCCTCTGCGATGCCCGGAGGCTTGGTGAGCGGACGCTGACGAATGTTCCGCACCGCACTGGCGACGGCCCGCGCAGTGGATTCCGCGACCTCCGGTGCCCGCAACAGGATGATCGCTGCCTCGCGCGCAGGCTCCGGATACGCGATCCAGTGATATACACAGCGACGACGCAGCGCCTCGGCGAGATCGCGCGTCCGATTCGAAGTCAAGATCACAAGTGGCTGCGCGGCGGCTCGGACCGTGCCACGTTCCGGAATCGAGATCTGGAAATCCGACAGGAATTCGAGGAGTACCGCCTCGAATTCGTGATCCGATCGATCGATCTCGTCTACAAGAAGCAGGCTGTCGTTTGGCGCCCTGAGAACCTGCAACAAGGGACGAGCAATCAAAAATCTATCCTCATAAATGTCGATCTCGCGCTTGCCCGCTTGGCGGATCGCGAGCAGCTGACGCTGGTAGTTCCATTCATAGAGAGCATGCGCGGCGTCGATGCCCTCGTAGCATTGCAGGCGCACAAGACTGCGGCCAAGCGCTTCAGCAACCGCTTTCGCAGCCTCTGTCTTGCCGACGCCCGGCGTTCCTTCAAGCAGAAGCGGCTTGCCCAGGCGAATGGCCAGAAAGATGGCTGTTGCAAGGCCGTCATCTGCGATATAGCTGGCCGAGGCGAGCTGTGAAGCGATGGCCTCTGGTGAGGCTGCGAAGCTTGCGGAGTTACTACTAACGTCTTTCGGCATGGTGCGTTTAATTACGCCTCCGGCCTTTTATCGGCCTTTTGTTCCTTCAAGGCACGCAGGATGCGCTCGGGCGTGATCGGAAGGGTGTCGACGCGGACACCCACTGCATCGAAAACGGCGTTGGCGACAGCAGGAATCAACGGATTTGCACACATCTCGCCCGGCCCTTTGGCCCCATAGGGCCCATCCGCCGCGGGTCGTTCGAGCACGATGATCTCGGTCTCAGCTAGATCGCCCGGACCGGGCATCAGATACTCATTAAAATCGACGCCTCCAAAGTCTCGGCTGGGATAATACGGTTCGGTCGTCTCGTAGAGGGCGTGGCTGATCCCCATCCACGATCCGCCTACGAGTTGCTGCTCGACCATCTTCGGATTGAGGGCGCGGCCGATTTCGAATATGTTCTTGATGGCAAGTACGGTCACTTCGCCAGTCTCATCGTCGACCTCGACATCGGCGACCGTGCAGGCGTGCGCGTAACATGTGGCCGGCTTCATCGCGCCGGTCGCTGTATCCGGATAGGAGCGCGGAACCAGGAAGATACCTCGTCCAGAGATCGAACGGCCTTGTTTGAAATGCGCGGCCAACGCCGTGTCGAAGATCGAGATCGAGCGCTGCGGCGCTCCCTTGATATTGATATTGCCTACGCCATCGGTCTCCAGGTCACTGGCGTTTACCTCCAGTTCTTCTGCTGCCACTTCCAGCATGACCTGCCTTGCCTCTTTCGCCGCCTGAATGACGGCGTTACCGGCGCGATGCGTGCCGCGTGAGGCAAAGGTGCCCATGCAATGGGGTCCGGTGTCGGTATCGGCGGTGTCGACAATGATTCTTTCGGTCGGCACGCCAATCGTCTCCGCGCAGATCTGCGCCATGATTTGCCTCATACCCTGGCCCAGATCAACGCTTGACAGCGTCACTACAAAATTCCCGGTTGGCGTCGAATGGACCAAAGCCTGGGTCGGGTCTCCGCCGAGATTCATTCCTGTCGGATAATTGACCGCCGCAACCCCGCGGCCGTGCAGGATCGCCATGGTCAGGCCTCCCTCTTGTACGACGACATCGCGTAGAATTCTTCGCCTACAGGCCAATTTGCGGCGCGTGAAGCCTCCTGCATGACTTCGATGAGAGCGGCGCCTTCGGTCGCCTGACGGTGTGCCTTGATATCGCCGTCGCGATAGGCGTTCACGAAGCGAAATTCGAACGGATCCATGCCGATCAGGCGCGCCAGCTTGTCCATCTGCACTTCAAGCGCGAAATCAGCGATCGTCACACCGAAGCCGCGCATGGCGCTCGATGGCGTCCGGTTGGTATACACGCAATAGCAGTCGGCCCAGACATTCGGGATGGTGTAGGGTCCCGGGATATGCCCCGCTCCCTTTTGAGCACCGTAGGGAGAATGGCGGGAATAAGCCCCCGCGTCCGTATAGCAGCTGACCTGACGGGCTACGATCCGCCCGTCCTTCATCACGCCATCCTTGATCACCACTTTTTCTGCCGCCCGCGTCGAGGAGACCTGCATCTCCTCGTGGCGGCTATAGATGAAGGAGACGGGGCGTCCCGTCAGTTTGGCGGAAAGGATCGCGATCGGCTCCACGATGACGTCGACCTTGCCTCCAAAACCGCCCCCCACAGTGCCGCCGACGAAGTGCAGCTGGTGGCCTGGCATCTGCAGGATGATCGAGGTGTTGTCGAGGGTGAAGAACATCGCCTGCGTGTTGGTATAGCAGGTGAAACGCCCATTTCTCTCGGGCACGACAATACAGCCGGTAGTCTCTGTTGCCGCATGTTCGATAGGGGACGACGAATAAATTTGTTCGAGGACGTGATCCGCGTGACGGAAACCTTCCGCGACATCGCCATAACGAACCTTGCGGCATTCGCCGCTGTCATAGTGGTAGTAGTTGCCCGGATGATATTCATTGACCAGCGGCGCGCCTGGCTTCAACGCTTCCTCAATGCTGAAGACTGCAGGTAGCACTTCATAATCAATGTGGACCTTGGCAGCGGCCTCCTGCGCGGCACGCTCGGTCTCCGCCAGCACGGCGACAATCGCCTCTCCTTTCCAGCGAACCTTGTCGGTAGCGAGCACAGGCTCATCTTCCGGCCCAATCTGGATCAGTGTCAGGATCGTATAGATATTGTGTGGCACATCCCCGGCTGTCACGATCCGAACCACGCCCGGGTGCTTGACAGCCTCCGACGTATCGACACCCAGAATGCGCGCATGGTGATGAGGACTGCGCACCATTTTCAGATGGAGAAGGCCGGGAATGTTTCGATCCGCAAAGAAGGTTGTGCTGCCCGTGACGTGTCCGAGCGCATCGGAGCGCGGCCGCGGTTGCCCGACCTCGTGCAAATCCTCCTTGCGCTCGTCGGCGAAATAGCTCTTTCGCAGTTCCATGGCGTCCCTTTCAAGCCACGTTGGCAGTATTGGCGCGTGCGGCGATGAGCACTGCCTCGATAATCGGTTCGTAGCCCGTGCAACGGCAGATATTCCCCGAGATCGCTTCTACAACTTCTTCACGAGTCGGGTTGGGATTGTGATCGAGTAGCACTTTGGACGCCATGATCATGCCGGGTGTGCAGAAGCCACATTGCGTCGCGAAAGCATCTGCAAAAGCGCGTTGCAGTGGATGCAGTACGCCATTCTTGGCGAGACCGGTGGTCGTCTTTATATCCGCCCCGTCGCAGGTCTCGGCAAGCGTGAGACATGAGAGGCGCAGTTCGCCGTTAATGATCACCGAGCAGGCGCCGCAAGTGCCCTGATGGCACCCGCCCTTGGGTGACAGGTCGCCAATCTTATCTCTAAGCGCAGACAACAACGTGGCGCCGCTCTCCACGAATTCGCTCATCTCGCTGCCATTGAGCGTGAAGTGAATTGGAACCTTTGACATCGCGAAATTCCTCTCTGCGCTTCCTCTCTCGATCAGCGGATGCGCATTCGTTCGGCGTTTCGTCAGGCCAGGAGCAGGCGGCCCAGATGGACCGGCAAAACTTCGGCCCGATACCACCCGCTCGCGATCGCGTCAGTAATGGGAGACATTCCATCCAGTGCCACTGCCAAGGCGGGCTCAATGCCTTCCTTCGTGCGCTGGCGCCCGGCCAGGGCTGCCTCAACTGCCTTGGCCCGCACCGGACGATCGGCCATGCAACCGAAAGCGATCCGCGCGGACGAAATGACGTTGCGATACTCTTTAAGAACCACGGCGATACTTACGACAGCGACACCTCTCGGCTTGACCCGGCTCACCTTCAAAAAGCGAAACTCGTCCTTCTCCGGCATTTCGAAAGTCACTGCTGTGGCGATCTTGCCGGCATGAAAGGTGTCGCGTTCGGCAAGGAAGACACCTAGTGGCAACTCGACGCCCGGCGTCCCGGCGTCGGCAACGCTTACTCTGGCATCGAGCGCCAATAACGCCACGGTGAAATCGCCATAAGGTGACCCGACGAAGAGATTTCCGCCAACAGTCGCCATGTTACGGATCGCTGGGGCTCCGATGGCGTTTGCTACCTTAGCGAGGAATCCGAGGTCGCGATGACGAGCAACGGCGGCCATGGTCGCGGATGCGCCAATCCGCACTTCGCTCCCGGACACCGCAATTGCGGAAAGTGAGGGGTCGGTCGCACGAACAAAGGTGGAAAAGGACAAATCTCCCTCATTGGCGTCACGGACCAGGAGCGTTCCACCTCCGAGATACCGTGCACCTACACCTTTCAGCGCTGCACTCGCTTCAGTTACCGTCGAGAATGTTTGAAGCGTAAGGGGCATGAGGAAACTCCAGCCGGAATGCGGTTAGCTTTGTCCGGAGAAGTGAGTCTTGAGCGCATTAAAGCCACCCTGGAAGACATTTTCGGCCATGCCTTTGACGATGCCGTCGACCTGCTCGGGCGGGGCGTCAAACTTCGCGCTCCATTGCGCAAAAGTGCGGTTGCCATCGGTTACCCGGGTGAGCTTCAACGTCGCCTTATGATTGGTAATGGGCTGAGGGGTCTCAACCATTGAGTAGGAGCACAGAAAGTTGCCGTCTGAGAAATCGACCAGCCTTTCGCGAATTTTCGCGCCTGACACAAGCGTGAAGTTTCGCACGGCCCCGATCTTGTCGGGAGCTAACCCATCTTCGATGTGGCTCTCAACCATGCGCGGATGCCAGCTTGGCAATCCATTGAAATCCCGAATGCGAGCCCAAACCTTCTCGACAGGCGCATCGATGACGCTGGAAACTGTGACTTCAGCCATGAAGATCCCCTCCAATGATGCATTGGTAAACATACGCTCCGCACGCCTAGCCGCGCTAGCCAGGGCGGCCTCGTTTCTTGTCAATCAGTCTGAAAATATTCGGAGCGCGCCTGCCGAACTGCAAACCGAAGGCGCCGCCCGTATGCAGATTATTCAGCGGATCGTGCCGCTAACCGATATACAGTCGGTGGCACCCCGATGTGGTCGCGGAAGAAACGCGAGAAATTGCCTTGGGAGGTGAATCCCATGTGCAACGCGACGGAGACGAGAGATTCTTCGGAGAACTGGATCCGGCGCGCCGCTTCGTTCATCCGGAGGGTATTCCAGTAGACGTTGGGAGTGAGGTTCATCTGCTCCTTGAACAGGGCGAAGAAATGTGGGCGCGATAGGCCCACGCTACGGGCCACCTTGTCGAAACAAATCCGCTCGCATACATGCGATTTCATCAACTCAATTGCTTTGCGGACACGGAAATCACTGGTATTGCAAAAACTGACGGTACGCGCGCCTTCCGGGGCTGTCGCGTCGGCAACGTCGATGAAAGTGTCGATAAAGCGCTCTACTTCATAACTTGCAAGGTCATCGATGCCATTGCTACTGCTCAGGCTATCGAGGAGGCAGGCGGCGGCTCCTCGGATCCACGGATCGATCGGAATGAACGGCCTCGCGAAGACAGGAGCGCCGATAGCGAGGCCGCCGCGGCGGCGGCGGATCCAATCTGGATCGATGTAGAAAGCGAGGAATGAACCGGGTACTCCGTTCTGTGCCAAAGCATGGCTGTGAGGCTCGAATGAATTGATCCCGCCGGCAATCTCCGAACCAAGCTGCATGGTCTGGCGGCCGATCGTCATCTCGCCGCCGGCGCCCTCTAGCCAGAGGATGATATGTACTTCGTCATGAGCGTGGGTAACGAAGTCAGTTGCGACGTTGAGTACCGAGATATGTCCAAATCTGCCGCGATAAAGCTTGATGGATTCCATCATTGCAACTTCCCTGATGCAATATGTTGCAGTCCAGGAGGATTCGATCCTACCAAAATTACCAATACCAAGTCACTTTCAACCGAAGCCACACGCCAGATCATCCATCGGAAAATAGATTATTTGCCGGAATGCACGCTGCGGTGGACGATATGCTTGCCGATTGCGGCCCAGTCCCATTCGATTCCGTTGCCGGGCTCCTGCGAGGCGATAGCCATCCCTTTTTCGACCCGGATACCGGTCGATGTCACCGTGTCCAGTTGCGGTATGTATTCGAGATAGCGGCCGTTGGGCACTGCGCAGCAGAGCCCAAGATGCAGCTCCATGAGGAAGTGCGGACAGACTGGCACATTAAAGGCTTCCGCCATGTGGGCGACTTTGAGCCACGGCGTGATGCCGCCGATACGGCCCACATCCGCCTGCACAATCGAGCAGGCGCCGCTCTGCAGGTAATCCTTGAATTGCGAAATGCTGTAGAGCGACTCCCCTACCGCGATGGGCACGCTGGTAGAGGCGGCAAGTTGCTGGTGGCCGTGAACATCATCGGCATGGATCGGCTCCTCAAACCATGCCACGTCGAGTTCCTCATAGGCACGAGCGCGCCGGATGGCCTCATTCAGGCTGAAGCCCTGATTGGCGTCGGTCATGATTTCCCATGCCGGGCCCACCGCGCCACGCACCGCCGAAAGCCGGCGCACATCGTCGGAGACATGTGGTTTGCCAACCTTAATCTTGGTTCCGCCGAAGCCGCGCTCCTTGGCCCGCAACGCCTCCTCCACGAGCTGGGCCTCCTCGATGTGGATCCATCCGCCTTCGGTGTAGTAACACTCGACCGAATCCTTGGCGCCGCCGGCAAGACGGTGAAGCGGCAGAACTGTCTTGCGGCCGCGCAAGTCCCAAAGTGCCGAGTCAATGGCGGCAAGCGCGATCGACGTGAGCGCGCCCACGGTCGTCGAGTGAACTGAAAAGAAAAGGTCGCGCCAAATGCGCTCGACCTCGTCAGCCTCGCGATGGAGCAAGAGAGGAACGAGGTGATCGTCGAGAAGCTTGATGACAGACGAACCGCCGGTGCCGATGGTATAGCTGTAACCAGTCCCCGTAACTCCGTCGGAGTCGGTTACGCGCACCATCGGCGTTTCCTGGCACTGGAAGCTCTGAATGGCGTCGGAGCGCTTCACCTTGGGCGCCAGATCTACTTGCAAGACCTCAACGGAGACGATTTTCGCCATCGAATTTTTCCTTTTTGAAGGAACCGTTTGCCCGCGAGCAGCTGGAATTATCGTTCCGATTCCTTCTCGCGCTCAGCAGCCAATGCCATCAAAAGCCGATCACGCCATGCGCGGCGGCTGGGTAAGTCATCCTGGCTGAGCAACTGTCTCCGTTCCGCCTCCACCTTGCGGATCAACTCTGGTGGCCAGGGTTCGTCATGAGTGCGCGATCTGGCAATTTCATGAATAAGAGGTCCCAATCGGGCAGCGTAATCTGCTACGCCGCCGGCTGCGTTCAGGTCAATCGTTTCGAAAGGGCCCATGAAAGACCAGCGCCAGCCGAGACCGTCGCGGACAGTTCGATCGATATCCTCACAGCTGGCCACCCCGTCTTCCACCAGGGCCCATGCTTCGCGGAGAAGGGCTGCCTGAATCCGGTTCAGCACGAAACCCTGCACCTCCTTGCGTACATGGACAACGCTCCGCTTGAGCGCACGCATGAAGGAGTCTGCAAAGTCGACGGTGGCGGGAGAGGTTTCCGGCGATGGAACGAGTTCAACCACGGGTACGAGATACGGCGGATTCACAGGATGAACAATCAGCACGCGCGATGCGATCTTCAAGCCGTGCGTGAAGGCTGAGGCCGGAATTCCAGAGCTGGAACTGCCGATCACCAGCTCCGGCGAAGCAGCCTGCTCAAGATCCAGCATAAGACGGCGCTTCACATCGACACGCTCCAGCACGGACTCCTGTGCATAGGCGGCCCCGCCCACTGCATCAGCCAAGTTGTATGCCGGTGTCAAATGTGCAGCCACTTCATCCGGATCGCCGATGAGGCCGAAGGAATGTAATTCTTGCAATTGCTCTGCGATCAGTGACAGAGCACCATCGGTTGCACTGCGATTGGCATCGTATAGGCGAACATCCAGCCCCGCCCGTGCAAAGACGATTGCCCATCCAGCGCCCACCAGACCTGCGCCGATCACTGCCACCGGTCGACCGTCAAGCAACTCGTTTGGTGTCATGCGAACCCGAATGTCTACCTCAAAATAAACGCATCAGATCAAGCCGTGCAGGGAACTGATACTGCTTTCGAGCTTTATGACGGCCCCGCCGCGGTGTTGAGAACCAACACCGTGGCAATCGGGTCTAATGCTCTTGCGGGGAGTTGGACCTCGAGGCTATCGCCGGTCTGTGTCATCTTCAAAGGCGTGTGCGTGGGGTCAGCAAGCAGGTAAGCACCGGTGACCTTACGCGGCAGCTTGTCCAGGCGGAAGGAGCCGTTCGGCCAGGTGAAGACCTCAATGTAGATTTTGTCGGGGGTGGTGGTCGATCGCCAATTCCATGACGGGATGAACTTGGGATTACCTTTCTTATCCTTCTCCGTAGGACTGAACGTCCCCGCTTCAGCGCCAAAGAGGGTGGGCTTGGTGTCGTAGATGGCCTCGCCGTTCACGCTCAGCCACTGGCCTATCTGATGCAGGCGTTCCACCTCGGGGGCTGGGACGACACCTTTGGAATCGGGCCCGATGTTAAGCAGATAGTTGCCGCCCTTGCTGGCGATATCGATGAGATTGCGGATCAGGGTCTCGGTCGACTTGAAATTGGTGTCATAAGACTTGTAACCCCAGGTATCGTTCATGGTCATGCAGGCTTCCCAATCGCGGCCCGGGTAACCCTGGGCGGGGATGAACTGCTCGGGAGTTTCCGTGTCGCCCTTGTACGTTCCTCCGAGTCGATTGTTCCAGATCAGATTGGGATGCTGATTGAGAAGTGCGACGATCTCGGCAGCGCGCTCGGGCGTCATATTGGGCGTGGGAGTATCGAACCACACAACGACTGGAAATTCCGCATAGTTGGTAAGAAGCTCTTTGATCTGCGGGATCGATTTGGTATGGAGATAGGTGTCGAAATCGCCGTCCTGCGCCTTATCCCAATGATGAGTGACGGGATCATGATGATCTCTCATGATCGCGCTCGCGCCGGGCGCGGTCCAGTCCTGATCCTGAGAATAATAGAAACCCAGCTTGATGCCCTGCTTCTGGCACTCTGCGGCCAGCTCGCGAAGCGGGTCACGCTTAAAGGGCGTTGCGGCGACGATGTTGAAGGAGTTGGCTTTGGAGTCGAACATGGCAAAGCCGTCGTGATGCTTAGCCGTGATCACGATGTACTTCATGCCGGCGGATTTTGCCAGGGCCACGATATCGTGCGCGCTGAAGCTGGTGGGGTTGAACTGCGATGCAAGAGCCTTGTAATCCGCGACCGGGATGGAGGCATTGTTCATGATCCACTCGCCGATGCCCGGAATCTGCTTACCATCCCATGTACCGGCTGGAATGGAGTAGAGCCCCCAGTGAATGAACATGCCAAAGCGCGCTTCGCGCCACCATTGCATGCGAGCATCTTTTTGCGCCGGGGTCTCGGTGTCCTGAATAGAGGGTATTGGATGATGAACAGGCTGCGCATCCGGCTTGCTGCCCTCCAGTTGCGCATAGCTGAGAGAAACGGCGGCAAAGACGAGGATGCTGGACAGGCTACTCTTCATCAGCTTCAACTTAGTTCTCCTGGTGACAAAATATACTATTTGTTGGCCAGCATCGCGCTCTCGGCTACTTAGTTGCTAGTGTAGTGCGTCACACATTCGGATTTCGTCTCCTAACCACGGTCTATGGTTCTGGACGGGTGCCCCAGGTTCGCCCAAGCGTACCCCCGGATTTCCTGTTGTGCTTGCTGGCGTTGGCGTACTTCGTGCGGCTTTCCTTAATGAAAGCCGCACACGCAGCCCTTGGTGGCGCCCGTGCAGGAAATCCGGGAACCTGGGCCGAAAATGGTGTTTTTCCAATGCTTTCACTTCATGTACCAGGGCTCTCGCTCGGGCCAACTGCCGTTTGCTCGCAGAGTTGGAACGATAGAAGGGGCTGCGCCCCATCTTTTTCGGCCCATGTACGCTCAGGCGAACATGGGGCACCCGTCCAGGGAAGTGGGCTTTGTTGTTGGCTCCACGAGTGCTCCGACCCAACCAGGTACACGACTCTATGAGGACGCACTACACTAGCTGCGGAACTTATATCCCAGCTTCTCTAAGTAAGCCTTGCTGGTTTGCACAGTCTGAAGAGGTGTCATTGGCCCATCGGGGGAGGGGTCCAGCTCCACCATGACGTCGTTGATCAGGCCTGCGCTCTCCACCATGTCCAAAATGGTTGGAATATCCACCGTACCCATGCCCAGCGGGCAATATCCGAGGTACCATTCCCAACCTTTGTAGTCCTTCAAATGCATGTGCTTTACCAGCGGTAGAAAATCTTTTACTACCTTCGCCGCGTCCGCTCCGCCCTTCTGAAGCTGGCCAACATCAGGAGCGAACTTCAGGTTCTTGGTGTTCACGGATTCCATGACCGCATAGACTTCATCGCGCGATTCGATGCAGGTGCCGGTGTGCTGATGGAGCCCTGTTTCCAGGCCCAAATCAGTGACTGCGGCGGCATAATCATTGAGCGCGGAGATGATGTCTGCCCGGTGTTCCTGAAAGTTGTAGGAGTCGCGTTTGACGCTATTGGGAGCGAGCACAACAAACGTTCCGTTGAACTTCTGGACAACTTTGGACAACGCAGTGATACGAGCGATTTCGTCTTTTCTTTTTGATGGATCGATCAGATTGCCGGTGATGTACCCAGATCTCAACGGCACTCCGTACTTTGCGATCATCGGAGCCAGCAGACCTCGCTTATCCCAGTGGTCCAGCACATCGGGAAATGTTTCAAAGGACCAGAAGCCTTCCGCCGAGATGTCTTTCAGTGCCGGTTCTAGAGTGGCATCGTCGCCCGGGCGCGGGAACGTGCCCCAGGTGATACAGGTGTGGCCGATTTTCAGCTTTCGAGCGGGCGGCTTTTTAGCGAATGCTGTCTGTAACGAGGGGAAGGCCAAAGTACCCAAACCAAGGGCCGCGGTCTTAAGAAGGTTACGACGCTGTCGCATCAGATCCATGGTCGACCCCACCCCGCTCAAGGGAAAAGTACAAGTGATTCTAATACAATAGTTTGCGCCGAGATTAATCATCTCCAATGGACGCCAGACGCCAGGGTGGACTGAGTCGCGATTGTCTCGCTTTCACGCCCAAAGCAATACTCGGGTAGCCGGTCGGTTCTGTACTATGAAACGGTTGTGCTCACAGTACGTGTAGAGGACTCGTAATGGAATTGGAACTTGCTGGAAGAGTTGCGGTTGTCACGGGAGGGGCCAGCGGCATCGGGTGGGCGTGTGCCCGCGCTTTGTCGCGTGAGGGCTGTAAGGTCGCGTTGTGGGATTTGTCGACCCAAGTCAAAGAGGCTGCGGGTGTGCTTGCTCGGGACTTCGGCGGCTCATCGCTTGGTATATCAGTGGACGTCTGCGATTTTGCCGCCGTCGAAGAGGCCGTCCGGCAAACCGAAGCAGGGCTGGGACCGATCTCCCACCTGGTTCATGCCGCAGCCGTGGGTTCCGGAAAATTTGGCTATCCGTTTACTAACCTCAAGCCTGCAGACTGGCCACGAGTATTGGAAGTGAATGTATTGGGAATGGCTCATATCGCGCACGCCATCGTCCCGGGAATGATCTCGCGGAAAGATGGAACGCTCGTCTTTCTGGCATCGGTCGCGGGGCAAATTGGTTCCCAGACCGACCCTCCCTACAGCGCGAGCAAAGCAGCTAACATCAACTTCGCGCAGTGCATGGCAAAGGATCTGGGGCCACATGGAATTCGCGTCAATGTTGTGAGCCCGGGTATGGTGCGCACGCCGCTCAACGAGCGTGTCTGGAAGGCGTGGAACGATCAACAGCCGCCTGAGAAGCGTCGTTCCTACGAAGACTGGGCGGGCGATAAGGTGCGGGCCATTACACCGCTTGGCCGTTGGCAGGAGCCGGAGGACATTGCTGACATGGTGACGTTTCTGTCCTCTGCAAGAGCCGCGCAGGTAACCGGTCAGACCGTCAATGTCGATGGCGGCCACGTGATGCACTCGTGAGCTACTCCAGTCACTGGCTGGCAATAAAGCATTCAGCGTTACCACCGGAGCCGGTGCAAGAGAAGCCGACCACACTCGAACCTTGGATAGGGTTATACACGCCGACTGGTACCTGCTTAACGTATACATTGCCGGCGGCTTTAGCTGATCTTGGGCGATAAAGAGCAGCACCTAGAAGGAACCCCAGTAAGATCGCGAAAAAGGTCTTCAGAAAATTCATTTTGCTACCTCCACAATTCATTGAGCTGACCCTTTGTTTATAGACCGAATAAGGCATTACACCTATGATTCCTGCTGACGGGAGTCTGCGCATGGGCGATCGAAGGACAGACAATTTGCCACGTTTCAAGGATCAAGTCGCATTGGTTGTAGGTGCAGCCCACGGAATTGGGAAAGCCATCGCAGTGCGCCTTGGGCGCGAAGGGGCTGACGTGGTGATCGCTGACGTGGACCCTGAGGCCATGGAGACAACCGTACAGGAAATGCAGCGCGAAGGCAGTCAATGCAAAGGCGTGATCTGCGACGTTCGCGATCAAGCTCAGGTGGAAGCGGCCGTCAAGCAGGTTTTGGACTGGCGTGGCCGCATCGACATCTTGATGTACATTGCGGGAATCGCTGCCGCCGTGCCGTTCGTCGAACTCGATGTGGCCACTTGGGACGATACAGTCAACGTAAACCTGCGCGGCGCATTTCTGACGGCAAAGGCGGTGTTGCCGCACATGGTGGCACGCAGAAAAGGCAAGCTGGTCTTCATGGCTTCCACCAACAGTTGGGACGGTGAGGCTCAACTCGCGCACTACAACGCGACTAAGTCAGGCGTGTTCCTTTTGGCCAAGACGCTGGCACGAGAGTTCGGCAAATTCGGCATCAACTCCAATGCGGTCGGGCCCGGGCCTATCCGGACTCGTCTGTCCGGGCCAATCCTGAACGACCCTATTTATCAGCAAAAGTACCATCCTGAGACAGGCGTGATCCCCCTCGGGCGCATGGGCACGCCGGAGGAAGTGGCTGGCCCGGCTCTCTTCCTCGCCTCCGAGGATGCAGCCTACGTTTCCGGTGTTTTGCTCTTTGTCGATGGCGGACAGCTAGCCTAGCACCTACCAGCATTTAGTTGGTAGTGACCCGAAACGAATAAGTACCCGCGGGCAATTCGTAGGCGGAGCCTCCATCTGCGTTACTCACAGGACCTAGCTTCTTGCTGCTTGCTAACGCTTCGCCGTCCAGCGTGAACTTGCCCTGTTGCGTTGCTGCCAGCGGTAGGCGGCCAGTCGTGTTGGGCGGAATCGTGACCAGCCAGGTAACAGCCGCTCCGTTCATCGACCATGAAGACCTTATCTCGCCGTACGAGGACTGGTAGCGGACGTCGAGACTTCCCAGACGGGCATCGAAGTTTGGATGGAGATAGATGGTGTGGAACCCCGGTTCTGAGGGCAGGGCGTCGATGCCGGCTGCGTAGCGATATATCCAATCGGCCACAGCGCCATAGGCATAGTGGTTGTAAGAATTCATGCTGGGGTCGCCCCGCATCTGGTCGCCGTTCCAGCGCTCCCACATGGTAGTGGCGCCATGCCCTACCAGGTAGCCCCATGAGGGATACTCGGTGTTGAGCAGCAAGCGATAGGCAACATCGCTGTGACCCGTATCAACCAACACGGCCAACAGATAAGGAGTGCCTAGAAAACCGGTTGCCAGGCGCCCGCCGTTGGCCTCGATCTTGGCGACGAGCTTCTGACTGGCCGCATCGCGCAGGGAGTCGGGCATTAAGTGCATGTTCAGCGCCAGCACATAGCCGGTCTGTGTATCGCCCCCTTTGGCCTTTGCTTCCGGATTGTTGATCTGTCCGAAGGGCGAAGGACCATTATCTGCCCCGGCGATAAATCCATCCGCACGAACAAACTCACTGCCAAAGGCGGTCTTGATCTTGCTGAATAGGGCATCGTACTTTGCCTCATCTTCACTCTTGCCCAGGGCATGCGCCATCTGCTTCATAAGCGTGACATCGTAAGCCCAGTAGGCTGTGGCCACCAGCGGCTCGAGCGTAGGCCCCTCCGGTGAAAGCCAATCGCCGAAGGGTATGCCGTAGTTCGTCTTCCATAGGTAGTCTGGATTGGCCGCCTCTATCGCCGACAGATACTTCTCCATTGCGTCCCAGTTTTGCTCCAGTACGCGCGTGTCTCCGGACTGTAGCCATGCCGTCCAGGGAATGATGACGCCCGCATCACTCCAGCCGGCGCCAAAGCCGGGATTCGGCGTGTCCGTACCCGGAGCGAAGATGCCGTACATCGGTGTGCCGACCTGTGTCCCTCGTATGTCCTGGGCAAATTTCTTGGAAAACTGTGTCAGATTCATGTTGTAGGACGCTGTCCGCCAGAAGACCTGCGCGTCCGCGGTCCAGCCCAGGCGCTCATCGCGTTGCGGGCAGTCCGTGGGTACTCCCACGAAGTTGGAGCGCTGCCCCCAGAGGATGTTGCTCCAGAGCTGATTGATCATCGGGCTGCCGGAGTGCAGCTGCACCGTAATGGGCGCGTCCGAATAGATGGCCACTGCTTTCACGGCAGTCAGGTCAGGCTTACGAGGCAGGCCGCTTACTTCGACATAGCGGAAGCCATGAAAAGTGAAGTCGGGTTGGAACTCCTCCAGGCCTTTGCCGGAAAGAATATAGTGGTCGGTTGCTTTAGCCGTGCGCAGGTTGTCGACGTACAGGCTGCCGTCAGGATTGAGCACTTCACCGAAGCGCAACTGGACGTTGGTGCCGGCTGGGCCACGCACCTGCAACCGCTCAACTCCCGCCAGGTTCTGACGGAAGTCGTAGATATAGATTCCGGGCCTGGGACTGGTGATGGCCACCGCGGTGAGGGTTTGCTGGGGACGAATGGGCTGGAAGGACTGGGGAACAATCTCCGGCTCCAACGGCTTGACCAGGTCGACAGGCTTCCACTGTGCATCAGAAAAAGTGGCCGTATCCCACCCGGGCTGCTCCTTGGTCGCGTCGTAGTTTTCGCCGTCGTAAATTTCCGCCTGAGAAATCGGAGAAATATCTGCTCTCCATGATTCGTCGGTGACGATCCACTCGATCGAGCCGTCTGCATGCTCGATGCGCAGCTGCGCCTTCAGCGCCGGAGGAGTGTCTCCATAGTTGTAACCCTGGCGGAACCACATGAGTGGAGTGGTGTACCAGCCAGGCGCAAGCCACGCCGCAATCGCATTTTGCCCGGTCTTCAGTTGCTGGGTGACGTCATAGGCCTGGTAGGGAACGTGGGTGCGGAAATCGTCCCATCCCGGAGACAGAACCTGATCGCCGACGCGCGCGCCGTTGATTTGCACGCGATAGGCGCCCAGCGCAGTCACATAAAGTCGCGCAGAGGTCACAGGGTTGCTGACCGCGAAGCTGTGGCGCAGTAACTTTACCGGTCCGGTCGGCCAGGGGTTCCCCATCGATGCTGTGCTCATGGGCGAAGAAGGAGGCACATAGACAATCGCATGCTGCCAGGCAGAATCGTCGTACTCCGGCGCATACCAATTCAGCTTGGCGTCGAGAGCGGCATTCCACTCCTTGCCGCTGACCCAGACGTGCGTGGAACCATCCGTCATCTCGACATAGAGACAGGCGCTCATCGGCGTCTGGTCGGTCTGCGATGGTCCCGTGCCGTTGGCTGCGGGCGTTCCGTACAACGTGACCCCGACGGCCAGCAGGTTTGCCCCGGCTCGCAGACTTGCGGTGACATCGTGGCGCAAGTAGGTTTTCCATGGCGCCTGTTTCCAGGGTGGCAGCGGCACGGTCTGCAGCACCTGCGTGCCATTTACCCATGCAGCAGCCGAGTCCTCGCCGGTAACGAATAGGTCCGCGTGTTTCGCCTGCCCAGTGAGCTGGAACCGGAAGCGAAAATCGTGCTGCGTATCGCGGCCTGCCTGGGCGCCGGCGGGCGAGCTGTCAGCGTTGGTGATCCATGTAGCGCCGGATGTGCGGACCGCGCGGTGCTCCGCGTCCTCGTATCCGATCCACTGGGCTCTCCAGGTTTCCTTGAGCAATCCAGTTTCCCACCAGCTTACGTCGCTCGCCGGATAAGGCTTTCCGTCTTTGTTCCAAAGCTCAACACGCCAGTAGTAGCGCGTCGAAGCGGCCAACTGCGGACCGCCATACACCACGCCAAAAGACTTGTCTGAGGTGATGCGGCCGCTGTCCCACACATCCGGTTTGTCGCTCAGCAATGACGGCTTGGTCGCTACTTCGATCCGGTAGGCCGTTTGCCGTGCAGCAAAGCCGTCATCCTTAAGCTGCCAGGAGAACAGCGGCTGGGCAGAATCGATGCCCAGGGGATGTTCGAGCGAGTCGCAGGTAAGGTGTTGTGGCTTTCCTGCGGAGGCGGATGCGATGCCGGCGCTCAGCGTAAGACCGGCGATGACAACGACCAGAGAGCGGTTCGTCCCGCGCCAGCGTTTGCCTGCCGCATTGGCTTGGCGAATGAGGGCATTGTCTGCGAGGTTAGCGGAGCATTGCGGCCTTGTATTCATGCGGCTTAAACTATCCGGTCGTCAAGCCGCCAATGTCAATAGGAAAGAGCTATCCCCTTCGAATCGCGCGCCGGTTTTCAAAACCCTGCCAGTATCCTCGTAAAAGCGCGCGAGATACAAGTAGCCCGTCCCCGAAAGCCGAATGTCTAATTGGAAATTGTTGCTCTATTGCCAACTTTATGTATGATGGGTGCGGTTTAGCAGATCGAAGTGCGGAACCATGGCGACGCAACTCCGGTGTGCGATCGGAGGAATACTTTGATCACTCCTTATCCTTGCTTGCGGAGCGCAAGACGTATCGCGCGGTCTATCCTGGCCGCGGTACTTTGCGCGAGTTCACCTGCCTTGGCGCAATCTCATAGCTCCCCGAATGTGGTCACGCTTGACTGGAACAAGACGGTTATCGTGTCCAAGTCAACAACGACACTGCAGGTGGTCGTCAACCCCATGTTGCGCTCCGGAGCCCCCATGCACGATGGCGCATTCCAAGCGCTCAAGCAGTTGGGAGCGGACTATGTCCGCTATGTTCCGTGGTTACCCTATCCCAGGCTCGCTGTCGCCGAGCTGGAGCCGCCGACCCAGGAAAAGACCTCCTGGGATTTCTCGCTTATCGATCCGATGACGAAGGATTTTCTTGCCGCAACCGAAGGCCACAGTACGGTGATGAACTTCAGTACTATTCCTACCTGGCTATTCAAGACGGACAAGCCCGTCACCTTTCCGTCCGATCCTAACCAGGTGTATTGGGACTACACACAGGGTACGGAATTGAAAGATCCCTCGGGCGCAGAACTGGGCGACTACTACGCGCGGCTGGTGAGTTGGTACACCAAGGGTGGCTTCACCGATGAGAACGGAAAGCAGCACACCTCGGGCTTTCACTACAGCTTTCCCATCTGGGAGGTGCTCAACGAGGTGGACTTTGAGCATAAGATGACTCCGGAGCAATACACCGCGCGATACGACGCGATCGTCAGCGCAATCCACAAAGTCAGTCCGGACACAAAATTCATGGGTCTGGCCCTGGCTGATCCAGGGGCCGATCCTCGCTATTTCGAGTATTTTCTCAACCCCGCCAACCACAAACAGGGCATCCCTCTGGACTACGTCTCCTATCACTTCTATGCCCACCCCTCGGCGGACCAGGACATCAATGACTGGCAATTCACCTTCTTTGATCAAGCGGACCAGTTCATGACTACGGTCAGGTACATCGACGCCATTCGCCAGCGGCTTTCTCCCCAAACCAAAACCGATACGGACGAGCTTGGGGTCATACTTACCTCCGACGAAGTGGAAATAAGGGATGGCAAAGCGCATCCAGACACGATCCCGAACCTCTATTGGAATGCTGCAGGCGCGGTCTACGCGTATCTATTCTGCGGCCTGGCGAAACAGGGAATTGACGTGATCGGTGAATCGCAATTGGTAGGCTATCCTTCGCAGTTCCCAAGTGTCACCATGATCGATTGGAAGAACAGCAAGCCCAACGCACGTTTCTGGGTGCTGAGCTTGTTAAAGGACAACTTCCATGCCGGAGATCAGCTGATCGAGACCAAGCTATCTTCCAATAGCGACATCGCAGCCCAGGGTTTCATCACCCCGGCAGGCAAGAAGCTGCTGCTGGTCAACAAGAGAAAACGGGTCATCGACGTCACCTTGCCGGATGGCGCGCAGAACGCCAATCTTTCCACGGTCGATGAGGCGAGTGGCGAGGGCCCGGCTCGCGCCTCAAAACAGCAGGGGACTCACCTGGACCTTGCCCCATTTGCCGTGGTTGTCCTTAGCTTCCCATAGAATGACCGTTTCCAGGATGCGGAGACTTTATGCAAAGAATTGCTTTCCTTTTGCGCTTGCGCGAGGGAACTGAAGCGGCCTACGATGCGGCGCACGCCAATGTGTGGCCTGAGATGCTGGCGCTCCTCAAGCGATCGGGCATCTCAGAGTACTCGATCTTTCGCCGGGATCAACTACTCTTCCTCACCATGCATGTCGAGAACTTCGAAGACACCTGGGCGCGGATCGAAGCCGACCCGGTCAATACGCGCTGGCAGCAGGCCATGGCTCCCTACTTTGCCCCCCTCGATCCGCTGCGGCCGGGCGAGCGCTTCCCCATGATGCGGGAAATATTTTTCATGCCCTAGTCCTCTTCTGCAACAATGCAATTGGTTACATTTCTATAGAGGATTGGCATCTTGACCAAAGCAAAGATTAACCGGCTCTATCTGATTCCCATTCTTTCCAAGGCCATGGACATCCTCGAGTTGTTGGAAACGGAGAAGAAGGCCCTTACCCTGGAAGACATTTTTCAACGGGTTCATATCTCCAAGACCAGTGTTTATCGCATTCTCAAGACCTTTGTACATCGCGGCTATCTCGCTCAATCTCAGGACGGACGTTATCGCGCAGCAGCGCGGCCCAAGAAAGTCCGCTTCGGGTTCGCCAGCCAGAGTGTGACCATGCCGTTTTCTGAGGCGGTAACCGCCAGCTTGCGCGCTGCCGCAACCAATTCGGGCATCGACCTAGTCGTGATTGACAACAAGTACGATCCGGAAGTGGCTTTACGTAATGCGGAGGAATTCGTCGGCAAGGGGGTAGATCTCGTCATCGAGTTTCAGATCGACGAACACATCGCGCCTTTGATCGGACACACGCTTTCGAGTGCAGGAATTCCCGTTATCGCCATCGACATTCCGCACCCTCACGCAACTTATTTTGGCGTCGACAACTTTCAGGTTGGCTTCGAAGCCGGCGAACTTCTGGCGCAACATGCAATCGATGAATGGAAAGGCAAACCGGATTGGGTGGTTGGCCTGGACATCGCTGAGGCCGGATCCTTCGTGCAGAGCAGGATCACGGGGGCCTTCCAGGGCCTTCGTTCCCGTCTGCCGCAGATCTCGTCGGATCGCTTCATGAGGCTGGAGGGTGGCGGATTGCGGCAGCGCAGCTACCAGGTAACGGGAGCGTTTCTGCGTGATCATAAGAAGCAGCGAATCCTGATCGCAGCGGCTACCGATACTAGCGTGCTGGGCGCGCTGCAGGCGGTACGCGAGCTCGGCGCGGAAAAGAATGTTGCCACGGTTGGCCAGGATTGCATCCCGGAAGTGCTGGAAGAGATGCGCGCCGGTGCGCCCAGTCTCATCGGTTCCGTTTCCCATGAAGCTCACACCTATGGTCCACGACTGATCCAGTTGGGACTCGCGATTCTGAGAGGAAGCGCCGTTCCGCCTTATAACTTTGTGCACCACAAGCTGGTGACGCCTGCCAGCCTGAAGTAAAAGCAAGGCGGTGTGCAGCCTAAAGTGTCTGCTTGAGGACTCCGCGGTTGGGTAGGTCCGGGCTGAAGGTTCTGCGTGAGACTCAAACTCGGCAGCAGTCAGTTTTCTAAGAGAACCCAATAGAAACTGGACGGGTACCCCACGTTCGCCTCAGCGTACGTGGGGCACCCGTCCAGTTCCTATTGGGTTCTGCTAGGGCACAGACTCCGCCGAAATCAATTTGAACCGGCGGTTCTCACACGACAGGAAGCCCGGACTTACCCAATCGCGGATTTCTCACGCAGACTCTTGAGCTTCTCCGCTAGCCTTTCTTGCCAGGCTGGGGCTCAATCCATTCTACTCCTGGAAAGCCTGGCCCTCCGTTTGCATGGTGCGGAGACAGCTTAACCCCTGTAAAATTGATGCCATCGAGGGCAGGAAGAAGATGCGGGTTCTGGGGCTCACAGCTGCTCTTGTCCTTTGTTGCGCAACCGTCTCCGCGGAAAAACTCGCCAAGCCGGGCGCCGACCCGATCCAGGCGGAGCTTATGGCGGACCTCCACGCCCGCCTTCTGAAGGTGGGTGGAACCGTTTATGCGCGTGTCAGGGTCGAGTGGCGAAGCCCTACCTGCATTCTCAAGAACGGAGCGGTCCTGGAGGCGCATGTGGTCTCCGTAGTTCCCAGCATCAAGCCGGTCAAAGCTTCCGAAGTGGGCCTGGCCTTTACCGGGGCGCAGTGCGGAGATATGAAGATGGGCCCCTTCAATCTGCTGCTTTCCGCGATCGCGGCTCCGCCGCAGGATAGCGATCTGGGCTTATTAAGCTACAGCTTGCCGGTTAGGGCCATGTCGGGTGTATCCGGGCTGGTGGTTCTCAATAGTATGCGTATCAGCAATGATAGTACTTTGCAGACGGCGTCGCCTGAGGTCTATCTGGAGCCGCTGATCCCGCGTATGGAGATGGGGGATGTCTACGGCGTAAAGGGATTGAAGCTGAGCGTGGGCACTGGGCCAGAGAACAGTTCCATCCTGACATCGAAGGACCACGACGTGGCGCTGGAGAAGCACTCCCTACTTCTGCTGGTTCCGGCACAGTGGACAATTGCCCGGGCGTCAGGCGAACCAGGCACCGCCCAGCCGGAGCCAGGCGAGCCCACGGCCCGTATTCCCACTGCAGCCAGGACCGCGGCGCTCCCGCCTAAGCCGCCCCTCAATGAAATCGATCTTTGCGCGCCGCCGCAGTGCAACGTGGCGTTGCCTTCGGGCAATTCGATTGATGTGGGCCATGCCGCTGCCACTATTTCCATCCGCGAGTTGGGCTATGCTCCGCGCCCACAAAGGGACGCGTTCAACTTTGTCCACGATGAAGTGCTGGCCTATCTCGGTCCCAGGGAACTGCTGGTCGCCTTCAACCCGCACGAACTGGTATCCAGGGATACGCAGAGGCAGGGCTCGACGGTCCGCGTGATCCGGGCTGCGCTCGTGGACACGGAGACGCACCGGGTCACCCACACCGTTGACTGGGAACTACCCGACAACCGGCAATACCTCTGGCCGCTGGCCGATGGCCGCGTGCTGGTGCATGTCGGTTCGGAGCTCCGCGTCTATGGCGAGGGTTTGCAGATTCAGAATCGAATTTCTTTAGACGGACCGCTGGCCTTCGTGCGGGTGACGCCCGATGGCGGGTTTGTTGTCGTGGGCGTGCTCCATGAGCGGCATACGCCGGAACTGCATGCCCAGCTTCGCGAGAACCTCAATGGCGACCCGGAAGAAGATGTCAATATCCTGGTTTTGAATCGCAACTTTGAAACCATCGCCAAGTCAACTATGCAGTCGAACCTGATGGCGCCCACCCTGCTGAACGAGGGTCAGGTGACGCTATCGGCGCAGTCGAACATGCGTTACCGCATCTCCATGCTGACCTGGGACAACCATGCCTCGGTCGTAGCTCGGTTCACCTCCAACTGTACGCCTGAGCTGTCCAGCATCGCGCCGGACCTTCTCTTTCTGGTGAGCTGCGATAAGCAAAACGGGGGACGCGAGTACCGGGTGATACGAGCGAATGGCAAGTTGGTGTTGAAAGGTGACTCGACCCTGAATGACTGTGGACATGCCGCCGAAGGCAGTGCCAATCGGGAGGCTTTCGTGGTGAAGATTGTGCAGTCTACTCTGCCCGTTCCGCCGGGAGCGCCCATGAGCGCATCGCAATTCTCCTCCGAGGAGTTGCGTGTCTATCGCGCTGCAGATAGTAAGCGGCTGCTTAGCGTGCGTGCCGGTCCTCCGTCAATTAGCCGCGACGGATATGCGCTGTCGCCCGATGCCTCACAACTCGCGGTCCTGACCCGCGATCAGCTCGCAGTTTACTCCGTGCCGGGGAAGTGATCTCGAAGGCTTTTCGCGTTGGCCGGCTTGGGCGGTGCGCTGATGACCAGGGTAAAAATCACCGATGCAGTTTGACCGGATGAGCCAACGGTGATCTGGGGCATATAGGTGCCTGGGACTGTTGAGGAATTGGCGACCAGCGTAAGCAAACCTGACGGGTTGGATTCCGATTCCCTGTAACTCTCCGAGACTCCGCCAGGCAAGCCGCTGACGGTAAACGTTACCGTTTCGGTGGGAGCGACGATTACTACCTGGACGTACACCGCCGTCCCGTTCGGCGGCACCATGACGGTAGTGTTGTTGACGGAGACCGAAAGGTTGATTGGCTGAGGAGTAAAGGTGCCCCCACCGCAACCGGTCACAGCGAAGACGAATGCTGCAGAGGCCAAGCCGATCCTTGAACGAAGGAGCTGAAGCCGAGTGATCCAGGGTCTACTGAACCTCACCATTTTGCAGCACCTGTTTCGTCACTTCTCCCGGCGTGCTTGTTCCTTGCTGCAACGCAATCTGGCTCCGCAGCCGCTGGAATTGCGCCAGTGCCTTAGTTTGCTCGTCTTTGTTGCCGAGAGCCCGATCCACCTGTGCCAGACGATACCACGCGACTTCATCGTCGGCATTGAGTACGACAGCCCGCTGCAAATGCGGCAAAGCGAGATCGGGTTTCTGCTGCGCCATCAGGGTTGTTGCCAGGCCCACCTGCGCTTCCTCAAAGTCCGGATAGTACTGGAGCGCAGATTCAAAGAGCCGTTGCGCCTGGTCGAGCTCATTCTGTTGGCGATGGATCTCAGCCAACTCGTAAATCGCGTTGGCATTGCCCGGGTCTAATTGCAGCTCCTGCTCAAACTCCTGCACTGCTTCTGCCCTGTCTTCCGGCATATGGTTGAGCTGGTAGCGCGTCAGTAAGGTCCGGCCGATGCGATAGTGGATATTAGGGCGATGAGGATCGAGCTTAAGTACCTCGCGATACTCGCCAATGGCAAGATTGGTTGATCCTTCGCTTTCGAAGGCTTCTGCGGCAGCCTGGTGCCGCCATATTGACGTAGGCGCCACCACTTCTAACTGATGCAGGGTGAGGAACGCGTAATTTGAGTAGACGCGCCCGGTGTGGTAAAGGATCTCCGGATCGTCCGGATACAGCCGGTTCAACTCCAGGGCCACGGTCACCGCGTCCTTGTCGCGCTGCAAGCCGGTGTAGGTTCTCATCAACTGCAGGCCGCACATGCGTTTTGAGGCTGGATCGGTAGCTTGCTGAAAGCCCTTCTGGAGCCCAGGCAACGCTTCCTGGTATTCACCCACTTCGGAGAGCGACATCGCCAGCAGTGTGCTGGCCCGCCCCAGCCCCGGCTTCAACTTCAACGCGCGCCGCAGTTCGGGCACAGCCTGGTCGAACTTCTTCTCTTGAAAATACACCAGCCCCAAGGTAGCGTGGATTTCCGCAATATCGGGAGCGATCGCGAGCAGCTTCTTGAAATCGCTCTCTGCTTCTTCGTAGTGCCCGGCGGCCAGTGCCTGCTGTCCTGCTTGAGAATATTGTTGCAAGGTTTCTTCCTGAGTGCCCTGTGCCACTGCTCCTGCGGCAGCGCTTAAGGCAAGCATCGCCAAACCCTGGAAGGCAAAAGCCTTGGTTCTGAGAATCATGAAGGCAAGTTTATCTCCTACACAGAAAGCTCCGCCACGCTGAAAAGGCGTGGCGGAGGTGAGATCTGCCGGTCGTTGGTCAGTTAGAACGTAATCTTGCCACTGAACTGGAATTCGCGTGATTTCGAGGATAAAGTAATCAATCCAAACTTGGAATCATTCACGTTACTGTCAATGGCCGCGTTGCCTCCCGATCCAGCGACCAGCAGGCCGCCCACATCGCCGGCATACTGATGATGATTCCACGCGTTGAAGGCATCCGCCTTGAATAGGAATCTGACGCGCTCAGTAATGAGGAAGTTTTTGCCAACACCCATGTCCCAGTTATTGATGCCGGGCTGGCGAAGCGTGTTTCGCCCGATGTCTCCATATACGCCCAGTCCGGGTTGGGTGAAGCAGGCGGTATTGATGCGCTGGAACCTCGCGGTCAGATTGCTTTTAATGTTGCAGCCCGGCACGAAGTTCGCATGGGGGAAATTTGATCCAAGGACGCTTTGAATATCGTTTCCCTGAATGGTGTACGGGAAGCCGGTCTGGAAGGTGGTAATGCCGGTAACCTGCCAGCCGCCAATCGCCAGGTTTTCCACCCGGTTTACGGCCCCGCCATATTTTTGGCCCCGTCCAAAGGGCAGTTGATACACATAGCTGGCGACGAACCTTTTATCGACATCGAAGTCAGAAGGTCCGTAATCCAGCTGCGGGTTATGGTTGTACTCGAAGCCCTGGTAGCCGGCTCCGGTGGCGCCGACCCCGGCTGCCGCCGATTTATCGTCCAGGCTCCTGGCCCAGGTAAAGATTGCCGTTGCGGCCAGATTCTGAGCGCGATGCTCGAACTTGATGTTGGCCGCGTTGTAGTTCGCATAGCCGTGGAAGTCGCTGTCGATGTAATATCCGTTGAAATTTGCATAAGGCAAACGGCTAACCGTGGTGCAGGGAGCCTGGCTGAGGTTGATATAGGCGCCGGTGACTGGATCCGTCGCCTGGCAGAACGCCACGCTCGCCGCCGGGACCTGATAAGGCTGGGAGATATTGCGTCGATCGAGTAGATGCACAGACTTGGTGCCAATGTAGTTCACCTCGAGGGTCGTGTTCCTGGCCAGCTCGCGCTCGACGGAGAGCGTCCAGGAATTGACATATGGATCGAGCGGATTCTCCGACTCGATCACCGCGATGAACGACAGCGACGTTTCAGGGAACGGCCCAAGTGTGGTGTAGGTTGGGAATAGCTGATTGGTTAACTTGGGGGTTCCGGCGACCGTGGTGGGGGTGAGATTGTTGCGAATGCTATAGGGATAGATATCCGCCGAGTCATCGATTTCGCGTCCTTCAAAAGAGTCATAGAAGATGCCGTAGCCGCCGCGGACAACGGTCTTGTCATCCACGCGGTAGTTGACGCCGATGCGTGGGGCAAAGGGCGTTTTGGGGCCGGGGTGGGGATACTTCCCGCAATAGCGGAGGATGGGGCCTCCCTGGATGCCCACGCCCGGCGCCACTCCGTCGGTCGTCAACTGCGGATCGGCGTAGCAAAGACCGCCTTGTGGGTTGGTGACGTCGAGCCAGAAGAAATGGTTCGAGGCTTCATAAGCTGCGTAACGGTAGTCCCAACGCAGGCCGTAGTTGAGTGAGAGTTTCTGGGTTAGCTTCCAGTCGTCTTCCGCGTAAGGCCCAAGATATTGGAAGACGTGGTTTTGCGAGTTACCAGCATAGGTCTTCGGGCTCAAGGGACCGGGCACAAATCCACCTACGGCGTTGTAATAGCCGGTCAGCATGTCAGCGACGGCGTTGCCGGTGCCGCACAATGGCTGGCCACCATTGATGGCTGACGCGGGGTTGGTGCAGGTGAGAAAGTTCTTTGGCGCCGTTTTGCCGCTAAACGTATAGTCGCCATAGAAATCATCATCGAGATTTCGAATCAGGTGCCAGCGACGAAAGTCGATGCCCAAGCCTATGGTGTGCTTGCCATGAACCGTAGTGAACGAGTCGGCAAACTCCCAGTTCGGATTATCCGATCCGCTGTAAGAATTCACCGGCCCACCGCCACTGGCAAATGAGCCGGTCCCGAAGGCGACGTTCGGCCACGTTTCCTGCAAGGCTGTGAAGGTGGTAAAGGTCCCCGTAAGGCCCAGGGCGCTAACCACGGAAGCGGGCGGAGCGGCCGAACCCTCCGGAGCCTGGGCGCGCAGTTTGCCGAAGCGGAAATTGTTTACGTTGTTGGCGCCGAGGCTGATGGTATGAGATATCTCCCAGGCGTCTTCGGTTTGGATATATTCCTCGATACCGTAGTTGATGGAACCGGAGTTGTACTGAGTGTGATTGTTGTAATAGGCATGAGTGTAGCGGCCGAAGACTGAGCCATATTTCCCCAGGAGCTGATCACCGCGATAGGTCTGCTGGTTCATGGTCAGTGGACCGGGAATGTTAGTAATGAAGTTGGTGGTGCCCTCTGGCGTGTTGGCCACATTCGGTGTAGACCAGAAACCATTGGCTACTGCCACCAGCCCTACCCGAGCTGTTTGAAAAGCGGCCGGAACGTGGGTTCCCCAGTCGTTCAGCCCAGTGGTCGGGTCCGCCGGCAGGCAATCGTAGCCCGCGTTTTGCACCGCCGTGCAGGCGGGTGTTCCGTAGGCCGGCAGCGGGCCTCCCGGAAAACCTGTTACGGCCGGTACGGTGGTGGCGGAAAAATCACCCCCCAATTCCGCCGGTGTGGGGTTTACATTTTCTACCCTGGCGCCGTTATTCATGCGCCAGCCTTCGTAATTGGCCATCCAGAAGGTCTTGTTGCGGCCGTTGTAGATTTTCGGAATATACACGGGACCAGAGGCAACAAACCCGAACTGGTTCAGCTGCAGAACTGGATTCGAGGTTTTTACGCCGGCGATGATATCGGTCGCGGTAGGGAAGGGCGAGCTATCGAAGGCATTATTGCGGTTCGACTCGTAGATAGCCCCGTGGAGCGAGTTTGTTCCCCCCTTGCTGACGATATTGATCTGGCTGGCGCCGAACCCGTTCTCGGCGGGGTAGATGCCGCTCTGCACCTTGAATTCCCCGATGGCGTCCTGGGAAAGAACCACAGCCGGAGTCATCATCGCCTGGTCCGTATTTACCAGTCCGTCCAGGGTGTAGTTGTTTCCCTCGGGGCGGCCTCCATTGATGCTCACGGCATTGCCTTCACCCTGGCGCATGGTGCCTTGCTCGCCACCCACGGTGACCGCGCCGGCACCGACCAACAGCAGTTGCATAAAGTTGCGACCGTTTAACGGCAGGTCTGCCACCTGCTCCCCGCTCATTTCCTGGGACAAGGAGGCAGTGTCGGTGTCCAGGGTCACGTTTTGCGCAGCGACCGTCAGGGTTTCCGACACCGCTCCAGGCTTCAAGGACAAATCGGCGCGGTACTTCTGGTCAACCGTCAGGGTGAACGGGCCTTTGACGGTTTTTGCAAACCCGGCCATCTCCGCTGAAGCCGTATAACTGCCAGGGGGTAACGATGGAGCGTTGTAGTCTCCCGCAGAATTGCTCTCGGTGTTGAAGGCGGCGTTAGTTGCCGTGTTGGTGACGGTCACCTTGACGTTCGGAAGGACGGCGCCGGTACTGTCGGTGACTGTCCCCAGGACGGTGCCGGTCGCACCAACTTGCCCGAAAGCCATGTTTACCGTCGCAACGGCGAAAACACAGAAGAGACAGACCCTTCTCAATGACATACGTCCTCCTCCAAAAGTGGCTATCACTGCCTGCGTGGGCTGGCTTATAGCCCCCCACTTTTCCCCGTTTGTCTTGCGGTGCTAACAAGCCGAGAAGTTACGCGACCCCGGAAACCCTTTCATTAGCAACACAGCAAATTGTCATAAGTAATTACGCGCCGGACGATATAGGGCCGAAATCAGCAATGTCAAGAGAAAAGATATTTCCCATTGGAATTTGAACATTTCGAGCTACGCGTCCGTTACACGCGCTATGCTGCAGGTTGTCAGCGGGTAGCGGCTATGCGGTAAGTGCCTGACTCCGGAGCGATGGTTCCCTGCGGCTGCGCCCTGAGCCTGATTCCTTCCAGTTCTGCTAGGAGGCGGGGCAGCAGCGTAGCGATCCTTGTTTTCCACCACGCGCACCGTGCCTGAATGGGAGTCGATCGTGGCGCTGGTCTCATTAACCCCGCTCCTCCCGGTAATTGGTCCAGCCGGTCGGAGCGTTCGCGGTGATGTCGCGGGCCGCTAACGTGAGCTGCGGATTCTGCGCCGTAAGGCTGGATGGCGAGATCCCAGGCATGGCAGCAGGTGGCTTAGCAAGGAGGGCGTCATGAGGAGGTGGCGGCGAGCAGAAGTTTGCGTATCATTGGCAGGTTCCGGGGCCAGGGCCGTCTACAGGTCCGCATGCAGCGTAGGCCAGAGCTTCCATGTCAATGGGAAAACAATTTTAGTTTGGAGATGGCATGATCGGCCGAAATCTTTGCATGAAGATGCTTCTGCTGGGAGTGGCTGCGTTGAGTGCGGCGCACGCTCAGGATGCGGTCAAAATAGCACCGGATAACCCCAAGTACTTATGGTTCCGAGGCAAACCCCTGGTGCTGATTTCGGCTTCGGAGCACTACGGCTCGGTCATCAATCGACCGTTCGACTACGAGAAGTATCTCGCGGACGCCGCTGAGCATAAGATGACCATGACCCGGACCTTTCTGCTCTATCGCGAACTGCAAAGCGCACGCAATCCTTCCTCTCCCTGCAAGCCGGAATCTCCAGACTACATTTCGCCTTTTGTACGCAGTGGTCCAGCCAAAGCCTTGGATGGTGAGCCCACCTACGACCTGGACAAGTGGAATCCGGAGTATTTTGAACGGCTCCATCGCTTTTTGGATCTCGCGTCTCAGAAAGGGATCGTGGTCGAGTTGACGGTCTTCAGCAACACTTATTCCAACGAGACCTGGGCGCTCAACCCGTTTCGCGCGGAAAACAATCAACAGCACGTGGGAGCCATCGCCTGGCAGGACTATATCTCACTCAAGGATCCGGAATTGGTGCGCAGGCAGAGTGAGTACGCGCGCAAGATCATCCAGGAGACAGCAGGCTATGACAATGTGTACTACGAGATTTGCAATGAGCCGGGCGGCGGTTTCGCCGGGCATGCATCGCCGGCGGATGTAGACGCATGGCAGGAGGAGATGGCCCACGTTCTGCGCGATGAGATGCGACGGCTCAACCGTCCCCACCTGCTCTCCGGGCAGCAGGCCTTTACGTATGGGTCAAAAAACGCATTCCCCATGGACGCCACCTTTGCCGGCAAAACCTTTGATATCGTGAATGACCATCCGTTGCCCAACACGCTCTTCGATGGAAAGGTTTACGAGATGGGCAATTTCATGTCGAAGGAGTTGATGCTGGATCAGGTGGCGAGTTTTTGCCGGGACGCGGATGCACGCCCGAAGCCTACGGTGCTCGACGAAGACAATACCGCGAGCATATATCGTGATACGACTGGGTGGACGATCCACCGCAAGCGTGCGTGGACGGCCCTTCTTAGCCGCTGCCATTACGACTACATTGATTTCTCGATTACCGTAGGCAGCGAGCGCGGGACTGCGGCATCGCAACGCGGGATCCGCAGCTGGATGCAGTACCTGTCGGAATTCATGTCGTCCTTTGATTTCACCCATGCAAAGCTCGCGCCGGATTGGATCGCAACCTATCCCCAGCATCTGACCGTTTCGAGCTTGTCTGCCGGCGAGCGCGATTACGTCGCTTATCTAGGGGATTCGCGCGAGGTGGGCGATCCCGCGGCCGGCGAAGCGATTGGCGGGAGTGTCTCACTCTCATTGCCGCCGGGCAGCTACGATGTCCGGCTCTATTCGCCGGTTACCGGTCAGTATTCCCCGGCGATCGAGTTTAAGGGCGGTGGTAAAAGCGCATTGACTTTGCCCGCATTTAGAGAAGACATCGTGATACGAGCGACGCGCCGCGAGCAGTGATGAAACCGCACGCTCCTTTCCTACGGAGCTCTTCAAGTGAGCGGACGACGGGCCTTCTTGTTGCTGCTGTTGTGCTGGGTCTGTACATCCCCCTCCATGACTGCCAAGGTGCAGCGCCACCCTCCACTTTGTCATCCCGACCGAAGCGCAGCGTAGCGGAGGGATCTGAAGTTTGTGCCAATTGAAAGACGGAACCTTGAGGTGATTCGCCAGGCCACATTCGCTCTGGCCGAAGGTGAAACTGCAGATCCCTCCGCTACGGTCGGGATGACAAAGTGGAGGGTGGCGCTGAACCTTGGCAGTCGTGGAGGGGGATGTGCAGAGCCGACGAATGGCGCTACACCTACGCAGACTACCGACTTATGCCTCGGTCATTTACAGCCAAAACCTAATTTCGGACAAAGTATCAGGTTATTTCACTCCCAATTCGCCGCTGCGAGTCGGCAGGTCCTCCGGTCCTTCAGCGGCAGCCAGATATCCACCGTCGACAATCAGCTCCGTTCCTGTAATGCCCGATGCGTGATCGCTTGCCAGGTAGAGAATGGCGTCCGCAATCTCGTAAGGCGAAAGCATTCTTGCCAGCGGAACCCGGCGTGTCCTCTGCAACAGGGTGCGTGCGGGATCGCTCGTAGACTGCACGTGGGAATGAAAGAGCGGGGTATCGGTGATTCCAGGGCAGACACAATTTACGCGGATCCCGGATGGGGCGAGATCCAGGGCAAGAGCCTTGGAGAGCATCAGGACCGCGCCCTTTGAAGCCACATACGCAGGAGTACCCCTCTGCGCGACGATGCCCGACACCGAGCTGACATTGACGATGCTGGCGCTGTTCGACTTGCGCAGCCAACCCAGGGAATACTTGACCATGAGGAAAACCGACTTCACATTCACGTCGAAGACATTGTCCCATTCGGCGGTGGAACAATCCTCCACTTCTTTGATCAAAACGATCCCGGCGTTGTTGACGACGTGATCGATGCGTTGAAAGCGGGCGGAAATCGATTCAATTGCCCTGGCCACGTCAGCTTCGCTCTTCACATCGGCGGGGAAGAACTCGGCTGTTTGACCAGTGGCCTGGATTTGTGAGCAGGCGGCTCGGCCCTGGCTCTCATTACGATCCATCATGGCCACGCTGGCGCCTGCCTGGGCAAAGCGTTCGGCCACGCTGCGGCCGATGCCGGAGCCGGCGCCGGTCACCACAGCTACCTGCCCTTGAAACGATCCTTCACCCATTTTTGGCAGCTACCTGATCACGAAACTTGCGGATGCCATCGAGATATACACCAATGTCGCTGCCCAGGCTTATGGCACGGAAGCCTTTGCCGATCCAGTGCACAGCTAATTCAGGGGAAGCTGGAAGGAAACCCGGAGCAACGCCGTGCCGGCGGCATGCAGCGACCAACGCATCCATGGCGGCCAGAAATCGCGGATGCTCAAATTGCGCCGGAATCCCCAACGAGATCGTCAGATCGTAATGCCCCACCCAGGCGACGTCGATGCCGGGAACACTAACGATCTCGTCCAGGTTTTGGAAAGCAGTTTCCGTTTCCAATAGCAGGATCACGGCAATTTCTTCATTGGCCTGAGCAAAGAATTCTGCCGTGCCCGCGCGGTAAAGATCGTGCGCGATGCCCAGCGCAACACCGCGCCTGCCCATTGGCGCATATTTGAGCTGGCTCACGATGTCTTCCGCTTGCTGCTTCGTTTCCACGCGCGGCACCATGGCGCCACGGGCTCCCACATCCAGAACGCGCGAAAGGGGCGCATACCCAACATCAGGAACACGCGCGATGGGAACAATCTCGCTGCCCCGGCAGGACGCAACCATCTCCGCGAGCAGGTTGATGTCGCAACGCCCATGCTCCATATCGAAGATCACGAAGTCCATCCCGCACGCGGCGAGCATGGGGCCGATGCCGGGAGTAAATAATTCCAGGACCATCTGGCCCAGGAGCACGTCCCCTTGCTGCAGCCGCTGGCGAAAGCGGTTCATCGATTGCCCTCTTTTGCTGCAAAGGCAGCTTTGTGTTTTTCAAGTTTCTGGAGAAGGGCCGGACGCGTCAGCACTTGAGGGTTGACGACATGCTGGGGCGCCTCCCCGCGATAGATAGCCAGAGCGCCCTCGCAGTCGATCCGCCCCATCTCGCGAAATAGTTCCTCGGTCCAGGCAATGGAGTGCGAACTCAGAATGACATTGTCCATGGAAAGCAGCGGCGAATCGGCGCTGAGCGGTTCCTTTTCGAAGACATCGAGGGCGGCCCCTCGGATTCGACCGCTCTGGAGAGCCTCTATCAGGGCGGCCTCGTTGATGATCGGTCCGCGCGCGGTGTTGATGATGACCGCGTCGGGCTTCATCAGCGCGAATTGCGGCTTGCCCAGCAATCCGCGCGTTTCAGGCGTAAGTGGGCAATTGACCAATACATAGTCCGATTCGCGCAGAAGCTCCTCGAGCGAGACCAGTTCCACCCCGAGGTGCGAAGCCCGTTCGCCCGCTGCATAGGGATCAAAGGCGAGAAACCTTGCCATGTCAAACACCTTGAGCAGCCGGATGGCCTCCGTGGCAATGTTGCCGAGGCCGATGGTGCCGACGACACGCTGGCGCGGCTCGCGGCCGAGGCGAACCGTACTTTGTGCCCATTGACCCTGGCGCACCAGCCGGTCTTTCACGATGAGGTTATGGGAGAGCGCCAACATGAGAAGCACGATGGATTCTCCCACCGGCCGGATAACACCGCCCGGTGTGATGTAGACCGCGGTGCCGTTTTCTGTGCAGGCCTCCAGATCGACGTTGTCGTAGCCAACGCCGCAGCGGCCGATGGCGCAGAGCCGAGAGGCTTTTTGCAGAGACTGTGCGGTGACCCTCGGCTTGAGGGATATGAGCACATCGCAGTTTTCCAATTGTTCAGCCGCATATTCCGGGCGATTTTCGCGCAGAAACTCATAGGAGATCGCGGGAACAGCGTCGAGCAGCGACAAGCCCAGATCCGGGAAGATGAGCTTCCCTTGCTGGTCACAAAAGTCGGCAGAGAGCGCAACCCGAAATGTGTGTGCTGAGTTTTCGCCGCTCATGCTTTCCGCTCAACCACGATCACCCAATCCTGAAAGATGGGAATCTCCGGTACTTTCCATGTGCCGTCGGCATCGGGAGTAATGTCGCCGATCGGCAGCTCGTTCCCGTTAGCCGGATTAAAGAAGAACGCCTTATGCACGCCGCTTTCGAGTTGGTGGAAGACCGCAGGTTTGGTGAATGCGGGGCAGAACGCGATGGCGACTTCACCGGGAATTTGACCGGCGAAGGGCTGCCAGTAGTCTCCTTTGGTCCAGTGAGGCTCGATGATCTCCGGCTTCGCTTCAAGTTTCCACCAGGAATAGCGCATGAGCAGTTTCTTGGCCATCCCGAGTTGGCCTGAGCCGGGCAGCTGCGCCGCTACATTCCACGGGGGGCCGCCCCAGGAGTGGCCGTGCGGAGAAAGTCCGTACGCTTGTTGCGGAGTATTGACTTGCCAGATGCCGTTGGCCCCGTAAGTGTGTCCACCATTGCCGCTCAGGATCGCCGACCAGAACATGAAGCGCTGCACCTCCTGGCGGCTCGCCTCCTGAATGCCCTCATAACAGACTTCCCCGATCAGCACAGGCATCTGCGGGCTGGCCGCGAGCGAGGCTTGCACCTTTTCAATCGTGTTGGGCACACTCTGCCGGTCGTTATGACCCGTCTGCAGCATATCGAAATCGAGCAGCGAAGGATCAGTCACGCACAGCCGCGCGCTACTCGAAGGATGGATGGTGATGGGGTGATGATGGGCGTCGATCGTGCGCACATAGAGCGCCAGTTCGGTCAGGCCCTGCTTCTGTGTCTCCGCATCCTGCTCCTTGGTCTTCGAGAGGTAGTAGGGCATAGTGCCTTCTCCGGCGAGACACCAGAAGACCGGGTAGGCACCCCAACGAGCCACCAGGTAGCGCCAATGCTGCTTGACTTTGGCCATGCCCATGCGGGGGATGAAGTAGCCCCAAAATCCGACGACACACGCGGCGAGCCCATGGTCCGCCAGATACTGAATGCGCACGTCGGCCATATCGAAGTACGCCGGGTTGATGCGGGCGAATTCGGGTTCCCATGGATATCCGGCCTCATTGGCTCCGCGTGGATCGTAGGGCTCCATGTCGGGGTAAAGTCCGGCCACGATTTGTACGACGGTAAAGCCCTTCTGCACGCGGTCGGCGGTTAAGGTTTCAAAGTCATCCGGCCAGCGCAGGCGTTTGCAGAGCCCCATCCACCAGGTGTCCCCCAGCCAGAAAAAAGGAGTCCCATCGGCATATTCGAAGTGGCGCCGGTCCTGCGCAACTTTGAGGACCCCATTCTTATAATGCGGGTTCTCCCCGGTGTAGGCTTCTGCGTTGAGTACCGAGCTGACATTGTGTAGATCCTTGTTGGCGGTATCGCTGCATACAGAACGAAGCCGGTATGTTCCTGGCACCGGGGGAGCGTAGCGCACCCGCCAGATGGAGCCACCCGCCCAAAAGGCCGGCACGCGTTCTTCGTGGCCCTTGGGAGTGGTTACGATCACGTCCACGTCGACTTGATTAAACGGGTCAGAATATTGCTTTCCGCTCGAGTAAGACCACTCCGTCGCAGTGCCGGTGGTAGCCACCTTATCCTGCCCTAGCGCGGAACTGGTGACAGCACTGATGGCCAGTGCTTTGCAGAAGGATCGTCTTGACATCCCGTTCAGCACGGATCTCTCCTGGTGCTCGTTTTGTTAAGCCATCCGATAATCTGTCACACAAAAACGCCTGTCAAGCATCGGCCTTGACGGCTTTGGTGCTGTAAGCTGGTGGCAACAAATGGATGATCGGATGAAGAGTACTCCTAGGCGACTTCGAGTGGGCGTCGCGGGAATAGGCCTCGATGCCTATTGGAGCCAGTTCGCAGGACTCGAACAGCGGCTCGTCGGCTATCTGCAAACGCTCGAGAATAAGATCGCGGGCGAGAAGCGGACGATTATCAATCTAGGCCTGGTGGATACGCCGGAGAAATCTTTAGCAACCGGTCATCTCTGCAGGACGCAGGATCTTGACCTGCTGCTGGTTTATGTCACTACCTATGCTCTCTCCTCTACGGTCCTTCCCATCATCAAGCGGGCTAAGCTGCCGGTGATTCTGCTGAACCTTCAGCCCGCTGCCGCCATCGACTATGCAAAGTTCAATGCGATGGAGGACCGCACCGCGATGACCGGTGAGTGGCTAGCCTACTGCAGCGCCTGCCCGGTGCCGGAGATCGCCAATGTCCTACGGCGGCTGGAGATTCCTTTCCGCCAGGTGACGGGCATGCTCCATGACGATCCTCTGTGCTGGGAAGAAATAGAGGCGTGGCTGCGCGCAGCCGAGGCGGTAAACACCCTGGCGCATAGCCGGCTTGGCCTGATGGGTCACTACTATGGCGGTATGCTCGACATCGCGACCGATCTGACGCAGGTGAGCGGCCGGTTCGATCTGCACATCGAGATGCTGGAAGTGGACGAGCTCACGGCACTGCGCCGCGGGCTTTCGGATGAGACAGTGAACGCGAGAATCAAAGTCTTCCGTGAGTTTTTCGAAGTAGGCGAAGACTGCTCTCAAGCAGAATTGGCGCGCGCGGCGCGAACCTCGATCGCGCTCGATCACCTGCTGGAGGAGAAAGATATCAACCTGCTCGCGTACTACCAGAAGGGGACTGGGGTAGCTGAAAACGAAGACACCATGAGCTCCATTATTCTGGGCGCCTCCATGCTCACAGGGCACGGCGTGCCGGTTGCGGGCGAGTATGAAGTGAAGAATGTGATCGCGATGAAGATCATGGATTTGCTGGGCTTCGGCGGTTCGTTCACCGAGTATTATGCGATGGATTTTGCGGAGGACCTGGTGCTGATGGGTCACGATGGACCAGGCCACATTGGTATCGCCCAGGACAAGATCAAGGTTCGCCCCTTGCGTGTGTATCACGGGAAGGTGGGCGCTGGGCTTTCGGTCGAGATGTCGGTGAAGCACGGACCCGTTACTCTACTCAGTGTGGTCGAGGAGAAGGATGCTGGGTTCATGCTGCTGGTGGCCGAAGGCGAAAGCGTGCCCGGTGCCAACCTCGCCATCGGTAACACCAACAGCCGGTATCGCTTTCCCCTGGGCGCGCGCAAATTCGTCGAGAGCTGGAACTCGCACGGCCCAGCGCACCATTGCGCAATCGGCATCGGACATGTTTCTAATCAGCTCGAGAAGGTAGCGCAACTATTGCAACTCCCCTTTGTCCGCGTCTGTTAGGTTCGATGCAGAACCCAATAACAAGCCTATGTTCCCAAGCAAACGAGCGAGATGGGGGGCACCCGTCATTTTTTAGCCTAGAACACCGCAGAAGAGAGTTGCTGCGCCCAGTGCGCCACTGCGGCAGCTTCCGCGCCGGTTTTTTCCTGAGCGGCCAGTTGTATGGCGAAGTTGCCCACGGTTGAGCTTTCCACTGCGCCGCAACGCACTTCGAGGCCGGTTGCGTTGGCCGTCAGCCGGTTGAGAAGGCTATTACGACTGCCACCGCCAACGATATAAATCCGCCTAAACTTCTTTCCCGTGATGCGTGCAAGGCTGCTCACAACTTCTCCATACTTCGCGGCCAGGCTGTGGAGAATGAGATTTACCATCTGTGGCGCAGCTTCCGCTCCCTCTTCAAACTTTTGCAGTCCGCGCTGCGTGAGTTGTCGATTAATACGCGAAGGCATTTCTCCCGGTAACAGCAAGTCCGGGTCGTCGACATCCAGCAGATAGCCAGGCGGGGGGAGATGCTCGGCTGCTTGAATGAGCTCAGGTACTGTCCAATCAATCTCCGGAGCCCACTCGGTGATGCACTGACGCAAGAGCCACATCGCGTTAACGCCTTTATGAAAACAAATGCGGCCGCCGGCGGCCCCCATATTGTTGAAGTCGAATGTTTCCGATTGCTCTCCGATGATCGGCTCCTTGAGCAGTGTGCCAACGAGAGACCACGTACCGGAACTGATGTATACCCAATCGTCCCCGCTGTCAGGAATGCTGGCGATGGCTGATGCAGTGTCGTGACAGGCGGGCGCAATCAGTTCCGCACCCTCCAGGGCGCGCATGTCGAGGTGAGCTCCGGTCAACGTGCCAACGATGGTGCCGGGTAGAACGAGTGGAGGCGCTGCCGCCTGCAGCAGACCCGTCGCTGCAAAAATCTCCGGCGACCAGGCACGCTTCTCCGCATCGACCAGCTGGGTGTGGGTAGCATTCGTATATTCCGCCACCGCGCGTCCCCCAAGGCGATGCAGCATATACTCCGGCAGAGTTAGCCACGGCTTGTCGTGCAACTCGTCTGCATCTGCAAAAAGTTGATAGAGGGTATTGATGCGGCTCATCCCGATGCCGGTAATGGACCAAAGCCGCTGCGGCGAAATGCGCTTGAATACCTCTGCCTGCGCATGAATGTTTCGTTCATCCCGATAGCAGAAAGGATCGGCGATGGCTTCGCCCTGTTGATTCAAGCGCACATAATCGACCGCCCAACCATCGACGGCAATGGAACGCACGCCTTCGCTCCCGATCTGCGCGCTCTTTCGCAGGCCGATGTCGACCTGTTGCGTAATCTGCTTTAGATCCCAGCGCAGCTCGCTATGCAGGCTTACTGGTCCGTTGGCATGGCGATGAACCAGCTCGATCTGCGGTTGACCATCGCGCCAGCGCAGCAGGGAAACGCGACAGCTTTCTGCGCCAAGATCGATGGCAATCATCGCCCGCCGGTCTTCTGGGCTCATCTCAGAAATGCCTCCGTCAGTCCTCCATCGATGGGGATGAGGTGGCCGGTGGTGCAGCGCGCCTGCGGGCCGCCCAGGAAGAGGATCGCTGCCGCACAGTCCCTTGGATCGATAGGCTGATGGGTCAACGTTCTCTTGGCGTAGAACTGCGCCAGCAAGGTACGCAACTCCTCATCGGAAGAAGACTCTGCAAAGGGGATGTTGTACTTCGCCAGCGACGCTTTCACGCGGTCGCGCGGAAACATGGTGGAGCCCTTGACCACGGTCGCCGGACTGATACCGTTGACGCGCACTTTGGGCGACAGAGTGACGGCCAGCTCGCGAACCAGGTGGCTGACGGCTGCTTTGCTTATGTCATAGGCCTCGCTGCCGCGCTTGGCCACCACCGCATTTGCCGAGCTCGTCAGCACGATGCTGGTTTCGATTCCCTGGGCGTCGAAGACCTTGGCTGCTTCGTCCGCGAGCAGATAATTGGCGGTGACGTTGATCTCAAGCGTCGATGCCCACTGAGCGTCGCTGATGACGCCATCAGGCGAGGAGGGAAAAAGCGCAGCCGTATTTACCAGAATGTCGATGCCGCCAAAAGCCGCGATGGTCGCATCGAGCGCCGATTGAATTGCGCAGCGATCGCGAATATCGATCTTGGCAGCGATAGCGTTTTCGCGGCCCGCGATTGCCTGGGCTTCGGCCGCAACCTTTTCGGCGGGGCCGAGTTCGCGGTCTGCGATAACCACATGCGCGCCGCGCTCCGCCGCCATGAGTGCCACTTCGCGGCCAATCCCGCTGGCTCCGCCGACCACCACCACCACGCGGCCACTCAACTCTTTCGCCGCCGGCTGCCTGCGTATCTTGGCTTCTTCCAGGGCCCAGTACTCGATACGAAAGGCTTCGGAGGGGGGCAACGCAACGTAGTTGTTGTGGACCTCGAAGGCGCTGGTATCAGCGGCAGGTCCGGATTGCGGCAGGATCGGCGGACACTTGCCCTCATCGAGATGCCCGGCGCCCTCCATCACGTGGATGGCGTTGACATAAAACTCACCCGTGATGCGCGCTTCCGCCTTGTTCTTGCCGAAGCTGAACATGCCGATACCGGGCACCAGCACCACGGTCGGATTCGCATGCCGCATTGCAGGCGAGTCTTTCAGGGCATGCTTCTTGTAGTAGTCGGCATATTCGCTGCGATATTTCTCCATCGCTGTTTTCGCAGCAGACTGAATATGAGATGGATCTGAAGAATGATCCCACTCCACCAGCAGCGGACGAATCTTGGTGCGGATGAAATGATCCGGACAGCTGGTGCCGAGATAGGCGAGCCTCGCAGCCGAATGCGAATTGACGAAATCCAGCACTTCAGGGATATCCGTGAAGCTGCCAATCATGCGCTGCTGGGTGGAAACGCTGCCGCGCAGGAAGGGCATCAACCGGTTGGCAATCTTCTGCCGTTCCTGGTGCGGAGTGTACCTGGCGCCGCCAAAGGATTGGCTATTTTTGCGGGCGCGATGGCTTTCGATGAACTGGCCGATCTGATCGATGATCGTGATGGTATTGAGATACGATTCACGCTGCGTGTTTCCCCAGGTAAAGAGGCCGTGGCCGCCGAGCAGCACGCCATCGCAGCCAGGCACTTCTTTCACGGCGCGCTCGAGCATCATGGCAAGTTCAAAGCCCGGACGCTGCCACGGGATCCACACCATCTTGTGGCCGAACTGCTGATTGAACTGGTCCATCTTTTCCTTGCCGTTGGCCGAAGCAGCGAGTGCGATTCCCCAGTCCGGATGAAGATGGTCCACGTGCGGGAAGGGAAGAAAAGCATGCAGCGCCGTGTCGATCGAGGCAGCGACGGGATTGTTGCCAAAGGTGCAGAGCGGATACATGCCGACCATCTCGTCTTCCAGTTCGACGCCACGATAAATCCTGGCCAGCGAAAGCACCTTATCCAAATAAAGAGTGGCAAAGCCTTCGACCTTGATGCTGCCCAGGTCACCGCCACTGCCCTTTACCCAGAGTACTGGCTTGGTGTGCCCATTCAGCGGATCGGTCTCGTCAAGCTTCGAGCTGGTGTTACCGCCCCCAAAGTTGGTGATACGCAGGTCCGATCCCAGCAGGTTGGAGCGGTAGCGCAAGAGGGCCGGGGGATCGAGAGTCCTGGCGTGGCTCTCATCCCAAAGATCGGTGAGGTATTGCAAAGGCATACAGCGTCTCCTGTCGGCTGATCATTGGTGCTATTTGACGCCGTGTTGAACCAATAGGGCAAGTATTTCACAACCTATATTCGTTTCGAGTAGGATGGGGTGCGTTTGCGCGAACCACTGCGACGAGGTGGATGTGGGTCCAAATCCCTTTATAGGTGTCGTGTATCACTGGATCGGCGGCCTCGCCTCGGCCAGCAATTTCATTCCTTTTCGCGGCATCAAGCGCTGGTCATGGGAGATTTACTGGATCATCCAGGGCTTTGCCGCCTGGATTCTCGCGCCTATGGTACTGGCTCTTCTGCTGGTGCCCAATCTCTTCACGATCCTTGGAGCGGCGCCCACGAGCAGTACCACCTACGCATGTTTCTGGGGCGTGATGTGGGGTGTAGGCGGCCTCACGTTCGGCCTTGCGATTCGCTATCTTGGCATTGCCCTGGGATATGCCATCGCTCTCGGCTTCTGTACGGCGTTCGGCACCTTGATGCCACCGATCTTCAGCGGCCAGATGTCTTCCATCCTGCACGAGAGCTCCGGGCAGGTGATACTCGCCGGCGTCGGCGTGTGCATGCTGGCCATCGCAGTCAGCGGCCTCGCCGGCTATTCGAAGGAGCATGAAATCTCCACCGAAGACAGGGCCGAAGCAGGGGAGCGGGACTACTCCTTCGCCAAGGGGCTGGCGGTGGCCATCTTTGCCGGGGTTATGAGTTCCTGTTTCGCGTATGGATTGGCAGCGGGCAAGCCTATCGCAGAAATTGCGAGCGTACAGCTGATGGCCCATCACCGTCTTGATCTTTGGCAGAATCTACCCGTGCTGGTCGTGGTTCTCTGGGGCGGCTTTGTCACCAACTTTGTCTGGTCGATTTTTCTGATCGTCAAAAATCATTCGTGGGCACAGTTTGCCGGTGCTCCGGGCATTAACCCTATGGGCGCGGCGAAGGTTACCGGAACCCTGATGGATGTTGATCCAACTACGCGTCTCACTCCCGAGACACTGGTCAAGAATTACGTCCTTGCCGCGCTTGCCGGGGTGATCTGGTATTTCCAGTTTTTCTTCTACTCCATGGGGCAGACCAAGATGGGCAAGTACGACTTTTCCAGCTGGACGCTGCACATGGCGAGCATCATTATCTTCGCGACGCTGTGGGGAGTTGCCCTGCACGAATGGAAGGGGACGAGCAGGCGCACAAAGAGTCTTGTCGCTCTCGGATTGTTTCTGCTTGTCAGCTCCACGGTGGTGGTGGGCTACGGAAATTACCTCAAGGTGCGCTGACCGGCTCAGGCGTAGGTTGCGACCGCATCGCGGTTCGCAGCCGCGCGTTCTTTGCTGATCTGCTCTACATAGCCGCTTTCGCGGAGCGCATGGAGTGGATCTTCCGGCAGTTCTTTTGATCGCCGCCAGGTCTTGAGGATGGGCCGCACATCTGTCCAGAAGGCGCCGCGGAATACTTCCTCCGCTTCCACCAGCTTGCACTCGTTCTGCAGGACAGAGAGCCCGGCGTGATCCACCAGCACCGACTTGGCGAAGATCTCCTGCGCCGTGCATACGGTCTGAACCATGGCTTCCATCTTGCCCTTGAGATTGTGACTCTGATCGATCATGAAGGCCACGTCTACCCGAGCGCCCGTCTCCCATTCGTAGTTCCGGATTTCGTGGAAGATGCGGAAGACCTGGTAGGGATCGATCGATCCCAAGGTCAGGTCGTCATCCGCGTAGCGCCGGTCATTGAAGTGGAAGCCGCCCAGCATCTTTGCCCGCAGCAGCCAGGCAACTATCTGCTCGATGTTCTGCGACTGGTAATGATGCCCGGTATCGACCAGCACGAGTGCCTGCGGGCCCGCTGCCTTGGCCAGGAGCAGCGCCATTCCCCAGTCAGCGATATCGGTGTGGTAGAAGAAGGGCTCGAAGGGTTTGTACTCAACCAGCAATCGCTGGGTTGGGCTAAGCGCAGCATGCATCGCTTGCAAGGTCTGCTCAAACCAGTCGATGCGGTGACGAATGCTTTGTGTTCCGGGGTAGCTTGATCCATCGGGAAACCACGGAGCCACATCGCGGGAGTGCAGCTTTTCAGCGATCGCCACGCAGTCCAGCAGGTGATCCAGCGCCTTTTTGCGTATCGCCGGGTCAGGATTTCCCGCGGCGCCAAACTTGTACTCCTGCCCCTGGAAGACGTTGGGATTGATCGATCCTGCGGCCACTCCACATTTTCTAGCCAGCTCTTCTACCTGGGGGACGTCCTTCAGCCCGTTGGGCAGATCCCAAATGGCGTGCAGGGCGACGGTTGGACACGCCCCGGTCAACTGGTTGACCATGCCTGCGTCGCTGAATTTCTCCGCGAGGTTGGTCGCTGCTGCGGGCTGCATGAATTTCCCGAATCTGGACCCGGTATTCGCGAAGCCCCAGGAAGGCAGTTCAATCTTGAATTGATCGAGCGCCCGACAAACTGCGCCTTCCACATCCTGTGCCATAAGTCACCTGTCTGCGAAATCGTTTTCCCGCAGCGGACATCCCACCGATCGTGCCAATTGGAGGGGGCAATTGGTAATGCATTGCAATAGAGCAAGAGTTTCCATCCTGAAGCCAGCCCATGTCAACAATGATTTTTTCGTCCGGTACTCCGCGGTTGGGTAGGTCCAGCCTTAGTTGCTAGCCCGGACCTACCCAACCAGCGGGTTTTCACGCAAACACTAAAGCCCTCATAGCTGTGGCTTTGTACAGCACGGCTTAAAGCCGTGCCCTTCGTTCTGAGAGCTTTTTCCGCAGCTGTAAAGCTGGGCCCGCTGCCCTTGAGCGGATTCCGTCGCTGCACAAATTCCTTTCGAGAACTTATTTCCGCATGGTATTCTCCTCGGCGCTGGCCAGGTTGATACCTAGCAGGAGATTGGACGATGAGCGAGACCAGGAGAGCCAAGCAGTTCGGTCGGTGGCAAAAGCTGTCATGGGGTGTCGCAACATTGCTGGTCCTGGGATGGGGGGCGGCCATTGCACAACACTCCGCTGACCCTCTGCGGAGTGGATTCGAGGATCCGCCCAACGGGGCAAGACCCCGGGTGTGGTGGCATTGGATGAACGGCAACATTACCCAGGAGGGCATCAAGCTGGATCTGGAGTGGATGCACCGGGTAGGGCTAGGCGGGTTCCAAAACTTCGATGCCGCCCTGGGAACCCCGCCGGTGGTGCCCAAGCGGCTCGCTTACATGACGCCAGATTGGAAAGAAGCATTTCTTTACGCGACCAAGTTGGCAGACCAGCTGGGCCTGGAAGAAGCGATCGCCGGTTCTCCCGGCTGGAGCGAGACCGGCGGCCCATGGGTCCCGCCGTCGCAGGGAATGAAAAAGTATGTGTGGAGCGAGACTCGGATCGAGGGCGGAGCTCCATTTACCGGGAAGCTGGCGCCGCCGCCGGCGAATACGGGCGCGTTTCAGAACCTGGGTATCGAGGATGCTGGGGCATTGATGGGCGGGGGGCCAAAGATCCCGCAGTTCTACGCGGATAGCGCGGTCATCGCGTACCGCGTGCCTGCCAGCGACGTACCCTTTCCACAACTCCACGCCAAGGAAACCGCCAGCAGCGGCAGCCCGGACTTCGCGATCCTCGATGACGGAGACCTATCGAAGTTCGCCCTGCTGCCCATCGCGCCAGAGGGCGAGAAGTCCTGGATCCAGTGGGAGTTTCCCCAGCCGCAAACCATCCGCGCTTTCACCATCGCATTGGGAGGTAAGAATCCATTCGATGCCTTCTCGCCTCCGGGAGGAGACAGTGGCCAGGCATTGGAAGCGAGCGACGACGGAGAGAGTTTTCGTGTAATCGCCGCCGTTCCCAAGGGAGGAGCGACGGAGCATACGGTGGCTTTCGAGCCGGTCACGGCAAAGTTCTTCCGCCTTACCTTCAAGACCCTTCCCGCCGGCCCAAACCCCTTCGCCAGCTTGGATACGGGTGAGATGGGCATTCATTTTCCTCCGCCTCCCAAGGACTACCAGATTGCTGAACTGGTTCTCCATTCCGGGGCGCGGGTGAATCGTTTCGAAGAGAAGGCGGCTTTTAACCCCATGCCCGATCTCTACGAGTTCGCGACGGCAAATGTAACCGCAGCGGATGCAATCCAGAAGAAGGACGTTGTGGATGTGACCTCCAAGATGCATCCCGATGGCACCCTGGACTGGACGCCTCCACCTGGGAATTGGGTGGTGCTTCGCTTTGGCTACTCTTTGCTGGGCATCACTAACCATCCCGCAACCGAAGAGGCGACCGGCCTCGAAGTGGATAAGCTGAACGGTACTTATGTAAGAAACTACATGGATCACTATCTCGGTAGCTACCAGAGCACGGTAAGCGACAGCCTGATGGGTAAGCGGGGCGTGAAGTATGTGATCACCGATAGCTGGGAGGCGGGTGCTCAAAATTGGACCGACGACATGATCGCGGAGTTCACCAAGCGGCGCGGCTACGACCCGCGGCCGTGGATGCCGGTGCTGACCGGGCACGTAGTGGAAAGTGCCCAGGCCAGCGACGCGTTTCTGTGGGACCTGCGCAAGACCATCGCGGACCTGACTGCCGACGAGCATTATGGGCAAGTAGAAGCCTCCATCAAAGCCCACGGAATGGGCCACTACGGCGAATCTCACGAAGAGGGGCGCGCGTTCATCGCCGACGGCATGGAAGTAAAGAAACTGAACGAAGTTCCGATGAGCGCGATGTGGACGCAGGTTCCAGGCGTGAACAAGGAACAGTATGGTTACAACGCGGACGACCGCGAATCGGCGTCGGTGGCGCATATCTACGGACAAAACATTGCTGCCGCCGAGTCGATGACAGCGATGGCGGCGCCCTGGGCTTGGTCACCGGAGACGCTTAAGCCGACTGCGGATAAGGAGCTGGCAGAGGGCATTAATCGCTTCGTCATCCACTGCTCGGTACACCAGCCGTTGATTGGCAAAGTTCCGGGCTTAGGCCTGGGACCGTTCGGTCAATGGTTCACGCGCAACGAAACCTGGGCCGAAGAGGCTGGCCCTTGGGTGACCTACCTGGCCCGTAGCTCGTACCTGCTGCAGCAGGGACATTTCGGCGCGGATGTTCTCTACTTCTACGGCGAGGACTCCAACGTCACGGCGATCTTCGCCAACAAGTCTCCCGATGTACCTGCGGGCTACGGCTTTGATTATGTAAACGCAGATGCTTTGATTCACAAGTTCGCGGTCAAGGACGGCAACATCACGACGGAGAGCGGCATGAGCTATCGCGTGCTCGCGCTTGATCCGTACAGCGTCCACATGTCCTTGCCGGTCTTGCGAAGTATTCGTGCATTGGTAAATCAGGGGGCAGTGGTTGTAGGTCCAAAACCTGTAAATACCCCGAGCCTGGCGGATGACGCGAAAGAGTTTCAGCGCATCGCGGATGAGCTTTGGGGAGCCGGGACCACGGAGCAGACCGTGGGAAAGGGCAAGGTTTATGGCGGCCAAACACTCGCCGATGCCCTGGCCTCGCTCAAGATAGAACCGGACTTCCACTACACCAAGCCGGAGAGCGACACCAACATCCTCTTCGTACATCGCAGACTGCCCGACGGCGATCTTTATTATGTCGACAACCGTAACGATCGCGATGAACAAGTCGACGCCGATTTTCGGGTTACGGGCAAGGCTCCGGAACTGTGGCATGCCGATACGGGGACGATTGAGGATGCCGCCCACAGCATTTCTGGTGGGCACACCACCGTGCCGCTTCACCTTGAGCCGTGGGGTACGGTGTTCGTGGTATTTCGCAAGCCAGCCAAGGCTAACTCCCGGACCCTTCCCACGATGATGGAAACCAAACTGGAGACGATCGACGGCTCCTGGAAGGTGAGCTTCCAACCGGATCGCGGTGCACCCCCGTCGACGACGCTGGACACCTTAGCATCGTGGAGCGATAACGCAGACACCGGGGTCAAGTATTTTTCGGGTATAGGCACCTATACCAAAACGATCCAGGCGCCCGCCGATTGGTTCAAACCGGGCGCGCATCTTTGGATCGATTTGGGTGATGTAAGGAACCTGGCTGACGTCGCGGTGAATGGCAAGCCACTGGGAATTGTTTGGCATATCCCGTATCGCGTAGATGCTACTTCTGCCTTGAAGCCGGGAGCGAACGAATTGACCATCAAGGTGACGAATGCGTGGGTGAATCGACTCATTGGCGACCAGCAACCGGGTGCAGAGAAATATACCTTCACTGTCATTCATCCCTACAAGGCCAACTCTCCATTGTTGCCTTCAGGGCTCATCGGGCCGGTACAGATTACGTCTGTTACTAAGCCGTAGGCAGCCGTTATGCCTCGCTTAGCCCGCGGGGATCGAGCCATCTCGTTCCCGCTATCCCTGAATGCCCGAAGGGAGCGCCTTGCCGGCAAATTGCCGAAACGAGAGGGACAGCTTATGAGTGTGTCGGAGATAAATAGGCAATCAGCGAAAACCTGTCTGGGCGCGGGCAGGAAGTTCGTATGATTTCCTTATGAACAAACGGTTTCGAGCTTGTAGCCTTGATCAAGAATTTTTGTTGCCTCCTTCGCTACAAGACTGGCTACCGGAAGACCACTTGGCGCGGTTCATTGCGGATGTAGTCAATGAACTTGATATGTCAGCCATCTATGCTGAGTACGAGCGGAAGGACGGGCGCGGGCTGTCGGCTTATCATCCGCTGATGATGACTCGGTTATTGCTATATGGATACTGCGTTGGAATCACCAGCTCTAGGAAAATCGAGAAGGCGACCTACGATAACTTAGCATTCCGCTATCTCTCGGCCGACCAGCATCCCGACCATGATACCTTGGCCGCGTTTCGTCAGGAGCATCTAGAGGCACTGGCTGGCTTGTTCGTACAGGCCTTGAGATTATGTCAGAAAGCCGGTTTGGTGAAGTTGGGCAACGTAGCCATCGACGGCAGCAAGATAAAGGCTAACGCCAGCACCCACCGATCAGTGGACTACCAAAAGATAAGCGAACGCGAGCAACATTGGCGCTCCGAAGTGGAACGATTACTGAGCCAAGCGCAGCAAACAGATCAAGAAGAAGACCAACGTTTTGGCGCCGGCCAATCAGCCGATCCAATGCCCGACGACTTAGCGAATGCGCAAAAGCGCCTGCAGCGGCTCCAGCAGGCTAAGACGGAACTAGAACAGGAGGCAAAAGAGCAGCTGCAAGCCGTTGGCGCCCTTCCCCTGCGTAAACGCGGTCGCCCCAGCAAAGAGGAGCAAACCGGCCAACCGCCAAGGGATCGGAAGCAGCGCGAGAAGGAAAAAAAGCAGCGCCAACGCGCTAGAAAGAATGCCGCTGCACCGGGCCGTCAGTATAACTTCGTCGATCCCGACTCGCGGGTGATGAGAGACAACGGGCAGAAATGCTTTGTGCAGGCTTACAATGTCCAGATCGCAGTGGACGCAGACGCTCAAGTCATCGTGGCCGCCGAGTTAACCCAACAAACCATCGATCGGCAGCAGCTGTTGCCGCTTGTAAAAAGTGTGTGCAGCACCACCCAGGCCATTCCAGCGACCATCACGGCGGATGCGGGTTATTGGGACACGGCCAGCCTTCTGGATCCGTCGTTGAAGGGAATTGAAATCCTGGTTTCGCCTGACTCCAATCCACAATCACCTGGAGCGCCGCTGCCTCCCAGTGCACCTCGCAACGAAGAAGCCATCCGCATGAGAGAGGCCCTAGCCAGCCAAGAAGGAAAGGCTCGCTACGCCCTTCGAAAATCCACGGTCGAACCAGTCTTTGGACAGATCAAAGAAGCTCGCGGCATCCGTAGATTTCGCCTACGAGGCCTGTCCAAGGTGACCTCGGAATGGAAACTCATCTGCGCTACCCACAATCTCCTAAAACTATTCCGCTTCCGTGCTGCCATCGCCTGTGCATGAGCGATTCACGACAATGTTCTGCCTCTGCATGCCTCTTGCCGTTCCGTCTCCTCTTGGTAAGAAAAAGACCCCCGGTTGCGGTTCCAAGACAATACGCGGCACCGCATTACTTATCTCTCCTACTTTTAGACCGATTGTCTGGACTTCTCTCCGACACACTCTTATTCTGTCCCTGTTGCGTTGGTGTTCTATTCGATCCTGGTTCACGGAGGCGTGTGGGGAATCCGATTTTCATCAGCTATCGCCGGGACGACAGTGAGGGAGAGGCCGGCAGGCTCTTCGATGATCTAACCCGTGAGTTTGGATCCAACAGCGTCTTTATGGACGTGGCGGGTATCCGTCCCGGGGTCGATTTTGTGCAGGCCATCGAGCAAAACGTCGCCGACTGCGGCGTGCTGCTGGCCATCATTGGACCCACATGGGCGAGCATCGCCAACGCTTCGGGCCAACGGCGGCTGGATGACCCCAACGACTTCGTGGTGCTGGAGATAGCGTCCGCGTTGAAGCGCGAGGTGCCGGTCATCCCGGTGTTGGTGCACAGCGCGAAGATGCCCAGCCAGGATCAGCTTCCGGAGAGCCTGAAGAGTTTCTCTCATCGCAACAGCGTCGAGTTGTCTCATGCGCGCTGGCCCTCCGATGTTCAGCTGTTGATCGAAGCGTTGAATAGCTACGTCGCGCCCAGCAAGGCAACCGTGCAGGAGCCGGTCCACGCTACCGTTCCGGTACAACTCCCGCCACCGCATCAGCCTGCGACGACTGCCGCGCCTGCCATCAAGAAGTCGTCTCTTCCCTTGATAGCTGGGATCGGAGCCCTGGTGGTGATTGTTGCTGCGATAGCCATCTACCTGGTGATGAGACACGCCCCGGCGCCGCAGGCCCAAGCACCCCAGGTCCAAGCACCGCAGGCCTCGGCACCGCCCTCGATCGTCGGCACGTGGAAAAACGCCGGCAGTGGCCGTCGTGCGGAAGATACCATTAGCTCCCTGGTGATCTCCGGCTCCGGGAGCAGCCTTTCCATCCACGCCTTTGGGTCCTGTCAGCCGGCTCCGTGCGATTGGGGCACGCAACCGGCCGTGGTCGACGGACAAGCTGCGACGGCCACCTTCAATCTCGCAGATCAAGCAGGTTCAGCCGATACCAGTCGAGTCGCGTCGGTACGCGTAAGCCCCGACGGTGGCAATCTCGACGTCCTGGTCCACAACACCTTCACCGAGCAGGGTAGCTCACGAACCAATCAGGCCCATCGCACCTTTGTGCCTGGTCCCTAGGTGGCGCGGAAAACTCTGCATCTTGGCAGGAAAACGATACCTCAAGCCGCGGGAGTCAGCCTCCTAACAGAACCCCGTAGGAACTGGACGGGTGCCCCACGTTCGCCAAAGCGTACGTGGGTTGAAAATGATATGTTTCGATTGCTTTTGCTGTTCGATTTCGCAAAAAACTATGGTGGGCTTCGCCCGGATTTCCTGTGGAGTTTGGTGGCGTTGGCGAACTTCATGCGGCTTTCCTTACTGAAAGCCGCACACGCTGCCGTTGGTGAGTGCCACGTGGCAGGAAATCCGGGTCGCCCGTCTTATTCGGCCCACGTACGCTGAGGCGAACGTGGGGCACCCGTCCAGTTCCTACGGGTTCTATTCTCCATCATTTGCTGCCGACGAAAGTCGCGCACTGATACAAACAGAGTTTTTCTGCAGCCTGTCAGGTGGCTGGTCGTTTATTAGAACAGTGACTGTATCTTAATCGGCGGAGCCACGCGAAGCCCGTAGCTGGGCGCTATGTTGACCAGGTGTTCTGTGCCTCCCGGACCGTCGCCGCCCTTGCCGTCCCACAAAGCAAGCAGGGTTCGATACGGGGCAAGCCTGATTGCTTCCTCGACCATCCACAGATTCGCTCGCGACCAAACGCTCTCTGTCGCTCCATATTTCCGCCCGTCGTTCTCCCCCATTACGGCCACGTTTTCTGGTCCAAGCTGCTTTACCAGCATGTGAAATCGCCGTACCCAATCCTCTCCAGCGGGGGCCACCGAGGTGGTAATGAACTCGTCCTCCGGCAGCGCCAGCCGCAGCCGCGTCGCCACGCCCAGTTCTGCGCCGACCTCATGAAAGAGCAGATCGCCCCCGCTTGCGCCCCCGGCGATGCCTACGGTGGGCGTCCCGCCTGAGTCGCGGAGCCGCAGGAGCGACTCCCTGATCGCCGTGCGCACTGCGGGCTCGGCCTGGGGAGGGAAGCGAACGACCTTGCGATCTGGAGCATCAATCATGTGGCCGGTAAACAGGATCGACTGAGCAAACTCCCAAACGCCGGAAACTGCCGCCGTTGCCGTCTCATCCTGGTCTGGCTTGTGCTCCGTCATCCTGCTCGATACTTTACTCCCAGCCGAGGTGGTCAGGACGGTGCTTCAGACGACAGCCTGAGAAATTCATACAGGCGGTCCACCTGGGGATCAGTTTTTTTCTTTTTCGTCGCTGCGGCGGTGCGCATCGACTCCAACTCCGCGCGCGCCTCCGGTAACTCGCCTGCGATCCAATGTGCTCTGGCCCGCTGAAATGCCAGCGCCTGGCGCTGCAATTCGCGCTGCTCCTCGGGCAGGTTCGAGAGCTGCAGCTTTTCCTTGGCCAGGTTGGCAACGCTGAGCATGCGGGTGGTTTCCCGCGTCTCGGCCAGGCTATCGAAGAGGATTTCGAGCGCTTTGCTCCAGCCGCGCCAATTGTCGCACTGCACAAAGCGATTGGCGGCATCGACGGCGCGGTCGATCGCCTTGCTGTAGCGGCCCTCGGTCAGGGCAATGCGGGCGGAGGTCGCGGTGGAATACGCCAGTTCCAGGCGCAGGCCGTGAAACGCCTGGATGGCCTTGGCGCGACGCAACAGGTGATGGGCCCTCTCCAGGCGCTCGGGAAGGTCCGAGAGCAGGTCCGCCCAGTCGCGCAGCACCGCCGGGAGCGCGAAGTACCAACGCGAATCCCGTTCCGTACTTGCTTCCAGATCCGCCAGCGCGAGCCGAAAAAGAATCTCCGCCGTATCTCTCTGACCCCGGTCCTGCATGAGGTAGGCGATCTCGTGCTTGGCGCGGCCGGTTTCCCGCAGGGAGGGACCGTCCGCCGGCTGAGCGTGCCGGGCAAGCCGGTAGAAGTCTTCCGCGCGCCGAGGCTGTTCGGCTGGCGCCAGCGGGCCGATGGTCACCAACAGGCTGTCAGGGAGAGGAACTTCCGGATACCGGGCGACGAAGTTGCCCATCAGCAACAGGCGTTCCTGCAGGCTGTGGATGCGGGCAAGGTATTGCAGGGCGCGCTCCGGCTGTTCGCCGCGAACGCAGGCAAAGTAGGCGGCATGCAGGTTCTCATCGCCGCATTCGTCCGTCAGTCCGGGGCATGCCGCCAGCGCCTCCTGCAACAGATTCTGTTGCACCAGCTCGATCAGGCTCGGCTTGTCCGGCTGGGGGCCGAGGAGGAGGAGAAATGTCAGGCTCGCGTCGGGTTGGATGGTTTGCAGAAATTCCACATGCCGCGGGGCGGCATTGGACCATACGATCAGCGGCGACCCGAAGCGCACGATCTGATCGAAGAACCACACCAACCGGTCGGCGGCGTCGGTTTGCGGTGCATGCTCCCGCGCCAGGCCAAGCTCACGCAACGTGGCGTCGTCGGCCAACAACCCAGCACTCTCGTCAATGCGAATCACATTGCCACGCCACGCCCGGAACGCCGCAGCCGGGAGTTGGGTGTAAGTCACGGCGGACGCATCCGCCTGATCCTGTGCACCGGTTTGCAATTGGCTTACCTGGGTCGCGACGCTATTCCAGAAGACGGCGGCCGCATCATCAGCAACCACCGCGGGTACATTTGCCGCCGCGTCCGGCTGCGCCAGCCAGCCCGCGGCAGGCACCCTAGGCCCGTTCAGCGGCAGTGCGGTCAGGTCCAGAGGATTGCGCAGATACACGGTCATCGAAGCCCAGTTGGCAAACGCGAACTCCGTCGCAACCTTGGCGCACCGAATGCGCAACAGGGCCGACTCCGGATCCCGGCTCGCCGCCGCGCCGAAGACATCGGCATAAAACGCTTCGGCGATCGACCCCGCGTCTTCGTTGTGCAACTCCGCCAGGAACGACAGCACCATCCCCACCCCGTTGCGGTGCAAGCACAGCGCGGGTGATATGCCCCACGAGTCCGCTGCGCCCGAGTAGCAACTCCATAGGAGCGCAATCTTGGCTTGGCGGAAGGTCTCGCCCATCGTGGTCGCCGGCACATCCCCGGTCTCGCTCAGAACGGCGTTTCCGTGTTCCTCGATATGCAGAATGTCGATGTTGTTCACCTGCCTGCCGGCAGCAAACTCCGCAGCCGCATCCCGCTGGACGATCTCCGGCGTGCGGGCGAGAGCGTCCAGCGCGGCGGCCGTTCTGCGGTTGGTGTCGCTGCCCACCACCTTTAGCAGTTGCAGGTGGCTGCCGGTGGAGAGCGGCAGCTGGCTAAAGTCCTTCCAGGACTGGACGACGGACAGGTCCTGAGCCGCAAGCAGGTTTCCCGATTCGTCGTAGAGCGCTCCCCAGGGCAGCAGATGCAGCTCCGGGCGTGTGGTCTGGATCACCAGCCGTCGCGGCGTTTTCGCGTCGTTGAGGAACTCACGCAGAGCCGGGCTCAATTGTGCCAGTGACTGGTACAACATACGAGCCACGGCGCGAATCGCCGTGGCGGAGCGGTATCCGGTCTTTTCGTCGCGGTTTACGTTGCAGGCGCGCAATTGGCGCATAAAGTCCCGCCACTGCTCGTCATTGATGGGTGACTGGAAGCTCTGTGCCGGATAGGTCCTGCCGGCGATGGATAAAATCACTCCGAATTCCCGCTCGCAGGTCAGCGGTAGGCTGCTCTCCATAGCGCCGCTGGGCAGCTCGAGTTGTACAATCGCAGTTTTCCGAAAGACCGGCATGGAGACACGCTACCATACGGTTCGTTGCCGTTGCCGGATGGTGTAACCTTGCCGTGCTCCTACCTGCAGAGTCGCAAAGGATGGATTTCACAAATGAACGTAGTGAAGAAAAAAGATCCCAGCGTGACCTATCTGAACAAGCTCGGCTACAACGTGGTTAAGTTGCCGCGCACCGGCATCGAACCCATGGACGTCATCGGCCGCGACCAGACCATGCAGTGGTTGGGTCCCATCGATTCCATCTGGAACAGCGCCATCCCCAAGCCGCAGACCGGTGCGCCCAAACCCGCCTCTGCTGTGAACGGCCAAAAAACCGACGCTCTCGACCTCTCCGTTGGGCTTAGCATCCTGGGCAATACTCTGGCTGCGTTTGGTGTTTCCGTCCCCTCGCTCGACGTGGCGTACAAGAGCGCCCATGCGGTGCAATTCAGCTATAGCAACGTCACCATTACCTCGGTGGCGCCCTTCGCCGCCGGCAATTATCTCGCCAAGGGAGAGCTGCAGAGCGATAACCCCGCGGTGAAGAATTACTTCCTGAGCGGCCAGGCAACCGCGTACCTCATCACCGAGGTACTCAAGTCCAACTCCCTTACGGTCACCGCCACCGACTCTCACGGTACAGCCGTTGGTGTGGACCTCTCGGCCTTCCAGGGCGTCGATACCAAGGTCGGCATCAAGCCGTCGAGCGCAGGGAACTCGACCATCAGCTTCACCGGTCCGGAGGCCATCACCTTCGGATTCGCGGTGCAACAGATCGCCCGCGAAGGGGATCAGTGGACGCTGCATGGTGTCGCCCCTTCGGGGGACATTGCCTTTGGCGTCTCCGGCACTGGCGCAGGGCAGGGAAGCGGCGCACCATCGCCCACCGTCTTCGATACTGGCGCCCTTGACTGCCGTCTGGAGATCTGACGCACATGAGCACCGCCCCACTTCCTGTCCCGCTGCTTGTCCACGCTCCGACCGGCGCGCCGGCCCCGGCGCTTCCTCCGGAAAGCCTGCCGCACCTCAGGGGCGACCTGCCGGGCGCGGCGCAGCGCAGCATCGATTCCACTCACCTGGGCACGGACTCAAGCGTCGGCGATCCCGATGATCTTACCCAGACAGGCTGGTGCATCCTCTTCGCGTCGGACGCTGATCCCGCGATCAAGGCCCAGTTGCAGCCGCTGATCGATCTTCGCCGCAAGCAGGTGAACGACGATCACTTATTCCAGGTCTTCGAGGGAAATGACAGCGGGGTCCGCCCTAACCAGACTGCCGATGACTGGGTCCAGTACCGTGGCGTTTCGCTTACAGCTAAAGTCGATCCCACTGCGGGCGTTCCCTACTACGTGCTGATCGTCGGTCAACCCGACCGCATCCCCTTCGATTTCCAGAATCTGCTGAAGATGCAATGGGCCGTCGGCCGGCTGGCCTTTGATGACATTGAGGACTATGGACGCTACGCGCGGGCCGTAGTCCAGTACGAGGACCCCGCCTTTGTTCCGGCGCAGCGAAAGAACGCCGCGGTATGGGTTACGCGCAACGATAACGACGTGGCCACCGCCATGCTCTCCAACGCCATCTGTCCCAACTTCCTCGACGGCAATAAACCCCTCGGCTCCGGTCCGGCGAAGTTCACGCTGGATGCGTTCACTTACTCCACCGCCAAGCAGGCCACCAAGCAACAACTGATCGATATCCTCCGGGGCAACCTGCCCGGCGGTCCGCCGGCCGTCCTCTTTACCGGCTCCCACGGGGTGGAGTATCCGATGGGTGACCCCGCGCAACGCCGCATGCAGGGCTCGCTGCTTACCCAGGAATGGGTGCGAGACACGGCCGCCGGCGCTAACAACCTCTTTTCCGCGGAAGACATTCCCTCCGATGCCAAGCTTCAGGGAACCATGGCTTTTCTCTTCGCCTGTTATAGCGGTGGTTGCCCTGTGGACAACAACTACTATTTCAATCCTGACGGCTCAAAGATCCCGGTCGCACCGGCGCCGCTCATCGCTGCGCTCCCCCAGGCATTGCTTAGCCATGGTGCCCTCGCGGTCATCGCGCATGTCGACTTGGCCTTTCCTTATGCTTTCCAGGATGTCACCGGGACGCCCCAGCTTCAGTCTCTGCGCGATCCGCTCACCTATCTCATGTTCGGCCGCCGCGCCGGTTACGCCGTCGATTCGCTCAGCGACCGATGGAGCCGGCTGTGCTCACAGCTCATCGAGTCGGAGGCGCGCACCGTCTCCAGCGACCCGAACGCGATTCCGCCGCTAAGTCCTGCTGCGCGTACTGTCCTGACAATTGCCCGCGACGACGCGCGCAACTACATCGTGCTTGGCGACCCAGCCGCGCAGCTGCGCGTTAAAGATCTCAAGTGATGGGCGATAGGTAACACTACGTCTTCAGGGGGTCGCTTGGTCCACCGAAGTTCGCGCCCGAGTCGATCTCCAGTAGAAGGTTGTTCGACTTATAGACGGGAAAGTGGGCCGGCGTTGAAGCAGCGTTCAGCTCGAAAAATGCACTGTAAGCGCCCGCGTCCGACGAGGTGAAGGTAAACTCAGCCTTTTTTCCAGAGGCGAGCACCGTGGGTACAGCAGGGGTTGGTGAGAGCACCGAGGCTGCCTCGGAAGAGAAGAAGATCGCCACCTGACTACCGTCGCTGGTTGAGAAGCTGATCGTATTTCCCTTGACGACCGGAACCTGAGGCTGACTCGGCAGGAATACGCCGTTCGCGTTTTTGAGAATGATATCCGTGGTTGCCATGCGCCCGACGCTAATTCAATTTTTTCGCGCTGTCTACAGCATTTTCGCTCTTCGCTTTGTTGAGTGCAGACTGGAACGCGGGATCACTGCGTAGAGAAGCCAGTTCCGGACTGCGCTGGAACTCTGTGGCGTGATAGCCCAGCGCCAGTGCCTTGACAATCAGCGGAATCGCAGCCGCGCGCTGCCCCATAATTTCGTATGTCTCCCCCGCTCGATAGTTCACATTTGGATCGTCGGGGGAAAGAGCTAATGCTTTACGGAGCAGCACCCCGCTACGGTCGCTCTGGGCCGCCGATGCATAATCGTCGGCAAGCTCCACCAGGAGGCTCGGGTCGTCGGGGGATTTCAGTCTTTGCCCCTCAGCCAGATCGATTGCCTTGCGATAGGCATTAATGGACTGTTCACGTCCACCCGCCCAGAGATAAGCGCCGCCCAGGTTGCCCCACGTGTGATAGTCTCCGGGCCTGAGATCGATGGACTTCTTGTCCATATCGATTGCCTCTTTGTATTTGCCTTGGAGTACGAGCACCGATCCAAGAGCACGGTACGTGTCAGGGTCCTGCTCGAGGCTGAGAGCTTTCTCTAAATCGCTTCGAGCTTCGTCGAGTTGACCGAGTTGCATCCTGACTACCCCAAGATCGTAGTGGGCGATCGGATTTTGCGGAGCTAGTTGAACGCCCTTTTGCAGCTGAAGAGCGGCCTCATTGAGACGTCCCGCGTCGAAGTAATAACTCCCCAGACGCACCGGCCATCGCCAATCGTCCGGCGCGAGATCTATGGCTCGTTGTACTGCGGTGAGTGCGTCGCCCGTGCGTCCGTCTGTCTCATACACTTCGGCCAGCGCGCCATAGGCCTCTGCGCCGTGGGGATCGAGCGCGATCGCCTTCTGCACCTGCTGCATCGCCAATTGCGTGTGTCCCTGCATGGCCTCCATCCGGGCCATCGTAATGTACGGCGGAGCGAGATTCGGATTGAGTTGCAAGGCCTTCGCCGTCGACTGCTTCGCCATGTCGAGCAGGTTGGCATCACGGCTGTCGCGGTACTGCAGGAAGTACGCCTGACCCAACCCGGCCTGCGCCAGGGCAAAATTCGGATCTTCCTTAAGCACTTCTTGAAAGCCGCTGATTGCTGCGGCAATGTTGGCCTGGTTGTAATAGTGTTGCAGCTGGTCTTGCGCCTTTAAAAACTGATCGTATTGTGTGGCCGGCACTCCCGCTGTGGCTGCGCCATTTGCGGTGTGCAGCCAGCGGGGTATTCCCGCCAACCACAAGGCGGAACCCGCGACGGCCAGCAGCAGGAGCGCGGCGATTGCCACCCATAACGTGGTCTTACTGGCAGCTTTGGACGGAGGGGAGACCGTGCCTGCCGCCATGGGCGCGCCCAGAGATTCGGCCAGCGCCTCCGCCAGCTGCCCCGCGCTGGCATAACGCTTTGCGGGATCCATATCCATGGCTACGCTGACAGTGCGCATGAATGACTCCGAAAGGTCCGGCCGCAAATCGATGAGCGCTCTTCGTTTGGAGATCGCCGCTGCCGCCTCTCTCGCCGTCAAGCCCCCCAACCTAACGGGATGCTGGCCCGTGACCAGGTAGAAGAGGAGCACACCCACGGCGTAGATATCGCTGGCCACCGTCGCCGGGCTTCCGCTGAACAGTTCCGGCGCCATATAGGTCGGTGTTCCGGCGACGCCGGTTTGCAGTTGCGGCAGCGTGCTCAGCCCAAAATCCATCAGCAGAATACGGCCGCCTTCTTCGCGCATTACGTTCTCGGCCTTGATGTCACGATGCAGCAGCCCTGCCCGGTGCACCGCGCTCAGAGCCTTTGCTACATCCAGCCCGATCAGCGCGGCTTCGCGATAGCCAAACGGGCCCTGGGCGGAAAGCAGAAATGACAGGGTCTTACCGCGCACAAAATCGGTCCAGTAGCCCACTCGTCCGTCATGCCGGTCTATGCCGTAGACATGCACGATGTTGGGGTGTTGCACTGCGGCTAACGCCCGCGCCTCGCGCAGAATGGCCCGGTAGTCTTCCTCATGTTCCACTGAGCCGGGAAGCAGCAGCTTCACCGCCACTTCACGTTCCAGGTCAGGGTCCCACGCCCGGTATACCTCGCCGAACGAGCCATGCCCCACGCGCGCCAGCAGGCGAAAACTCCCCCACGCCTCCGTTACCGGCGGCATCTCGGCCGAACCGGGGTCCTCGTGGTTTAGCGGAGTCGTCGGATCGTCTTGCATAAGAGGCAAACGGAACAGGAAGTGAAACGGTGGAAGACGATCCGGGGCGGGCCCCGGAGGTATCCTCTCGAGATTGGATTATATGACTGCCTTCTTCGGCTTCATCGAGTGTGGTCATCAGGGCTCGGCGGGCCATCCTCTTTTGGTAAGCCTAGCTCCTGGGCGTTGCACCCGCGCCCGACGGGAGCCGCTCGTGCAGCAGGTCATCGAGGTCGCAGAACTTGTCGGTTAACAGGTTCAGCTTGCGGGAGAGGTTTTGGATCTCCGACTCGGCGCGGCGGTTCACGTCGAAGTCCAACTCGCTGCGCAGGCGGTCCTTTTTGTCCTGGCGGTTCTGGCTCATCATGATGACCGGTGCCTGGATGGCGGCCAGCATGGACAGGAAGAGATTGAGCAGGATGAACGGGTACGGATCCCACGCTCGGCCTCGCAGGGCAACGTTGATGCAGGTGTAGACAATCAGCACGGCTGCGAAGAGGATGATGAAGGCCCATGAGCCTCCGAAACTGGCGACCTTATCGGCGATGTGTTCGCCGAAGGTGTATTCCTCCTCGATCACATCATTAGCGTTCCGGCTAGCGCGAATCCGTACCAGTTGCTGCGATGCGTGAAATTGGTTGCCAAGTACGGTCAGCATATCCATACCGGCCTGGGGTTTGCGCTGCAGCAGAGTCGCAATGTCGTCGCGGCTGATCTCGACGCAGGTGGTTTCTTCCATGGCCAGGGCGCTCGTCTGGTGAGGTGTTTGGTCAAGCATGGAAGCGAAGCCGAAAAACTGCCCATGGCCAGGTTGGTCGACCAGAACCTCCTGGTGATCATCGTCGACAGTCGTGACCTGCACGTTGCCTGCTAGCAGAATGTAAGCGTGCTTGCCGGGATCACCTATCTTGTAGATGCGCTGCCGTGGAGCAAACGTTTTGAGATCGACCTGGGCGGCCAGGACGGCAATTTCATCATCGTCGAGCAAGGCAAAGAGCGGCACGTGTTTTAACTCCACCGGGTTGCATGGCATAGATCACCTCACTAGCGCTGTAGCATTTCGCAACGAACTGCGAGGAACGATAACAGACGATGGCTACTGGCGGATGGTAATTTCGCATGCACAACGGCTGTTCGCGCGAGGGGAGCGCAGAGCTGCTCCGGCTCTCATTCCGTTGTAGGTGGGCGATGCTTGAACGCCGGGGAGGGCGCCTCACGGCGCCCGCGTTTAGTTGGGCAATAACTTATTTGAATACAGTTGCTTGCACCAAATACTTAACCTGCAGCGCGAAGCAGGTTGAAATCACCCGGAAGCCACATAGCGGTATGATGAAAAGCGGCCCCGGGCCTCACCGGAGGGACCCAGATGACCATGCTCATCCGTGCATCATTACTTGCGCTGGCGATGGGCGCCGGCCTCACTGACCTCAACGGACATCCAGTCATGGATCTCGCGCCGGCGGGAGCACGGGCGTTGTCCTCTTCTTCGCTGCCTCGGATTGCCCTATTTCCAACCGATACATACCCGACCTTCAGCGTCTGGCAAAGCAGTTCGGACCGTTGGGCGTACGGGTATGGTTTGTGTATCCCAATCCAGGAGATGATGCGAAGGTTGTTCGTGCCCACGATCTCGAGTTTGCAATTACGGCTAACACCGCCTTAGACAGGAGCCAGACTCTCACCCGGATGGCGCAGGTAACCGTCACCCCGGAGGCTGCCGTTTTCATTCCCCAGGGAACGAGCCTGCATGAGGTATACCGGGGACGGATTGACGACCGGTATTTAGCCCTGGGCGAACGAGCGGCCGCAAGCGATGCATCATGACCTCGAAGAAGCCATCCGTGCCGTGCTTGCTGACAAGCCCGTTCCGCAGCCCGCGGGCCCGCCCATTGGCTGCTCCATTGTGACTCTGCGACCGTGCCAGTTGCCATAAGGAAATCTATGACAGCTACCAGAGAACTCCCATGGCCCAAGCCAGCGGAGCTGCGATCGATGGCCTGCTACCGGGTGAGTTTACCCACGCTGCTTCTGGCGTTCACTACCGTCTCTTTCTGCGAGATGGCCGCGCTTGGCTGAGCTACGACCGGCCCAACGCGCCACCGGAATACGCCCTGAAGGGAGAGCAGGAGCTCACTTACTTTGTCGGCTCCGGCCAGCGCGGACGCACATACCTGTTCCAGAGGGACGGCTACTGGTTTGTTTCGTGGTTTTCTCCCAAGGAAAACCACACCTCGCGACCCTCACCAGGCCACAGTAATTGCGAAACTGCTATAGTAGCGGACTACTTTGGCGGGCGCCCGTCCTGGGGAAGAGAGTGGTGTGGTGTTCAAAACACACGCCGGCTATGGCTTTGCGTGTCCCGACCCTTCCTTGAGCGAAATGATTTGATCCGCCGGCACGCCGGGAAACGCTTCATCTCGCCCGCTTGGCCAGCGGACTTCAATCGATGCGACGCTGGTGGCGCGGCCTAGACCAAAGTGCAGTCGCATATCGTTGTTGGAGCTGTAACTCGAACCGCTGCGTACTTCGTCCACCCACACCCGAGGAGTTCCGGGCTCAGAGCCAAGTACCGTCACGCGCGCGCCGATGCCGTCCCGATTGGAAGAGACGCCGATCAGATGTATGGCGAGCCAATGATTGTCATTCATGGCCAGGTTGACGAGCAGAAGCGGAAAGTCACTCACATTGTTAACGACTGCTTCCTCCCGCCCATCATTCCAGAGATCGCCGATGGCGAGACCTCTGCTTGATTCCGGCTGAGTAATGCCCGGGCCTGACTCCTTGGAGATGTCCTTGAACTTGCCGTTGCCCGCATTCCAATAAAGGACTCGCGGCTCCCGGTAGGCTGAGCCCATGTTGCCGCTGTCTACCTCGGGATAAACGTGACCATTGACCAGCAACAAGTCGGGCCAGCCGTCATTATCGACGTCCAAAAATTGGCAGCCCCAGCCGAGGTACTGGGTGTTCATGCCGATTCCGGAAGCAAATGTGACATCGCTGAAGGAATGATCGCCATTGTGGTGGTAGAGAGTCGAGGTATCGTCGGAAAAGTTGGTCTTGAAGATGTCCAAATGTCCGTCTCCGTCAAAATCTCCAATCGCAGATCCCATGCCGGCCTGTTCGCGACCGTCGTCGTTAAAGGCGGCGCCCGTGTCGGCCGCTGTGTCGGTAAAAGTGCCATCGTGGTTGTTGCGGTAAAGAATGGCGGGAGTCGAATCACAGGCGACGTATATGTCGGGCCATCCGTCCTCATCATAATCAATAGTGGAAACGCTAAAGCAATAGTGGCCTGAAGTGTTCTCAAAGCCGCTTGCCTTGCTCACATCGGCAAAGCTGCCGTTGCCCAGGTTGTGATAGAGAATATTGGGCGAACTGGCGAGTCCCCGGGGACCGCACATGACCGGTACTCCCTTCCAGTTACAGCCAGGTGCCGCGCCGGGTGCGGGCGTAGTCGCCAGATCGAAGCTGACATAGTTCGCCACCGCCAGGTCAAGCTTGCCATCGCGGTCGTAATCGACAAAGGCACACCCCGTTCCCCACAACTTGCCAGTGCCGGCGACTCCGGCCGCGGCAGCTACTTCCTTGAAGGTGCCATCGCCCTGATTGTGATAAAGCCGATTTTTTCCGTAAGCGGTCACAAAGAGATCTTCGTAACCGTCATTGTCGTAATCGCCGACGCACGCGCCCTGTCCCCATGCTGTGTCCGTGAGGCCGGCATGCGCGGTGACATCAGTGAACGTACCATCGTGATTGTTGTGATAGAGATGACTGGTGGGGAGCGGAGCTTTTCGATCCTTGCCCGGCAGCAGGTCTCCATTCACCAGAAAAATGTCGGGCCAGCCGTCGTTGTCATAATCAAAGATGGCCACGCCACTTCCAGTAGCTTCGAGAATGTAGCGCTTGGTTTCTGCACTGCCATTCGCGTTGACTACCCGAATGCCTGCCTTCCCGGCAAAGTCCTCAAACCATGCCGGCTGCCTGTGCTCTGAAGAAGGAGGATAGATCTGTTTCACTGCGGCAGGATGCATCTCGCCTTTGCACAGCGCGGCGCCAACCAGCAGCAGGAGAAACACCGCCCTGGCCAGTCTGCCCACGCTCCCGTTGCCTATCCCCGTACCAGCCATCGTCATTCATTCTAGAGCCGGCGCAAGCAATCCGCTTCTGTGCCACCCGTGTGCGCGAGTCACGGAGGACTGGTTATCGTCTGATATAGAATGTGCGCTGTATTTCTATGGTGAAGCTGCGCGCACTGTGTCTTGTCGTTCAGTTGGTGGCCGGCGTCACCGCCTGGCCGCCGCCGGCGTTTTCGCAAGCCGGGAATCCAGCGGAAAGTTCCCCGGCCGCTGAAGCACAAAAGCTGCTGGACGCCGGGCACCTTGAAGAGGCGTTGAAGGCTCTGGATGGGCTTGCCCTGCAGCAACCGGAGCCTGCCGGTGTCGAGCGGATGCGGGGCGTGGCCTACTATGAGCAGGGCCAGATACAATCCTCTGCCGCAGCCTTTGAGCGTGCTCTTGCGCAGGATCCCGCGGACCGCGAAGCAATGCAGATGGAGGGGGTCGTGCTCTTCCGCATGGGCAAGCCGGCGGCGGCAGTCCCATTGCTCGAGAAGGCTCACCTTTCCATCGCCCGCACCAACATCGACAGCAACTACGTGTTGGGACTGTGCTACCTGGACACGCGGCGTTACGACGATGCGCGCAAGGCTTTTGCCAGCCAATACAATTTCCCGCCGGATTCTCCTTCTGCCTACCTGCTTGCCGCAAGAATGATGCTGCGGCGAGACTATCTGCCAGTGGCCGATAGCTTCGCGCAGAAGGCGCTCGCACTCAACCCGAACCTGCCCATGGCGCATCTGCTCGTTGGACAGATCCGGCTGTCCCAGTCGCACTTGGCAGAAGCCATCGCGGAGTTTAACCGGGAGAGCGAGCTGAATCCGCTATACGGCGAAGTATATGACCGTTTGGGTGACACCTATCTTCGCCAGGGCGAGTATGGCAAAGCGCAAGAGTCACTCGATCGCGCCGTACTCCTCGAACCTAACTCCGCTGTACCGTACGTTCTGCTGGGCAAAGTACTCTTGAAGCAGCAAGATCCAGTCATGGCGAAGATGTACCTGGATAAAGCGCTCGTCCTGGATCCAGGAAACTACACCACACATACTTTGCTCGGCCAGGCCTATCGTTCACTCGGGCAGTCCGCCCGGGCGTCTCATGAGTTCCAGGTGGCTGAGCAACTCCAGGCCGATGCTCAGCCCAAGCTTGAGACGGTCAAATAAGCAATTGAAGACGCGATCGGTCCTGGGAGTCGTCTCAATATCCTGCGATGGAGAGCGATCGGTCTGCTCTACCAGGTATAAATCGCGACCGCTTGGGGGGGACCGGGAACTGAGTCTGTTACCGTCGCCTGCACCACGAACTGCAGGTTCTTCTTCGCCCAGTCTAACGGAGCTGTACGGAGAGCCTCCTCCAGATACTCCGAACTGGAAACGAACTCGCCGGCAGCTTGCGTTCCGGTTGCCAATGTCCCTGCCGTGGATACGACGAATTGGCCCGTCTTGGAGTTGAGAAGCCTGGTGACAATGCCGAAGTCCTCTATCACTTCGCCATGCGGGCCGAATTTGGCGCGCCAGGCTCGCCCCGCCGGCCCTTGCTCCCGGATCATCGGCTCTCCGTTCTCTTCCACAAATGCGAAATGGAGGTTGGACGTCATTTGCATTGTCCACCGATTGTTGAAGGCCCCAACTACGATGGCTGGAGAGTTGCGCAAGTCTGAGAAGGAATAGTGGCTTCCAATCCTCACTTGACTCTCTTTGCCCATCCGGCCCAGAAGAGCGGAAAGCCGGACCGCCGCATAGACATCGCCCGCTGCCACGCCGTAGTCGGCGTATTCCACCATGTCACGCCAGACCAGCTTGTCCTGCGGTTGCAGGGGTGACGGTTGAGTGAGCCTCTGCAATTCGGTCTTAAATGCCCCCGGAGACTTGGAATACCTTTGCAGAAGTTCCGCCGAAGGCAGGTAGACCGTTGGTTTTGCCAGGCAGATCAGGACCGGCTCTGAAGTGGCAAGAACAGGCGACCAGAATTGATTCACAGCCGATTTCTGTGCGCTGGAACGGTGGAGAATCGGTACCAGCAAGACCAAAATGAGCGCCAATCCAAGGCTGAGGATCGGCACCGCCCGCGCCATCAGGCTTCGACTTTTCGCAAGCTGTTTTGCCTCTGCAACTGAAGGCATTGCTGCTGGGGTGGTTTCTTCCTGTGGCGGCTCTACTTGGGTCGGTTCCGCTCGCGCTGGTTCCTCTTGGTGTGGCGCAGTTGGAACCCACCGGAATTCAGGCGCATAAGAGCCGACCGGCAATTCGATGCGAACCGGCGAGTGGTTAAGCGCCGCGTGATGGTATTGTTCCAGCCTTCTGCGTACCTCGCCGGCCTGGACTCGGACCACCGGATCATCTCCCGTCGCGTAGCCGGCTGGACGCTGGAAGAGTTTTGCCCCTATCGTGCGCTCTTTAAGCGGTTCGTGGTTGCCCTCCAATGTGTGCTGGACCACATAGGCCAAAAATTGCTTACTTCGATTGCTGGTGCGAAAGAAAGGGCTGCTCAGGATGGATTCCAGTTCCCGAAGGACAGCCTCTTTTTCTGGGCCGTCGACAGTGCCATGAATTTGTGGGTTCCCGTCGGGGAATGTCGGCGAATTCATAGAGATCACTACTCTGCCGGCACAAATGCACAACGGGTCCGGCCGAGGTCTTGGTTCTTTTCAAGAACCCCTTAGCAGCAGGTTAGTTAACTGCCAGCCCTTAATAGCTACACCACGGGTGATAAAAGGCTTGGCCGACAGAGCAAAGGGCTGCTAAGACCGCGCGTGTACTGTAATACACCGTAAGGCACTTGAAAAGACCTTTTCTGAAGCCGAGAACGGACTCGCCAGAATTACGAAGGCGCTGAAGTACTTCTATGGAGGATCGACCGATGCAATCCATATTGAAAACGCGCACCAGATGCGCGTTCCTGGTTATCGCGCTCGCATGTCTACCATCGACCTTGCCCCTGTCGGCACAAGCAATCTATGGGTCTATCTACGGCCAGGTGACCGACCCGAGCGGCGCCGCCATCCCCAACGCCACGATCACCGTAAGCGATGAGAGCAAAGGCACTTCGGTCCAGGTGACCTCCAATCAGTCGGGCGAATACACGGTGCCGAATCTCATTCCGGACGTTTACGACGTCAAGGCAGAGGCTGCGGGGTTTAGAGCGGTTGAGAACCATGGAATTCAGGTCTCAGCCGATACTTCACCCAAGGTCGACCTGAAACTCAGTGTCGGCAACGCCACCGAAATCGTTACCGTAACCGCCGAAGCCCCACCGCTTCAAACCGATCGCGCGGACGTAGGGACTGTCTTCAACCAGAAAACCATTTCCGGCCTGCCCATCGCGGGGCGCAACTTTGCCAGCCTTCAACTGCTGATTCCGGGAGCCCAGGCGATGGGATGGACGCAAAACAACGCCGAGGACTCGCAGGGCAGCCCGACCGTTAACATCCAGGGGCAGTTCTTCGCCGGTGTGGGTTATCTGCTCGATGGCGCCTCGAACCAGGATCCAATTTTGGGCCAGATCGTCATCAATCCGCCGTTGGACGCAATTGGGGAGGCTAAAATCTCCACGCAAAGCTACGACGCGGAGTTCGGGCAGTCGGTCGCCGCGGTGGTGAGCGCCCAAACCAAGTCGGGAACCAACAACTTCCATGGGGACGTATTTGATTACCGGCGAAGCGGGGCCCAGCTGGCAAGAAACCCTTTCAATCAGTTCGCGCCCTATTCCGCGTTGTCGCCTCGCTTGGCTCCGCCGGCTCTCTACAGCCAATTTGGAGGGTCGCTGGGGGGGCCGATTCTGAAGAACAAAGCATTCTTCTTCGGCGACTACCAGGGCCTCCGGCAACGGAATGGAGCCTCCGCTCAGGAAACCGTTCCGACGGCGCTCGCCCACAACTCATGTCTCTCCGGCAATGGATGCGATCTCAGCGAGTTTCTTACCGGCCGCGGGGCTGCGCAGGGGCAGATCTACAACCCCCGTGCTGGAGCAGCACCTTTTGTGAACAACTTCATCCCCAACCAGTACCTCTCTCCGCAGGCGCTTTACCTCCTCAAACTCATTCCGCTGCCCAATTCGCCGGGTACGCAAGATGGCACCGCCAATAACTACAATGCAGGCGGCACCGGGGCTACCAACCAGGACCAGTTCGATGTGCGGGTTGACTACGAGCTTCGCCAATCGGTGCACACCTTTGGCCGCTACAGCTATTTCAACAACAAAAACTCGGCCAGTACCATATTTGGAGCCGCGGGCGGCTCGGGATTTTCGTCGAGCACGAACAACTTTGGAGGTTCCGCGGCCGGGCGCAACCAGAGCGCGGTCACAGGCATGGATATCGGGTTGAACCCCAAGTTGCTCACCGACTTCCGTTTGGGCTACCTGCGCTATCACGTCTCCACGGAAAAGTACGACGGCACCCAGGACCTGGCCACCATGGCAGGCATCCCGGGACTGAATTTAGGTACCACCTTCACCGCCGGTGCCCCTGGTTTCTTCATGAACAATACCAGCGGAGCGAGTGGCGATGGATTGTCAAGCTTCGGTTCCAGTCTGCAGGTAAATGCATGCAACTGCCATCTGCTCGAGACGGAAGACCAGTATCAGGTGGTGAATAACTGGACGAAGATTATGGGCAATCACAACATCAGGTTCGGCGCGGACCTGCGCTATGCACGGAACCTGCGCGTCCCAAGCGATAGCAATCGAGCCGGCGAGATAACGTTCAGCGCCACCGACACCGAAAATACGTCGCAGAGCATTCCTGGAGGGCTGGGCCTGGCGAGCTTTCTGTTGGGCGATGTCACCAATTTCTCCCGCTATGTGAGCACTTCGGTGAACGCAAAGGAATCGCAGAAGATTGTCTTCACTTATGTTCAGGACAACTGGCGTGTCACGCCCCGTTTGACACTCAACCTGGGAGTCCGTTGGGAGATCTATTTCCCTGAGACGGTCAACGGCACAGGGCAGGGCGGCTTCGCCGACCTCTCGACCGGCTCAATTCGCGTGGCCGGGGCCGGGCCATTCAACACTGCCATGAATGTTGATAAGGACTTCAAGAATATTGCTCCGCGTGTTGGCGTCACCTACCAACTCGATCCCAGAACGGTGCTTCGCATGGGCTATGGAAGAAGCTTCGATATTGGCGTCTTCGGAACGAACTTCGGTCACGTGGTCACCCAGAACCTCCCCGTGCTTGCCAATCAGAACCTGACCAACGCGGGCGCGAACACCGCCGCGTTCAATCTCTCCACGGGTCCTGCGCCCTTCGTCTTTCCCTCTGTTCCCTCCAACGGTCAAATCGCAATCCCGAATGGCCTGAGTGCCAAAGTCCGCGGGAACCCGCAGCTTTTGCCCACCGTCGACGCATGGAACTTAAGCCTCGAGCGGCAACTGACCAGCTCCGTGTCCGCGACACTTGCCTACGTCGGCAACAAGGGTAGCCATACGTTTGCCGGCGACGGGCAGACGGTTAATCTCAATGGCCCCGCCGCCTGCATACCGGCGAGCCAAAGCGTGAACGGTCAAGCGCTTTGCTGGGATCCAGCTGCTCCTTCCACGCTCCCTACGGCTGGGCAAACCCTGACCAGCAACACCAACTATCTCCGCCACTACTATGCCCAGTACGGCTGGACCCAGGACCTGACGTACTACCACGACGGATTCGACAGTCATTACAACGCCCTGCAGGCGACATTGGATAAGCGCTTCACCCAGGGTTTGCAGTTCACTGCAAGGTATTCGTGGCAGAGGGCGTTCAACTACGGAAACAACGATTACGACGAGATCAACAGGAAGGTCATGTACGGAAGGAACGACGATCTGCGTGAGCAGGAGTTCCAGCTTTATGGGAACTACAATCTGCCTTTCGGCCGCAACCAGCAATTTTTGAGCGGCGTTCCAACCTGGGCGAATCTCTTGGTCAGCGGATACCAACTTAGCCCGTCTTTGAACTGGTCGAGCGGTCTCCCCTTCAGTCCGAGCTATGGCGAGTGCGGATCTGACATACCGAACGGACCCTGCCAGCCCAACAAGGCGATCGGTACGATGCCCACGAGTCTCACTTCTTTCAACGACACATCCCACTCGCGGACGTACTTCGTGCCATACCCTGCTTTTGGCCCCAACGGCTCGACTACTGGACCGTTCTCCCGGCCCTACCTCGATACCTTCGGCGATGCTCAACGCAACAGCTACACTGGCCCGACGTACTTCAATACCGATCTCGCCGCGTTGAAGAACACTCCGATCCGCGAGAACATCAACGCCCAGTTCCGTATGGATGCGTTCAATGTCTTCAACCATATCAATCCGTCAAATCCAGGAAGCACTTGCATTGATTGCACGGGCGCCGGGATCATTACCGGGATGGCAATTGGAGCGTCGCCGCGTCAACTGGAATTCTCTGTGACTCTGATCTTCTGATCCGGCTCTGGTTGCCGCGAGAAGAGAGAGGAGCAGGAGATGCACTAACGGAGTTAGAAGGCGGGGCGATTTCCAGGGCGCACGCTGGAATTTAGGCGTAGCCGTCGACTGTGCTTAAGCGCTCTCACAAAAACCGCGCAATGCCGTTATGCGGCGGTTTTTTTTGTGCCCAATAAGGTCGGTAAATGATGGATGAGCGAATCAATACAAGCCGGGTGCCCCATCCGTTGCGTTTTTTGCAAAGGGTGCGGCGCCACCGTGCTCAACCCGTCAACCTTTGGTTCCTGATCCGCGCCTCATACAGATTCAAGAATCCGTTTAGACGAAGGCTAATGGGAATGTCGACGACAACTGTCTTGCCGGCTCGTGCCAGTGAGTGGGCAATGATCCTGATTCTGCTCTTCTTGCCTGGCGTGAACTCTCCTCGATCAGCGGCGCAAATTCCTGGGACCGCTAAACCACAACAGCCTCCGACTACCGTCACTCGGACAGGCGATGGCATGACGGCAACCATCGGCAAGGAGACTCTTCACGTCGCAGTGTGTGGAGAATCCGTTATCCATGTGATGGCCAGCCCCAAGCCCCTCTCCGAGGTGGTTCACGATCAGCCGTGGATGCTCGATCGCCGGCAGGCGTGTCCGGGCGCTCCATTTCAATTCACCAAGAGCAGTGACGAAAGCACGCTGGCCACTCGCACATTGAAAGTCACGTTCTCTCTGGGAGAGGGAAATCTAACCTACACCAACGCTCAAGGAGATATGGTGCTCCGCGAAACCGACGCCATACCTCGCACCTATGAACCAACCGAGGTAAATGGAGAGAAAACTTTCCAGGTCACCGATCGCTTTTCAGCCGATGCGACCGAGGGACTCTATGGTCTTGGTCAGCACCAGAGCGGAATGTTCAATTACCGTGGCGCCACGGTAGAGCTCGGCCAGAACAATACAGATGTTGCTATCCCGCTCCTGATCTCCAGCAAAGGCTATGCATTGCAGTGGAATACAGCGGCGTTGACTTATTATGACAATCGCTTTCCGCTCAGGTTCAAGTTCACGTCCCTGGCGGGCGATGCGGTTGACTACTACCTGATCTATGGGCCGGAGATCGATCAGATCATTCACGAATACCGAACCATGACCGGGCACACGCCGATGTTCGCAAAGTGGGCTTACGGATTCATCCAGTCCAAGGATCGGTATATCTCGCAGAAGGAGGTGCTCGATATCGCCCATCGCTCTCGCGCCGAGCATATTCCCATGGACGTGATTGTCCAGGATTGGTTCTGGTGGTTGCATGAAGGCGATCCAATCTTCAACGCAAACTTCCCGGATGTGCCCGGAGAACTAAGGACTCTGCACGACGAGCACGTCCACGCGATGCTATCTGTTTGGGGACTTTTTGATCCGGCAGCTAAAAACTTTGCAACCATGGTGGCGCATCATTTCGATGTTCCCAATGCTCACGTGTATGACGCCACCAATCCGGCAGCGCGCGAGTTTTACTGGAACAACCTTGCCGGCAAGCTCTTCGCGCAAGGGTGGGATGCTTTCTGGCTGGACAGTGCGGAGCCGGAAGAATACTGGCCCCACATCGGCGATGCCATCCTCTTCAACAAGCAGCTCTTCATTGGCAATGGAGCTCGTTACACCAATATCTTCCCGCTGTTGCACACCGGGGGTGTTCAGGAACACTGGAAGCAGACCACTGATCAGAAGCGAGTCTTCCTTCTCACTCGCTCCGCCTTTCTTGGACAGCAACGAAATGGCGCCACGGTCTGGTCAGGCGATGTTTACAGCACGTACTGGGGTCTGCAGCATCAAGTTGCTGCCGGCCTAAACTTTGCCCTTTCGGGAAATCCTTATTGGACGACCGACTCGGGCGGCTATTGGCAGCCGTTTGATCGTCCTCCAAATGATCCAGCGTACCAGGAGCTTTATACGCGGTGGTTTGAGTTCAGCGTCTTTTGCCCTATCTTCCGCACCCACGGCCATCGCGCTCACAATGAGCTGTGGACCTACGACAAGGTCGAGCCCACGCTCTTGCTCTATGACAAACTCCGCTACCGGATGATGCCGTATATCTATTCGCTGGCGTGGCGGGTCACAAGCCAGGATGACACCATCCAACGGCCCCTGGTCATGGATTGGCGCAAAGACCAAACTACCTGGAACATTGGCGACGAGTTTATGTTTGGACCTTCCATTCTCGTCAGCCCGGTGGTGAAAGAGAGCGCAACTCACCGCCCGGTATACCTGCCGGCTTCACCGGCTTGGTATGACTTCTGGTCCGGCGCAGTAAGCGGAGGCGGCAAAGAGATCGACGCGAATGCGCCCCTCGATCGCATTCCGTTATACGTTCGTGCGGGATCGATTCTACCGCTCGGGCCGGAGATCGAGTACGCGGACCAAAAGCCGGCCGATCCGATCGAACTGCGCATTTACCGTGGTGCCGATGGCGCCTTTGATCTCTATGAAGACGAAGGCGACAACTACAACTACGAGAAAGGCGCCTATTCGGTCATTCCCATCCGCTGGGATGAGGCTGCCAGGACGCTGTCGATCGAAGACCGTAAAGGAGACTATCCTGGGATGCCGGCAGGCCACGTATTTAACATCGTGTGGGTATCTGAGAATCATGGAATAGGCGAAACGATCGAATCCAGAATTGATAAAGTGGTCCGGTACACTGGGGGGCTTGTTTCCATCCAAGCACCTTGACTGCCAGCCAAACCGCCCCCGTCATTCGTTACGGATCGAGATCTCACTACCGGACCATCGCTTACCCGGGGGGCTGTGAGAAAATTCAGGCTAGTGACTAATGACCATGCTCATCCGTGCATCATTACTTGCGCTGGCGATGGGCGCCGGCCTCACCGGAGCTACCGACCTCAACGGACATCCGGTCATGGATCTCGCGCCGGCGGGATCACGGGCCGTTGTCCTCTTCTTCGCTGCCTCGGATTGCCCTATTTCCAACCGATACATTCCCGACCTTCAGCGCCTGGCCAAGCAGTTTGAACCGCTGGGCGTTCGGGTATGGTTTGTGTATCCCAATCCAGGAGATGATGCAAAGGTTGTTCGTGCCCACGACCTTGAGTTTGCAATTACGGCTAACACCGCCTTAGATAGGAGCCAGACTCTCACCCGGATGGCGCAGGTAACCGTCACCCCGGAGGCTGCGGTTTTTGTTCCCCGGGGAACGAGCCTGCACGAGGTATACCGGGGGCGGATTGACGACCGGTATTTATCCCTGGGCAACGAGCGGCCGCAGGCGATGCATCATGACCTCGAAGAAGCCATCCGTGCCGTGCTTGCTGACAAGCCCGTTCCGCAGCCCGCGGGCCCGCCCATTGGCTGCTCCATTGTGACTCTGCGACCATGAAGATTGCCTTGCGTGCACGGGCAGTAGCGCCCAACCCGAGCAGCATCGGCGTGTCATCATAATCGGCATGAACCTTGTTTGCAGCCTGCACCTGGTGACGTTGGCGGCTATCGCCTTGGCCGCATCAGCACAGACGGTCGAACCCAGATCACCGCAGCCGGCGGCGTCAGAGACGACAGCCGAATTGATAGGGGTTTCCTCTGAAGTAAGTCAGTTGCAAAAACTATCAACCAGTCCTGTTCCGGCAGACCGATGGCAAATCCTTTGGCTGCATCAGCACATTTCCGAACAAGTGATGGCGGCGTCGCTCCAGGTCGATGCCACGATAGCCCAGATCGACAACGAGATTGCGCGCTCTAATGAGGTGCGCGGATTTCTGTCTGACCGCCGCGACCGCGCCGTAAGCCGGGCAAACCTGCTCAGCGTGCTCGTGGGCGGAACTGTCGGCGCGACCAGTTCCGGCCTTCAACTTTCATCGAGCCTCACCAAGCCGGCGGCCGGTGTGGGCATCGCCGCTGGTACTCTCTCTGCCGGACTTGCCTTGGCTGGTATTCGCGAGGAGAAAGGCCAGAGCCTTCGATTCAATTTCGAATCCAATATGCTGGCTGAGTTTTTCGACCGGCCAACTCTGCCCAATAGCCAGTACCCAGCGACCATATGGATCTTCTTGAATGAACCCAGCCCCACAGGCCAGGCCGGTATCACCCGCAAGCAGGAATTGCTGCAGACCTGGGTTCAGGTCAAGCGAATTGACTCACTGTCGAGTACCGAGAAGATCGATCATCTGACCAGCCAGCCGTCCGAAAACCTGAAACTCAGCATCGACGACTTCGAAGATCGCGGGGCCATGCTGCAGGACGTTCGCGCCAGGATCTCGTATTTCAAGAGGGACCTGGGAGCGCTACTTACCTCGCTACCGGCTTTTAGTGACAAACCTTGAAAAAGGTATCACTTTTTATTGACAGCTTGATCCGGCTGAAGCAGAAATGCATGAATGGTGCGGTGAAAGTATCCTCGACCTATGATTTCGCCCTTGTCGTTGATGCGCGAGGCCACCAGCAGCGTCCAGCCGGAATCGGGCGCGATGAGATTGTTCAGATTGATGATTTTGCCGTTCTCCCAGAGGAACGCCCGCAGCTTGTCATCATCCGATGAATTGCCGACCACCTGCCCCAGGTTATTGATGTCCAGTGCTGTAGTCGGCGCGTACTCATCACCCAGCGTGCCCAGATCCTGGATAGAACCATTTCTCCACATCACTCCGTGTTGCGTGCTGCTGTTGTGCAGGTCGCAGGATCCAATGATCGCACCACTATTGTTGATGGCCTGAGCACTGCAGATTGTGCCGCCTGGCAGGTTTGGCAACTGCTTCATCTTGCCCGCATGCCAAACAAAAGCCTGGGGCTTACCATTCGGGACAAGATTCGCCTCCCCGACGATGTCGTTCTTATCGTTTATGTCGCGGGCGCTGCTGTAATCTCCCTGTGCAAGGAGCCCAAGATCGCGGGGCTGTTTCGTCCGCCACAAAACTGCATGTTTCTCGCCGCTCCTGGTTTCCGCACTCCCCACCACATCTCCCGCTGCATTGACAGCCGAGGCAGAGGAATAAGCGCCTCCCAGTGACTCCAGGATTTCCAGCTTTTTGTCAGACCACTTGAACGCGTGCGTGAAGCGCAGATCCTGGGGCGCCTGAAGATTACCTACTACCGTGAGCCGGTCGTTGATGTCGGTCGGGTAGACGAGGGTGAAATTCTTTTCTCCCTCGATAGAGATCGTGTCCTTGCCGTGAAAAACCAGGCCCGGCATCAGGCTCGCGGTTTCCGCGTGCCAGATAGCCATGTCGCCATGATTGTTCAGCCCGGGAGTGTCGGTAAGCGTGCGCACCAAGGATGGGCCACGATCCACAACTGTGTAGTGTGGAAGGACCTCCTGGGCCAGAGTCAACGGCGCTAAGACGGGTGATATCCCCGCGAGAAGGACCAAAAACCCTATTCGTCCCAGGCTTTGTCGCACCTTCCGCCGAGGAACCAGGAAAACCCCAGGGAAAACCGTGGCCGCTTTCACAAAAAAGACTCCGCTCTTGACGCTGAAGAGACAAGCCGGCCACTGATTTATGGCCGGCGCGTCCCCTTACTGCGTCACAGTAGTCATATTTATGGTAAGCGTTACGGTCTGGGTTGTGACAACAGATCCAGAAGTTCCAGTGGCCACGACAGTTACTTGCGAGGTGCCCTGTCCAACGTTTGCGACATACCCGCTCATACCGCAACCTGACAGACCGGCGGCAAGGGCCCATGCGCCTGCGAGCAGCAGGCAAAGATGCCAAAGGCGACGCGCCTTGAGCAGCTTCCGTCTGCGAGCCAAGACGACCAATCCGGTCAGGCCTCCCGGGCACCAGAAGACCAATGCAAACAAGGCCGGGCTGAATGGGCTTTGCGGCGCATGAGACGGCACATGATTGCCTGCTGCTTGCATCGTGGTGTTGATCGTGAGCCCGCTATTTACGCTCTGATTGTCACCGGCCAGGGTGACCTGACTCTGGGCAAACGCGCAACTCGCATTGGCCGGCAGATTCGAACAACTCAATGAGATCGTCCCACTATAGCCGCCACTAGGTGTGAAGATGAGAGTTGTCTTTCCTGATCCCCCTGCAGCAATGGTCAGCGAGGTGGGGTTCGCGACCAACGTATAGTCGCCTGCCGGTTTCACTGGCGTGGCGGTGATGGTGAGCGTCGCTGCTGAAGAGGTGCTGCCGGCAAAGTTTCCCGCAGCCGCATAAGTAGCGGTGGCGGTATCCGTTCCGGCGGGGAGCGTGGTGGTGCTGAGCGTGGCCACACCGCTACCGTTCAGCGTCCCCACACCCAGGGACGTAGAACCGTTGTAAAAGGTCACGCTTCCGGCAGGCATGCCAGCGGTGGAGGTCACGGTTGCAGTCAACGTTACGCTGGCGCCGAGTGCCGCATTGGACGGTGCGCCTAGGCTGGTCGTGGTCGCCGCGGGAGTCACCTGGAAGCTCTGCGTCGCGGTGGCCGAATCGTAGTTACCACCACCGGCTTGTGTGGCAAGCAGCAATACCGTGCCCACACCAGTGATGGTCACGGTGCCGCCGCTGATCGTTGCCGGGCCGGACTCGACGCTAATAGTGACCGGATAACTGCTGCCCAGGCTCGAGGTAGCCGTCACGGCGAAGGGTGCGCTGCCGTATACCCGCGACGCAATGGCCGGGAACGTGATGGTCTGCGAAACGCCTTTGACGGCGATGGCTGTTGCCGGCGAAGCGCTCGCGGCGAAGTTCCCCGAGGCTGCATAGCTAGCCGTGACCGCATCGGATCCGGCGGGTAGCGCAGCCGTGTTCAATGTAGCCACGCCGCTGCCGCTGAGCGTTCCCGTGCCAATGGGAGTGGAACCGCTCAAAAAGGTAACCGTTCCGCCTGGTTTACCCGCGGCTGAAGTCACTGTCGCGGTCAGCGTTACGCTAGCGCCGGCGTTAGAGCTGCTCGGTGCAGTCAATGTGGTCGTGGTTGCCGCCCCAGTCACGGTAAGCGAGCCGTTCACTATGCTGACGGTGTAGTTGGCCAGTTGTGCGCCAGTAACAGCGGGCACGATCGGATAGCTGCCAACATTACTGGTGGCCGTTGCCGTCGTGGTGAAGCTTTCGCTGAAGCTGTCGGTGCCCACCGCGCCGCTAACCGTTCCGCTAAAGGCGGGATTGGCTGTGCCGAACGTGCGGGTTACGTTATTGGCCGTGACGGTCAGCTGTGCAGGCGTTACCTGGAAGCTCTGCGTCGCCGTGGCCGGGTTGTAGTCGGTATTTCCCGCTTGCGTGGCCAGCAGGACGACGGTGCCCGCACCCGTGACGGTTACGGTTCCTCCATTAATAACAGCGGGGCCGGACTGTACCGTGATGGTGACCGGATAGCTGCTGCCTAAGCTGGAAGTCGCCGTTACCGCAAAGGGCGCACTACCGTACGTGTGCGACGTTACGGGCGCAAAGGTGATAGTCTGCGTAGCCGCGTTGATCGTGATGTTGCTTGCCGCCGACGTGCTGGCGCCAAAGTTGCCTGTTGCCGCATAGCCAACGGTGAGCGAATCTGTTCCCACCGGGAGCGTGGTGGTAGTCAGCGTAGCTACACCGCTTCCGTTCAGTGTGCCCGTACCCAGTGCCGTGGATCCGTTATAGAAGGTGACGATTCCACCCGGTGTGCCCGCAGTCGAGGCTACCGTCGCCGTCAGTGTTACGCTGGCGCCATAGGCAGCGCTGCCCGGCGCATTCAGAGTGGTTGTGGTCGAGGCGCCACTCACCGTGAGCGTCCCATTGACGATGCTGACGGTGTAGCTGGCTAGATTTGCCCCAGTCACCGCGGGCACAATTGGATAGCTGCCCACAGCGCTGGTGGTGGTCGCTGTCGTGGTAAAGCTTTCCGTAAAGCTATCGCCGTTCACTGCGCCGGTGACGGTTCCGCTAAACGTTGGATTGGCTGCACCAAAGACACGGGTCGCGTTGTTGGCGGCTACCGTGAGCGGTGCAGGTGTCACCTGGAAGCTCTGCACTACCGGCGTTGCTGCGGAATAGTTCGCATCCCCGGCTTGCGAGGCTTGCAACACCACAGTTCCTGCGCCCGTGAGCGATACGGTACCGCCGCCGAACATGGCGGGGCCAGATTGCACCGTGATGGTCACTGGATAATTGCTGCCGGCGCTCGAACTCGCCGTCACGGCGAAGGGTGCACTGCCGTAGGGCCGCGATGCGATAGGCGCAAAGGTAATGGTCTGCGTTGCCTGGCTGACGGTGATGCTGCTTGCCGCTGAGGTGCTGGTGGCAAAGTTGCCCGTCGCCGGATAAGTTGCCGTCAAGCTATCAGTGCCGCCGGGGATCGTGGTGGTGCTCAGTGTGGCCACGCCGCTCGAGTTCAACGTGCCCGTGCCCAGTACGGTTGTACCGCTCAAGAAGGTCACGCTTCCGGAAGGCGTGCCATCGGTGGAGGCCACTGTCGCCGTCAAGGTCACGCTCGTCCCATAAGCAGAGTTCGCCGGCGCGCTCAACGTTGTCGTGGTCGGCGCGCCGGTCACAGTCAACGTGCCGTTGACATACGTGACGTTGTAATTGTTCAGGTTTGCACCGGTTACGGAAGGCACAATCGGGTAGCTGCCCACAGGGCTGGTGGTGGTCGCAGTCGTGGTAAAGCTTTCCGTAAAGGTATCGCCGTTCTGTTGGCCAGTCACTGTTCCGCTGAACGTTGGGTTGGCCGCGCCATAGACACGGGTCGCGTTGTTGGCCGTCACGGTCAGCGTCGGTTTTGTTGACGGCGGATTAAACAAGCCGTAGACAACCAGATTTCCCGAGCCATCCGTCGTGCCGACGGGTCCAAAGTTGGGCACGTACACTTTTCCGTTGGCCACCATGGGCGGGGTATATTTCCCGAAAAGGCCGATTTCATCCCGCCCGTCATTGTCCTTGTCCGACCACAGCGGTTTCAGCGTATCGGCGTTGAAAGCGTACAGAACTCCCTGCACCAGCCCATCGCCTGCATATGATGGGTTGGAGTTGCCCGCGGCATTGCCGTTAAACGGGGTGGATGCCCACAGGATACCGTTGCTGTTACCATTTGCCGAGATCGAGGTAAAGCCGCCGGGCATGGCGCCATCGTTGTTGGTCACCGGAGCCGTCATCGTACTGGTGGCCCAGGGCGTAGTATTGATGGTTCCCGTGGTGGAGTTATAAAGGAAAGAGCGCAGTACGTCGTTCTCGCCCCAGATATAAAGGGTCGGGCCATGCGCATCGCTATCGAAGTACGATGCCGTGCCGTGGATATGGCTGGTTCCCTGGCCATAGATGGCCTGAAACTCCTGATGCACATTGTCGCCGGAGGAGTTGAAGTGGCCCATGTTACCCGTGTTCAAAAGGTAGAGCACGCCTTGCTTGCCACCGCCCAGCACGTAGTTGGTATTCGGAACCATAATGACTCCAGCCGAAGCCAGGTCCATATCGCCCGCACTCAACGAAGCGGCGTTGTAGGGCGTGAAGTAATCAAGAAGCTCCAGAGTGGGCGATAACTTGATAATGCTTTCTCCGGTTTGGTACAGACCGTTCGGGGTCGTGCCGGAGCTTCCATTGCCTGTCGAAACGTAGAGATTGCCTGCGCTATCGACGACAGGAGCCTGTCCCGCCATCCAGATTCCACCCTCCGAGCCGATCGTCGTGGTTGCGTAGACTGCGACCTGGTTCAGCGTCGACTTGTTATAAGCCAGCATCCACCCTGTATAGGGCATGATGTCCTGGTGCGAGCCGAAGCACATGTAGACGTTCCCATTGGCAATAGTCAGGCCGCAGCGTTGATTCTGCGTCTTAGCGTTGAATACTTCCGGGGTGTTGAGATCGGCAGTCTTGTAGGACGCGCTAATTTGCTTGGGGCTTCCGTTTACGGGATTTCCGTTTGTAATGTCAAGTGCGTTGAGATAGTAGGTGTAGGACTGTTGGCCGTCTTGAGGCTGGTGGGCGTTGACGACATACAGGATATTAGTGTCCGGATCGATCACCGGTGTACCGATAATGCCGATCCCGGTATACCAGGAAATATTATTGTCGTTTTGCACATCTTGGGCAATGATGGGGTAGCCAAAATTCTGCTGCCAATAAATTGTGCCGTTGTCGGCATCAATAGCGTAGACATTGTTAAACGTGTCCGCTATAAAGACAACGTTGTGGGTGCCACCGTTGATCGCCAGGTTCGAGACATAGAGCGGCTGTGCATAGATTTCCCCTTGCGTGTGTACGGTGAAGAGCTTGCCGAAGTTGGCCGGGCTTACGTTTTGTGGAGTAAGAATTGTCTCCTCAAGATTCGCCTGGGTTCGTGAAGTGTTATAGCCCCTCATATACACGTTCACTTGGGCGAGTGCCGCGACGCTGCAGCACACCAGCAACAAGAGCACAAGGCAAATCAAGCGTCCAGGACGCAAACGAGTGACCAATTCAGAAGCTCCCACATTGGCCCGAAATCGTGAATTATCTAGATGTCTTGACACAGGGCCCGCCCCCTCAGTGAAACAGTTCACGTGCCTCAACAGCACGCGTTGGCAATGTCTTTGGGGGGAGGAAATCGAAATTCTATTCGGGCCTGTCAGAACGCGCTCAGGGGGGAGAGCCGAACTTTCTGAAAGTAACCGACGAGGCAAATTGTAGCATTCAGCTAACCCAAAAGTGGCAGTCTATTTTCATTACGTATGTGACCTCAATGTGGATTCCGAGGTTACCGAGCTGTGGAAAGATTGCAAAAAATTCCGCCTGTGTTCTGCTACTGCGTCATTGTTAAGGTAAGGCTAACGGTCTGGGTCGAAACCGCAATCCCGGCCGTTCCGGTTGCCACGACAGTTATCTGGGAAGTGGTCGGCGCCGGTGTCGATGGAGTTGTGCTAGTCCCGCTGCTGCTGCTGCCCATACCGCTGCCTGAACCACAGCCCGATAGACCGGCGGCGAAAGCCCACGCGCAAACCAGCAGCAGGCAAAGCTGCCAGGAGCTTTGCCTCTTCTGCAGAATCCGCTTGCGTATGAAGATCGCCAACCCGGTCAGGGCTCCGGGCCACCAGAAAGCCAGGGCGAACAAAGTTGGATTGAGCGGGCTTTGCGGCGCATGCTTCTCCGCCAGTTGCGTAGTCGTAATGGTGAGCGCCACGCTCACACTCTGATCATTGCCGCTCAGCTTCACCTGATTTGGTGCAAACGCGCAACTGGCGTTCGTGGGCAAATTCGAACAACTCAACGCGATCGTCCCGCTATAGCCGCCAGCGGGTGTGAAAGTCAGAGTGGTGGTTGCTGTTTGCCCTTCCTGGACAGTAATAGAGGTTGGGTTAGCGGCCACCGCATAGCTAGCAGGCGGTGCCACCGGAGCGGCGGTGATGGCAAGGGTGACGGGCGGTGAGGTGCTAGCGGCAAAGTCGCTCGTCGCCCCATAAGCCGCAGTCACGCTATCGTTGCCGACGGGGAGCGTGGTGGTGTTCAGCGTGGCCACGCCGCTCGAGTTCAACGTGCCCGTTCCCAGCGCCGTCGTACCGTTGTAGAAGGCCACGCTTCCACCAGGCGCGCCCCCAGGCGAGGCAACCGTCGCCGTCAGGGCGACGCTGGAGCCAGAGGTAGCGCTGGCCGGCGCACTCAATGTGGTGGTGGTCGAAGCGCTACTCACAGTAAGCGTCCCATTTACAGCCGTGACGGTGTAGCTGGCCAGGTTTGCCCCAGTCACCGCGGGCACAATTGGATAGCTGCCCACATTGCTACTGGCCGTAGCGGTGGTGGTAAAGCTTTCGCTAAAGCTGTCGCTGCCCACAGCGCCGGTCACTGCTCCGCTAAAGGCCGGATTCGCTGCTCCATAGGTACGGCTCGCATTGTTGGCCGCCGCCCTAAGCGGCGCCGGCGTCACCTGGAAGCTCTGCGTTGCCGTGATCACGGAACAGTCTCCAGCCCCGGCGCCCGAGGCTTGGAGCACGACAGTTCCGGCGCCCGTGAGGGTTACGATATTCCCCGCGATCACGGCGGGGCCGGACTGCACCGCGATGGTAATGGGAGAACTGCTGCCGGTACTGGAAGTGGCCGTCACCGCGAAGGGTGCGCTGCCGTAAGCGCGCGCCGCGATCGGGGGGAAAGTAATGGTGGCCGGCGTGGTTGGCGGCGAGATGGTAAGCGTACCGGCGTTCACCACCACCTGGTAGTTGCCGGCTGATGAACCGGTCACCGTGGCGGTGATGGGATACGTACCGGCCGGGGAGCAGCTGGTAGCCGTGGTGCTGTACGTGACCACAATCGTCGTTCCCACCGTGTCGCCATTCACCAGCCCGGTGACGGTTCCCGTCAAGGTGGGCAGCGCACTGTCGGCCGTCATGGTGGCGTTCGCCACGGCAACTGTCAGCACAGGAAGCAAGCCGTAGACCACCAGGGAGCCGGAACCATTGGTCGTGCCCAGCGGGCCAAAGTTGGGCACATAGACCTTACCGTTAGCCACCGTGGGCGCGACAGTTTTGCCGAACAGGCCAATTTCATCTCGCGCGTCATTGGCCTTATCGGTCCACAGCAGCTTCAGCGTATCTGCATTGAACGCATACAGAACCCCCTGAATCAGCCCATCGCCTGGGAATGTTGGGCTGGAGTTGCCCGCAGCATTGCCGTTAAACGGGGTGGAGGCCCACAGGATGCCGTTACTGTTGCCATTGGCCGAGATGGAAAGGAACCCGCCCGGCATAGCGCCATCGTTATTGGTCGCCGGTGCGGTCATCGTACTGGTGGCAAAGGGACTGGTATTGAGAAGGCCGGTGGTGGCATTAAACAGGAAGCCGCGCAGTACATCGTTCTCGCCCCAGACATACGTGGTGGGTCCATTCAGGTCGCTGTTGAAATACACTGGGGCGCCGTGAATGTGACTGGTGCCCTGGCCATAGATGGCCTGAAATTCCTGGGTCACATTGTCGCTGGAGGCGTTGAACTCTCCCATGTCATTCGTGTTCACAAGATAGAGCACGCCTTGCTTGCCCCCGCCCAGCACGTCGCTGGTGTTGGGCAGCAGGAGTAGTCCGGCCGAGCCCAAATCCATATCGCCTGCACTCATCGTAGCGGCGTTGCTCGGCGTGAAGTAATCAAGCAACTGTAGAGTGGGCGATAACTTGATAAAGCTTTGCCCGGTCTGTACCAGGTTGTTCGGCGTCACCCCGCTGCTTCCATTGCCTGTTGAAATGTAGAGGTTGCCCGCGCTATCGATCGGAGGAGCCTGTCCTGACATCCAGATCCCTCCCTCCGAGCCGATCGTCGTGGTTGCGTAGACTGCGACCTGGGCCAGCGTCGACTCGCTGTAAGCCATCACCCAGCCTGTGTAGGGCATTATGTCCTGGTGCGAGCCGAAGCAGATGTAGACGTTCCCATTGGCAATGGCCAGGCCAGCGCGTTGATTCTGCGTCTTAGCGTTAAATACAAGAGGAGTGGTGAGATCGGCAGTGGAGTAGGTCGCGGTAATATTCACCGGGCTTCCGCTTACGGGATTCCCAGTTGCTATCTCAACTGCGTTGAGATAGTAAGCGTAGACTTGGGCGCCGTCTTCCGGTTGAGAGCCGGAGACAAAATACATGATATTGGTGTTCGGATCGATCACCGGCGTACCTAAAATGCCGATCCCGGTATACCAGGAAATATTCTGATCGTTCTGCACATCCTCGGCGATGATCTCCGAGCCAAAGTTCTGGGTCCAATACACTGTGCCATTGTCGGCATCGATGGCGTAGAGCGTGTTAAACATGCTCCCTACAAAGACGACGTTGTGCGTGCCCCCGGCAATCGCCAGGTTGGCTACGTAAAGAGGCTGTGTATAGATTTCCCCATCTGTGGGTACGGTGAAGAGTTTTCCGAAGCTGTTCGAGTTGACGTTGGCAGGAGTGAGAATCGTCTCCTGAAGATTCGCACCCGTCCGCGAGGTGTCATAGCTCTTGGTGTAGATGTTCACCTGGGCCATCGCGACCACGGCGGAGTACACGAGCAGGCAGAGACAAAGACAGGCGTGAGCGGAAAACCGCATCACGCGCCCACGGCTCCGCAAAGAGCGGGCCTGTTCCGGCGGTGCAAAATTGTTCTCGACTGTGTGAAAAGTATGTGAACGCTTTAGCAAGGGCACCCCGCAGAAATACATCCTCTGCCGAGACTGTTAAGCAAGCACACGCCTGAAGCCGACTAAATCCGGCTGGAACACCCATTCGCCATCTTTCCAAGTTGGAGAATGGTCGAAAACCCGTGGGGGAAGGGCCCAAAGACCTTAAGCGAGACGTCCGAAAGAGCTAACGTCTTTGCGGGTATCGATCCAAACGCATACGACTTACAGCCTGGTGGGGGGCACAATCAACTAAACAAATTTCGAAAATGTCAAACGACAAATAGCAATTGATGGTTACTAATGGTTACGAATGTGTCCGAAGTGTAACAACAAATTAAGAAAAATTCACCATTCAAATTAGCCGGACGGACGGCTTATCTTTATAGGTCTTAAGAATCAACGTGTTATCCAGGAAGTCCCCCCATAAAGCGGCGCCCAGTTGCACCTTCTGAAGTGCACAACCGGCGGCTTCACCGAGAGGTTTGTCCTATTGCGTCATCTCGAGGCTAAGGGTGACGGTTTGGGTTGAAACCACAGCCCCGGAAGTTCCAGTGGCCACGACAGTTACTTGGGCACTGGTCGCCGGGGGTGCACCATTTGCAGTGCCGCTCATACCGCAGCTCGATAAACCGGCGGCCAAGGCGCACGTGGATACGAGCAGCAGGCAAAGCTGCCAGGAGTGTCGCGCTTTCCCCAGAATCCGCCTGCGTAGGAAGACCGCCAATCCGGTCAGGCCTCCCGGCCACCAGAATGCCAGCGCGAACAATGTCGGGCCGAGCGGGCTTTGCGGCGCATGCTTGCCTGCCTGTTGCGCAGTGGCGGTGATCGTGAGCCCCACATTCACGCTCTGGTTATTGCCGCTCAGCGTGACCTGCTTCTGGGCAAACGCGCAACTGACATTCGTAGGCAAATTCGAGCAACTCAACGCGATCGTCCCGCTATAGCCGCCCGCGGGGGTGAAGGTGAGAGTGGTGGTTGCCTGTCCCGCTGCGACGGTAAGCGAGCTTGGGTTCGCGGACACCGTATAACTACCTGGCGGTGTCACTGGCGGATTGGTGACGGTGAGCGTTACGGGCGCCGAGGTGCTGGCCGCAAAGTTGCCTGCCGCCGCATACGTAGCGGTGACGGTATCCGTCCCGGCGGAGAGGGCGGTTGTGCTCAGTGTGGCCACGCCGCTGCTGTTCAGAGTGCCCGTTCCCAGAGCCGTGGATCCGCTATAGAATGTGACGGTTCCACCCGGTGTGCCCGCGGTGGAGGCGACCGTCGCCGTGAGGGTTTCGCTAGCGCCATAAGTAGCGCCGCCACCCGGCGCAGTCAATGTAGTTGTGGTCGCCGCGCCGGTCACCGTTAAGGTGCCGTTAACGATGTTGACGCTGTAGTTCCCCAGGTTTGAACCCGTCACCGAAGGCACGATGGGATAGCTGCCTACAGCGCTGGTGGTGGTCGCCGTGGTGGCAAAGCTTTCGGTAAAGGCGTCGCCGGTCTGCGCGCCGGTCACCGTTCCGCTAAAGGTTGGGTTGGCCGCACCATAGACACGGGTCGCGTTGTTGGCCGTCACGGTCAGCGTGGCTGCCGGCGTGATGGTAAGTGTACCCGCGTTCACCACTATCCCGTAGCTGGGGGCGGATGAACCGGTCACGGTTGCGGTGATGGGATACGTACCGGCCGGGGAACTGCTGGTTGCCGTGGTGCTGTACGTGACCACAATCGTCGTTCCCAGCGTGTCGCCATTCACCAGCCCGGTTACCGTCCCCGTCAACGCGGGTAGCGCTCCGCCCGCCTTCATGGTAGCGTTCGCTACGGTAACCGTCAGCTGTTGAAGCAAGCCGTAGACAACCAGGTTACCGGAACCATCGGTGTTGCCCACCGGCCCGAAGTTGGGGACATAGACCTTGCCGTTAGCCACCACCGGCGGGACGTACTTGGCGAACATGCCGATCTCATCCCGCGCGTCATTGGTCTTATCGGTCCACAGCAGGCTCAGTGTATCCGCATTGAACGCATACAGAACGCCCTGCACACTCTGGTTGGAGGCGTCGCCATTGTAGGGCGTCGAGGCCCATAGAATGCCGTTACTGTTGCCGTTTGCCGAGACCGAGAGAAACCCGCCCGGCATGGCTCCATCGTTATTGGTCGCCGGTGCCATAATCGTACTGGTGGCGAAGGGAGTGGTATTGAGAAGGCCGGTGGTGGTATTAAACAGAAGGCCGCGCAGGACGTCGTTCTCTCCCCAGATATACGTGGTGGGGCCATTCAGGTCGCTATCGAAATACACCGGGGTGCCATGGAGGTGACTTGTACCGACGCCATAGACAGCCTGAAATTCCTGGCGCACGTTGTCGCTCGAGGCGTTGAATTCTCCCATCGCGGTCGTGTCCACCAGGTAGAGCACACCCTGCTTGCTGCCGCCCAGCACATAACTGGTGTTGGGAATCAGCAGCAGGCCGGACGAACCCAGATCCATGTCCCCTGAATTCATGACGGCGCTGTTGTATGGGGTGAAGTAGTCGAGTAACTGCAAGGTGGGCGATAACTTGATAAAGCTGTTGCCGGTCTGCTCCAGCTTATTCGCAGTCGCGCCAAAACTTCCATTGCCGGTGGAGATGTAGAGATTGCCGGCGGCATCGATCGTCGGCGCCTGCCCGGAATTCCAGATCCCACCCTGCGTGCCCGTGGTTGTATCCGAGTAAACAGCTGTTTGCGCCAGTGTTGACGTGCTGTAAGCCAACACCCAGCCGTTGTATGGCGTCATGTCGTTGTGGGAGGCGAATGCGATGTAGACGTTCCCGTTGCCCAGCGCCAACCCCGGACGGGGATTCTGCGTCTGCGCGCTAAACACCAACGGAGTGGTCAGATCGGGAGTGGAATAGGTGGCGGCTATCGTCACCGGGCTTCCGCTTACGGGAAGTCCCGTTGCAATCTCAATCGCGTTGAGATTGAAGGAGTATTGCTGGGCGCCGTTGGCTGGTTGGGAGCCGGAGACAAAATACATGATGTTGGTGGTTGGATCAATCACCGGCGTACTCAAAATGCCGAACCCAGTCGCAAAGGAAATATTCTGAAGGTTCTCCACGTCTTGCGGAATGATCGGCGAGCCAAAGTTCTGCGACCATAGCTGGGCGCCGGTGTCGGCGTCGAGCGCATAGATGGTGTTCAACATGCTCGCTACAAAGACAACGTTGTGCGTGCCCCCGGCAATCGCCAGGTTCGATACATAGAGGGGCTGGGCGTAGATTTCCCCGTCTGTGTGGAAGGTGAAGAGTTTTCCGAAGTTGGTCGAGTTTACGTTGGCCGGAGTGAGATTCGTCTCCTGCAGATTCGCACCCGTCCGTGCATTGTCGTAACTCCTGGTATAGACATTCACCTGGGCCATCGCGGCCACGCTGAAGCACATCAGCAGCCAGAGGCGGAGAAAAGCCTGAACGAAAAACCGCGTCCCGCCGCCACGGCCGGAACGGACATCGAGGGGAGGAAGACCGTCCTCAATTGCTTGAAAGGTACTTAAATGCTTTGCCAACAGGGCCCCTAGAATCGACCTGCCAAGACACCCACACAACCTTAGAGAGATGCAAGAAGATCCTTCGGGAAGGAGCTAAAATTGCACCCCCTTATCGGGCCTAACGCCTACTCACCAAACGCTTTGTGGGGCAAGTCAAATTGACTTGATTTGAATTCCTGGTAAATATCAACGCATTATCAGAAATGTCACCGAATTGTCACAAATGTAATTAAATTGTAGCAACGAACTACGATTAATTTCCCTTTAAATAACGGCAAACATTAGATTTATTTGATCAGCGTGGAAATCAACGCGTGCTCCCTGCGTGAAGGGAAGCGCGTCATCCGTTCTGGACCCGCTAGCCATGTTTTCGTGTCAAGATAGCTCCCGATGGGCCTTCACCCGCACCCCACCAGCGCGCGGGTAGTTTTCCACACTCTGTGATGCAGAAGACCCCGTAAACATTTGCCTGGTAGTACTCACGAAGGTCAACGCCCCACGGCTCGGCTGCGACCCGAGCGTCGGATGGTCCGTCTGCTGCGCCACCTGATACAAAGAAGCCTTGAGGCTAATCCACGAGAAGCAGGTGTCTGGGTGGGAGTAACACGGCGGGAATTGTTAGTGGGCGCTGGAGGTCTGGCTTCTGCGTTTGTCTTTGGCGCCGCGGTACAAGAAGCAGTTGGTGAGGTTCGGGCGGATGCCCCGGAGCTTCCCGGCCGGAAGCTGAAAGTGATTGTCGCCGGCGGACATCCCGGCGATCCGGAATACGGATGCGGTGGCACTGTCGCCCGCTTGACCAATCTCGGCCACGAGGTAGTTCTGCTCTACTTGAACGACGGAGCGTGGCCTCCTACTTCCGCCTCCATACGGATCGCGGAGGCGAAAAGGGCATGCGAACTACTCAAAGCACGCCCTGCCTATGCCGGACAATTCAATGGTCACGCCGTGGTGGACAACGCGCATTACGAAGACTACGCGAAGCTGATCGAGGTCGAGAAGCCGGACGTGGTCTTTACCCAATGGCCGATTGACAACCACCGCGACCATCGCGCGACTACCATGCTCACGTACGATGCGTGGCGGCAATCAAAGAATAAATTCGCTCTGTACTACTATGAGGTTTCCGACGGGGAGGATACTTTGCAATTCTCCCCGTCGCATTATGTCGATATCACGGAAACGGAACCGGCTAAACGTGCTGCCTGCTATGCTCACGCGAGCCAGACGCCGGACAGGTATTACGCGCTGCAGGATCAGGTTGCCGCTTTTCGAGGTGTAGAAGGCGGCTACAAAAGAGCCGAAGCGTTTGTGTTCCAGCTGCAGAGCCCGGCTGATCCTCTGCAGGCGTTCAGGCGGCCGTAGAACTGAAGCTCACAAGGTTACGGCTGACATCATTGGCACGGAGAGAACATCAACCTGGCGAAGATATTGCTGCACGCGCTCGCGCTCTTTGCTCGAATAGGCACGAAGGGGCGGGGTAAGGTCGGTGCTGCATATGCCCATCAGCGATAAAGCGCACTTGAGCCCGCGTACGGGATTGGTAGCATGGTCCGCGGAGCGGTAGATGGCGTTATCGAATTGCACCGCCTGCTGGTGAAGCGCGGAGATACGGCTCACATCCTGAGCCACAGCAGCTTCATACAGTGCAACGAAAAGCCGCGGCCAAACATTGGAGCCGCCGGCCATGCCTCCGTGAGCTCCCATCAGCACGGCCTCCGCCAGTAGATCGTCCGGTCCCACCAGCAGACTGAAATCAGGCATCGCTTTGACGGCCTCTCTCACCGTGTGGAAGTAACCCATGTTCAGGCCGCTATCCTTTAGCCCCACGATATTCGGCTCGCCGGCGGCCTGAATCACCGTCGCAATTTCAAGCCAAAGATGGGTGTTGAGGGGAGCGTTGTAAAGAAACAACGGTAAAGGGGATTCCACTGCCAGGCTCTTGAAATACTGCAATAGATCCGCCTGGGAAACCTGGTAGTAATAGGGCGGCGCTGCCACCACGGCCTGTGCGCCGCACTCATAAGACTTTACCGCCATGCGCAGAGCATCCTGGTAAGACGTGTCTGTGATTCCGACGATCACCGGCACGCGCGAGGCCACTTGTTTGCAGGTTTGTTCAATCAGGGCCGAGCGCACGTTGTAGGGCAGGTTCGGCGCCTCTCCTGTGGTGCCCAGAATGAAGATGCCATGAACCCCACCGCCGATCAGGTGTTCGATCAGCCGCTCCAGGCCTTTCTCGTCCAGGGTCAGGTCTTCACGGAGTGGAGTAACCATGGCCGTAATGACGCCACGCAGCGGGCGAGGCAATTTCGGGTTCAAGACAATCTCCTGAGCATGAGCGGATGGCTCGAAAATGATAGTATCAGCCCTCGTATTGCCCCGGCTCTGACCCGGCGAGAGAGAATATAGTTCTAGTTGGCCGAAGTAAGAGAGGAGCGCGAAGGGAGCGCATGAGTATCGAGCATACGGTGTTGGTGTTGGCGCAGGAAGAAGATCCGCAGCTAAGCATGCTGAAAGGCCTGCGGCACATCGTGGGTCGCGAGCCCGCGGCTTTTTCGAGCGCAGTGAAGGATCCGGCAGTGATCCTTGCCTGGTCGGCGCCCAAGAAGGTGTTGCGGGAAGTCTTCCTCATGTGTCAGGACGTTCGCTGGGTGCATTCGCGCTCGGCAGGATTGGACAACGTGCTGTTCCCGGAGTTGATCGCGAGCGACGTCCCGCTTACCAACGGCAGGGGTGTTTTCAGCCAGTCGCTTGGGGAATTCGCCCTGGCGGCGATCCTTTATTTCGCCAAGGACTTTCGCCGCATGCTGCGCAACCAGATGGCGGGCGTGTGGGAGCAATTTGATGTGGAGGAGATTGATACCCAGACCGTGGGCATTGTGGGCTACGGGGACATTGGCCGCGCCGTTGCCAAGCGGGTGCACCCCATGGGCATGCAGGTTCTGGCCACCAAGAGACACCCTCCACCGGGGGCTGATCCGAATGTCGATCAGTTCTATAAGCCGGAAGATCTGACGGAAATGCTCGGCCGCTGCGATTATGTTGTGGTTTCGCTCCCGCTTACGCCGGAGACCCACCATATGATCAGCGATGCGCAGTTCGCGGCCATGAAGCCGACCGCGGTGGTGATCAACATAGGGCGGGGACCGGTGATTGACCAGGCGGCTATGGTCCGTGCCCTCACGGCGAAGCGCATCAAGGGCGCAGGGCTCGATGTCTTCGAGGTTGAGCCGCTGCCGCCCGGAGATCCAATGTATAAGCTGGAGAACGTACTGTTGTCGCCCCACTGTGCAGACCATACTGCGCAGTGGCTGAACCAGGCGATGCAGTTCTTCCTGGAGCAGGATCGCCGCTTCGCTAATGGGGAGGCGCTCGAAAACGTGGTCACGAAGAGCCTGGGCTATTAAGAATGGATGAGAAGGATAAGGTAAACCGCGGTCTACGTAGCAGCCTATGGTTTAGCGGCCGGGTAGAGCAGGGCGAAGTAGCCGTGTACCTGGAGCGCTACAGCAACTACGGCCTCACTCGTGAAGAGTTGCAATCCGGCAGGCCCATCATCGGCATTGCCCAAAGCGGCAGTGATCTGGTTCCTTGCAACCGGATCCACGTAACCCTCGCCGAGCGGGTGAAGGACGGCATCCGCGATGCCGGCGGAGTGCCCTTTGAATTTCCCACCCATCCCATCCAGGAGACTGGCCGCCGCCCCACCGCCGCTCTTGATCGCAATCTCGCGTACCTGGGTCTGGTGGAGATCTTGTCGGGCTATTTCTTCGATGGGGTAGTGCTCACCACCGGGTGCGACAAGACCACTCCCGCAGCCCTGATGGCCGCGGCCACGGTGAATCTGCCGGCTATCGTACTGTCGAGCGGACCGATGCTCGACGGCTACGTGAACGGCAAACTGGCCGGCACGGGTATGGTGCTTTGGGAAGCGCGCCGTCAATTGGCCGAAGGCCTGATCACCGGCCAACAATTGCTGGATAGGGTCATCGCCGGTATCCCCAGCGCCGGCCACTGCAACGCCATGGGAACCGCGCTGTCGATGAATTCGCTGGCTGAGGCCTTGGGGATGTCTCTGCCCGGATGCGGCACCATCCCGGCACCTTATGCACAACGGGCCAAGATGGCCTATCTCACAGGACGCAGAATCGTGGAGATGGTGAGGGAAGATCTCACCCCCAGCAAGGTTCTTACCCGGGAAGCCTTTGAGAATGCGATCGTAGTTAATTCTGCAATTGGCGGCTCGACCAATTGTCCGCCGCACATCATCGCTATTGCGCGCCACGTAGGCGTCGAGCTGAATATTCGCGACTGGGAGCGAGTCGGCCACCAGATCCACCTGCTAGCCAACGTGCAGCCTGCGGGCGAATTTCTCGGTGAGGCCTATCATCGCGCCGGCGGCGTTGGCGCCATTTTCGGTGAGCTGATGCAGGCGGGCAAGATCCGTACCGAAGCACTCACCGTGAGCGGAGCGACAATTGGAGAAAACTATAAAGATGCGCGCAGTCTCGACACCAACGTCATCCGGACCTATGACAATCCGCTGAAGCAGAATGCCGGCCTCCTGGTGGTTTCGGGCAATCTGTTCAGTTCAGCGCTGGTCAAGACCTCGGTCATTAGCGACGAGTTCAGAAAGCGGTACCTGTCGGACCCAGGCAACGAAGATTGTTTTGTCGCGAAGGCCGTTGTCTTTGACGGACCGGAAGATTACCGCAAGCGTATCGAAGATCCCTCACTCCCCATCGATGAGCATTCCATCCTCGTGGTTCGCGGAGCGGGACCAGTTGGTTATCCGGGCTCGGCCGAGGTAGTGAACATGACTCCACCGGGCAGGCTCATCCGGCAAGGAATTCGCATGCTTCCCTGTATGGGAGATGGCCGGCAAAGCGGAACCTCAGATAGTCCATCGATTCTGAATATCTCTCCGGAATCGGCGATTGGGGGAAACCTCGCGATCCTCAGAACCGGCGATCAGATCAAAGTCGATTTGGCGCACCGGCGGGTGGATGTGTTGCTGTCAGAGGAGGAGATCGCGGTGCGCCGCAAAGAACTCAAGCCTGCCGAAATAACCAATCACTCGCCCTGGGAAGAATTTTACCGGGCGAACGTTGGGCAGCTGGAGACCGGCGCCTGCCTGGAATTTGCGGTGAAGTATCACGACGTGCGCAAGGTTGTTCCGCGGCACTCGCACTGAAATCAAGTCCCCAGCGGCCGTTCGGGGTGAACGAAATACCAACACCCCGCGCCGAGGATGTATAGCGCGGCAGTCAGGTAGAGTGGCGCTGCCCAGGAGCCACTGGTTCGGGTCAGCAAGGCAAACGCAATCGGGCTCAAGACCCCGCCGATCTGTCCCGAAGTGTTCATCGCCGCGCTGATGGTGGCTGCGTGATTACCCGCCATATCCGCGCACGCACCCCAACTTGCTCCGAGCAGAAAATTCGCCGAGGCGGCGGCTAGTGCAATCAGCACAGCGGAGATTTTTCCTCCCGCCAGCGCGCCGCAAAAGAGAAATACACCAGCCGCTGCCAACGAGCCGAAGCCAACGAGGCAGCGGCCCCGTCGCAGACCGAGTTTCAGGCTGAGCCGGTCGGTAAGGATGCCTCCCAACAAATCCGCGGGAACACTCAGCAGCAGAGGCAGGCCGGCAAGAATGCCGAGCGCGGCTCCATGCACTTGCTTTTCGTGCTGCAGATAGGTCGGCATCCAGGTCACATATAAATTGAAGCCATAAGTCTGGGTGAAATACATCGCGCACAGAAACCAGACTCCCGGCGTCTTCAAGGCCGCCTGGACGATGCCTTTGTTGCCAAGCTCCTCCGGCATGGCAAGCCTTCCGCCTTCGATCCAGTCAAGTTCTTTCGCTGAGATGGAGGCATGGTCGCGCGGTTCATCCCGGTACCAGCGAAACCAGGAAGCCGCCCAAACAAATCCCAAGATAGAGAGCAAAGGGAAAGTGGCGCGCCATCCGATTCGCTCGGCAATGGCGGCCACCAGGATTGGCGTAAGTCCGCCGCCCAGGTGCGCGCCCATGAAGAATATGCCCTGCGCGGTGCCTCGCTCCTGTTCAGGAAACCAGCGCGACAACGCGCGCGCGACCGTCGGCCACGCTCCTGCTTCGCCCGCACCAAACAAGGCGCGCAGCGCAAGCAGTGACCGAAAATCCCATGCCGCCCCGGTCAACCCGGTGAAGACCGACCACCAGATGACAATCCGTGTAAGGACGCGGCGGCTGCCGATACGGTCAGCCCACCAGCCAGTCGGAATTTCGAACAGCGCGTAGGCAGCAGTAAAAGCGCTGAAGACGAATCCCATCTGGATGGTCGTGAGGCGCAGGTCGCGAAGAATCGACGGAGCGGTAACCGAAATACAAACCCGGTCCATGTAGGTGAGAAAGGCCAGGGCAACGGTCATGGCCAACACGCGGGATCGAATACCGGGGCTTACCTTTTTCATTATGGTCAAGCATAAGCTCCGATCAGCAAGCGATGTGTTACAAGGAATATCTATGGAAAAAACAGTTCGCGTGGGGTTTGTTGGTTCGCGTTTTGCAGCCAAGTTTCATTGGGAGGCCATCCGTCGGGTGTACGGAGTGCCGGTCGAGATCGTAGGCGTAACTTCAAAAACACCAAAAGCGCGAGACGCCTTCGCAAGGGAGGCTGGGATCCGCTCACTCGAAACGTTTGCCGAGCTTTGTGCGGCAGTGGATGTGGTTGATCTCTGCACTCCTCCCTCATCCCATGAAGAGCTTGCGGTGCAGGCGCTCGGTTTGGGCAAACACGTCATCATCGAAAAACCACTTACCGGATACTACGGTGCGGCCACCTTTCCCAAGGAGCAAATGCTTGCTGAAGCCACGGCAAGTTGCGAGCGCATTCTTGCTGCGGCGAAGGCCAGTGGCAAGCGGGTCTGCTATGCCGAGAACTGGGTCTATGCCCCGGCGATTCAGAAGGAACGCGAGATCATCGAGAAGAGTGGCGGCCAGATACTTCGGATCATGGGAGAGGAGTCCCATAGCGGGTCACACTCTCCTTACTACGGCCGCTGGAAATTCTCCGGTGGCGGATCGCTGGTCGGGAAGGGATGCCATCCGGTGAGCGCAGCGCTTTATTTGAAGCGGGTTGAGGGCGAATCGCGAGATGGCAACCCTATCCGGCCGGCCACGGTAAGCTGCCGCACGCATGAGATTACGCGGCTTCCCAATTTTCGCGATGAAGGCTTTCTTCGGACTGGCTACGATGACATTGAGGATTACGCCCAGATTCACATCAAGTTTTCCGACGGAACGGTGGCGGATATTTTCGCATCGGAACTGGTCATGGGCGGCGTTGCCAACTGGCTGGAGGTGTTTTGCAACAATCACCGTACCCGATGCAATCTGAATCCGACCGATGCGCTGGAGACCTTTAATCCCAGGGAAGACATACTGAAAGATGTGTATGTCGTAGAGAAAACCAGTACCAAACAGGGTTGGAGCCGCCCGGCGCCGGATGAGGGTTGGCAGCATGGGTATCCACAAGAGTTCCAGGACTTTATGGAGAGCATCTACCACGATCGCGAGCCCCTCTCAGGAATAGAGTTGGCGCGAGATACCATCGCGACGCTTTACTCCGGCTATTTGTCGGTGGAGCGCGGCGGGGCTGAGGTTGCTGTACCCGCTTAGGGTAGGATTTCGCTATCGGCGCGGGTCTGTCCATCCCTTCCGTACCGCTGCTGAGGTAAGCGCCGCCCTACCCTTTGTCATCCCGAGCGAAGCCGAGGGATCTGCAGTTCCTTCGATCTGCTGCTGGTTGAAAGTACTGCAGATCCCTCGGCTTCGCTCGGAGGCTGTGACTTTTTGATTTCTGTTAGGTTTTGGTGGCCGGAAAGCTATGAAGAGCACCGGCTAACAAGCATCGTCGGGGTCCTTCGACTACGCGCCATAAACCCTCTGTTAAGCGGTAGATCTGCGAGGCGCTTCGCTCAGGATGACTTCTTGTGGAGGTTTTAAACAACAGTCTGGTTGGGCGTGACAAAAACGCGCAAAATCAAAAAAAGTCACAACCTCTCGGGATGACAAAGGGTAGGGCAGCGCTTACCTCAGCAGCGGTTACGAAGGGATGGACAGAGCCGCAGGTTACCCGCCCACGGCGGACTAGGGGAGGGAACTGCGGTTGCCATCTTAATCGGCAGAAACCTGTTCCGCGGCAAGGGGCGCTGGAGCGCGCCATTGAAACGCGAACAGCGTGAGCACATAAATGGAACCGGCCGCGAAGAAAATCAGCAGCGCATAATTCGTCCACAGCAGACCCACCAGGAACGTGAACAGCACGCTGCCCGCGGCGCCAACGGCTCCGCCGATCCCCACCACCGTGCCCACCGAGCTCGAAGGAAACATATCCGACGGCGTGGAAAGCAGATTTGAAGACCAGCCCTGGTGCGCCGCGGCCGCCAGGCATAACAGGGCGATCGCCTGCCAAAGTGGATGAACAAAGGGAACCAGCGCCACCGGCAATACACAAAGCGCACATACCAGCATGGCGAATCTTCTGCCCATCCGGACCGAGTGCCCGCGGCGTATATAAAAGCCCGCCAGCCAACCCCCGGCAATACTGCCGATCGTGGCGCCGATGTACACAATGATCAGCGGCAGGCCCAGATGCTGCATGTCCACGTGGAAGCGCTCGTTGAAGTATTTGGGCAACCAGAAGAGATAGAACCACCAGATCGCATCCGTGGTTCCCTTGGACAGCGCAAATCTCCACGTATTGGGGCTAAACAGAAGAGACTTGTATGCCGCTGTTGGCGCGGCCGCGGCAGCCGATCGATTCGTCGTGCTGCCAAACCTGGGTTGTAACTGGTTGTAGGGAAACAACAGCCAGCCGATAAACCAGAGCAGTCCAAGACTGCTTGTGGTGTAGAAGGCAGCCTGCCAGCCATAGCGCACTGCGACCCAGGGAATGATCATGGGAGCGATCACCGCACCGGCGCTGGTTCCTGAATTGAAGATGCCGGTGGCAAGCGCTCGCTCCTCGGCGGGAAACCAATCGGCCGTCGCCTTGAGCGCCGAAGGAAAGTTGCCGGACTCTCCGATTCCCAGCGCAAAACGCGCTAGTCCGAAGCCGAACGGTGTCCGCGCAAACACATGGCTTAGCGAAGCGATCGCCCACACACCGATAGACAAGGCATATCCCTTTTTCACGCCGATGCGATCGACCACCCGCCCCGCAACCAGAAACCCGAGACCATAGGCAAAGATGAAACAGTTGACGATGTCGCTGTAGCGCCGGTTGTAGAGCGCTATATCTTGATCGCCCCCAAGGACGTGTTTCAGCATGGGCTCAACCAGGCCCAGGGCCGTCCGATCCATATAGTTGATGGCGGTGGCCAGAAACAACAGGCCGCAAACCACCCAGCGTAGATTCGATTTATTCGTAGATGAACTCATGCCATGGTTTCTACAGGTCCATCATGTACGGAGCACGTTGGTGAAGGTCAAAACCTTGGCATTCTTCTGTGCCTTCAACACCAGCTCCGCAGCGAGCAGAGCCTGTTCCTGGTTCTGCCCGGTGTGGGTCCGGTTGACGATGTCGGAGACAAACTGGGGACCGAACGGCAGCTCCACTTTGCTGCAGTCCATATAGGTCACCTGTTTCTGGTCCACCATGTACAGATGATTGCCGCCGGGCTTCCCGGCAATATCGATGTACTTGCGCAGCTCAATGTAGCCATCGGTTCCCAGGATGAAGAGACGCCCATCGCCCCAAACGCTCAGGCCGTTGGGTGTGAACCAATCCACGCGAACATAGCCGGCCCCGCCGTCGCCATGCATCATCATGTCGCCAAAATCCTGAAACTTGGGGTGCGTGGGATGATTCACATTCGCGATCTGCGATGCCGCCACCTCGGCCGTAGTGGAGCCGGTGTAGTAGACGAACTGGTCGGCCTGGTGGGAACCGATATCGCAGAGAATGCCACCATACTCTGCCGGATCCCAAAACCAATCGGGGCGAGTAATGTCATTCACCTTATGGGGAGCGATATTCACCGTCTGCACTACCTTGCCGATGGCGCCGGCCTTGATCAGGTAACCGGCCTGCACGGCCGCCCGCACTTCCAGCCGCTCGGAGTACATAATGGCAAACATCTTGCCCGTCTCCGCCGACACTCTGCGCACCTCCTCCAGTTGGTCTAATGTTGTTACGCCCGGCTTGTCGCTCAGAAAATCCTTGCCTTGCTTCATGGCGCGGATGCCCAACGGGGCGCGCAACCGGGGAATCGGCGCGCCGGCGATCAGCTTGAGCGAAGGATCGCCCAGGATCTCGTCCTCGCTCTTTGCCAGCTTGGCATTGGGATACATCTTCTGGAAATCGGCGATGTTCTTGGGAAGGTTGGAGTAAAAAGAGACCAGTTCGCCGCCGCCGCGGATGACCGCCGCGGTCATTCCCATGATGTGGTAGTGATCGAGACCGATTACCCCGAACTTGATTGAGTACTTTGGTTTTGTGGGCGCCTCGGGACCCGCTCCAGCGGCCTGCTCCAGAATATGCGCGCTGGCGGGATGCAAGCCGAACGCCGCCTCCGGCAGCAGGCTGGATGACATGCCGACGGCACCCATCACCTTTAGAAAAGAACGCCGATCTACATACTCATCCTGCACTTGTCCCGCTCCTGGGTACGGCTCGTCGTGATAAGCTGCGGGATCATCCTACTTTGTTCGCATCTGGGAGTAAACATTGGGTACCGGCCGGTTCGATCTAACAGGTAAGTGCGCGGTTGTCATTGGCGGTACATCGGGTTTGGGAAAAGCGATCGCCCTGGCGATTGCAGAGGCGGGAGCGGACGTGGTGGCTGCCTCGCGCCGGCAGGAAGAGACGCAAAAGGTTGCTAAGCAGATTGAGGCCCTGGGTCGCCGTACGCTGCGTGCGACGGTCGATATTCGCGACCGCTCTTCTATCGAGTCGCTGCAGCAGAAGGTTCTGGAGACCTTTAGGAAGGTCGACATCCTGGTAAACGCCGCCGGAATCACTCTCAAGACGCCCACCCTGGAATGTTCTGAAGAAGGCTGGAATTCTGTCATCGACATAAACCTGAACGGCACCTTCAGGTGCTGCCAGATCTTCGGCAAAACAATGGTCTCCCAGGGCTTTGGCAAGATCCTGAACATTGCATCGCTCTCCACCTTCGTCGCCTTCAACCAGGTGGCCGCTTACGGGGTCAGCAAAGCGGGTGTAGGCGCGCTGACCAAGTCGCTGGCCATCGAACTCGCTCCCCACAACATCTGCGTGAATGCGATTGCGCCCGGAGTCTTTCCCACTGCCCTCAACCGCGAGCTGGTTCTGCACACCGACCGCGGGCGTGAGTTGAAGATGCGCACGCCCATGAAGCGCTTTGGCGAGATGGATGAGCTCGCCGGAGGCGCCATCTACCTGGTGTCGGATGCAGCCTCGTTTGTGACCGGAGAGATCCTGGTCATCGATGGCGGATTTCTGGCCAGCGGAGTGAACCAATAGATGAAAATTCTCAGCGCAAAGGTGATTGTCTGCAGTCCGGGCCGCAATTTCGTAACCTTGAAGATCGAAACCGACCAAGGCATCTACGGACTGGGCGACGCGACTCTCAACGGACGCGAGCTGGCAGTCGCCAGCTATCTGGAGGATCACCTGGTGCCGTGCCTGATCGGGCGCGATCCTTTTCAGACAGAAGACATCTGGCATTATTTTTACCGCGGCGCCTACTGGCGGCGAGGGCCGGTGACCATGACCGCCATCGCGGCCATCGACATGGCGTTGTGGGACATCAAGGGCAAAGCACTTGGCGTTCCGGTCTACAACCTGCTCGGAGGCAAGAGCCGCAACCAGGTTCTGGTCTATGCCCACGCCACCGGACGCGATATCGCGGAGACAGTGGACGAAGTCGAGCGCTACCGGCAGATGGGGTATACCGCCATTCGCGCCCAGAGCGGAGTACCGGGGCTCAAGTCGACCTACGGCGTGTCGAAAGATGACAAATACTACGAGCCGGCGGAGCGTGGTTTGCCCTCCGAGAGCTTGTGGTCCACGGAAAAGTATCTGCGCCACGTTCCCAAGCTCTTTGAGGCGCTGCGCAAAACGCTGGGTGATGACCTGGACCTGCTCCACGATGTTCACCACCGGCTCACTCCGATTGAGGCAGCGCGTCTGGGCAAGGAGCTGGAGCCCTATCATCTTTTTTGGCTGGAAGACCCAGTCGCGGCCGAGCTGCAGGATGGATTCCAGCTCATCCGCCGGCACACGACGACTCCGTTGGCCGTGGGCGAGGTGTTCAACAGCATTTGGGACGCCGAACAATTGATGCGCGAGCAGCTGATCGACTATCTGCGCATGAGCGTGGTGCACGGCGGCGGCCTGACAGCGATGAAGAAGATTGCTGACTTCGCCGCTATCTATCACGTGCGTACCGGTTGTCATGGAGCGAGCGACATGTCGCCGGTGTGCATGGCGGCGGCGCTGCACCTGGATATCGCGATCAATAATTTTGGCATTCAGGAACACATGCTGCATAACGCGCAGACGGAAGAGACGTTTCCCCATGCGTACTTCTTTCGTGACGGCTCGATGTACCCCGGGGACGGGCCTGGTCTCGGAGTCGACATCAGGGAAGATGTGGCTGCGGGTTTTCCGTATCAACGTGCGTATTTGCCGGTCAACCGTAAGGAAGATGGGACGCTCTTTCACTGGTGATGGGGCGGTCCGCTTTAGACTCGAATTTGAGGGGATGTTGCTATGTCTGAGGATGTTTCGAGGCGCAAGTTTTTGGGGGCTGCATTGGCTACGGCGGCGATAGCGCCACTGGCGAATGCACAGCAGGTGCGGTCGGACGATCACAGTAAACCAAACGAGGAGCAGCCGGGAGAAAACAATACCCCGCTCGATCAAGAGAATCCAAGCTCGGTGTGGTCGCCGGAGACGGATAACGGTACGGTCGAGCCCTTCAAGTATTCCTTTGCACTGGCACACAAACGCATTGAAGATGGCGGCTGGACGCGCCAGGTAACCGAGCGGGAGCTGCCTATATCGAAGACCTTGGCCGGGGTGGAAATGCGGTTGGTATCGGGTGGGGTGCGCGAGCTGCATTGGCACACCAGTGCCGAATGGGCATTCATGATCTATGGCAATGCGCGCATCACTGCGGTGGATGCGGAAGGGCGCAGCTTTGTCAATGACGTAACCAAGGGCGATTTGTGGCTTTTTCCCGGCGGTATTCCGCACTCCATCCAGGGGCTGGGACCTGATGGAGCCATGTTTCTGCTGGTCTTCAACGATGGAAGCTTCAACGAGTTCGAGACCTTCCTCCTCACCGATTGGTTTAAGCACACGCCGAAAGAGGTCCTGGCGAAGAACTTCGCCGTGCCCGCGTCGACCTTCGACAAAGTTCCCAAGAAGGAGCTCTTTATCTTCGCCGCTGATTTGCCGCGTCCTCTGAAGGAAGAGCAGAAGGCGGCGGCCGAGGGAACAACCTCGATCGACGACGATTTCGTTTTCAGGGCGAGCACTATGCCGCCCACCAAGGTCACGGCAGGCGGCGAAGTGCGCATCGTGGAAAAGAAGGACTTTCCGGCAACGGATATCGCCGCGGCGATCGTCACCGTTAAACCTGGAGGCATGCGCGAATTGCATTGGCACCCGCTTTCCGACGAGTGGCAGTACTACGTGAGAGGCAAGGCGCGCATGACGGTCTTTCAAGCCGGAGGCAAGGCGCGTACCTTTGACTTCCAGGCGGGCGACGTGGGATACATCAAGATGTCGCGTCCCCACTACATCGAAAATACGGGGACGGAGGATCTGCTCTTTCTCGAGGTCTTCCCCATTGGAACCTATCAGGACATATCAGCGGCGGAGTGGCTGGCCCACACCCCGGCGCAGCTGGTGAATCAACACCTCTACACCGGCGAGGAGTTCGTCGACAAGATCGCCAAGAAAGAAACGGTGATCACGCCTATTTAAAACTCGAAGTATCCGAGGTTGGTTTACGGCGTGATCCGCACGGATCTGTAAAGCAGATACACCACGAGGAATTGGAGAACTGCGATAAAGAGCGGTCCAGCGAATTTCCCAAGATCATGCTCAAACAGACCGATTCCGGCATCCAGCAATTGCATGGTGCCGGCGAGCGCACCCAAGATCAGCAACGCATGCGTCGCCTGCTTGTAGATCGCCCCCAATGCGAACAAAGCCAGAGGAATTGTGCGCGCCGCCGCGTACATCGCCAATATCAACGACGCCTGCGTTGGAACGGACTCGGCAGGGACCAGGTATTGCGGACGGATGATCGCCACGATGGAAAAGCCGCTCGCGACCAGGACGTTGATTGCCGTGATCACCGAAGCCAGCCGAATCGCCTTTATTGTTGTCATTGATTCCTCGATTTGAATAAGCTCGTCCGAGCGTAGTTTGGTTGATTCGACAACTTGTGTTGGCACTACGCCCGCGCGTAGTGCCAACCCTTCGACTAATTGCTGAGCGGGATAACTGTTATGTTTCCCCCCATTAATTGTCGTCAGACTGTAAGAACTACCCTCCCGAAGGGGCGGCCATCAACGAGATAGCGCAAAGCATCAGCCGCTTCGACCAAAGGGAACGTCTTAGCGACGATCGGTTTGATCGCGCCGGATTTAAGCAGAGAGGCAGTAGATTTCCACGCATCGGCAACGATCGCCTGCGGCTGAGAGAACATATTGAAACCCCGGATGCTGGTCTGCGACACGATGAGGCTTGTCACGTCAATAGTTGTCTTGCGGCTTGCGGAATACCCCAGTGTTATGAGGCTTCCTCCTGGCGCGAGCGCTTTGACCGCTTCGCTCAACACCTGACCACCGATCCCGTCGATGATGATGTCTGCGCCGTAGCCGTCGGTGATACGACGCACGCCGTCAGTTAACTTTTCCACGGAGGTATCGATAACCTCATTGAATCCGAGTACCTTCGCCTGCCCCGCTTTCGCATGGTTGGTCGTGCTCGATATGGCATGCTTTGCTCCCAGTGCGCGTGCCAATTGCGTCACCGCGTTGCCGACGGATCCTCCGATCGCGGGCGCCAAAACGGTCTTGCCTGGACGAAAATCAGCCAGGGTAAGAGCCACTTGCGCTGTGAGATACGCTACCGGAATGCCAGCTGCGCTTGCGTCATCGACATTGTCGGGAATCAAGCAGAGGTCTTCCTTCCGCACAGCAATCCATTCGCAATAGGTCCCGTCCTGAAAAGCGCCATACGTGCCCCAGAACATCACCCGTGAGCCTGCGGGAAAATCCGCCCCGCCTCCCTCCTCCACCACGCCCGCTCCTTCGTTGCCCAAGATGAGCGGCTTCTCCGGGATGTGAAAATCGCCGATGAGAATCGTATGATCGAGGGGCGTGACGCCGGCTGCCGTGATTCGCACCAGGACCTTCCCGTCTGTAACCGCTGGTTTTGGAAGCTCTACGAGCTTCAACGCTTCATAACCGGAAAATTGCTCCGCTCTTATTGCACGCATATCGCTTCTCCCTTTTCCATGTCACTCGTTAATGTCGATCGAGAGCACCAACTGGTCGCGAATTGGTTGAGCTCTTGGCTTTCGTCGAGCGATGAGGATTACTGTTATAATCCTCATTACAGGATTAGATTAGTAATCCTGATTTGGTCGCAGATTATTTTCGGGGAGGTTCAGATGGGTTATTCCCGGGCACAAAAGGAGGAAACTCATAAGCGCATCGTTGCCATTGCCGCAAAGAGATTCCGCGAACAGGGCCTCGCGGGATTCGGAATTGCTGAGTTGATGAAGGAAGCGGGCCTGACGGTGGGCGGCTTCTACAAGCACTTCGACTCGCGTGATGAACTCGTGGCGGAGGCACTCAGCGAGGCCTTCGGTGTCTGGCAGCGCCAAAAGAAGGCTGCTGAATGCAGCGGGCACCCGCTATCCTTCGAGAAGCTTATCGACGATTATGTGAGCGATACGCACCGCAAGAATCCAGGTGCGGGCTGCGCCTTCAGCGCATTGGCCCCGGAAATTGCCCGCAGCGACCAGCGGACTCGTATGCTTACCTCTGATCAAGTCAAGGCGGACCTTGAGTTGCTTGCCGGGCTGCTACCAGGCAGGGATAAGCGTGCGGCGCGATCGAGAGCGATCCTGACTTTCAGCGCCCTCGTTGGAGCAATGTCGCTGGCCCGCGCGGTATCGGATGAGGCACTTTCGAGGGAAATCTTGAAGACGGTGGCAGACCTTCTCAAGCGTTCCGGCTGAATACGACAAGGCAAGGACTTCGGCGCAGAGTCACTCGATCAGACTTGCCCTCTCCCACCATCAACGAACAGTTCGATACCTGTAACAAAGCTGGAATCATCGGACGCCAGAAACAACGCCGCGTTAGCAATTTCTTCGGGCTCCCCCATGCGTCCCATGGGAATGGTGGACACAATCCGTGCGATGGCGTCTGCTGGTTGCCCATCGATAACCGGAGTATCGGTCGGCCCTGGGCTAATGACATTGGAACGAATGTGACGGTCCTTGAGATCCGAGGTCCAGGTTCGGACGAAGGAACGGAGGGCGGCCTTCGTTGCGCCATAGACGCCGAAGGCAGCCGTGCCTTTTACGCTTGCTACGGAACCGTTGAGGATAATCGAGCCACCATCCGTCATCAGCGGTAGAGCCTTCTGCACCGTGAACAGCGTTCCCTTGACGTTGATGTCGAAGAGCTTGTCAAAATGCTCCTCGGTGATTTTGCCGAGTGGAGCAAATTCAGCGATGCCGGCATTGGCAAACACGACATCGATTCTTCCCTTGGCCGCAACGGCTTGGTAGAGACGATCGAGGTCGGTCAATTTCGAAATGTCTCCCTGAACGCCGGTAACATTGCTGCCAATTGCTTTCAGGGCCTCGTCGAGCTCCTTTTGGCGACGACCCGTGACGAAGACGTAGGCGCCCTCTTTTACAAAGAGCTTCGCTGTAGCCAACCCTATCCCGGTCGTGCCTCCAGTAATCACTGCTACTTTGCCTTGAAGCTTCTTAGGCCCGCTCATCGACAATCGTCCTCCGTTTCAGTGGGTGCCGAAGACTTACGAAGGGAACGTGTTCCCAAACATGGGAAGGCCGCTGACGGATTGTGCCTGTGTGGCTTCGTCTTGCAATACATCCCAGTGCTCAGCCAGGAGACCGTCTTCGAATCGGACAATGTCGGCCGCAATCCAGGCCGCGGGCCTTCCCATCCCGGTGAAACGGCCATGTGCAATGACATAGTCGCCTTCTGCGACGATGAGTTGGTTTTCATAGCGCAGGGTATCCGGCGCCGCGCGGACAAGAGCGAACAGCCCTTCGCGTCCCGGCGCAATGTGCGCGCTGTGCTGAATGTACTTCGGCGACCAGAAGCGTTCTGCTGTCGCATAATCGCGTTTGTTGAAGAGAGTATCGAAGGCTTCGAGAACGATCGCCCTGTTCTGCTCAGGTGTTGTCTTTGGCATATTCAGCTCCTGGAGTTTAGTTCAGATGATTGATAAGTTGGGTAGTCGGAATAACCGTGTGGCCCTGAGGCGTAGACGTTTTCCCAATCCACTTCAGCGAGAGGGGTATTGTCGGCAAACCGCTGCACAAGATCAGGATTTGCGATGTATGGACGACCAAAGGCTACCAGATCTGCCAGCCCCTCCGCGATAATGCGATTGCCGCGATCACGGTCCATCTTCACGTTTGCGATCAGTGTGCCTTTGAACAGAGGACGGAAATGCCGGAACATGCCATCGCCGGCCAATTTTTCAAGTGGCGTACCAGTGAAGTCGGTGGTGTTGCCCATGAGCAATAAGTGCGAAAGATAGTAAGTGCTCAGCTTCTCAATTGCATATTCGGTGATGGGCAGAGTTTCGTCGTTGGCTTGAAATGCACCACCCTCGTGCATCGGACTTATCTTGACTCCCACCTTTTGTGAATCGACCTCACTGAGGACTGACTCGACGACCTCGAAGAGAAAGCGCGAACGATTTTCCAGGCTTCCTCCGTATTCGTCTGCACGGCGGTTGGTGGTGGCGTTGAGGAACTGTGAGATCAAATAGAGATAGTTGGCGAGGATCTGGACACCATCGAAGCCGGCCTCCATCGCGTTTCGAGCAGATCGCGCGAAGTCTGCAACCGTGACGCGAATCTCCTGCTTCGTCAGAGGCCGCGGTGCTACCGTAGGCTTCCTACCTGTTGGCGTGACCGAGATTTGGCCTGGATCGACGTTCGATGCGGACACGGGCTGCACGCCATTTAGTAGTTCCGGGTGCGAGATAGCGCCCGTATGCCAGAGTTGGGCAATGATGCGGCCGCCCGCTGCATGAACGGCATCCGTGACGCGCCGCCATCCGCGGACTTGCTCCGTCGTCCACAAGCCCGGCGTATCGGCCCAGCCGAATCCTTGCGGACTAACCGCGGTGGCCTCTGTGATGATCAATCCAGCCGATGCACGCTGCGCGTAATACTCCGCTTGCAAGGCCGTAGGCACATGATCGTGCGTTTGTGCGCGCATCCTCGTGAGCGGCGCCATGATGATGCGGTTAGGGAGATCGAGGTCTCCCATCTGATAGGGCGTGAAAAGCGGTTGATTCGACATCACATGAACTCCTGCATAGATCGATTGAAGGTGCTCAAGGGATCACCTCGAATGGCGTCAGCCGCCCCGAGATTGCTTGGAGGCAATCAACGGTTCTGAACCATTTAGTTCTATACGATGACGGGCACGCAACGGGGATGCAGAGATATTGAACTATTTAGTTTTTTATCGGACAATGGAGGCATGGGGCGGCCCAAGGGGTTTCATCGGGAGGAAGTGCTTGAGAAGGCGATGCCTGTCTTCTGGAAGCATGGGTTTGCGGATACGAGCCTCCAGGACCTGGAACGGGCCACCGGCGTGAACAAATCAGGTCTTTATACCGAATTTCGAGACAAGGAAGATCTTTTTATGGCGTGCCTTCGCCACTACCTCGAAAGCCAAGCGAAGAGGGGACTTTTGACCAAGGAGCCTCTGGGCTGGAAGAACATTGAGAATTTTCTGAAAAATGGGCCGCTATATAAGGGGGAACAGCAGGGATGTTTTTCCGTGAACTCGATGCGGGAGTTCGCTATCCTTCCGGATGAGGCTTATGCGGTCGTTACGGAGAATCGGGCGCTAGTGGAGCGCCTTCTGGCGATGAATATCGAAACCGAAAAAACCAAGATGGCTCCGTCAGCAATTGCGGAAATGGTGCTGTCCTACTTCTCCGGATTGTGCATTGAGCGCAACCTGAAATCCGGAAAATCCTCGTCGACCCGGAAGATCAAGAGCTTTATGACGGCCCTCCGCAATCTTTAAATCGAATAATAAGTCGCTGGAAGTCTTGTGTTTACCCATGCGACCTTTTGAGGCCCTGCAGCCCTTTCGTTTGGGACCAGCCCCCAGACCCAAAACCCACGCCACGTTGCCGACAAGATCCTCCGGCCCGCGCCATAGCGAAGCACTTGTTTTAGCTCTTTTGCTTGGCCTATTTCCTAAAGGCATTGGTCAGGACGACGGGCGCGGTGGCAGCCTAGCCGGCAGTTATTTGTAAAATTCGATATTTTTGGGTCCTTTTTAGGATTGGCAGCTCAGCGTGGGTAGACAAAGGGGTTCTTTATAGGGAAAGGAATTCCCAAGTCTGGAACAGAAGCGAACAAGGGGACATAAGGTCCGTGGGCTTCCGAGGGGGTCAAGCGGTTGGCGAAGGTGGACTGGCTGGGTCGAGGGTTCTGAGGCGCCTCTCCCGCTGAGCCGGGAGCGTGCTTGGGCTTCCAGGGCAGGCCGGGGGTGGGACAGGCGGGGCGGGCAGGCCCATCTTCTTTCTGGGTAGGAGCAGGGCCTGGCTGCGAGTGGGTGTTGATCGCAGGGGAGGATTTCTTTTCCGAAGAGACGGAGCGACGGTCGGGGATGAAGTTTTGCATGGCGATGATCATGGAGATGGCCTTGACCTGGCCGGTAATGCTGCCTCGGGTCATATCGGGGCTGAGGTTGGCGATTTCCCAGAGGCGGGTCAGTACTTGTTCGCGATCCAGGTTCAGCCGGTGCAGTCCCTCGGCCTCTTGGTGGACGAGCTGTTGCTGCACGGCGGCGCGGTGCTCGAGCATGTAGGCGCGGACACGGGGCTTGGATTTGGTGTAGGCGGCGGAGTCGGGGTTGAGGCCGACGGCTTCGGCGGCATGACGGTCGGTCATGGCGCCAGAGAGGACCAGGCGGGCAAAGGCCATTTCCTGATCGGTGATGGGGTCGCTGACTTTATTTTTGGGCATAAGTGGCTCCTAAAGTTTTCTGCTGCTCGGGGAAGCAGAGTGGAATGCATAAAAAATCCCGCGCGGGGCGGGATGCTTGGATTGCCTTATTTTGAGGCAGGGATAGAGTGTGACACCGGACAGCGGTAAAACTGTCCTTCGCTCGCCTTAGGCCGATGCTAACTGGCAACTGCCGACCAGCGGGAGGTCGCGAGAGCCGCCCGCTGTGCCGAAATCGTCTACTAACAGGATATAACGCTGCAGAACCGGGTTTGGCCGTGGAGACTGTTTTCTGGTTATCGCTGGTTATCGTTTCGGAAGTTACTTTTGGTTGCTTGGAGACCTGGCGGTTAAAGCACGCAATGCCGCCGATTGGAGGAATCGGTTGGCTTTTGATTGCTCGCCTGTCAGCATTCGCGTGCGGTCCGGGTTCACCCAGGACTACGTCCTGGGACATTCTCAGTCGTCCCTGCGGGACTCGTCTCGGCGAGTTTGTATACCCAGGACTAACGTCCTGGGCTATTTTCAGCCGTCCCTGCGGGACTCGTCTCGGCGAGTTTGTATACCCAGGACTAACGTCCTGGGCTATTTTCAGCCGTCCCTACGGGACTCGTCTCGGCGAGTTTGTATACCCAGGACTAACGTCCTGGGCTATTTTCAGCCGTCCCTGCGCGACTAATCGCGATACGCGCGATAGCCGATTTGTTTTCAGCGAATGCTGTCCAAATCAGCCGATCGAGTGCTTTCCCTTGCCCAAGCCCCGCGGGTTTATCGCTCAAGCTCAGAGGGCTCCAGGGGCAACCCCGGATAGCTTACCTGCGTTCCATTCACTTGAGCCCACGGATGAAAGCTGAAGGGCTTGATTTGTGAGGCGCTCGCAATCTCCGCTACCTCAACATCGCGCGCTAAGAGGGCGTCGGCTATGAGCGAGCGATGGCATCGCCAGGGGACAGCCTCCGCACACATCACCGCGACTTGCTCCAGCCGTGCCATTTTAATCAGGTCCTCCAGTTGGCCTGCGAATTCTGCTGTCTGCATATAATCGGCGTATCCTCGAAAGCTCAAATTGCGCCAGCCCAGGTTTGTCATCGCGCCTTTGCGGGGATGACGAAGACCGCCAAGTCCGGGCATGTGGGTGTAAACCAGATGGTCGCGCTTGAGCGCCTCGGAAAGCGCGTCGCGCTCGTACTGCGGATTGTGGCGTGAATGGGGTAAGGTGCGCACATCGACAAGCCGGTCGACTTCGTGCGCTTTAAGCATCGCGATAAAGTCTGCGATCGGTCGCGTCGAGTGGCCAATGGTGTATATACGCAAGGCCAAGTTCGGCTAGCTCACAGCTTGCGGAGAAAGTCGGCAGAGGAATGAAATGAGTTCCCTCAGCGGCTAAGGCCGCACCTGTTTACAACCAGTTACATACAGGCTGAAGCCCGTACCCTTCAAAAACCAGAGTTTTCCGCAAGCTCTCTAGTCGCCGGCTACTGCTTCCAAACTTTCGGCGGACTGGTTCCTAATGGTTTGCTCGAAAGCAGCCAGCTGCGCCTCGATATCAACTTCCAGGCCGCGACGCTTGACGATGTCTTCACGATAGCGGCGCAGGAAATAGTCGATGGTCTCGACCCGGATGCGAATAGACCCGGATGGCTTGTTCTCATCCAGATCCTTGAAGGAGAAGTAAGGCGTTCCCGATTGCTCAATGATGCCTTCGATCACGCCGTAGATGGGCGCATCGTGGCCGCACTTGAAGCTGGAAACCTCCAGCGCCACGAGGTTGGGATGGCGCGCGGTGAATTTCGCCGCCCATACCTTGTGATTGGTGCTGGTCGAGTAGCGGTTCTTCCAGACATCCTGAATGTCCAGTGGGTGGGTAATGAGCCCGGCCCGCACCTCCTCACCAAAGAGGCGGTCGAGTATGTCCTCGTCGATGGGAAGCGTACTCTGCGAGAACACGGGATAGCCAAGCTTCTGGAACTCCTCCATGATCTCGTGGTTCAAGCCCGGATCGTGATGGTAAACGCGGCCCAGCATGACGATGCCAATCCGGTCCTCACGCTCCAGCTGGTCGAGCGTCTCCCGCGCCTGGCGGCGAATCTCAGCCTCGCAGTCAAACAGGGCTTTGAAGCCGGCTTCGATGGCACGCTCATTTTCCTCGCGAGAGAGACCCAGCACCGGCCCCCACGCTTTGTACATCTGGTCAGCGCATATCTTCTTATCTTGCAAGTCCAAAATCGGATCGATGTAGCTGATGCCGTTCTCGGCGAAGATCTCACTCTCCTTGGTGAAAGCGGCCTTCACCACCTCTGGTGTAGCGGTCACGGTGGGGCATGCATTCGAGCCCGTCAGGTTGACCAGGGACGTATGCAGCCGGTCGTACATAGGGAACCAGATAGCGTTTAACGGCTTCTTGCTGTGCTTGGTTGTGATCAGGTTATAGACATGCGCGATGCCGATCTTTGATGGGTAGCAGGGGTCGATGGCGCCCCGGCTGGCCCCGGCGCGGTAAAGCTCCGGCGTCGTGTAGTCGGAGTAAATGAGATTTTCAGCCTTAAGCCCTAAGCTCGCGAAGTAGGCATTGAACATCGGCGCATAGGTGTAGGTATTGAGCAGCCGAGGCATGCCGATGCGAAACTCACTGCGCTTCTGCATTGCGGCCGCACGTTCCTTCACTGCCTTGCCAATGAAGAGTCCCTTGGTGCTGGGAACCGCATCGGCAACAAGCTCCACCTGGCGATGACGGAAGACGTCGCGCGCAGCGATATCGACAAAGTTCGGGTTCGCCTCTTTTATCTTGTCGATGTCCGCCTTGATGTCCTTCATGTCCGCGAGATCTTCCACCGTGCCCTTTTCGCAGGTGGCGATGATCAGCCGCTGTTCGCCGACACGCAGAGGCACCTTGGTCTTTTTTGGCTGGAAATCCACCGGCTTGGGAAGCTCGACCACCTTGCTCGATCCTGGAGAAATCTGGATCTGGATGAGGGGTTCGACCTTGGCCTTGAATGACCCTTTGCTGCTGCCTGTGCTGCAGGAAGAACCATGGCCGTCAGCATTTGCCTGGATTTGTTCGAGACTCGGCAGTTGCGTGACCAGAGCGGGCGCCGACGAATGGTCATGGTCATGATCATGACTCGGCTGGGCAGCGGTTACATCTACGTCGATAAAGGTACGCAGGCAATTGTTTTTGCAGAAGTAGCAGCGGGTGTCTTCATTGCGGGTGGTGCGATAGCGAATGTTGGCCACCGCCTCCAAGCCAATAAACGTGGTCTGCTTGCCGTTCTTCCACAGACGCAAGGCCTCTTGCGCGGCGCCGATCGCACCCGACTCGCCGCAGTGCTCGTGCACGATAATCTCCGGCACTTTGCCCTTGGCGCGGAAGCTTGACTTGATGAAATCCACTTCGGCCTTTACCACTGCCAGGTTGTTCTGCGTGCCGCCCTGCAGCACGAAGCGCGACCCCAGCGAAGCCAGGTTGGGGATGCTGGCAACGTAGAGAAATACATTTTTCGGCAGCACATCGGCCAAGCCGGCGAGAATCTCCTCGGCCCGCCAGCCCTGGCGCTGGAAATTTACAATATCGGACTGCATGAAGACGGCACAGCCATATCCAAAGGAGGGCATGGATGTGGCGGAGAAGGCGATATCCGCGAATTCCTCCACCTTCTTGCCGAAGCCCTCGGCCGTCGATTGCAGGAAGTACCCGTTTCCGGCGGAGCACTGCGTATTCAGCTTGAAATCTTTAACCCGGCCGTCCTTGAGGACGATGAGTTTGATGTCCTGGCCGCCAACGTCGATGATCACGTGAGGATCGTCATAGAATTTGAGGGCGGATTCCGTGTGCGCGACGGTTTCGACGAGCGCCACATCCGCGTGCAGCACGTCTTTTAAAATATCTTTGGCATATCCGGTGGTTCCTACCCCTAGAACTTCCAGCGTGGCGCCCTTGCTCTGCACCTGCTCGTTCAGCTTTTCAAACATCTCGATGCCATCCTGGATCGGATTGCCATTGGAAAGCTGGTAAGTTTTGCAAAGGATTTCGCCTCCCTTGCCGAGCAGGACCGCCTTGGTGGAAGTAGAGCCCCCATCGACGCCGATAAAACCTGAGACCGTCTGGCCGGGCAGAAATTCCGCTGGAGTGAACTTCTTCCTGCGGAATTCTTCGCGAAAGAGTTCGAGTTCGGTCTTATCTGCGACCAGGCCTTTGCCACCGGAGACCGCCTTTTCTTCGGCGCGGCCATAGTCGATGTAATACAGAAGCTTCTCGATCCCCTGGTAGCGGCCGATTTCCGGGTCTTCGTCTTTGCCGTACTCTACTGCGCCGAGAGCGGCGAAGTACTGTGCGTTTTCCGGGACCTTAATCAATTCCTCGGGCTTCGATCCCTCGGGAATTTCGACCTTCCGCTCCTTCCACATGCGAGGGATGTTGACTTGCCATGCTTCACGCATGCCCTGGATGAATCCGTTCGGGCCGCCCAAGAGCAGAACATGGGGACGCAGTGTGTGTCCGCGGGTCAATACACTCAAGTTCTGAAGGACGATGGCTTCGAACAGGGAAGCCATGAGCTCGTGGGAAGGCGTCCCGGTCTTTTGCAGACCGTTGATATCAGTTTCGGCAAAGACGCCGCACTTGCCGGCAACCTTATGCAGCTTGACGCCGTGGTAGGCCTGGTTGGCAAGCTCGGCAGCAGGGATCTTGAGTTTGGCGTTAATCTTGTCGATGACCGCGCCTGTACCGCCGGCGCATTTGTCGTTCATCGAGGGAATCTTCTTCTTCCGCCCCGTCTCCTCATCATCCTTGAAGATGATGATCTTCGCATCCTGCCCGCCTAACTCGATGACGGAGTACACCTCGGGATGGAGCTTCTCGACGGCGAGCGAGACAGCGTGCACTTCCTGGACGAATTTGGCGCCGACCATCTCTGCGATGGTGCCGCCGCCTGATCCAGTGATGAAGATCCGCGTGTTCTCCGGGCTAATGCCGGTGTCGGCCTCCATGCGGCGCAGGAACTCGAGACACTTTTCCGGCTGTCTTGTTTCGTGGCGCTGGTAGTCCTGCCAGATGGTTTTGTCCGTTGCGGCATCCACCACGATCGACTTGACCGTGGTGGACCCAACATCCAAACCGACCAGAAATCGCTGCATACACTCTCCCCTGAAAGGCTGGCTTCAACAACGATGAGCGGTTAGGCTACTTGTGCTTTGGCCACGGAGACCCGGGGGCGCCGGGCGTATGCTCGATCCTTTTTCATGAGGTCGTTCACGTGCCAAGCGAACTGGGCTGCCGTTCCCGCCAGACCGTGCCGATGGGGGAACTTGTAGAGTGCGTGCTTGAGCTCCGGATGCTCATCGACATAGGCCCGGAGTTCGTCCAGTGTTCTCCCGGTCTCGCTGAGGACGCCGTCAAACTCGGCACGAGCTTTGGCTTTGGCTTCTGCGAGCGCCATCTGGACGCGGCTGTGGGCATTGACTTCGCCTTCGCCTGAAGTCTCAACCGGCAGGAAGATCATGTCTTTGAATTTGTTGACCACCCGCGATTGCACACCGTCCGATTGCGTGGAGGGCATGCAGCCAAAGGGCTTGAGCGCCAGCACCATGTGACAGAGGTGATTCACGGTGTAGTAGACGTTCTTTCCTACTTCCATGTGGCCTTCGCCGCCGCGCGCCAGCTGGTGGTAGAAGGGATGAGCCAGCCGGGCGAGCTCTTTTTGCGGAATCAGGTGATGCGCCGTGTCGCCCATGTGGCGAATGGTGCGGTGGTAGAAGTGATTCCACATCACGGTGCCGGCGCTGAGCCCACCCGTCTTCTTGAATACCTTCAGCCGGTTGGCGAATTGCTTTTTCACTTCATACCACTTGGGATCTTGATACGGAGCCTCTGCATTCGCACGAGCTCTGGCGCCTTCCTTCGCCACGTGCATCATGTAGGCGATCCAGGTGGCGATTGGCTCCACCAGGACTTGCGCGCCCTCCTTTTCCAGGAAAGCGAACATGTTGAAGTTGCCATCTCCCTCGGTTGTCTGTGCCCAGAACTCGCCCGTGATCTTTACCACCGGCTTCACCCGCAGACGATCCACTTCGATGGCGTTGATGCTATCGCGGCAGGCGTGGAGAGCACCCACATATTCCTTGCCATAAAGGTTGTGGGCGATCTTTCCCAGGGTGCAACCCAGCCCTTCAATCTTCTTGTTTTTCTCGATGTAGGGCTTGGCCCAGGCAGGAGCCGCCTCCAGGATGTGCCAACGTTTGCGGTCGCGCAGGGTGTCGGTCAGCGTTTTAACTGACTCGTGAATCACGCGATCGGTTTCCCCCTTCTTCACCTCAAAGGGACGAACCTGGTACACGAGCTCGTTAATCACATCACCCAGGTTGAGGGCATTGAGCATGCCCATGCCAAAGTCGACTGAGAACTTCAGTCCGGGCTCGCCGCTGGCCGCTTTGATGCCATCGGTCTGCTGGAAGAGCAATACGCGGAAGCCCTCGAAGCCTGCGTTTGTCAGCGCGAAGCGGTACTCCGCTTCGTACATGCCAAAGCGGCACGGGCCGCAGGAGCCGGCGGTGAAGAAGACGTAGTTGTCGATGATCTGCTGGCGCGTCTCTCCCTGCTGCTCCAGCTTCTGCAGGTAGCGGACCAGGTTGCCGACTGTAAAGTAGGTCGGGTTGCACTGGCCGTTGTTGCCGAATTCCTTGCCTGCCTGGAAGTCAGCAACTTCGGGAGTGGGAATGTTCATACACTTGTAGCCGCTGCCATGGAAGACGGCCTTGATCATCTCCTCGTGTTTCCAGGTCAGGCCCCCGAAGAGGATGGTCACATAATCGCGTTCCGGCCCCGTGAACGTGCGCTCTACTGGTTTTTTGAACTCGCGCATGCGGGCCAACCCGGCTTGCGCTCGGAGACGCGCCCGTTCGGCGTCGATGCGGGCTTGAATCTCTACTTCGAAGTCGGTCTGCACAATCTCGTTCACGACCACGGCCATGGGGGATCTCCTATTCTTGGTGCCTGGTTCCCGGTTGAGACGCGACGTTAAGGGACGCCGGACTAGATCTGTCCAGACATTCCCTGAAATCCATGTGCGAGCTGCTTGAAAAAGTACTTGATGACCCTTTGATCGTTATAGCACCAGCCCAGGATGTGGTTAAGCGTGGAAAAGCAGTGGGTCTGGCATGTTTCTTTTTGATGGTCCAGCTGCTTGGTTTCGAATTTATGATTGCCGACCACACCCCAGTCGTAGCTGGCGGTATACATCGGGAAGCATGGCGCGAGGGTCCCGTCGACGCGAATAATCATCGAATTTTGGCCGGCCCGGCAGTTCCAGGGGAAATGATTCCCCTTCATGAAGTCGACCATCTGCCATAACCGGGTATTCGAGTTGACCATTTTGTAACCGCTATCTTGTTTCTCTGTCAACCACTGAATCGTCTCTTCGACCGCCGGCCAGTCATCTTTTGTGATGTACGTGACATTGTTGTCGGCGTGCTTGAAATGCTCGTCCTGCTCCAACAGAGGCGACTCATTGATGTGGTAATCGGTGGCGATGCCACAATCATGGGCTATCTCCGTCAGCTGCCGCACATCGTCCAGGTTGTTGCGGCAGATGTTGATGTTCAGGAAAACTGAATAGCCGTACCCGTACTGTTTTCGAACCAGGTAATCGAATTGCTTTCGGATCGGGACCAGTGCCTTTGGAAGGCCCTGTTTGATATCTACCGCATCTACGGCAATATTGAAAGTAGAAATTCCAGCATCCGCTAATTTATCTATCACATCTATACGCAGCAGGCGGGCATTGGTGGGGAGGTAGATCCAGAAATCCTTCTTGGCCGCGTAGTAGGTGACACGCTGGATCAGGTCCGGCCGCAAGAGCGGCTCGCCGCCCATGTAGGCGAGCACGCGACAGCCGGTCCCATGCAGCCAGTCAATGGACCGTTTCGCCGTATCTTCGGTCATCCCTTTGACTTTGTTGTCGAAGGCCCAGCAGTAGTGGCAGTCGAGATTGCATTTGAATTCTGTGAACAGATACGCGATGAGTGGATGGAAGTCGCCTGCCGTGACCCGGGACCGGATGTAGGGAAAGAGCCATCCGCGCATCGCATGGTAGATCTGACCTGGTTCCCAATGGCGTTTTTCCGGTGGACTCCATTCGGAGTTCTCGTCGATAGCACCCAGCAGATCGGGATGTTGTGGGAAAACCGGATCTGGGAATCGTTGTGGCTCCCCGACCGGCTGCAATCCAGGCAGAGGAGCTTGAGGTTTAGTCAGCAGGCTATGCAGCGGGACATCGAGCCGGAAACTTGAAGATTGTTCGCTGCGTTCGGCGAGATTCATCACACCCCCAAGAGGATCAAGAATGAAACCAGTTGAGCCCCGGCGCCGAGTGGCGACTCGAGAACTGTCACCAAGGGCTGTGCAACTTTCGTGCCATATCGCTTCCCGCGCTTCGTCTTCCGGTAAGTCCTTGATAGAACGTGAATTTTGGCGTGGAAGGCATACCCCGGGGTTCCCAGTCCCGGCGGACCGGTGCCAACAAACCTCACCCCATGTCAGCCGGTTGGCATCTCTCATTTGCCAGGGTTGCCATGAGATCGGAATGAGAGTATTCCACTTCGACTCTCGGTGGGGGAAGGGCAAGGCCATGCGGCTTTTAGTGAGGAAAGCCGCATGACGTTCGTCAACGTCACCAGGTCCAGAGGAAATCCGGGGAGTTGCTTTGTAAATGCCAGAAGTGAAAATGCTTTAGGCGTCAAATGTCGCCATCCCATTGCTGCTACTTCTTGTCTTATTAGTCATCTATGAAACATCTGCGGAAAGGAGCTCGTCCTGCCGGATATGCAGAGGTCCCCCAACACCAACCTTCATCAGTCAAACGGCATGGCCCCCAGTGCAGAGCAGGTCGAGGAGGTTCTGCGCTTCGCACGAAAACTGGAGATGCACAGCGATCATAAGCAGCTGTTGCACGCTCTGCCGGCTGAGTTTTGCGTCCTGGTGGATTGCGCTATGACCGCCCTCGTTCACTTGAACGAGGGCCAGCTCACGACCCACGTGGTCGATAGCGAGGGATGCTCGCTGGCCACCGATCATTCGGCCTGGAAGTGGCCGGAGGCGCTTTGGCAAGCCATCTCGGAGCAGGAGAAGCCGCTTGTTCTGGCCGCGCTTGACCAGCTCTCGCCTGACGGCAACCAAAGATTTCCGGAGGTGGTCCGTTTTTTTCGTGAGTCCGGCAATCAATCTCTTTGCCTGCTTCCCTTGAGTACCGCTTTTCATCGCCTGGGCGCGCTTTGCATTGGACGCAAGCATCGGGATGCCTTCTCCGAGCAGGAAGTCAGTCTTCTTTCGCTATTGAGCCACTACGCGGCCCTGGCCATCGACGATCGGCTCAACTTTGCCCAGTCCGAACAGGTGCGGTCTCAGCTGGAAAAGGAAAAGACCAAGCTCAAGCTCATCCTGGACCTGAACAATAGCGTGGTCTCGAACCTTGAACTGCGCGATGTTCTCCAGTCCGTTTCGCCTGGGATCCGGAAGGCACTGCGGGTGGATGGGGTGGCGCTGATTCTGCCCGATAGGGAGGGTCAAGAGCTCCAACTGTGCGCGTTGGATTTTCCCGACGGCGATTCCGCCGTTCGCCAGAATTTGCCCGCTCCGCTTTATGGTTCCACTGCCGGGCAGGTCTTTCGTTCGGGAAAACCATGGATGGGGGATATCGGGCAGTTGCAAAGGGCCGCCCTGGACCACAAAATCGCGTCCGCGGCAGGCGTGGAAACCCTATGTATGTTGCCCTTGCTCCGCGGCAGCCGCGTGCTCGGCGTGCTCTGCCTGGTGCGGACCGAGAGAAACGCCTTCAACCAGCTTGAGCTGGAGTTCTTATCCCAGATCGCCGGGCAGGTGGCGATCGCCATCGACAACGCCTTCGCCTATCGTCAGATCACGGAACTCAAGGACAAACTCACGCAGGAAAAGCTCTATCTCGAGGATGAACTCCGCAGCGAAATGAATTTTCAGGAGATCATCGGCAACAGCCGGGTACTGCGGCAGGTTCTCCGCCAGGTCGAAGCGGTAGCCCCGACGGGGTCTACGGTACTCATTCATGGAGAGACCGGCACAGGCAAGGAACTGATAGCCCGGGCAGTCCACAATCTCAGTCAGCGTCAAGCCAACTCTTTTGTCAAACTGAACTGCGCGGCCATCCCTACCGGGCTGCTTGAAAGCGAGCTCTTCGGGCACGAAAGAGGAGCATTCACCGGCGCGGTAACACAGCGGATTGGACGTTTCGAATTGGCCTCTCAGGGAACGATCTTCCTTGATGAGGTGGGTGAGATCCCCCTCGAGCTGCAACCCAAGCTGTTGCGGGTTTTGCAGGAGAAAGAGTTCGAGCGCTTGGGGGGGTCACGCACCCTTCGCACCAACGCCCGCCTGATCGCCGCGACCAATCGTGATTTGCATGCGATGGTCGAAGAACAGAAGTTCCGCTCCGATCTGTTCTATCGATTGAACGTGTTCCCGATTCACGTTCCTCCACTGCGCGAGCGCACTGAAGATATACCATTCCTAGTCCGCCACTTTGCGCAATACTTCGCTTTCAATATGTCCAAGCAGATCGACACCATCTCGTCTGAAACCATGAACGCGCTGGTTCGTTACCCCTGGCCGGGCAACATCCGGGAGTTGCAGAATGTTATCGAGCGAGCGGTCATTCTATCCCAGGGCCCGCTGCTCAAGGTCCCACTCAGCGATCTCAAGCCCCGCTCGGCGGAGGGGGGAAATGGGAATGGAAATGGTTTCGCCACGCTTGAGGAAGTGGAGCGGAGGCATATCCTATCGGTCCTGGAGCAAACCAACTGGGTCTTCGCCGGCCCCAACGGGGCGGCCGCGCGCCTCGGCATCAAGCGGCCCACGCTGCAATTTCGCATGCAGAAGCTGGGCATCTCCAGGCCGGCAAGACCCTAGTGGGCTGGTCAGGAGTAGTCCCGATTCGTCCCGTAGGAGTCTGTGTCATAGCAAGCTCAGAAGGAGTAGGACGGGTGCCCATCGCCAAAGCGTACCTGGGCCGAAAACGATGGGGCGTAGACCCATAGGCGCTAACTTGTGTTTAGGGTGTTTTTCGTCAAAACTCCCACAAAATCGTCATCCTGAGCGGAGCGCCTCACAGATTTGTCGCGTGACACAGCGCTTGTGGCGCGGAGTCGAAGGACCCCGGCGGCGCTTGTCTTACCCATGCTGCTCGGAGCTTTTCAACCAACGAACCCGCACCCAGCGGGCCCGCGACGGTTTTTCCCTGGGCCCGAAACCAAGAACTTGCTAGCACCTGGGGATGGAAGATGATTACAGTGCATGAAAAGATGTACCCGTGACCATCAAGTGCATATCGCAGCAGATCCTGTTGTCGGGCCTCAGTGGTCGAAAAGCTCCGAGCAGCATGGGTAAGATAAGCACCGCCGAGGTTCCTTCGGCTACGCGCCACAAGCGCTGTGTCACGCGACAAATCTGTGAGGCGCTCCGCTCAGAGGCTGTGACTTTTTTGATTTCTGTTAGGTTTTGGTGGCCGGAAAGCTATGAAGAGCACCGGCTAACAAGCATCGTCGGGGTCCTTCGACTACGCGCCATAAACCCTCTGTTAAGCAGTAGATCTGCGAGGCGCTTCGCTCAGGATGACTCCTTGTGGAGCTTTTAAACAACAGTCTGGTTGGGCGTGACAAAAACGCGCAAAATCAAAAAAGTCACAACCTCTCAGGATGACGATTTTGTGGGAGTTTTCACGAAAAACACCCTAAACACGTTAGCGCTTATGGGCGAAGCCCCACGACCGCATTTCTTGAATCCGCGCAAATCGGGGTTTGGATAGCAAAAGCATTCAACCGAATCTACCTGCTCCTGCTATGACACACACTCCTCCGGGACTCAATTTGGAGAGAGTGGTTCTCACGCAGCCTCTTAGATGGGGCTCATCTCAGATACTTTCAGCCGTCAAGCTCCATCCGAACCATCGTGCCAACAATCTGGCAGAGTGCCAATCATTTGGCGGCACGCCAGTTTGCGACATGCGCCGATCCTGTGGATGATCCATGTCCTGCCAGCAGGAAGTTGCGGGGTGTCTTCATGAATCAGCGTTAGGCACGCCGATTGCAATAAACCAGTCACAACGGAAGAACCAGGTGAAGGATCGGAGGAATTGCCGGCGGGTCCCGGCGGCCGCTCTAAAGAAGGAAACGAGAGATGTTGAGAATCACCGTTGTGGAGAGTGCTTTGGAGGACAGATGGGTCCTACAAGGCACGCTGACCAAGTCCTCGGTAGGCGAGTTAATCTCCAGTTGGAGAGCATCCCCCCCTTGCCCCTCAGGCAGGCGCCGCATTGTGGATCTCGATAAGGTTACTTCCATCGATAAGAGCGGCGAAGAAGCGCTCTCGATGATCATGCGCGACGGAGCGACCATAGTGGCGTCGGGCGTCTACACCAGACATTTGGTAGCCGAGCTGCGGGCGGGGAAGGCGGCAGCGCAGGATTCCGATTGACTGGTGCAGGAACTTACCCCAGCACCGGCAGACCGCAGTCACGCCGGTGCTGGAGAAAGCCCTCAAACGGCTCTCAGAAGAGGATCTTGAGAGCCAGTTGGACGTTGAAGGGTTCACCGGGTCCGATGCCTGGTGAATAGTTGCCGGCCCCGATCGTAGACCCAATCTGCCCAAAGCTGCTGGAGTCAGTGTAGGCGTTGTCGAGCTGCGTGGGCCCGGGGTTGGCAAGATTCAGGTGGTTGAACAGATTGAACATCTCAACCCGGAACTGCGCGTTGATGCGTTCCGTAATGTGGGTGTTCTTGAAGACTGAAAGATCAACGTCCTCAAGGCCCGGACCAAAGATGCTGTTACGAGTGAAGTTGCCGTAAGTCCCGGCCGGCGGATCGACAAATGCGGAGGGGTTGAACCATTGCACAATGTTGTTGGTTATCTTGTGCGAAACGCCGGCAAACGGATTGCCCACGATGTTTGGCCGCTGCGTATATTCGTTTGTGCCCGTGGTGTCAGTACCCGTGAAGAGGTTGATCGGTTGGCCACCCTTTAGGGTGATGACGGTGTTCAGCTCCCATCCATTGGTAAGTAGCTTTGGTCCCTTAAATCCCGGAACCTCGTAGTTAGCATAGCCAACGAAACCATTGCGAGTGTCGAAGTCGCTGTTGCCGTAGTCTCCCTTGAAGTTGGTGCTGTCCTGCGGCAATTGTCCGCGATACTGCGTCACCTCATCCAGGTTGTGGCCCCAGGTATAGCTGAATTGAGAGGTTAGCCCATGGTAGGTCCGGATCTTGAAGGTGGTCTGAAGAGCGCTATAGTTCGAGGTGCCGATGCTCTCAATCTGATTGATGTCACCGTATTGGGGATAGGTGGCGATATAAGGCCTCTGGGTAACACCGTTATAGAGAGCGCCCTGGTAAAGCACACCGTCTGTTGTCGGGCCACCGAGGTAAGGCTGGTTGATATTCAGAAGGCTGAGCAGCCGGCGTCCTTCGCTGCCTACATACCCGATTTGAAAGAGCGCATGGGAACCAAGGGCTTGCTCAAGCTGCAGGCTGAAGTTGAAGTTATACGGAGTTTTGAAATTGCGGTCCACGGAGAAGATGCCGCAAGGATTTGTGGGATTGCACAGGTTTGTTGTAGTGGGCGTGACCACGGGAAAAATGTTCTGCCCGGGCACAATAGTCGCTCCATACGAGGAAAGTGTGTAGACCGGGTTTGGACCGCCAGGATTCCCTTCAAGGCCGTTGGGCGCATTGTTGCCGGGCCGGTTGTCGAGGAACGGATTCGCATTCGGCGTGTCGTAGAACATGCCAAAGCCGCCGCGCACGACGGTTCCTTTGGTAAATGCGGGTGAGTAGGAGAAGCCGATACGCGGGCTGATGTTCGCCCAATCACTGGGGTAGACGGAGCTGATCTGGTTGCCCTGGAAAGCGAGCCCGTCGTCCGCGGTCAACTCTGGGCGAAAGACGGAGAGGTTCTGAAAGTTGCTGTGCATCGGCTGCAGGTAGTTATAGCGAATCCCATAGTCAAAACTCAGGTTTTGTGTAAGCTGCCAGCTATCTTGCGCGAATAGATCAAAGGTATTGATGAAGACCTGCCGTTCCGCGTTGCCGCGGGCGATGGTGCCTGATGCCAGGTCGCCGGCCATAAAGTCGGCGAGGGCAAGAACGTTACCCAGTGATTGGGCTTGGCAGGCTGCCTGCACAGTAGGGTTGCTGGCGAAATAACCGGTGCATTGCGCTGCGCCGGTAGAACTCTGGTAGTCGGCGGCCCAGGGTCCGGTAGCTCCTGTAAATTTGAAGCTGCCAACGGAGTGGCGTTGGTAGAACTCGTCCACTTGCGCCTGCCTGTACTCGCCGCCAAAGCGAAACTGATGCTTGCCTTTGACCCAGGAGAGCGCCTCGTCCAGGTGTGCGGTGATGTCGTTACGGCCTTCGGGCGCCGTCTGGCCGATCGTCTCAAAACCAGTAATCGCGATATTCGGCGAGTTGCTGTAAGGCGAGCTGGTTACGAAGCCGAGAGCGTCGACGTCGAAGCCGGTCTGTTGATCGCTGAATACCTGGTTGAAGTAGTTCACGCCGATGGTGATCTGGTTGCTAATCTGAGGCGAGAAGATCAGATTATGAACGACCGAGTAGTTATACACATGGATGGGAGCGACTTCGAAGTAATAGGGAATGGTGCAATTGCAAACCGGTGCGATCTGATTGCCTTGGCCAAGGAAAGCGCGCCCTGAGATGGATTGACGATCACTGAAGTTGTAATCGACCTTGGCCACCCCGTTGTAGCTGTAGCCGGTTTCCGGAGCGGAGGGCAAAAAGTTGGGGCTGGACGCAGGACCCGTTAATGAATCGGCTGGCCAGAGAACCGGCAGCAAATTGGTGGTAGCAGAGTTTTGTGGAACCCCATAGTAAGCGAGTAGCGGCAACGCTGCTGCCTGGTAAGCCGCTGATGGTTCGGTGCCCTGGTTGCCGGTCGCAATCTTGAAATTCTGCTTCTCAAAATTTTCAAACCAGAAGGCCTTATTCCTCCAGAAGGGACCACCAACCGATTCGCCCCACTGTTGGTTGCGCAGAGGCGGATTGCCTTGCTGGAATGGGGAGACCTCCGCTAACGCCTCATTGCGGTTGTAATAGTAAGCGCTCCCGTGGACCGTGTTCGTACCCGATTTGGTGACCAGGTTTACCGATCCGCCCGGGTTGCGTCCGCTCTCGGCCGAGCCTTGCGTTTCCAGCGAAAACTCTTCCACCGAATCGATGGGCAAGGTGATGCCGGCGATGTTTTCTACGCCGCCCTGGTTAACCGCCGGAATGTTATGCCATAGATCATTGTTATCTGAGCCATCAATCTGCCAGTTGATCTGGTTTGCACGCGTGCCATTGACTGATCCGTAACCACCCAGAGAGTAGCCGGCGAAGCCGGGAGCCATGCCGATCATCTGGGTGAAGTCGCGGCCGTTCAGCGGAATATCCTGAATCGACTTGCCGGACAGGACGGTGGTTTGTGTCGGAGTCGTGGTATCGAGCGCGACGCCCGCGGCATTCACCTCGACCGTGGTCGCCGCCGAGGCAACCGCCAGCTTTAGGGGAAGGGTGTAAATCGTCCCGGCCGAGACCTGTACCTTTTCTACCTTAAGTGTTTCAAACCCAGACGACGTTGCCGAGACGGTGTACGTGCCAAGCGGCAGGTCCTGGAAGGCGTACTCGCCTGCGCTGGAGGCGACCGATGAGTGAACGACACCGGTAGAGTCGTCGGTAATCTGCACGGTCGCGCCTGGAAGGGAGGCGCCGGCCTGGTCCGTCACCGTGCCGTTGATGCCACCACGAAAGTTCTGAGCTGCGGCGAACGTTACACCGAGCAGCAGCATGGTCAGGAAAGTGGGGAGGGAGAAAGATCGGATGCGGGTATCGCCAGACGACATGAAGCAGCCTCCAAAAGATTGTGCAAAGAAAAGTTACTTCCAGACCCTTTGAGACCCTGGGACGGATGAGTACTGATCTTCGACTTGGAAGGGTGCTACAGGCCTGTTCCGACGAGGAAGGCACATTGGAGGTGAACGATTGCGCTTCGACAAGGAAGGCGTTCACCGCTAGCTACAGATTCGTAGTGTCTAACTAAACTAACCGTAAGTGGGGCTGAATGCAACCAGAAAAAGTCAGATTTTCTTAGCTACAACCCGAAAGCACCGGCACGGAGAAATCATACCGGTGCTGGAGAAAGCTCAAAAGGCTCCCAGAAGAAGATCCTGGGGGGCCAGTTGACATCGAGCGCTGATCACTTAGAAGATAATTTTGCCCGCTAACTGACAATTGAACGGCTCACCCGGACCGATACCCGGCGCGCCGAAGTAAGTGCCAAACGTTGAGCCGATCGTGCCGCCCGAGTCGCTGGTGGAAGGCTGGCCGGCAGGCGCCAAGTTGATCCGGTTGAACAGGTTGAACATCTCCGCGCGCAATTGAAGGGTCAGCCGCTCCGTGATTTTTGTGTTCTTGAATACGGAAAGGTCGACATCAGAAAAGCCCGGGTTCCGGTATTGCCCTCGCCGGCTGGTGCCGTAAGTGCCCAATGCCGGATCTTCAAATGCAGCGGTATTGAACCATTGCACCGAGCCATCCACGATGCTGTGGTTGACCCCGGCAAAGGGGTTGCCTATCTGGTTGGCGCGGTCGGCGCTCTCCCCGTTTCCGCTGTTCTCATGGCTAGCCGTAACACTGAATGGCAAGCCGCCGTGGAAGGACAAGAGCGAATGGAGTTGCCACCCGTTGCTTAGCCACTTGGGACCATGCGACGATCCGGGCACGTCATAACTGGCATAGGCCGAGAACGTATTCGTAACGTCGAAGTCGGAGTTTCCGTATTCGGCGTGGAGGTCGTAGCTGTTCTGTGGCAGATAGGGAATCAATCCGGTCTCTTCATCCAGACTATGAGACCAGGTGTATGTCAACTGGGTGGTTATGTGATGCCAGTTGGTGGTTCTGAGCAGCGCTTGCAGCGAGTTGTAGTTGGAGTTAGCCTCGCTCTCTACCTGGTTGATGACCGCGTAGTTAGGATACTGGGCGAAGTAAGGGCGTGTCGTCTGCTGATAAGTGTATCCGTTGATGCCGATACCGACATTGCCGCTGCCGAGGGCGGCCTGGTTGATGTCGCGAACGTCGATCAAATGATGGGCCGCGGTCCCGACATACCCAATCTGGGTGATGATATTGGGTCCGAAGCTCTGCTGAATGTTCACGTTATAGCTATAGGTATAAGAAGGTCGGAAGTTCTGGTTCACGGAAAAGAGGTTGATAACCCCGGCGCCGGCAATCGCTTCCGCCAGCGGGGTGAAGATTTGCTCCCCGGGAGCCCAGACATTCACGCCAGGCAGCGCATTGGCGTTGGCTACAGGGTTGACGCCGGCTGGATTTTCCTGCACTCCAACCGGGCCGCCGTTCTGAGTGCCCCGCAGATTGAGAAACGGGACCATGTACGGCGCATCAAAGAACATACCAAAGCCGCCGCGAACCACGGTGTTTTCGTAGCCTGGCGGTTGGTAGGCAAAGCCTACGCGTGGACTGAAGCTGGTCCAGAATTGTTTGTAAATGTTGGGTATGTTGACCCCGGCAACCGCGATCCCATTAGGCGCGGTGGGATTGAAGGATGTCAGGTCGTGATACTGGCTGTGGATGGGACCGCTGTAATCGTAGCGCAATCCATAGTTGAAATTTAAGCGGTGGGTAAGCTGCCAGGCATCCTGAGCGAAAAGGCTGAAGGTGTTTTCAAAGACCTGACGTTTGGGATCCCCTTCCACGATGTTGGTAGGTGAGGTGAAGCAGCCGGCCAGGAAGTCGGCGAGCGAAAGAACGTTGCTGTCGTAGTTGGAAGTAGGCGTATACCCTGGCGCCGTTGTGCCTAGATTCTTGGTTGCCAGCGCATCGCAGGGAGTGGCTCCTGGAGCAGAGCCATTCGCGGTTTGAATACCGTACGTCCATGGGCCCTGGGAACCATCAAAGGTGAAAGTGCCGCGCTGGCCGGTTTGGTAGAATTCGTCGACTTGAGCATTCCGATATTCTCCCCCGAAGCGGAACTCATGTGCTCCCTTGGTCCAGGAAAGCGCGTCGTCGATGTGGCCGGTAATGTCGTTGCGGCCGGAGTCGACCGTGACCCCGACGGGATCGAAACCGTTGTTGGTTGCGCTCAGTCCTGAAGTTGCTCCGGCCGCGGAAATATTGATGCGCGGAGAACCAGATAGGCTGGGGTTGGTGACGCCGGTGTTAAGGCCGAGGGCGACCGGATTGAAGCTGTGATCCGCGTCGGAAAATACCTGGTTGTAATAGTTCACACCGAGAAATAGTTGATTCACGATCGAGGGCGAAATAACCCGGTTGTAGACGATCGAGTAGTTGTACACATGGATCGGTGCTTCTTCGTAGTACGGGCTCAGGAAAGAGGCAGTGGGAGCGATCTGGTTTCCTTGACCCATAAAAGCCTTGATCGAGAGGTGATCTTTTTCAGTGAAATTCTGGTCGATCTTGGCGATGCCATTGAAGCTGTGCCCGGTGAGTGGCGAAGTGTTGTAGTAGTTGTTTGCCTGCGCGGGGCCGGTAAGTGCGTCGGCCGGCCAAAGATTGGCGAGCAGGGTAGTGGACAAGGGATTGACCGGAATTCCGTAATACGCCAGCACGCCTTGGGAAGCCGCTTGGTATGAGGCGGAGGGCTCGGTCGACCGGCTTTGGTTGCCGATGATGAAATTGTTGTGCTCGTAGTTCACGAAGAAGAAGGTCTTGTTCTTGAAGATCGGACCTCCCACCGAACCGCCGTAGATGATGAAACGCGTCTCGTTTTTCGGAGAGCCATTGGCAAAGGGAGTATTGACCGCCAAGGCCTCGTTGCGGTTGAAGTAATAGCCTGTGCCGTGGAACTGATTCGTGCCCGACTTGATCACCAGGTTCGCAGTGCCACCCGGATTGCGCCCGGTTTCCGGGCTTGAACTGGTCACGAACGAAAACTGATCGATCGCATCGAGCGGCAACACGATGCCCGCTATGCCGTTCACACCGCCTTGATTGACTGCCGGAATATTCCACCACAGATCGTTGTTGTCAGTGCCTTCGATTTGCCAGTTCACTGAGTTCGATCGCGTCCCGTTCACCGAAGCGATACCGGCCCCCCCACCTGCGGAATAGCCGGCAAAGCCTGGCGTCAGCTGCATGAACTGGGTGAAATCCCGCCCATTCATCGGGGTGTCCTGAATCGTAGTGGTGGGAATAACCGTGGTCTGCACGGTCGAAGTCGTGTCGATCGCTACACCGGCGGCATTGACCTCAACCGTGGTCGCTTGTGATGCCACCGCCAGCTTGATCGGCAGGCTGTAGGTAGTTCCCGCGGAAACCTGAACCTTCTCAACTTTGAGCGTTTCAAAGCCGGAGGAGGTGGCGGAAACGGTATACAGACCAAGCGGAAGGTCGGGGAAGCTGTAATCGCCCGCGCTGGAGGAGACAGACGTGTGAATAACACCCGTTGCGTCTTCAGTAATCTGAACTTGTGCGCCTGGGATGGCAGCGCCACCTTGGTCCGTCACGACGCCGTTGATGCCGCCGCGAAAGTTTTGTGCTCCGGCGAATGTGGTGAAAAGCACCATCGCCAGCAGGAAAACGAGCAGCGAGAAAGATCGAGTGCGGATGGCGTCTGATGACATGGAACAACCTCCAAAAATTTACGCAAAAGGGAATATCTTCCAAGCCGTGTCCAAGCCCTCTGAAAACCGGGGCCGGATGAGTGAGAACGAGTTAGCTTCGACTTGGAAGGGGTGCTACGGGCCGGTTACGCCGTGAAAGGCGAAGATAAGGTGAACGATCAACCTTCGACAGGGAGGGTATTCACCGCGTACTTCGTCTTAGTAGTATCCGATAAACCTAACCTTAAGGCCGATTGAAAGCAACTACAAAATGAGGTCTCACTTACCCCCGATGCTGGGTCAGTTGGTAGTACACAACCGGGGTAACGACCAGGCTGAGCACGATCGAAAGCGTGAGCCCTCCAATAACGGCGATGGCCAGGGGCTGTAGCATCTGTGATCCGGCGCCCAGGGCCAGTGCCAGGGGAAACATTCCGCATACCGTGGCGATGGCAGTCATGAGGATGGGGCGCCTGCGTCGCATTACGGCCTGGAGCATGGCTTGGCGAGCGTCAAGCCCGCCGGCGCGCAGTTGCTCATCGGAGTCAAGCAGCAGGATTCCGTTTTTGGCTACGATCCCGATCACCATGATGAGGCCCATAAAGCTGGCTACGTTGAAGTTCGTGCCCGTGATGAGCAAAGCGAATACAACGCCTGCGAGGGAGAGGACAGAACTGGTGAGGATGGAAATCGGAGCAGCAAAATTGCGGAACTCAGCCAGCAGCACACCGAAGACCAGGGCGAGCGCCAACACCAGAACGCGGGCCAGATCGGCAAAAGATTTTTGCTGTTCCTGGTAGGTACCGCCGTATTCCACGCGAACCGAGGATGGGAGCTGGAGGCGGCCCACGGCAGTCTGGACTTTCGCCATGGCTCCGCCGAGATCGGAGCCTTCCAGGCGCCCGCTTACCTGGATTACCTGCTGCAGGTTCTCGCGGCGAATCTCATTTTGTGGCGGCAGCTGGGTCACCGTGGCCATCGCGCTCAGGGTAGCGGTGTGCCCGCTGCTGCTGTTGAAGACCGTGTTCTCGATAGCTTCGAGTGAAGCGCGATTGGCGTCAGGCAAGCGCACACGGATGGTGTAAGGCCTGCCGCCAGAAATCAGCGGATCGTTCGTGGGTAAGCCATCAAGGATGGACGTAGCATCCTCGGCAACTTCAGTCGGAGTGAAACCGAGCCGCCCAGCAACCACGGGGTCAATTTGGAAGTTCGTGGCCGGGCCGCTGATGGTATTGTCGACGCCATTCTGCGTATCTACTACTCCGGGAATTTTGGCAATGGCCTGCTGAACGCGGGGACCAAGTGTCAGCAAAAGGTTCTGGTCGTTAGAAAACAACTTGATCTGGATGGGTTCAGGCGAGTTGGAGAGATCGCCAATCATATCCTGCAGAATCTGCGTGAACTCCATATCGAGCGATGGCTCAGCCGCATGGATCTGTTCGCGAGCATCGGCAATCACTTCATCGATGTCGCGCGAACGGTCCGTCTTCAGGCGAACGGTGAAGTCCCCGGTATTGGCCTCCGTTACCGCTGCCAGGCCCATCTGCAGGCCGGTACGGCGCGAGGTGATGGATACTTCGGGGATTCGGCGCAGGATCTGATCCACGTGCTCGAGGATACGGTTTGTTTCGGTTAACGATGTCCCCGCAGGGGTGAAGTAATCCAAAATAAATGCGCCCTCATCCATCTCCGGCAACAGGTCGGAGCCGAGGGCGCGATAGCTGAAGTAGCCCGCGAGGATGAGCACTGCACATATCACCGCCAGGGCAAGCGGGCGTTGAAACGACCACTCCAGCGCACGCTCGTGGTACTGGAGTAGACGGTGGAAGGCGGTTCCACCCTTTCGTTTAATACCAGCAAGGAGGCCACTTCGCTTCTCTTCTTCGCGCACTGCGGGCTCAGCGTGAATCTTCTTCTCCAGCCTGAGAGAGAGCGCTGGGGTGAAGGTAAGGGCGAGCAGAAGGGAAGTGAGCAACGCAACCGTCATGGTTACGGCAAGGGCGCGGAAGAAACTTCCCGTGACCTGGGTGACCGCGACCAGGGGAAGAAATACGATGACCGGCGTGATGGTGGAAAAGACCAGCGGCCGGCTGATTTCGTGGATGGCTTTACGGACCGAAGCCGTCCGCGACTCACCCGCTTCGCGATGCACCGCGATGTTCTCGACCACTACGATCGCGTCGTCGATGACCAACCCGATCGCCGCGGCCAAACCGCCCAGGGTCATCAGGTTAAAGCTCTGGCCGGTGATGCGAAGAAAGAGAATGGTCACCGCGACAGTGACAGGGATGACCAGGCCGGCGACGAGCGAAGAAGTCCAGTCATGGAGAAACAGGAACAGGATGATACAGGCGAGCACCAGGCCGATGAGAATGGCGTCGCGGACGCTGAGAATGCTCTCGCGCACCAGCTCCGACTGGTCATAGAAAGGTTCAATATGAACACCAGCGGGTAACTTGGATTGCAGTTGGGCCATTTCCGCCGCTACCCCATTGGCAACCGCAACCGTGTTGCCCGAGGGCTGCCGGGTGATGTTGAGTAGCACTGCGGGTTTGCCGTTCGACCTGACCGCGGTATAAACCGGCATGGTCGACGGTTCTACCGTTCCGATATCGCCGACGCGGATGGCCACTCCATTGGGCGAGGTCTTCACAATCAGATTGCTTAGCTCGGCAGCACTGTGCGCCTGGGCTCCAATCAGCCCGAGGATCAGCTGATGGTTGGCCTCGTAAAGCCCGGGAGAGTCGATGATGTTCGATTCCTGGACTGCATTGACCAATTCGAGCAGGGTCACGCCGGCGGCTTGAAGCCGGGAAAGGTTAGGCACGATGTGGAACTCGGGAATCTGGCCGCCCTGCACCAGCACTGTGCTCACCCCATTGACTCGGTTGAGGGGTGGTTTCAGATCGTAAGTGGCTATCTCCCACAGGCGGGTCTGAGAGACCGTGTCCTTACCGCGATCATCGGCCGTGAGCGCGTAACCGAGGATGGGGAAGGTGGCGAAGGTGAGACGGTTGGTGGTGATGCGGGCCGTGGCGGGGAGTGTTTGAGAGACCCTGGCCAGCGCTGCGTCCGTCAACTGCAGCGTGCGAAACATATCCACATTCCAATCGAAGAAGAGGCTGACCTCGGCCGAACCGCGGCTGGTGTTGCTGCGCACGGTAAGCAGGCCAGGAACGCTGTTGACCGCGTCTTCAATGGGCTTGGTGATGGTGACCTGCATCTGTTCGACAGGCATTACGCCGTTGTCCACGCCGATGACAACACGAGGAAAGTTGGTTTCCGGAAAGACGGAGATCGGCACCTGGAACGCCATGTAGATGCCGGCCAGCGTCAGTAGTGCCAGAAAGAAAAAGATGGGCTTGGCCGCAGTCGCGAGCCAGAATGACTCCCCGTCGTCGCTGCCGGCCATCACTCCTTCTCTCCTCCAGCTTCCGCGGGAGCGGCGCCAACCTTGACCTTAGTGCCGGGGTCCAACCCATATCCGCCGCTGGTAATTACGTTATCGCCGGGGGTGAGGCCGCTGAGAATTTGCGCCGATTCGGAGTTGCGCAGGCCGAGAGTCACTGGGTGTTTGTTGGCGCTTCCGTCGGCCTGGATGACCAGAACAAATTTGCTTACACCGTCGGCTTCGGTTTGTACCGCTTCCGTTGGAATCAGTAGCGCATTGGCAGCGGTGCGGCCGGTAATCTTGGTATGGACCGGCGTGCCCGCTTTCAATGTTCCCTTCGCATTCTCCACCCGCAGCCAAACCTCGACTGTCGTGCTCCCAGGATCGAGAGCAGGGCTGATGAGAGAAACCTTAGCCGGCACCGGATCGGCCAGCCCGGGAACGGTTACGGTGGCAGCCGCCCCCACCGTAAGCTGTTGTGCTTGTAGCTGGGAGAGGTGCAGCTTGGCCAGCAGCGCCGAGGTATCCATGACCGTGATCACCGGAGTACCGGCGGCGGCGGTCTCGCCGGCGAACAGCGGCCGGTCGGTCACCACACCCGAGATGGGACTGCGGATCTCCGTGTAACTCAACTGAGCCTCGGCGCCCATGTACTTGCCCTTAGCGGAGGTGAGTTGACCTTCCGCGCTCTCGAGCGCAGCCTTGTGGCTGATCTTCTGCACCGCTTCAAAATGCTGTTTGGCTATTTCATGAGCGGCCTTGGCCTGCACCAGCGCCGCTTTGGCAGTATCCAGGTCGCGCCCCGGGATCGCTCCTTCAGAGAAGAGTTGGGTACGGCTGTCCACGATACTTTGCGCCAGATTCAGGTTGGCAGTCGCCTGGGTCAGGTCCAACTGCGCTTTTACCGTGTCTTCGGGTACGGTGGCTCCGGTGGCAATGTCGTAGGTTCCCTGGGCTGCGCTGTAGGCGCCCTTGTTGTCGAGTGCGGCAGCCTCAAGGTCGCTGTTTTCAAGCGTCGCCAAGAGCTGACCAGCTTTGACGTGAGAACCGCGCTGGACAAAGAACTTCTTGACCGGCGCTGTGACCTTAGGAGAGATGGCGGCCTGGGCCAGCGGCGCAAGCGTGGCGTCGGCAGTGATCTGCTCGGAGATCTCACCCTTCTCCGGATGCTCGGCTTGCACGTAGACCTCAGTCGGCGCGGGCTCCTCCGTTTTGCTGCAGGCGATTGGGACCAGAGCCGCGAGAGACAGCAACAAGGCAGCGAATTGCTTTCCCGTGGGTACAGGAGAAAGGCGATTGTGGCGCTTCCCCCGGATTTCCTGCGCAGCTTGTGGCTTCGGCGCGCTTCCTGCGGCTTTCCTTAAAGAAAGCCGCACACGCGGTCGTGTCCAGCACAGCGTACAGGAAGTCCCGGTCGCTCCGTCTTCTTCGGCGCCCGTCCGGGGGGCTGACTTCGTTTGTATTCCGGGGCAACAGGTGGCAGGACACTGGGCTTGTGAGGTCATGGCTCAGAGCGCTCCTGTCAGCAGTTGCAGATTGGTAAAGGCCAATTGGTAGCGGATGGTACCGTCCTCGCGTGCGATCTCTGCCGTAGTTAAGGAATTTTGCGCATCCACCACCTCGAGTACCGTCGCCTCTCCCGCGGTATAACGAAGGCGTGTGAGGCGCAAACTCTCTGCCGCGGTCTGGACGCTTTGGTCGAGCGACTGAAGTTGGTCGCGCGATGTGCCGGCTTCGGCATAGGACTCGTCCAACTGGGCGATAAGCCGGCGCTGCGTCGCGGTGAGCGCGGTGTGCGCGGCGTCCCGCAGGATCTTACTCTGGCGAACGCGGTGTTGGGTAGACAGCCAATCCCAGACGGGTATATCAAGCGTGGCCATGGCAGAGTAGCCAAGATTCTTTACCCCGTCATGGCCGTTGACGGCGAACTGCACCGCATCGATGCCGTAGGTGAAGTTGAGACCAAGATCGGGAAGATACGCGGCCCGAGCAGCGGTTACGTCCAATGTGCTGACGCGGAGCGAGGCCAGAGCCTGATGCAGCTCCGGATTCAGCTTCGTCGCGGCCGCATCCACATCAGCCCGAGCCGGCAGCGGCACCACCGCGCCCGGCACGAGCGTGTAAGCCGCCCGAGGATCGGCAAAGAGGAGCACGCCCAGATCCAGGTGAGCTTTCTGTTGCTCGAGCAGAGCATCGGCAAGATCGCGATCGCGCTGCTGTTGCTGCAGCTGTGCCTTCACTACGTCGGCGTGCGCCGCTTCGCGGGCACCCTCACGCTGTTGAGTCAGATTGGTGAAGCTGGCGGATTCACCAGCGGCTCGCTGGGCCACACCGACCTTGCGGTCGGCGGCCAGCGCCTGGTAGAAGAGGCCGGTCACGGTATTGACCAGTCCGCGGCGGGCAATTTCAAGCTCTGCCGCGGCGACGGCTTGCGCAGCGCCAGCTCGCGAGACCGCAGTCAATTGTTGCAGTCCGAATGTCTCCGCGACGACACCCTGGCTGGCATACTCGCGCACCGCATTGTTGGCGATAAAGCGGGGGGCCGACTGGCTTCCGACCGGACCTCCCCCATTGAACGCGCCATTGGGTTGGGTATACAGGACCTGGTTGTGGTAACTCACGTTGGGCAGTAGAGCGGCCTGCGCGATGGAGTGGTCGAGTGCGGCGACACGCGCATTGGCTGCTGCCGCGGCGAAGTTGGGCTCGTTGGCCCGCGCCAGCGCGATGGCCTGCTCCAATGTGATCGAGGCCGGTGGCGCAGCAACCGTCTGCTGCGCAAATGCCGCGGCTGTCATGGACAATGCAAGGGCAAGAAAAGAGGTTCTTAGCATGGCATCTGGAAGACGCAGAACCACCAGGAACAGACTCACTTCTGGCCGACCACCAGTATCGTGAAACTACCGGGGACAATCGCCGGCCGCGGACGAGGATTCTCCGTTGTGGGGGCAGGCCGCTCGCCGAATGTGGCAGTTGCCAGGTAGATGCGCCCCGTCTCCTCGTCCAGGGTCATGGTTCTCGCGCCTCGCTGCGTATCCAGGTTTTGCAGGACCGGGTAGCTGTCTTTGCCGGCGTCAATGATGGTCAGCGTGCCGCCGCCGTTGGAGGAGAAGGCGAGCTTGCGCTTGGAATCGTAGCGGGCCGCATCGGGACCATCTCCGATGGAGGGATTGGCCAGGGTCTTTCCCGAGTTCGCGTCCACCACCGCCATCTTGCCTCCGTCACAGACGGCGAAGAGCCGGCGGCCTGCAGGATCAATAGCCAGTCCGGAGGGTGATTCGCAGTTGGCCAGCGGCCACGTCGCCGTGATGGTCTTTGCTGCCGCATCAAAGCGCACGATCTCATTTTTGCTCTCGATATTCGCGAAGACCGTGCCCTTGCCGTCCGCGACTGGGAATTCAGGCTTACCGTCGAGAGGGATGGTGGCGACCACTTTGCGTTGCGCGGTATCGATTACGGATGCATTGCTGCTGCGGCCATTAAAGGCCCAGACCGTTTTGGTGATCGGTTCAAAGACAATTCCATCCGGGTTTGTGCCTGCGGGTATCGAAGCTACGGTCGCAAGCGTTCCGCGGTCAAAGACCACCACCACATTGGCTCCTCCGTCGCTGACATAGCCGTACTTGCCGGCATCGTCGAGCGCCACGCCGTGGGTGCCTTTCAGCCCCGTGATGCTGCCCACCACCTTTCCGGAATCGGTGTCCAGCACTTCCACCCGCGGTCCATGCGTGACATACAGTCGGTGTGCTTTGGGGTCGGAGGTGAGGTAGTCCCAGCCGCCCTCGCCGCCAATGGTCCAGCGGGTCAGAACACTGTACGGCTGCTGCGCCAGCGCAGCGGAAGGCGCCAGCAAAATCGCTGCGGAAAGGGCGAGTGTCTGCAGAGGATTGCGAAGGCAGTTCGGTCTCATGGGATCTCCTATCAAGCTCGGTCTCAATTTCGCACAGCTACCTTAACCGAAGCTGAAGGCACGCCAGAAAGCGGCAAGTGCACCGTCACCTTGGTCCCAATCCCCAACTCACTCGTGATCTCAATCGTTCCCTGCCACTGGGATGCGATTGCTTTGCAGATAGAGAGTCCGAGGCCGGTTCCCCCCGTATTGCGGCTGCGCGAGGGATCTCCGCGGTAAAAACGATCGAAGACGTGGGGCAGATCCTCGGGTGCGATGCCGTCGCCATCGTCCTCGATGGCAAGCTCTCCATCCTTCTGCGCCACGGCGCGTATCGCAGAGCCGGCGGGACTGTGCTGCAAGGCATTCAAAAGCAGGTTGGAGCACAACAGTTGCAACTGCTCCGGCTCGACATCGACCATCACTCCGTCCTCAACCGACACCAGGATGCGCAGTCGCTTCAGCTCCGCCATGGATTCAAATTGCTCCGCCACCTGCCGCAGGGTCTGGGCCAGATCGGTTGCCGAGCTCGATGACGGCAATTCGGTCTTTGTCTCCACCCGCGCCAGGGTGAGCATCTTGGCCACCGCCTCTTCCATGCGATCGCAATCCATCTGGCAGCGCTCAATCCCTTGCTCATACTCGAGCGCAGTCCGTTGCTTTAACGTGAGCAGTTGCAGCGAAGACTTCAAAACTGCGACGGCGGTCTTGAGCTCATGCGCGGCATCGCCGACAAACCGGCGTTGCTGCATGAATGAGTGCTCCAGGCCGGTAAGAACTGTTTCCAGCGCGACTGTAAGGGGTGCAAGCTCCCTGACCATACGGGCACGTTGGGGGGGAGCGAAGTTCCATGAATCCGCCGACACGCCTGCTGCTTCCTCCGCCAACTCCCGCAGAGGAGCCAAGCCGCGATTCAGAAGCCAGAAAATCAACAATCCTGAAACCGCCAGCAAAGTTAGGCTTGTGGTCGCGTAAAACCCGACTGCCCTCCAGATATCTCTCCAGACGCCATCGATCGGCGAGCCATAAAGGATGCTTACGCGCCGCGGTATGCCTCCGCCTTTATCGCCTGGGTCGACGATTCTTAGGCCCTCGATTCTGAGCGCCCGATAACGGATACCGTTGACATGGACTCTGAGGAACTCGCCCGGCGGAGCCGCCAGCAAGTCTGGGCCCGGCCCATTCCAATTTGGCGAATGGCCCAGGACGCGGCCGCTAGCGTCCTGCACCTGGTAGATATCCTCGGCCGGAAGATTCACTTCTGTGCCATCGAGCATGACGTTGTCTTGTGTGTCTTCCGCATCCTGCACCGCGCCCAGCAATGAATCGGCACGTCCACGCAGCATGATGTCAAAGGAACGAAAGCGTTGGTGCCGCTCATAGAGCATCGCTGCCGTTGATATCGAGAGCGCGGCCAGCAGTTCTATCAACAGAACGGTGGTGATCAGTCGATGGGTGAGAGAGTAGGACTTCATCGGCTCTCCTCGAAGCCCATCAGCAGGCGGTATCCCCGGCCGCGCAAAGTTTCGATGCTCGGCTGCGGGGTGGCTGCCTCGAGCTTCCGGCGCAGGTTCGAGATGTGCGCTTCGATGACGTTGGAGTGGTGTTCCCAGTTGTAATCGTAGAGATGCTCCAGCAGCTCGCGTTTGGAGACGATCACGCGCGGCCGGTGGATCAGGTACTCGAGAATGCGGTATTCGGTCGGCGACAGATCCACCGGCTTGCCGGAGCGCCGGACACTCTGCTCGACGGTATTAACTTCGAGATCGGAGAGGCGGAGCAGGGGATTGGCCACTCCCTTGCCGCGGCGGATGAGCGCCTTGGCACGCGCGATTAATTCCCCCAGGTCGAACGGCTTGCTGAGGTAGTCGTCCGCGCCGGCATTGAGCAGGGAGATGATGGAACTGGCTTCGCCCTTGGCGGTCAGGATGAGCACCGGCGTTGCATCCCCGCGAGCTCGCACCTTCCTCAGCAGTCCGAGGCCATCTAATCCTGGCAGCATCAAATCCAGAATGATCAGGTCATAGCAGCAGTTTTCGGCAAGGTCCAGCCCGGTGAGCCCATCTTCGGCGCAGTCGACGGCGAAGTTCGGCCCTTCGCGCAGGGCGGAAGCCACGTTCTCCGCCAGCCGCACCTCGTCCTCGACCACCAGAACCCGCATGAGTGCAGTATCCCCCATGCAAGGTTAAGCGAAGCTGAAGTGCGGCTTTGGGGGAGGGAAAACAGCAGATCCCTCCACTCCGCTACGCTCCGGTCGGGATGACAAGGTTTAGGGTAGTGACTTGTATGAAGAGTTGTCGGATGGGATGGAAGAAACAGCAGATCCCTCCACTCCGCTACGCTCCGGTCGGGATGACAAGGTTTAGGGTAGTGACTTGTATGAAGAGTTGTCGGATGGGATGGAAGAAACCGCAGATCCCTCCACTCCGCTACGCTCCGGTCGGGATGACAAGGTTTAGGGTAGTGACTTGTATGAAGAGTTGTCGGATGGGATGGAAGAAACAGCAGATCCCTCCACTCCGCTACGCTCCGGTCGGGATGACAAGGTTTAGGGTAGTGACTTGTATGAAGAGTTGTCGGATGGGATGGGAGAAACCGCAGATCCCTCCACTCCGCTACGCTCCGGTCGGGATGACAAGGTTTAGGGTAGTGACTTGTATGAAGAGTTGTCGGATGGGATGGAAGAAACAGCAGATCCCTCCACTCCGCTACGCTCCGGTCGGGATGACAAGGTTTAGGGTAGTGACTTGTATGAAGAGTTGTCGGATGGGATGGAAGAAACAGCAGGTCCCTCCACTTCGCTACGCTCCTTACCTCTCTCCCGGCGGAGGCGCACTTACATTAGCGCCGCTCTTAGGAGGCTGCCAGCCATCATTGGATGGACCATTCTGGAAGAACACAGAATCCTTGCTGTATGGGCCGGTAGCATACATCGCGTTGGCTTGGCCGAACAACTTTCCTGCCCGCAGCGTATCTGCGCGAACCTTGTCGACCAACTGGTGATAGCGTTCATCGGTCTGTGCGAATCCAGAGAACCAGCTCAGGTCGTTGTTTCCAATAATCACCACATCCACACCCGGAACCGACGCAATGTCAAATGCATTGGCCACGCCGGTAGGCGTCTCGATCATGATCACCACCAGCATGTTGTCATTGATGGTGTGGTGGTAGTCGATACCGTTGATACCCCAGATGCTGGGCGCCTGCCCCTGGCCCGTACTCCGTCGCGCGACTGGTGGATAGCGGGCCCACTTGGCTGCTTCCCGCGCTCGATCGACATCGTCGACGGTGGGAATCACAACGCCAAGAGCGCCGATGTCGGTCGCATGCTGGATGTGCCACTCCTGCGCGTCAGGCAGCCGAATCATAGGAGTCGCCTTGACGTGCGGACACGCCGCAATCATCTTCTCAATGTCGGCGAACTCCAGCGTGCTGTGCTGCATTTCGAACCAGGTGAAATCGTAGTGCTTGGCCCGCTCGCAATAGTCGGCGATATCCATCTTCGATTGCGTGAAGCTGAAAACCTGCTTGCCATCGAGAAGCTTCTGCTTGGTGGTGTTGTAGAGTTTCGCCTTCGCAGCAGCGCCGGCGTCCGGGCTTTGCGCGCCAACCCGAATACCGGGCGACCCTAGGGCCAAAAAGCAGACAATTATTTGCGTTGCCGACCAGGTCTTCATCCGCGCTCCTAAAAAACAACAGCCATCCTTTATAGCGCCAAACTCCGTTCTGTGGCGATGGGGTATAACTATCACCGGGCTTTCGTACCAGGAGATCCACCGTGCAGGGTTCGTGTTTGCTTTTGTTCGCGGTTACTTTGCTTTCGACCGCGGGCGCCATGGCGCAAGAGGGCGCGACGCTGACCATCGACCTGGCGCAGGTCAAAGCCAAAGTGAGTCCTCAGCTATACGGGTTGATGACGGAAGAGATCAACTATTCCTACGATGGCGGTCTCTATGCCGAGCTGGTAAGGAACCGGACCTTTCAGGATAGGGGCAAGGTACCCCCCAGCTGGTTTCTCTACGAATGGGGCAATGCGGATGCATCGATGGCCATCGACCGCACCACCGGTCCCAGCGCGGCCCTGCCGCTGAGCCTGCAACTCACGGTCAAGAGCGCCAGTGACCACGACCAGGCCGGCATCAGCAACCTGGGGTACTGGGGCTTTCCCGTAAGGCCGCAAACCACCTACCACGGTTCGTTCTATGCCAAGGCGAGCGATGCCTCGATCGGACCCGTGACCGTGAGCCTGGTCGAGGATGAAACCGGCGAGGCAATCAGCACCAGCGTGCCCGCTATTACCACTGCGTGGCAGCAGCATCAGTTCACCCTTCATTCCGGTGCTGCTGGCAAATCTTCGCAGTATCACCTGGTTCTGTCGGTCGCTAAACCAGGATCGGTCTGGTTCAGCCTGGTATCGCTGTTTCCCCCCACCTACCATGACCGTATCAACGGAAATCGCATCGACCTGATGGAGAAGTTGGCCGCGATGAAGCCGGCCTTTTTGCGCTTCCCCGGGGGCAATTACCTCGAGGGCGACCACATCAACGAACGCTACGAATGGAAGAAGACCATCGGTCCCCTGGTGGATCGTCCGACCCATCCCAGCCCGTGGCGCTATCGCTCCAGCGACGGTATGGGCCTGTTGGAGTTCCTGGAGTGGTGCGAGGACCTCAAGATGCAGCCGTTGCTGGCCGTGTATGCCGGCTATTCCATGCAGCAGGAGTTTGTAAAGCCTGGACCGGATCTGGAGCCCTACGTCCAGGATGCTCTGGATGAGATCGAGTACGTCACCGGCGACGCCAACACAAAATGGGGCGCGGAGCGAGTGAAGAATGGGCACCCGGCGCCCTTCAAGCTGAGCTACGTCGAGGTTGGCAACGAGGATTGGTTCGACAAATCCGGAACCTATGGTGACCGTTACGCCCAATACTATAAGGCCATCAAGGCCAAATACCCTGATCTACAACTGATCGCCACCATGCCCATCACCACCATGAAGCCGGATGTGGTCGATGATCACTTTTATCGCCGTGCCCAGGAGTTCTACGACGACGTACACCACTACGATCAGACAGATCGCAACGGGCCCAAGATTTTCGTGGGCGAGTGGGCCACCCGTGAGGGTCTTCCCACACCCAACTTTGGCTCAGCGTTAGGCGATGCGGCGTGGATGACCGGCATGGAACGCAATAGCGACATCGTCATCATGGCCAGCTACGCTCCGCTGCTGGTCAATGTGAACCCGGGAGGCATGCAGTGGGAGTCTGATCTGATCGGGTACGACGCCATGAACAGTTACGGCTCGCCTAGCTACTACGCCCAGGTCATGTTCAGCAACCATCTGGGCGATCAGATTTTGAATGCCACGCTCGATGGTTCAGCTCCCAAGTTGTTCTACTCCGTCACTCGCAAATCGAGCGATGGAACCGTGTACCTGAAGCTGGTAAACGCAAGCTCCACACCGCTGCTTTTGCACCTCCAGTTCAAGGGCGCTTCCACCATCGATAAGACGGGAAAGCTCGTCACCCTGTCAGCCAAAACCACCGCGGCTACCAATAGCATCACCCAGCCCACCGCGATTGTGCCTGCGGAGAGCGGGCTGCACGACGTAGCGGCGCAGTTTGCCCACACCATTCCCGGCTTCACCATTCAGGTTCTGGAGTTGAAAACGAAATGAGAACGCGTTGGTTTCTGGCCCTTTTCCTGTTGTTAAGCCCGTGGCTCAAGGCAAAAGCAGACATTCAGTATTTCCCCGAGCGCAAGGTTTGGGTGCTGCAGGCCGGCGAAACCACCTACGCCTTCGGAGTGAACGAGCGGGGCGAGCTACAGCCGATCTACTGGGGCCAGCGGGTCGCGCGCGATGCGGATTTTCAAACCCCGCAGGTTAGAGAAGAGATAGCCTCGTTTGACCTCTCGAGGACCACCACCCCGCAAGAGTATCCGGGATGGGGCAGCGAACTCTATACCGAACCTGCGTTGAAGGCGACCTATGCCAACGGTAATCGGGACGTGGTCTTGCATTTCGTGGAACAGCATCTCGATGGCAACACGCTGGAGATCGCGTTGAAGGATGTTGCTACCCCGCTCGAGGTGCACCTCTACTACCGTGTTTATCCCGAGACGGGCATTCTGGAGCGATGGTCACGCATTGAAAATAAAACCGATCAGGCCATCACGCTGGAGAGCGCGCAGTCAGCCGCCTGGACCTTGCCCCGGGGCGAGGGCTACGGCTGGCACTATCTCACCGGCCACTGGGGTGCGGAGTGGCAGCTTCACTCCGAGCCCCTGCAAACCGGGGCGCGGGTTATCGAAAGTCGCCGCGGCAGCACCTCGCATCAGTCCAACCCATGGTTCGCCATCGACCGCCCGGACCAGACCACGGAGGAGAGTGGGCCGGTGTGGTTTGGCGCCCTGGGCTGGAGCGGTAGCTGGCGCATCACCGTGGAGCAGACCGCCATGCAACAGGTTCGCGTGACCGGCGGCTTCAATCCCTTTGATTTTGGATACCGTTTGAAACCGGGCGAGCACCTGGAAACTCCGCCGTTCTACGGTGGATTTACCAATGGAGGCTTTGGCGAGGCTTCGCGCATTCTGCATCGCTTTGAGTGGCAATCCATTATGCCCGGAGGAGAGAAGGCAGTTCTGCGGCCCATCCTCTATAACTCCTGGGAAGCCACGGAATTCGATGTCAGCGAGGCAGGTCAGATTGCATTGGCGGAAAAGGCCGCCAAACTGGGTATAGAGCGCTTCGTCATCGATGACGGATGGTTTGGCCAACGCAAAGATGATCACGCAGGCCTGGGTGACTGGTATGTGAACCAGCAGAAGTTCCCCCACGGACTGAAGCCGGTGATCGATCGCGTGCACGCACTGGGCATGGACTTCGGCATCTGGGTGGAACCGGAGATGGTGAACCCCGATAGCGACCTCTATCGCAAGCATCCTGAGTGGGCGATGAATTTCCCGGGGCGTCCCCGCACCGAAGCGCGCAATCAACTGCTGCTGAACCTGGCCCGTGACGACGTAAAGGAATACGTCTTTAACTGGCTCGATCAGCTGGTCACCAACAACGATATTGCCTTTCTGAAATGGGACTACAACCGCAATTGGGCAGAGCCCGGCTGGGACGCGGTTGCTCCAGAGGATCAGAAGAAGATTTATGTGGCCTATGTGCGCAACCTGTACGACATCATAGATCGGCTGCGGGCAAAGCATCCTAAGCTGGAAATCGAATCCTGTTCCGGTGGTGGAGGCCGCGTCGATCTCGGCATCCTTCGCCGCGTCGAAGAAGTGTGGACCTCGGATAATACCGACGCGTTGGACCGGCTTACTCTGCAGGATGGATTCACCCAGGCCTATACTCCCGGCATCATGATGGCGTGGGTCACCGATGTTCCCAGTGGCATCGATGGGCGGGTTGAGCCGCTGAAGTTTCGCTTCCTGGTCGCGATGACCGGCTCCTTGGGGGTGGGTGGAAATCTGAATAAGTGGACACCCGATGAAATGCAAGCAGCGGCCGGGTTCGTTTCCTATTACAAGCGAGTGCGCGCTACGGTGCAAAGGGGCTCGCTCTATCGCCTCATCGCACCCGAGGGTAGCGAAGTTTCGGCAGATGAGTACGTTTCACAGGATGGGCGCCAGGCGGTGCTCTTTGCTTTCCTCCATTCGCAGCAATTCGGAACGCCCTTCCCAACTGTTTTCCTGCGCGGCCTGGATGAAAACGCCATGTACAAGCTGCAGGCGATCGATCCCAAGCAACTAACAGAAACGGAGAGCGTAAGCGGCGCTTACCTGATGCACCATGGCATCGACCTTAAACTGGTCGGCGATTACGACAGTACTTCGGTAATTCTCGAAAAACAGCCCTAAAACGGAAAACGATTTTCGAATCAGCTATATAAGCCTCCCGCTGGCGCTCTCGCGGACCAAAGTGTGCATCTCAGTATCAGACACTTGGATAACTTAGCTGGTAACTGAGGGTTACCATCGACAGGGTAGGCTGCGGCCCGCTCGAGAGAGCAGAGGAACGAATGACGAACCCAGGGAAAATGGTTTTTCTCCCCGTATTGATGTTGGCTGTTTTGACGGCAGGGTGCCACAAGAACGATAGCGATCAAGTGAATGCGGCGGAGAATGGAAACCTCGCGCCGGTCAGCGATACCGGAGGAGCTGCTCCAGCCAACGAGAGTGCAGCCCCGGCGAGTGCCCCGGTCTACTCGGCTCCGGCTCCCCAGGCTAACCCGGCTCCCACTTATCCTGCGCAGAGCCCGCAACAATATCCCCAGCAGGAGCAGCAACCGCAGCAAGAACAGCAGACCCAATACCAGCAGCCGCAATATCAGGATCAACAAGACCAGGGCTATTCGGATCAGGGTTACCAGGACCAGGTTGCCGAGTACGCTCCCGAGCCTCCTCCTCCGTTGCCGGAGTATCAACAGCCGCCATGCCCCGAACCAAACTACATGTGGACGCCGGGCTACTGGTCCTACGCTCCGGCCGGCTACTATTGGGTTCCTGGAGTGTGGGCCTTCGCTCCCTATGTTGGGGCGCTCTGGACTCCGGGATACTGGGATTACAATTCGGGCCGCTACGGATTCCACCAAGGCTACTGGGGACGTTACATCGGATACTACGGCGGCGTGAACTACGGAAACGGCTACGTCGGCCGCGGCTATTACGGTGGTTATTGGAACAACAATCAATTCAACTACAACCGCCAAGTAACGAACGTGAACGTCACCGTCATTCACAATACATACATTCGCAACGTCACGAATATCACTACTTACAACCGTGTGAGCTATCACGGTGGTCCTGGCGGCGTGAATCTTCGACCGACCGCTCCGGAATTGGCCGCCCTGAGGCAGCCGCGTCTGGCACCGTTAGCGGTTCAGCGGCAACAAAGGGTTGTAGCGAGCACGAACCGCGCCCAGTTTGTTGCCGTAAACCGCGGCCAGCCGCAGACGGTCGTAGCCGCCAAGCCGCTTGCCGTGGAACGGCGCCAGCCGGTTGCGGCGCCGGTGGTGCAGCAACGCGAGCAGCCTAAGCCCCCCATCCAGCGGGCCGTGGAGGAACGGCCGGTCCCGCAAGCAGGGCCGGCACGACCGGTTCAGCAAGCAGCGCCGGCACGACCGGAACCCCAGCAGCGGCCAGTTCAGACGGTAAGGCCGGCTCCGGAGGAACGTCCAGCTCCGCAGGTACGTCCGGCCCCGCAAGTGCACCCAGCTCCGCAGCCAGAGCGACCAGTGCAGCAAGCACACCCAGCCCCGGAGGTTAGGCCAGCTCCCGAGGTAAGGCCAGCTCCAGCAGCACGGCCAGTTCCCGAGGCACGCCCAGCTCCGGAGGCACGCCCAGCTCCGGAGGCACGCCCAGCTCCGGAGGCACGCCCAGCTCCGGAGGCACGCCCAGCTCCTGAGGCAAGGCCAGCTCCAGAGGCGCGGCCGGAGACAAGGCCACAACCCGAGGCGAGGCCCGAGCAGGAACCGAAGCCCAAGCAGGAGAACCCTCATCCAGGGGAACCTCGGTAGGAAAAGGGGGTCGGGGCTGGCGCGCTCGTGCGTGCGTTGATTCAACACGGCAGAATATCTCCCGCCGGCTGACGCGCAGCTTTACAAGGCACCCGGTCCCAGTACTACTTTGAGCGTTTTCGGGCGTCTATCAGGGTTTGATAGAGATCGATCGTCTGGTCGCCAATGCGGGCCCAACTGAACTTCTCTTCCGCACGTTTCCTGCCCGCTTCGCCAAACCGTCTGCACTTCGCCGGGTCAGCGAGCAGATCGCTCAGTTTCGCAGCAAGATCTCGGGCAAAGCGATCGGGGTCCAGCGGAAAGCTGGTGACCGGATCCTGCTCGAAGGGGACCAGGTATCCGGTTTCACCGTCCACCACGACCTCTTTGATCCCGCCCACAGCGCTGGCCACGACCGCTGCCCTGCAGGCCATGGCTTCCAGGTTGATGATGCCGAACGGCTCGTAGACCGATGGGCAGCAAAATACAGCCGCGTGGCTGTAGAACTGGATCGTCTCCGCCTTGCTGAGCATCTTGTCGATCCAGATCAGTCCTGGATTAAAGGTGCGCGCCTCCTCCACCTTGCGCTGCAACTCGGCGGCAATTTCAGGGGTATCGGGAGCGCCCGCGCATAGCACCACCTGGGTCCCAGCGGGCAGGTAGCGAACCGCGTCTACCAGGTGGGTCACACCCTTCTGGCGCGTGATGCGGCCCACAAAAAGCACGTAGGGGATGGCCAAGTCGACGCCGTAGGCCGTCAACGCCGAGGTCTGCGGAGTGCGCTGGTATTGCTCCAGATCGATGCCGTTGTAGATCACGTGGATTCGCTCAGGATCCACCGGGTAGGCGCGAAGGATATCTTCCCTCGTGCCACTGGAGACGGCGATCACAGCGTCTGCGTCGAGGATCGCGGTTCTCTCCATCCAAGAGCTCATGGCGTAACCGCTGCCCAACTGCTCCGCCTTCCAGGCGCGCAACGGTTCCAGGCTATGAGTGGTGAGGACAAACGGAATGTCGTACAGCTTCTTGGCCAGAAAGCCGGCCATGGATACGTACCAGGTGTGCGTATGCGCAATGTCGATTCCGCCGAGGGCTTTGACCTGGGTCAGGTTCAGCGATAAGGCTTCCAGTGCGCCCTTGAATTTTCCCTGGGTGCCTTGGGTAATTTCGCTCCACGGCTCCTGTCCTTGCACGTGGAGGTTGCGTTGATCGGAATGCTGTTGACCCCAGCAGAGGACTTCCACAGAAACCTTGCGCGCCAGTTCGCGGCTTAGATACTCCACGTGAACGCCGGCCCCGCCATAGACGTGCGGTGGATATTCCCTGGTAAAGAGTCCTACGCGCACAGCTACCTCCCCCGCCAATCTCGTACATTACAGTAACAGCAAAAGATGAAGAATCGGCTGTAACCACCACATAAATAAGAGCGCTCTCATGCCAACCAGAGCCGGCAAGAGACTTGAGCGATGATCACAAGAGCCTCGGGTCGCAAGGTCGACTTACAGTAGTATGGCGGGGATGGAAAATTCAAGCCGCCGTTCTTTCCTGGCCAAACTCCCGGCCCTCGCCCTGGCAGTGCGCACCCGGGGATGGGCCGCCACCCCCGGCGGACTGATCTTTGCCGGCACCTACACAGACAAGGGCACCAGCCAAGGCATCTATGGCTTTCACTGGGATGCGGATGCGGGCACCATGACGCCCCTCGGGCTGGCGGCGGCTACCGTCAATCCCAGCTTCCTGGCGCTTTCACCAGATCGCCGCCATCTCTACGCGGTCAACGAGGTGGATGACTACCACGGAGAGAAGAGCGGTTCGATCACTTCTTTTGTAGTCGACGGGCCCAAGCTGAAACCCATCAATGTTGTTTCTTCAACCGGCGGCGGACCGTGCAATATCGCGGTGGATTTCACGGGAAAAGCCGTCTTCGTCGCCAACTATGGCGGTGGCAGCGCCGCATCCTTCCGCGTGCTGAAGGGCGGAGGGCTCAGCAAGGCAGTCTCCAGCTTTCAGTACACCGGCCACGGCGCGGACCCGAAACGACAGGCTGCTCCTCACACCCATTGCACTACCGTATCCCGTGACAACCGCTACGTGCTGGTCAACGACCTGGGCCTGGATCACGTTTCCGTCTATCACCTGGACCCACTCACGGCGCGGCTCACTCCGAACACTCCCCCCTCCTACGAGGCGCTGCCCGGCTCTGGCCCACGCAGCTTCACTTTTCATCCCACAGGACAGTGGGCGTATTCCCTCAACGAGATAGCCAGCACACTCGACGTCCTGGCTTGGGATGGTGAGCGAGGGACTCTGAACAGAATCCAGAACATCTCGACCCTCCCCGAAGGCTTTACCGGATCGAATACGGCGGCCACGGTCGCGGTCGATTCCGCCGGCCGGTTTGTCTATGCCTCTAACCGCGGGGATAATAGCGTGGCGGTTTTCTCTATCGACGATCGCCGGGGAACGCTCAAAGCAGTGCAGCATGTGGACTGTGGCGGCAAGAGCCCCCGCCATTTCACCCTCGACCCCGGCAATCAGTGGCTGCTGGTGGCCAACCAGGACTCCTCCAATATCGTCGTCTTCGCCCGCAGCCCGCGCTCCGGACTTCTGACTCCAACCGGCAATCAATACCCGCTGAGCTTTCCCGTTTGCTTGCTCTTCCGCTAACAGGGAAAAACGATTTCCGAGAACTTTGCCTCTCCTGGTACCGGAGTAGGAATAAACTCCGGGCGACGTATCTCGTGAGTAGAATGCCTCGTGGAGCCCTTTCCGGTTTAAGCAAGGAACGCGCGCGAAAGATACTGAGGAAGACCATGCGACCCAACTCCTTTTCCCACTGGACATACATATTTTCGCCGGCCGTGATGCTGCTGGTATGCCTTGGCGCAGTCAATTCCGCGTTGGCGCAGCAGGTGGCGCGCCTGATCCAACCGGTGGATGACAATGCCCGGGTTACCCTGCCCGGTACAGTCCACCCGCTGGCCAATGCCCGCAACGACCGCGGCCCCGCTTCGCCGGATATGCAACTGGACCGGTTACAGTTGGTATTGAAGCGCAGCCCGGAACAGGAGGCGAGCCTGCAGCAACTGCTGCGAGACATGCACACGCCGGGCACCGCTAATTTTCACAAATGGCTGACGCCCGAACAGTTCGGACAACAGTTCGGGCCCAGCGACCAGGATGTGCAGACCATCGAGGACTGGCTTCAGACCCAGGGATTCCAGATACTGAAGGTAAATCCGGGCAAGCAGACGCTGGAGGTTGCCGGCACGGTAGGCGCTTTGCAGCAGGCATTTCATACTTCTATTCACAAATACCAGGTCAATGGCCAGCAGCATTACGCCAATGCGGTTAACCCGGAAATTCCCGTCGCGCTGGCGCCGGTGTTAGGCGGCTTTGTTTCGCTGAATAATTTTCCTCTGCGCCACTACAGCCACTTTCTGGGAAGCGCGCAATACGATCCCAAGACCCATCAGGCGATTCCAGAGTGGACCTTGCCCGGCGGCGCCCTGGGCAACATGTACGCTGTCGCGCCGGAAGACTTTGCCACCCAGTATGACGTGACCCCGCTTTACAGCGCCGCGAAGCCGCTCAACGGCACCGGCCAGAGCATCGCGATCATCAACGAATCGAATATCAATATAAACTTCGTCAACAACTTTCGTACCCTCTTCGGGCTGCCGGCTTCGTCCCCCGAGGTGATCATCGACGGCAACGATCCCGGGATCGATGGTGCGAATAACCCGGATGGGCTGAATGGCGCCTCCGCCGAAGCTTACCTGGACGTGGAGTGGTCCGGGGCAGTGGCTCCCGGCGCCACCATCGACCTGGTGATCGCTGGAGACACCAGCTTGGAACAGGGTTTGATTCTGGCTGCGGAGCGCGCGGTGTTTTCGAACATTGCGCCGGTCATGAGCATCAGCTTTGGCCAATGCGAGTTCTCGCTGGGCTCGCAGAATTCCTTGTGGAACGGGTTGTGGGAACAGGCGGCGGCCCAGGGAATCACCGTCATGGTCTCGACCGGCGACAGCGGGTCGGCGGGTTGCGACGATCCCGACTCAGAAACAGTGGCGACACAAGGGCTGGCAGTGAACGGGATTGCCTCGACCCCATTCAACGTGGCTGTCGGCGGTACCGATTTCCACTACGCCAACGCGGCTGCGCTCGCCACCTATTGGAACAGCACCAATGACAGCAAGAACGGCTCGCTGAAGACCCCTATCCCGGAGCAGGCTTGGAATGACAGCCAGTACGGGTTGAACCTCTTGATGATAGCCGGCGGCTCCATCTCCGGTGGCGGCGGAGGGCCCAGCACCTGTGGCAACCCAACACTGGACTCGACCGGTACCACGGTGACAGCTTGCGCGCCTACGCCGAAACCTTCGTGGCAGGTAGCCACCGGGGTGCCCACGGATAGCGCCCGCGACTTGCCGGATATTTCGCTCTTTGCCTCTAACGGTGTGAATGGGAGCTTTTACGCCGTCTGCGCCGCGGATGGCGACTGCCAAAGCACCACTAGCCCCCAGATCAGCGGGTTCGGTGGCACTTCGGTCGCTTCTCCGGCCTTTGCCGGAATTATGGCGATCGTAAACCAGGACTATGGGCCGCAGGGGCAGGCGGACTATGAGCTGTATCCCCTGGCCGCGAAAGAGCCGAGCGCATTCCATGACGTCACGCTCGGCACCATCCAGATGCCTTGCCAGGCAGGCTCAGCTAATTGCACCAACGGTGAATTGAACGGGTACGCTGCCGGTCCAGGGTACGATCTGGCCACCGGTCTGGGCTCGATCGACGCCAACGTACTGGTCACCAATTGGAACAGTCGCAGTAACGGAACCGCGACCACCACTACCCTTAGCACCTCGTCGGCCTCGTTTGCCCACGGTACCGCGGTGACCCTCAAGACGGACGTAACCGGCAGCGGCGGCACGCCAACCGGCGATGTTGCGGTCATGACGGACAGCCCGCTCATCAGTTCACAGGGGCAATTCTCTTTTGCTCTCGCCAGTGGTGCGGCTTCCGGGAGTGTCACCTTCTTGCCCGGCGGCAGCTATAACATTTGGGGAAGCTACTCCGGCGATGGAACGTTTGCCCCCAGCACGTCTACCAAGACGGCGATCACAGTGACACCGGAGGCCAGCACCCTTTCTCTTCAGGTGGCTGCTAGTGTGAGCGGACAGTTAACCAGTCTGAGCGGGCAACAGGTGCCTTATGGCACGGTCGCCTATATTAACGGACAGCCTGTTCCGACCAGTTATTACAATTGTTCCTCCAATTGCGCCGTACCCACCCCTGCCACCGGCACAGTGACATTTGCCGACAACGGTAATGCATTGAACACAGTGGTCGTGAATTCAGAAAGTGATGCGGAGTACGCCACCGGCACACTTGCCGTGGGCGCCCATTCGATCGCCGCCTCTTACTCCGGTGACGCCAGCTATAACAAATCGTCGAGCACACCGGCGACCGTGGCGTTCACGGTAGTCAAAGCATCGACCGCAGTGGCCGTGAGTTCAGCTATTTCGACCATTGCCCAGGGGCAGACAACTACCCTCACGGGACTGGTAGAAACACCTGGAGGAGGCGCCGCTCCGACTGGCTCGGTGACTTTCATGGCCGGGTCGACGACCCTCGGATCGGGCACCGTCAGCCCGTTCGAAAATGGCTACGCGGTCGCGACCTATACCATCACCAGCGCACAGAGTACGGCGTTGCCGGTGGGCTCGGTGGCCTTGGCCGGGACCTACTCCGGTGACAGCAATTACTTCACCGGTAACACCGCTTCGCCTGCCGGGTCGTTGACTGTAACCGGACCCAGCGCGCTGGCGGCCTCGACCACTACTGCTACCGCAAGCAGTAGCACGGCTTCGCCCTCCGCCCGCATCAACCTATCGATCACGGTGACTGGAAAGACCGGATCCGCGGCGCCCACCGGCACAGTCGATCTTGAGTCGGGGGGCCTTGATCTAACTCCCGGCGGCATTACCCTCACCCCTGCAGCATCGGGTGACACATCGACGGCAACCTATTATTTTGACAACGTAAATATGTCTCTACCACAAGGCAGCAACACTGTGGTGATTACGTATTCCGGGAACACAGTCTACACGCAGTCTCAGACTAGCTTGTCGCTTTCCAATCCCCTAGCGGACTTTTCTATGGTGGCGCAAGCCTCCGTTGTAACCATCGCAGCGGGCGCGACCGGAACCGCGACCCTGAACCTCGGTTCGATCAATGGCTTCAACGCATCGGTCGGCCTCGCGTGTGCCGGGCCTAGCGGATTGACCTGCAGCCTGAATCCTACTTCGGTCACAGTCAGCGGAAACACCACGGCGACGCTTACCATCGTCGCATCCGCGCCTGCCAGCGGCGCGGTCAAGGCTGGCAGTCTCTCTGCTCGGCGGATCGGCTGGTTTACCGCCAGCGGCACTGCCACCTTGGCTTGCGTTTTCCTATTGGGCATTCCGGCACGGCGGAGGAGATGGCGCGGGTTGCTGAGCCTGGTTGTTCTCGCGGTTCTCACGGCCGGAATCGGGTGCGGCGGCGGCAGCTCGTCTACGCCGGCACCCACCCCGACCCCTACTCCGACGCCCACTCCAACTCCTGGTACTACGCCCGGCACCTACACCATCGTGGTGACCGGCACGCAAGGGACGGTGATCTCACACGCGATACAGGTTACGGTGATTGTGACGGCAGCCACCTAGAGGTCACACGCTGAGATAATCGTGAGACTCTTTCACTTCAGCGACGACCCGAACATCGGAATTTTCATGCCGCGTCCCGTTCGCATTTCCGCTGAGAGGCCGGTCGGGGACGAATGGCTCAACGGGCCTCTGGTCTGGGCGATTGATGAACTCCACCAGCCGATGTATTTGTTTCCGCGAGATTGCCCTCGCGTTTTATGCTGGCCTACACCTACTACGACCCCTGAGGACTATGAGCGCTGGTGGGGAGAGCGACCATGCAGGATGATCGCACACATCGAATGGACATGGCTCGATTGCCTTGCGACCAGCTCGCTGCATCGTTATGAGTTGCCTGAAGCAGAGTTCATGAGCCTTCATGACGCCGGCATGTGGGTTTCCCGGCTGCCTGTTGCTCCGATCAAATGCGAGACGCTAAGCGATCTGCTGGCGGAACTGCGCGGGCTGGGTGTCGAATTGCGCATCATGGAAAGCCTGGCGTCATTGAAGGGGCTTTGGAAGACGTCTCTGCACGTGAGCGGCATCCGGCTCCGCAATGCTCACAATTGGGAGAGCCAAGACTCTGGGAACGGATGGAAGTAAACCTGCTCTTCAAATCACCGGCTATAGCGGTTCCACTATAGGTGTAAACCGTCAAGATAATTCGAACGGGGCTTTTCACCAAGAAAAGACCCACCTCGCTGAGCCCGGATGGGGCACAGTAATCGCGGAACCGCTCTAGCCTTTCGCGGGATCGTACTGCCGCAAAAATCTGCCCACGGAGATACCACGAGTGAGCGCGATGTGATGCGAGCGGTTCACATCCAGCCGCTCGAAGCCGCTGCTGGGCTAGTTTTCAATCAGCGAGCGCATGCGCGCCAGGTCAAGCATGCGGCT
>CAWBBY010000024.1:0-24123 GCA_963787145.1 uncultured Acidobacteriaceae bacterium
CCATGGGATCTGCTGGGCTACTCGCAAATCGATAATTTTTGGCTGACCAGTCTGGCTCCGTTCACCGGCGTCTACGGGCTAACCTTCGTGCTGGTTGCGGTCAACGCGCTGATTGCCTGGGGCCTGGTCGCCTCGCGACCGTTTGCTTATCTTCATCAGTGGCATGTTGGCGGCGCTGGTGCTGCAGAACGGCGAGCATTTTGCGCCGCCCCCAGCGCCGGTGCAGGCGACTGCGGTGCTGTTGCAGCAAAATCTGAACGTCAATCAGGACAACAGCTGGCCCGGCGCCGGTCTGACGAGCACATGAGCCAATTCATCAAGCTCAGCACTCGTACCTGTGGGCCCTACCTTGCCGGCATGCCCGAACTCAACGCTTATCCGGTTACCCCTGATTGTCCCGTGGCACCGGTTACTCCCGACATCATTCTGTGGCCGGAATCGCCGGCGCCTTTCTTGACAAGGATGCACGCCTCCTTGCCGCACTCGCACGCTGGCGGTGACCATGCACGCGCCGGTGATCGCGGGCACCACTTCCCTGGACCCGCATTCCCCGCTTCGATATGTACAACTCCGCTCTCTTCGTCTGTCTCGATGGCGCTGTCGTGGACCGTTACGACAAGCTCCACCTGGTTCCGTGGGGCGAGCACATCCCGTATAAGCGCTTTTTTGCCTTCGCGAGACCTCACCAGCAGGCCGGCAAAATGACCCATCGATGGCCTCATCGTCTTTAAAACCGACAACCACAGCTTCGGCGTCTTCATCTGCTACGAAGAGATCTTTGGCGATGAGATACGGCTATTCGTGAAGCGGGGCGCCCAGCTACTGGTCAACATTTCCAATGACGGCTGGTACGGCGACACCTGCGCGCCCGGCAAACACTCGACATGCGCGCATGCGCGCGGTGGAAAATCGACGCTGGGTACTGCGCGATACCAATACCGGCCTGACCACTATCATCGATCCCTACGGAAGGCTCACTGCCAGCGTGCAGCGCCACGCGCTTACCTCGCTGGCCGCCAAGTATGGCGATCGCAGCGACTTGACCTCTACACCCAGCACGGTGACCTCTTCGCCTATCTCTGTGGGATAATCAGCCTTGGTGTTCTTGCCGCCGTCGGACGCGGTCATCTGCGCCGCCAGCAACGGCTGCATCTTTAAGAAAACGGTTAAGCCTCATGTCGAATGAACTCGAATTTACCTACGCTCCGGTTCGCGAAAAGGTTCGCGACCTTCGGGAGATCTTGACCACGCACGCATCGACAGGGAACTGGCTACCTTAGAGTCCAAACTTTCCGATCCTGCTATCTGGTCCAACCCATCCGAGTCGCAAGTGCTCATGCGCGAGCGGAAACGTCTCGAGGGCCAACTCGCAGGAGAATGAGCTGGTGCGCCGCACCGGCGATATCGATGCCTACTTCGAACTTGCCGGCGAGGGCGAGGCGGTCCAGCCGGAGCTGGAACGCGAGATCAAATCTCTAAGCGGGTTCGTGGAGCAACTCGAAACCCGCACCATGCTCTCCGAGGAGACCGATGCGCTAATGCCATTGTGACTGTCCACCCTGGCGCAGGGGGCACTGAATCTCAGGACTGGGCCGAGATGCTGATGCGCATGTATCTCCGTTGGGCTGAACGCAACGGTCAAGACGGAGATGAACGACTATCAGGACGGCGAAGAGGCGGGCATCAAGTCGGCTACGTTTACCGTGACCGGCGAGTACGCCTATGGGCAGCTCTCGGGAGAAACGGGCATCGACCGGCTGGTGCGCATCTCGCCTTTGACCAGGCCAAGCGCCGCCACACCTCCTTCGCCAGCGTCTTTGTCTCGCCCGAGATCGATGATTCGATCACCATCGATATCAAGCCCGAGGAGCTGCGCATCGACACCTATCGCTCCGGCGGCAAGGGCGGCCAGCACGTGAACACCACCGACTCTGCGGTGCGCATCACCCATCTGCCCACCAACATCGTGGTGCAGTGCCAGAATGAGCGCTCCCAGCACAAGAACAAGGAAAAGGCGATGAAAATGCTGCGCTCCAGGCTTTACGAGTTCGAGCTGGAGAAGAAGAAGGAGGCCAAGAAGCTGGAAGACTCCAAGCTCGATATCAACTTCGGTTCTCAGATCGCTCTACGTGCTGCAGCCCTATCGCATTGCCAAGGACCTGCGTACACGCGTGGAGGTGGGCGATGTCGATCGCGTGCTCGATGGCGATCTGGACCCGTTCATCCGCGGCTATCTGATCATGCGCCGGCAGGGTGGTGTGCCGGCTGCGATTGAAGAATCCGCTGACGTCGAATGAAGCATCCAATAGCAACTGAGGAGACGCATTGAATCAGCCTGAAACCATTCGCACCATCCTGAAAAAAACCAAAACCATCGCCGTCGTGGGACTCACCGACAAGCCCGATCGTCCTAGCTTTTACGTTTCCAAATACATGCAGCAGGAAGGCTACCGCATCATTCCGATTCACCCCATGGTAACCAGGGTCCTGGCGAAAAGGCGTATCCAACGCTCATGCCGCTTACGCGGTAGAGGGAAAAATGACCTGGTGGACGTATTCCGCGCTTCCGAGATGTCCCTGAAGTCGTCAAAGACGTGATGCGTCTAAAGATCCCGTATCTATGGCTGCAGGAAGGCGTCTGCCACGAAGAAGCGGTGAAGTGGGCCGAGGCGGAGGGCATCCTGGTGGTGGTGGACCGCTGTATCTACAAGGAACATGCCCGTTTCGCGCGGGCGTAGCCGGTGGAGAGCCGTAAACGCTGGCTAACAGCTACAATATAGAAGAACCGCTGCGCCCTTCTATGCCAAGGTTTCGTCAACGCGCTTTGTTCCGGAACTCCCTGTGGCTGATCCTCTGCGCTGGTTTGGCCATCGTCCCGGCTGCGAACGCAGCTGACCGCCCCAGCCGGTAGTCGGGCCTGTCCGGGCCCAGCACCTCACAGTCGAGTTGCTTCCTCTCCACGATTCCATCCAGCCCGGAGGCAATGCCCTCATCGGCTTGCACTTCACTCTAGATAAGGGCTGGCACGTCGATTGGATCAACGCCGGCGACTCTCGGGAGCCGCACCATCAAGCGGAAGCTCCCCCCGGGCATCACCGCCGGAGCCATGCAGTTCCCCCACCCCGCCGCTTCGCTCGGCCCGCTGATGGATTTTGGCTACGAAGGCGAGGTGCTCTTTCCCGTCACCTTGATCGCGGACTCTACGCTAAAGCACCCTCCAGCGCCCCGCTCTCGGCCCATGTCAATTGGCTGGTGTGCCGAGGTCTGTATTCCAGGAAAGGCCGACTTGGCCCTGCCGCTGCAAGTTGCGGCCCAGCAAGGCCCCGCCGACTCTACCCGGCAGGCGCTCTTCGATCGCTTCCACAGCCTTTTACCTCAGCCGCTCCCGTCCTCGTCTAAGGCCGTCTTCGGAACGACAACTAGCGGTTTTGCCCTCGCCCTTACCGGTCATCCAGCCACCAACGCCGAGTCCTTCCCCTTGATCAAAGTCAGATCGAGAATGCCGCGCCTCAACCTGTCCAGGGCGTGGATGGTGGATAGAGATTTCTCTTAAGAGAGACGTGAACTTCCGCACTCAACTGGACAATTGAATGGGTTTCTTCTGTTGGTGACGGAACGGCGTACGAGATCCACGCTTCGCCTGGCCCTTGCCGGCGGCCGCCAGCGGAGCCTCCTCCGCTCGATTCCTCAAGCTTGTACGCTTCTCTCCCCTGGCCTTTCTCGGCGGCGTGATTTTGAACCTCATGCCCTGTGACTTTCCCGTCCTCTTCATCAAGGGTCTATCCCTGGTGGAGGCTTCCAGGCACCCCCAGAGCCACGTCCGTGCGCACGGCCTGGTGTATACGCTGGGAATTCTGGTCTCCTTCTGGGCTGTGGTGGCTCTCCTGCTGGGTCTCCGGGCCGGCGGCCAGCAATTGGGGTGGGGCTTCCAATTCCAGTCTCCCGGTTTTGTCGCGGTCATGGCGCTGTTGCTCTTTTTTCTTGGGCTTTCGCTGGCCGGCATGTTTGAAATCGGACTGACCGTAACCAGTACCGGTTCCAGCCGGCCTGCGCCATGGCTATGCCGGCAGCTTTTTTACTGGCGTGCTGGCCATGGTCGTGGCCACTCCCTGCACCGCTCCCTTATGGAGCGGCTATCGGTTTCGCCTGGCGCGAACGCAGCCGTGGCCTTCGCCGTCTTCACCGCACTGGCCCTTGGCTTGGCCGCACCTTATCGGCTGTCACGTTCAATCCCATGTGGATGCGCTTCTTGCCCCGGCCCGGCGCCTGGATGGAGTGCTGAAGCAGGCCGCCTCTGTGTTGATCTCGGCACCGTGATCTGGCTGGTGTGGCCTTCGGCCTGATCCGCTGGAGTGGATGCACTTACCGCATTGCTGGTGGCGTTTCTGTTGCTGGGGATCGCGGATGGATCCTTGGCCGCTGGCCGGCGCGTAGGCTGCCTTCAGTCTTTGCCGTGGCAGTCATCGTCCTGGCAGTGGCCACGCCGCTCTATGCGTTGTGGCAGTTTCCGCGACCGATTCGGGGAGCGCGCGGGCTGCGCCGGCTCCAGTCACGCTGGCTGGGAGCCCTACAGCCGCGCAGCCATCGAGCATATCGCTCCCAGGGGCGTCCGGTATTTGTTGACTTCACTGCGCGCTGGTGTCTGAGCTGCCAGGTCAATGAGCGTGCAGTGCTCAATCGGCCGGATGTGCGGCGGCGCTTGCATGACTCCGGGATCGTGCTGGTCCGGGCCGACTGGACCAAGCATGATGAAGCCATTGCTTCAGCGCTGACTGAACTCGGACGCAGTGGCGTGCCGACCTACGTCTTTTACCTTCCAGGGCAGCCGGCCATCACGCTGCCCGAGGTGCTCACACCGGGCATCGTCTTTGGGGCGCTTGACCAGCTCCAGAATCGCCCCAAGGAGAAACAGGAGGCTGGGCTCAAGCAAGACAGCCAAGCTTTGATGGAGCCACAACCCTAAGAGGATTAGCCGATGACCCGGAAAAATATCGTCCATGTCCGCATGGCCGCAATTTTGGCCGCAGCCCTGTCCATCGCCTTTGCCTCCTCCGCGCGTGCCGCCCAGGTCGGCAGCCCGGCGCCTGACTTTCATGGAATCGATTCCAGCGGCAAGACCCAGAGCCTGGATGAATACCGCGGCAAGTTCGTTGTCCTGGAGTGGCACAACCACGATTGTCCCTACACCATGAAGCACTACGAGAGCGGGAATATGCAGTCCCTGCAGAAGCAGTGGACGGCGAAGGGTGTGGTGTGGCTCACCATCATCTCCTCCGCTCCTGGCACGCAGGGCTATGTCGATGCGTCTGCGGAAAATGCCTACATGAAGAAAATGGGCGCTAAGCCGACCGCGGCTATCCTCGACCCCAGCGGCGCCATCGGACATCTTTACGATGCCAAGACCACTCCCAACATGTTCATCATCGATCCCAGCGGGAAACTGATCTACGCCGGCGCCATCGACGATCATGCCACCACGGACGTCTCCGACATTCCATCGTCGAAAAATTACGTATCTACGGCGCTCACCGAAGCCATGGCCGGCCAACCGGTGCAGACCGCCTATACCCGCCCTTATGGATGCTCAGTCAAATACGCCCGGTAGGGCAGCTCTTTTCTTTTGCGCGCGCGGCATCATTATCGTCGCGGTAGTAGTCGGCCTGATACACGGGCGTATCATGACCGCGGAGACGGCCGCGCAGGCGCCCGCGCCCCCACCAGCAGGTATGCAGCAAGCGGAGCCGTCTGCTGACCCGCATATCGCGGATGAGCAGGCGGCCGAACGTCAGGCCCTGGGGTTTGTTGGCTACCTTGACCACGGGCGCTACGCCGACAGCTATGCCTACACCGGCATGCTGATCCGCGCCCAGCTCGACCGGGATGCGTTCGCCAAGCAATTGGAGAAGGCGCGCGCCGGGACGGGCGCGCTGCTGTCGCGCGAGCTCATCGACGCCAGCTACGCCACAACTGTGCCGGGAGCTCCGGAGGGCCAGTACGTGGTGCTTCACTACAGCGCCAGCTTTGCCAACCGGCAAGAGGCACTGGAAACGCTGACCCTGGCCTTCGCCAAAGGTTACTGGCGAGTGAGCGGCTACTACATCAAATGATCCGCTCCTACAGCGGACGCGATCGAACAACGGTATAGCGTTTCTTACTGCAGGAAGGGACTTTCCAGGTAGCGGTAGGAGAGTATGCCGGTCACGATGGTGGCGGGAATGCGATCGCCATCGCACCTAGCTGCGAGGCGAGAGGGCTGAGATCGCCGGCAAAATGCCAGGGTAAATGCTTGGCAGCGTCGAGCCATAGCACGTGGTAGACATACAGGCCGTAGGATATTTTCCGCAGATAGATAAAGGGCTTTTGCATTTTGCCGGCGGTCGATGGCAGCAGGCTGAAGAAGAGACAGAGACATCCCAGAAGCGCGATAAGGAACCGCGGCGCAATGTGCGCGAAATCCTGGGCGAGGCTGGGATCGTTCGCAAAGACCGCAGCTTGGGCGAAGCGCATACACAGCAGCCCGGCTAAGAACAGTCCCCAGCGCAGAGCTTTGGCAAGATGGGGAACCCGCCCGCGCAGCCCGATCGCCGTCATCGTTCCCAGCGCGAAAAACTGAAACTGCACCAGGCTATTGACCCAGATCGCCGGATCCAAAGTTTGCTTTTGACCCAGCAGCAGGGCCAACGTCAGGTAGGCACTGGCCAGCAGCAGGGAAGCGATGCCCAGCAAACCGCCGGGGCTCAGATACTTCACCATCCACGGCCAACGCGTAGAACTGTTCTTCTAGAGATATGCTCCACAGGGGAAAAAGGAATCCGGTGGATAGCCGTGACCCACGGTGTACCAGTTTGTGAACAACAGCAGCATCGAGACGGCCCAGGCAACAGAAACGCTACTCCCGGGAGAGAAGAGCCCGTAAAAGAAGCCAAAGGCGATCATGGCGAAATACAGCGGCCAAATGCGAAGGATTCTCCGCGCATAAAACGCTGGGATAAGGATGGTGTGGGTATCGCGTTTTTCGCGCAGCAAGAGTTCGGTAATCAGGTAGGAGCTAAGAAAGAAAAAGATGCAGACGCCAAATTCTCCGGCGCGGGCAATGGCTCCGGTTTCGGTTGGCTTGTCGATGTGCCCTGCCAGGCCATGGGCAACAAACACCAGCAAAAAAGCCAATGCGCGGAGAATATCAAGGCCAGGACGGTAGAAACTATTACCCTCCTAGCGGTGTGGATTCCCGCTCGATGACAGCTGCGGCGGACCTGAACATCTATTTCCCCTGCGTGGCAAACCCGGTCGCGCTTGACCGACGCCTGGGCCGCGAACATCCACTTACACAATGTACGTGCGAGATCCGGAAAAGTCGTAGTTGTGGAAGACATGAAAGTAACGCTTTTGTGGCCAATCGGGACTGCGAATTCCCGCAATGCGTGGGTAAGCAGCGGATCGTACCCATGAGGACCGTGGCATGATAGAGGGGCTCGTCCAGCGCCGGGCAGGGAGCGCCATGTTCACACCACAGACCTATGGGCTCGCGCTCTTCCTGATGACGCTCACCATGCTCTGCTGGGGAACCTGGGCGAACACACAGAAGATCACCCGCCAGTGGCCTTTCGAGCTCTACTACTTCGACTACACCCTTGGCCTGCTTCTGTGCTCCCTGATCTTCGGCCTCACGCTGGGTCAGGTGGATCCCACATCGCCGCAGAGTTTTTTCCTGAATTTGCGCGCCGCGAGCCAGCGAAGCCTGTGGTTGGCCTTCGCGGGAGGAGCCGTCTTCAGCGTGGGCAATATTCTGATCGTGGCTGCAATCTCAGTGGCCGGAATGGCGGTAGCCTTTCCCATTGGCGCAGGGCTGGCGCTGGTTCTGGGAGCGATTCTCAACTACGTCGTTTCTCCGGCGGGCAATCCGGTACTCATCTTCTCCGGAATTGCTCTCGTCTGCATCGCGATTGCTCTCGATGCCTGGCCTACAAGGGGATATCGCAGGCCGGCGGCAAGCCTGGAAAGGGCATTCTCCTCAGCGTCATTGGAGGCATTGGAGCCGGACTCTTCTATCCATTGGTAGCCAAATCACTGGCCGGCCCAGGGCATCTGCAGCCTTATACCGTGAACGTTATCTTTTCTGTGGGCGCCATGGCATCGGCATTGCCCATGATTTATCTGCTGATGCGCAGGCCCATCACCGGCTCTCCGCTACGCTGGAACGATTACGTTAGCGGCCGTTGGAGCGCACATGCCTGGGGCATCGCTGGAGGACTTATCTGGGGTGTGGGAACCATCGCCAATTTCGTCGCTTCCTACGTGCCGATGATCGGTCCGGCAACTTCCTTCTCCATGGGTGAGGGCAACACCATGATCTCCGCGTTATGGGGAGTCTTCGTGTGGAAAGAGTTCCGCGGGGCCGGCAGCCGTGTTCGCCTCTATCTCGCGCTGATGTTCCTTTGCTTCCTGTTGGGTCTGACCTCGATCGCTCTGTCACCCGTGATCAAGTGAACGGGTGCGCGGAAAACGCTACTTTCGCTGTAGCGTGTAAGATTGCGCCCCGGTTCCATTGCAATCGAATTGTTGCAATGGGATGAGAACTGCCGACGAGGCGCTGGGAACATCAAGGCACTTAGAGCTGTTGCGGGCGATAAACTTGTAGGCGCCATTTCCCAGGGACACCGGCATCCACTGCTGGTTCGTCCCTCCCCCGTAGCTCCACAGTTCGACTGGTACCTGGTTTGCCGTGGCCCATGGTCCCCCAGCCACCTCCAAAACAAGATTTAGATTCGTCCGGATCAAGCCATTGCGGTTGACTACCTGGTAGTAACCGCTGTCCGTAGGTTGGAATTGCCACTCCTGATTTGTCTGCGCGGCGCCGCAGGTGTATTGCTGCACAACCGTCCCATCGAGATAGCCCCAGTTAAGGGCATCAACGCACAGGCTACTATTTGTATTCACGATGTAGTACCAGGCTGCCGTTGAAATAGTTGTTACTACTGGTGATCCGCCGCCTGAACTTGCGCTTGCTGGGGCCACGGGGCCGACAACCATCCCATTGGAGCTGATCTTCGCCAGCCAGGTTGAGTATTCGCTGTTTTCCGCCTGCAAGGTGATCGGGTTTGCGGAGATAGACTGGTTTGTGGAGTAGTAGCTGCTATTGTTCGGAAAGTAGTCGTCGTTCCGGTATGCATCCCAGGCACAGCGCGCTGCCCAGCACATCCAACCCACGGTATTGCCATACATATCGTTGTTGTACATACTGCCGTTTGGTATGTTTCCATAGACATCATCGATAACAAGTCCCACGTTCTGCGAGGGAATCTTTATTCCGTTGGGAAGCAAGCCACTGGCGATGACGGTGTTGTTCCACGCTACATTGTCATGTCCAGTACTGAATTCAATCCCCATGTTTACCGTGCCTACAACCTGATTGTTGTAGACGTTGTTATAAGCCGACGCGGTTGCCACGGTGTCACTGCCACTGCCATCGGTGACGAAGCCGCCGCCATTGTAGCTAGCGACGGGGGGATTGTAGGCGTAGGCTCCCTGAATATAGTTGTCGTGGAATTCGACGGGGCTGCTCGACGTACCCGAGGCATCGTACATATTGACATTCTCATTCACCAGGCTTTGGTAGGGATAATTGATGATTTCATTCCAGGCCATCCTGATGCCGGGTACTGAAGCCATCTCGCTGAGCTGGATTGCATGCGCCCACTGCCAATTGGTTTCGCCCGGTAAGTAGCCGTTGTTCCCGTCACTCTCGAGGCCGAGAATGTTACGGCCGCGGTTATTCATGATCGTGATCGTCTGGATCCCGTCGCGATTTCCCCCATAGCCACGGACATAGACTCCGAACAGCACGTTTTCGAAGTAACAGTTTTCCACATCGAGCAGGATAGGATTCTGGGCGTTGACAAACAGACCATTCGATTGACCGCGTACATTCGGATTGACGCCCAGGCCAACGACGTTCTTAACCGTAAGGTTATTTCCATAGTAGGGATCGGCAATGAGGTCACTGGGACCGGTCACATACGAGTTCTGGATCACCACGGGCGCCGTAGTGGCAACGGTCACCGCTGGTGTATTCGGATTCGTACTCTTCCAGTTACCTGAGTAGGTGCCTCCCTGGGTGATGGTCAGAGGACCACTCCATTGGATGCTGCCCATGGAGCTCGATATCACGGTGGAGGCAGTTTGTCCCTGATAGCCGGCTGTGATGGCAACGTTTCCCGTAGCCGATCCCGATACGACCCCACTCCCGGAGACACTGGCCATTCGCGGATCGGCGGAGCTCCAGGCGACACTACCGCTGACATTGTTGGAGGAGCCATCGGAGTAAGTTGCCGTGGCCGTGAGCTGGGTCGTTCCCCCTATAACCACCGCGGGCTGGTTGGGGGAGATAGAAAGCGAGGTCAATGATGGCGCCTGGCCAAGTAAGGGCTCAAAAAAGACGGCGAGTAGTAGAAGCGGCAAACAGCAGATGGCGCGGGGACCCAATGAGCTGTTGAAGGTAATGGGGTAGAGATTTGTCACGAGTACCGACCTCACACAAGAACAGTTAGAGTCATGGGTACACTGCTCCTCTAGTGGCGCTGACATTTGCAGGCGGGCCTCTGCATAAACCTGCTCGCGCATGTTCGCGTCGCCCATTGAGGGAGACAGCCGGATTGTTTAGAGGCAGGTAAGGAAAATAGAGTGCGCGGGCTGACGAAGCGTAAAGGTGCGTGCCTGAGCGCTGAATCGTCTTGAACGTGCTCGCATTGGCCCCGACACAATGCTCGGACATCCGGGCGGAGCGATTCGGGTAAGGTGTATCTTCAAGAACTGTGTTGAGAGTAGCGTGCTAAGCGGAATCTCTAACTGGAGGATAGCTGAGTTTCTGCAATGAATCCGAGTAATACAATGTGGAAACTCAACATGACAATGCTTGAGTCCTATTTGGGAATAGTCGAAATCAAGAGCCTTTCCCTGCATCGCGCTTACGAATGTATCGTTTCGACGCACTTCGTTGGGCGGTCTCGGACCTCAAGTTTCGCTTGAAGGATCACCTGTGGGGATGATGCCCTTGTTCTCTACCATCAGCATGATGGTACGATGCGGCGCGCGCGTGCGATGTACCACTCGCCTGGGAACGACGAAGCCTTGTCCCGGATTGAGAGCCACTGTACGATCCTCGAGATCGATGAGCAGTTGGCCGTCAACCACGTAAAAGAACTCATCGTCTGCATCGTGTTTGTGCCAGTGGTACGCACCTTCGACGACGCCCAGGCGCACGACGGATTCGTTCACCTGGCAGAGTGTCTGGTTATACCACTCGAAGTTGCAGGCGTCAGCGAGCGCCTTGGCGTCGATGATTTCCAGTGGTTTGTACAAGACGTTCAGGCGAGTCTCGTAGGAATAATTCGTCGCATCGCTCATGAGAAAGTCCCTCGATGCCATGCTAACCTTTATCGTTGTCGCCTGCGCAATTTCCCATTTGCCAAGCGTCTACCTCCTGCCTGGCGCCCATATATACATGCCCAGGTTTCATGGAGGTTCGCACCGGTGCGCCCGTTGTCCTATTGCGAGGGGATGACTTTCTGCGCCTCTGTCCGGAGGCCGAGGACGAAGATCACGATCGCACAAAGCGGCGCGCTATTCGATAGCGCCTGTAAACTTGCACGAAGGCCGCTCATGGTCGGCTTTCGGCGGCCTTCTTAAGATTGTTGAGCCCGGTTTCGAAGTGCTTCCCCATGACGCGATCCATGTTCACAAAGGTACTCATAAGCTTCATGACATAGAGATTGGAGCCCTGCATGGTCCAGGTGACTTTGGTCGCCGGCCCCGGTTCCAAAATCCTTTCCAAAATGAATTCATTGAGGTTATGCGCGGTGAACGGCTTCACGAAATCCACCTTGACCACAACCCTGGTTGGTGGCGCTGATTCTATGATCGACATTCGCCCTCTGCCCGCGTTTCCCGTGCTATTCCAATCCGACACCGCGCCCGTACCGGACGCAGGTCCGCTATAGATCCTCTTCATGCTGGGGTCCTCTTTATCCTGGGGTGCCCAGCCGGACCAATTGTGGAAGTCGTCGATAAGGGGAAAGATCTTTTCCGGGGCAGCATCGATCGTCACCGAACGTTGCACACGAAAAGTGTCGGGCTTGGTAGCGGCGTAGAGAACCACGAAAGCAAGAACGGCCGCGATCGCTACAGCTACGATTATTATGATTTTGAGAATCACGGGACCTCAGTGCGCCTGAGAAATAGTTGTACACTTTTTTCGAAACACAGGAGCTGCTTATGATAACGACTCAGGCCCTAAGCCCCAAAGTGGACGCATACCTGGCGAAGGTGCAGCCGTTCGCGCGGCCGATCATGGAGCACTTGCGGGAGCTTGTGCACCAGGCCTGCCCCGAAATTGAGGAGACGATCAAGTGGAGCCGGCCGTTTTTTGAGTATCGCGGGGTGATTCTCTGCAACATGTCGGCGTTCAAAGAGCACTGCAGCTTCGGTTTCTGGGGCGAGGAGATCGCGGCCGTGCTGCGTGAGGCCAAGGTGCTGGATGGGGACGGCATGGGTTCGTTCGGCCGCATTGCCAGTTTAAAAGATCTACCCTCCGACAAGCGGATCCTGGGTTGGATCCGCCAAGCCGCGGCCTTCGTGGACAATGGCCAATATACGAGCCCGATTTCCGCCAGACGCAAAGTGGTAAAGCCGCAAAAGCCGTCTGTGGACGCGCCGGTGGAGTTCACGGCGGCCTTGAAAAAAAATAAGCGAGCCGCCTCGGTCTTTGCGGCCTTCAGCCCAAGCTGCAAACGTGAGTACGTGGAGTGGATCGCCGAGGCAAAACGCCCGGAGACGCGGGACAAACGGATCGCGACCGCGATCGAGTGGATCGCCGAGGGCAAGCAGCGCAACTGGAAATATCAGAACTGCTGATCGCGTTTCAACAGGATGAGGTATGGCCACAAAGAAGTTCGTTGTGATTTTGAAAGCCGTCCCTGCGGGACTTAAACCTGAAGCGGCGGTTCTCACGCAGACTCCGAAGCGCTCTCCCATCGCGTTCTTGGCGAGAGGCTAAAGCCGTGCCCTTCCTGCGGTGAGTTTCCGCAGCCTGCTAGTCACCAGCCCTTAGGTTGGAATGGATTTTTCCAAGGGTACATCCCGTCGACCAGAGGTTTGCCTCATCCCCACATCCCGTGGCCGCAGATTCAAAAGGACGAGCCCGGCAATGGTGATGGCGACACCGACGCAGGCGAGCACGCCGATGGACTCGTGCGCGAATAAGCCCCAGAAGAGGCCCCAGATGGGAAGCAGATAGGTAACTGCTGCGACGTGGGTGGCGGAGACCTGGGAGAGCAGGCGGTAATAGAGCAGATAAGCGAAGCCGCTGCCGGCAAAGCCAAGGACAGCGATGGCGAACACCGGAGCCAGGCGCAGGGCGGAGGGGTGGGCTCCGGCAAGTGCGATGGGCAGGATCATGAGCCCGGCGAGACTAAGCTGGGTGGTCGCGAGGCCGATGGGGTCGAGTCCTTGTAGTTTGGCCTTGGCCAGGACGGTGGCGATGGCATATCCAAAGGCTGCGACGGCAATCAGGATAGTGCCGCGAAGAAGGCCGCCGGAAACGTGGCCGCCAGTGGAATCGCTAGCATGGCTGACTACCACGACCAGAACTCCGCTGAAGCCGAGAAGAACGCCGCCGATGGTGAGCAGCGTGGCTCGCGTGCGATGGATGGTCATGGATAGAAGCAGCGTCCAGATCGGCGTGGTCGCATTGATCACGGCGGCGATGTTGCTGGGCACGGTGCGCTCACCCCAGGCAAAGAAGGTGAAGGGGATAGCGTTATTGAACAGGGCGACGGCTAACAGCCAGGGCAGCAGGCGGCGCGGCGGCAACTTATTACCGCCGAGGCTAAGGACGGTCCACAGCAAGGCCGCTCCCAACGAACAGCGCAGGAGCGCGACCCAGAGCGGGGGAAACGTGTCGCCGGCGATGCGGATCATGAGGAATGACACTCCCCATACCGCCGAAAGCAGAAGTATCTGAAGGACGGATTTCGTCTTCATTCATTAACGATGACAGCAGGGAGGTATCGCGTCCAATGAATTGATGGGATACGATCGATCGAAATACCTGATGCATCTGTTATAGTCTCGCGGAGTTCTCATTCAAGCACAGCGAAGGAAAGACTATGGAAAAATTGCAGGGGCAAACGGGGATCATTCGAGCCGTAAAGTATCTTGGTTTTTCTTGCCTTTTCTTCATGCTCGGGTGCAACTCCGGACCGCCGGCGTCTACGCCAGCCGCTGATGAGGCGGCGGTTCGACAAACCGACGAAAACTGGAGCAAGGCTGCCCAGTCGAAAAAAGTGGATGACTGGGTAGCGTTCTATTCCAAGGATGCGGTGCTTCTGCCGCCAAACGATAAGAAGGTTGATACCCAGGAAGGCATCCGCAAATACATCGGGGAGTTGTTAGCAGCGCCTGGTCTCGCTATCAATTGGAAACCGGCGACGGTCGAAGTGGCGCGATCGGGGGAGGTTGCCTATACCCAGGGCAGCTATACGCTCACTGTCGATGTCCACGGTAAGCCAGTCACTGACCAGGGGAAGACGCTGGAGATCTGGAAGAAGCAAGGGGACGGCAGCTGGAAATGTATCGTCGACATGTGGAGCTCAGATCTTCCGCCTACGGTGTAAGAAGCTCGCCGTTCGACTGATCCAGGATGTACGGCCGCGCATCCGGATGAGCAAAGTCAAACATCGCGTTGATGGTGCCGGCGATGGCGTCGAAAGACCCGCCGCCCACACGCTCTCCGTTGAGCCAATTGTCTTCGATGAAGCGCAGGACGGAAGTTTGATCCGTGAGACTATGGTCAACATAATTGCGCCGGGCAAAGGGCGAGATCACCAGCAGCGGAAGGCGAGGACCGTATCCGCACCGGCCTTGCGCATGGGCGACAGCGGGGCCGGGCAGCCCGGTGGCTCCGTCGCCGCATTGCCCAGGTCCGGTTAAGCCATCTGCTTTGCTGGTCGATTGGTTCGCGATCGGCCCCATCTGGTGGTCGTACCAGCCGTCTGAGTCGTCGTAGGCCACAATCACGGCGGTGTTCTTCCACTCCGGTTGGCGCTCAAGGAAGTTGATCATCGTGACCACCCACGTTTGCTCATCCAGCGGATCAGAATAGCCGGCATGCCCATCCTGGTAGGCCGGAGCCTTGAGGAAACTAACCGCGGGGAAATTGCCCGCGCGCACCGCGGCGAAGAAATCGTCCGTGTCGTACTGATGATTTGCGCCATCTCCCTCCTTGCCGATCATCTGCACCGAGGAGGGCCGGGTGTGGAGCAGATTCGCTGTGGTGGTGTAGTACTGGAAGGGCTCGTGATGCGGAATGTAATCTGAGGTCAATACCTGCGTGACTTTTGACAGAGTACTGCGCCGGCAGCCGGTGCTACCGTTGGGATTTCTTTTGGTCAAATTGAAGCCGGCTTCGAACCAGCCCCAGGTCACGCGCCGCTTGTTCAGCATCTGGCCGATGTTGTTGCCGGTGTAACGCATTTGACCCCATGTAGTGCTGGAGCACTTGTCCCCGATGGGATCCCCATCATTGATCTCGGTATAGGTGCCGTTGCCACCGTCGACCAAATAACTTGCCGCGTTGATCTGGTCCGTCACGCCGTTGGTTTGACCGGAGATCAGCTCAATGGCCCCCTGGGTCGATTGTCCAAAGGTCGATGCGTACGAGTTGTCGTTCAATGCATAGCGTTGGGCGTAGTTCCACAACGCTGTCACCGTATTCCCGTCGAAGTAGCCCATCACCAATCCTTTGGTCTGGTGCACATATTCCGGTGGCGCGCCCACCAGGCTTTCCGGGTGCAGTTTTTGAGTTGCAAGCGCGGGAAGGCCGGAATATTGCGGGAAAGAATCCATCAGGCCGCTGTGGAAGGCAAGCTGCTCTTCGGTGTATCCGTGATTTTGGTCGGCGGTTGCCGCCTGCGCCGGGCCCAGGCGAAAGGGATTCACAGCGTAGCTCTTATTTACTTTTACGTTCAGAAAATTTGGGTTGCGCTGGAGCAGCAGTTCCGTCAAGCCATTCACCCCGGGCGTTCCTGCGAGCGCCTTGAAGGGGGTCTCGTGGGGAGGGTTGAGCGCATTGGGATAAGTTGCGAAGTAGTGGTCGAAGGAAACATTCTCGTCAAAGATCACCACCAGATGCTTGACTGGGGTCGCAGTCGCGCCGCTCACGTTGCCGGCAGCAGTCTGGGCCTGTGCGACGGCCGGCGGCATCAAACCAGCGGTCATTGTCCGAGCCAGGATCGCGGCCAGGGTCGCAGCCAGGCAAGCTGCGGCAAGCATTCTCATGCGCTCTCCTTGAATAGGAGGAAACCCGCCTACTCTGTCCGCTTCTCACATTAGCACGCAGCCTTTGCCGGGACACGCTACATGCTGGCGCGGTGTGGCACTTCACGGGGTGGGTGGTACCGTGTGCCCTTATCTCTCCGCGTGCGGAAATGTGCGAACAAAGCGAACAAAGCGAACTAAGTCTTATGTGCCGGCATGCCAATTCTTTGCCGATCGGGGACGCTCTGCGTCCGTGTCATTAGGCATGGGTCGCCTCAGGCCGGTGGCCGGTGATGTGGTGTGCAAGTTTTCAAAACTGCTCAATCAAGAGGACGCACTGGGCGCACCCTGTTTACAGCACTTTCACAAAATGAGTCTGCCGCGTCCAGGGGCCGCGTTTTATAAGCGGTGGAGCGGAGACTCTTGAATAGGAGGGTATTACCGCACACTTCTCGCGTCCACCGCGTTTGCAAATAAAGATGAGGATAAAGGGGTGTTTAACTAGTGGTTAACAGTCTCATCTTGGCGCAAGGTTCAAGAGGGACCATACAGCTGTCGTGCCCATTTGGGAACCAGCGAGTGTATGCTGTTGCGTGTGTCGAAAAACCCCCAAAATGCTCTCGCCGAATCTCCTAAAACCACCGCGCTCTCGCGTATCGACCGCCGTGAATTTATCAAAGCGAGTTCTATGGCCGCCGGTGCGCTCGCGTTTGGCGTGCCAGCACTTTTGCGCGGACAGAATCTCAACAGCAAGTTGAACATCGCCTGTGTCGGAGTCGGCGGTAAAGGCCGGAGCGACACCGATGCCTGTGCCGATGAGAACATTGTCGCGTTGTGCGACGTGGATTCTGGTTCACCGGCTTACGAGATGCAAACGAAAAAATATCCGAGCGCAAAGACTTACAAAGATTTCCGCCAGATGCTGGACCAGATGGGCAATCAGATCGATGCGGTGACGGTTTCGACTCCGGATCATATGCATGCGATCGTGGCGTCAGCGGTTATGAAGAGGAACAAGGCTGTGTTTTGTCAGAAACCGCTGACGCAGACGATCTATGAAGCGCGCTACTTGCGGAAAATGGCCAAGGAGCGAAAGCTCGTTACGCAGATGGGGAATCAGGGCAGCTCTGCGGACGGTTTGCGCCGTGCAGTCGAGACGATTCAAGACGGACTCATCGGACAGGTGCATGAAGTTCACGTCTGGACGAACCGCCCCGTCTGGCCACAGGCAATGGATCGTCCACTCGGAGAAGATCCGGTTCCTGCAACATTAGATTGGGATATTTGGATTGGACCGGCTCCGATGCGGCCGTATAAGGGCAGTCCTAATCCACATGATCGAAATGGAATTTACGAGCCGTTTAACTGGCGCGGCTGGCAGGATTTCGGCACCGGCGCGCTGGGCGACATGGCATGCCACACGGTCAACATGCCGTTTCGCGCCTTGAATCTCGAGTACCCGACGGTAGTGGAAGCGATGCCTTTGGGGCGGATGAACAAGGAATCGTATCCCGTCGGTTGCAAGATTCGCTTCGACTTTCCCAAGCGCAAAGCGCACATTCCCCTCGAACATCCGCATCTTTTCCATCATGACAGAAAGATCGAGCACGATGCGGTGACACTGTGGTGGTATGACGGCGGCCAGCCTGACCCCACAGCGCGCGGCGGCCATGACCTGAGCAACAAGCCGCCGGCCGAAGTGACTGCCGACATCGTTGCGTTGCGCGGCAATGTTCCCGATAGCGGTTGTCTCCTGATTGGCGACGGAGGCAAGGTCTTTTCACCTGACGATTATGGAACGAGTTTCTTCGTGATGCTGAAGGGCGATCAAAAATTTCTCGACTACACCGAGCACCCTGCAATGGCGCAATATCCGGAGCGCATCCCGCGCAACCATTACGGCAAGCCGGGCGGAAGTAGTGTTTTTGCCCATGCACAGGAATGGCTCGTTGCGGTTAAGGAAAACAAGCCTGAGATTTGCTACTCGCGTTTTGACATTGCTGCGCGCCTCACGGAGATCATGCTGCTGGGCTGCGTGTCATTGCGCGCGGGTCAGAAGATTGAGTGGGACGGACCGAAGATGGTGGCGAAAAATTGTCCTCAGGCTGCGCAGTTCATACTACGGCAAGACCGTTCCGGCTGGGCTCTTTCCTGATGTAAACATCTCCGGCAGAGCCCACTGAACCTGGTGACATTGAACCTGGTGATTCAACCTTCGGCGACTTCGCGCGAACCGAGACGCGCCACGCAGGTTTGAGCATTCTTGATTTGACAGAAATCGGGAAGCATTGGCAATCTCCTGCTGGCGGCGCAGTTCGAGATGAAGGCGCCTCTCTTCTTCAAGGTCGCGCCGAGTTCCAAAAGGCTTACCGCGGGGCGCCCGGTAAAGGTCTCATTCCTGGAGCGGAAAGTGTCCCTGTGTCATGTGCCAGAAGCAAATGATTTTGGAACATGTCTGAGTTCCCCTCAAGGGAAGTTCCACCGGTTCGAGTTGTGGTGGGCGCTACGCGCCTTTCGCTTGTACCGGCACAACTTTGAATCGTCCCAGGCCAGTTTCCGATGGAAGCGCCCGGTACGATTTCTGAATTATTTCTGGAGTCACATTCAGTCGTGGCTGAATCAAAATGCAGTTCTGGTAGCACCGCGAGGTTTGGCAAAAACCTAACCACTCAGTTCTGAACGCAAACATAACCGCAATTAGAAGGAGAGCATTTATGCCCACGATTACGACAAAAGATGGAACAGAGATTTATTACAAGGATTGGGGTAAAGGCCAGCCCATCGTTTTTAGCCACGGTTGGCCGCTTTCAGCCGATGATTGGGACACTCAGATGCTGTTCTTCCTTAATCACGGCTATCGAGTCATAGCCCACGACCGGCGTGGACATGGCCGTTCCTCCCAAACCGGCGATGGCCACGATATGGACCATTATGCCGATGACCTGGCCGCTCTTACGGCTCATCTCGACCTGAAAAACGCCATCCATGTCGGCCATTCAACCGGTGGCGGTGAGGTGACGCGCTATCTGGGCCGGCACGGCGAAAGTCGAGTGGCCCAGGCTGCGCTGATCAGCGCGGTGCCGCCGCTGATGGTGAAAACGGCGGCCAATCCCGTCGGCCTGCCTAAGGCAGTGTTTGATGATCTGCAGGCGCAGCTCGCAGCTAATCGTTCACAGTTCTATCGTGACTTGCCAGCCGGGCCTTTCTACGGCTACAACCGGCCGGGCGCGAAGGCCTCGGAGGCCGTCATCCAGAATTGGTGGCGCCAGGGCATGATGGGAGGCGCCAAGGCACACTATGACGGCATCGTGGCCTTCTCCCAGACCGATTTCACGGAAGATTTGAAGAAGATCACCGTTCCGGTGCTGGTGATGCATAGCGAAGACGACCAGATCGTTCCCTATGTTGCCGCCGGGCCGTTGTCCGCGAAGCTGTTGAAGAACGGGACCCTGATAACCTACAAGGACTTCCCGCATGGCATGCCCACGACGCACGCGGAAAAGATCAACGCCGACCTGCTGGCATTCATTAAGAAAAGTAAGCAAGTGGCCGCATAGCACCATTCCGGCCTTCACTCTGGCGTGAAGGCCGGAAGTTCTGACGTGACCCATGCTAGCGGCCTGTCTCGAGCTTACTTGGCCTGTAACGCGTCAGGACTTCGCAGAACCATCTCCGGCTTGCCCCAGTACTCTGTAACAACTCCGTGGGCACAAACTTGGCGACCTGTATACCGCTCAAGACTCCCGAAGCCCGCTCGTTCATTGTCCCAGATCATAACCGTGAAGGAGAATCAACATGAGTACTCTCGACAGCATGTTAGAACGCAACAAAGACTTTGCCGCTCGCCAGTCTGCCGCAGGCACGCTTATGCCCTCTCTTCCGGACGCGACGCCGAATCTCAAGGCAATGATCATCGGTTGCGCAGATATGCGCGTGGACCCTGCTCATCTGCTTGGGCTCAAACCCGGCGAGGCCCTCGTGCTGCGTAACATCGGCGGCCGAATTACTCCGGTGCTGCTGCAAGAGTTGGGAATGCTAGGGCGCATCGGCCAGGTTATGGGTAAGGTTGCAGGAGGGGGCGGTGAGTTCCACCTCATCGTCCTTCATCACACCGACTGCGGCATCACTCGCCTTGTGGGCGACCCTCCTATGCTGGCGCACTATTTTCAAATCGAGGAAGGGAACGTCGAGACAAAGACGGTCACCGATCCCCGCGCGGCGGTTGCCGGCGATGTTGCCTGGCTCAAGACGATTCCCGCGTTGCCGGGCCAGTGGCTTGTTTCCGGCCTCGTCTACGACGTGGCGACCGGATTGGTTGAGATCGTCGTACCGCCAGCGCCGATTCGTGCTGCGTAGTCGTCGGTAGGTAAGGGTGAGATGTGGGTTTCAGCCACACTTGATCAAGGACGATTTCCGCCGAATGACTCCAAGCTTCCGGCTCTGGTCGCCGAAACCGAGCCATATTCGAATCAGCTATCGCGGGTTCAAGACGACGAATTCGTCCCGATAGCTTATGAAGACCCGCTTGAAGAGAGACGTCGGCAGCAATCCGTCCTGCCCGGCGAATACAACATTCTGTTTGGAGGCTACCGGGGCTGCGAACTTGACGTCGCTTAGTACCTGGTTCCCAATTCGGATACGCTGCGGAGCCATAAGCTGAAAGAAGATCGAGGTCCCTCCTACCACCTTTGCGGGCAGCGCTTTTGCCTGCCCCATCAAGGGCTCCCATTTGGACGGGTTGACATAGAGGATTGGGACGCTCGCACCCGAGTCCAGCCTCAGATACATCGTCCGCGTCTTCTCCTGCGAAAGCCGCACGGGGACCAGGATCGCCTGCGTGTCATCGGAACCTTGCCGGACGATGGAGATCCGCTCGCCACCGATGCTCGCGCTCATCTCTCTCGCCGGGTCGAGGCACAGGATCTTCTTTCGACGATCGATCAACAGATCGAAATCCTTCAAAAAGTCTTCTCCCAGGATGCCGCGCAATCCGGGGTGCAGGTCCTGTAACTGCGCCAGGCTTGCCACGGCAATCAGGCGCTGATGAGACGCATGAGATCCAACCTCCATCACTTCAGCCGAAACGATGCCCGTTGTGGTCTGCCGCACGCCGGCGACGAGGCCGTCCTTGCCCACGGGCTCAAGCTGCAGCTCGCCGGCCAGCGAAGGCTCGATGATCGAAATCTCGGAACCGGTATCGACCATGAATTCGTAGGGCCCCGAATGATTAAGACTCACATCTGTGGCCATGTACGAGCGGCCAAGAGGGTGGTATCGTACTGGCACGATGTTTCCCGGGCACTGGGCTTCCCCGATAAAACTGAACGAGCTCAGGACCAGGAACGCGAGAGACAGAATCTGCCGCCGGGTATTCATCGAAGTTCACCTCAGCCGCAATGGCTGGGTGAACTCTGCTGGCGGGTAACTGCACTGTCATGAAGCTCGTCGGAAGGTTTTCTGTGTCCTGGTGAAGCTTTTCTGAAGCTCGAGCGAGGCGGGTATGCCTGGGCTTAACTCCTCTATTTTCAGGTTCTCTGATGTTGAGGTCCATGAGCGCGAGCTGTACATCCGCCGCAACGGCGATGTGCTTCCCGTGGAGCCCAAGGCCTTCCGCGTCCTGCTCCATTTGCTTCGCAACCCCGGCCGCCTGGTTCCCAAGGACGAATTGATTAACGCTGGGTGGGGCAATACGGCCGTCACCGAAAACTCCCTGACCCGGAACATCGCTCTGCTCCGACGTCTGCTGGGCGACGACCCGCGCAACCCGCGTTATATCGAGACCGTGTCAACCGTGGGGTATCGGTTCGTCAGTCCGTTGGAAGTAAAGGAAGGCGCCACCGGGACGTCTAATCCGGAGATTGCGGAAACGACACGAGTTGGAAGCACGGACCAAAGAGCTGAATTAGACATTCCTCAGAGCACCGTGGATCACGAGCCCGCTCTCGTGGATGCTGGCCGGCGCCGAAGAACAATAAGAGTCAGCCTCTTTGTACTGGCGGCTTTGTTCGCGATTCTCCTCGGCTCACTTTACCTGACGCACCGAAACGGCAAAGCCAGACCGGAATCGGAAATCAATCAGGATGTTCGCGTCTCACCTCTGACAACGCTGCCCGGATACGTGGGGTGGCCGGCTCTTTCTCCCGATGGAAAACAGGTTGTATTCGCGTGGGATGGCGGGCGAAACGCCGCCAAGAGCGCTTTTGACCTTTACATCAAAGTCATCGGCGCGGAAAGGATCGTGCAGTTGACGCATCAGGCGGCCGAAGCGATGATTCCCGCCTGGTTTCCGGACGGCAGCACCATTGCTTTTATTCGATCGAATGGACCGGAGCGAGGTATCTTCACGATGTCCGTACTCGGTGGTCCCGAGCGAAGGCTCGACGCCTTCACCGACGATCTCTACGGAATCCTCAGTTCGCTGAGCTGGTCGTCCGATGGACGGCAGCTCGTCTATAAAGTAAACGAAGGAGACCTGCGGCTCCTGACCGTTGAGACCGGCGAGACACGAACTATAGAAAGACCGCCGCAATGCAAAGACGCATTTGTCCCCAACTTCTCACCTGACGGGAAATGGATTGCCTTCCTGTGCGAATCGACTGGCGGAAACGATCTCTATCGCGCCTCTTCGAAGGGCGAATCGATGAAGAATGTGCATAGGTTTGTCGATCTGCCAAAGGCCATTGCCTGGTCCGGCAATGGCCAGCGTATTGTTCTTGCTGATAGCGGCGGACTTCTCGAGATCGGTGCAAACGGAGGTCAGCCGCGCCGATTGTCCTTTGCCCAAACCGCTGTATCTGAAGACTTGCAAATCGCTTCCCGTGGTAACCGGCTCATCTATGTACAGGCGCAGAAGAATGTGAACATCTGGCGTGTTGACCTGAATTCGCGATCGGCTCGAAGCATGCTCGCTCCCACCTCCCGCAACCAGGCTGCGCCCGCCATCTCGCCGGACGGGAAGCGCATTGCTTTTCAATCCGATCGCTCCGGATCGGAGGAAGTCTGGGTGGCGGACCTTGATGGCAGCGATGCCGTGCAGTTGAGCGACTTCCACGCTAACACCGGTTCTCCCCGCTGGTCACCAGATGGCCGGAGGATCGCCTTCGACTCTACCGCCTCGGGCGAAGCCGCTCTCTATCTCGTCGATCCATCAACAGCGCTTCCTAAGCGTGTCTCCACGAATGGCATTGCCGCCAACGTGCCAACGTGGTCTGCAGACGGGAAATGGCTCTACTTTACGTCGGTGTCATCGCAGTCCTCCGAACACGACGCTATCTACAGGGTGGTTCCCGAAGGTGGAACTCCGGAGTTAGTTACCAGGACCCATGGTCATGAGGTGCAGGAGTCCAGGGATGGGCGAGTGCTTTATTTCTTTGCCGGAGAAACGAACGCACCCATTCGAGTATTGGATAGGGCCACGGGGCAGGAACAACCTCTTAAGGGAATGCCCAATGTCGACTACCCGACAAGTTGGGTGGTGGGATCAAAGGGAATTTTCTACACTGATAGCGCTTCCACACCCGCCGCCATCGCATTCTATGAATTCTCTTCAGCGCGTGTCATACGACGGTTCCCAATTGAGAGGCAGTTCGAAGAATGGGGAGGACTGGCCCTTTCACCCGACGAGACGTGGACAGCATACTCAGAATCGGACACTCGAGGCACCGACCTCATGCTGGCCGACGGTGTCCAATGACTGCTTCTTCACCGGCACCCTCCTCTCAACCCGCGATTAATCCGGTGACAGCTTACACCTATTGCAGCAAATTCAACCGATCAGCTTCGCCCCCCGCCGAGGAACTCAGGTGAATAGGT
>CAWBBY010000025.1:0-188182 GCA_963787145.1 uncultured Acidobacteriaceae bacterium
CGATGTACAAGACGATTCGCCAGATGGACATGGTAAAGCTCGTCATTGTCGATATAGACGATACCCTCTGGCGCGCTGTCGCCGCGGAGCAGAGCGAGAGCGAGCTGGGCCTGGAGGCTCTTGAAGGCTGGCCGCTTGGCTTCGCGGAGGCGCTTGGCCACCTTAAGCGGCGAGGAGTCGCTCTCGCCATTGCCAGCAGGAACGACGAGGGCCGCGTTGCTCAGATCTTGAGTCGCAATTACGGCAGGCGACTGTGCCTGGACGACTTCGCTGTACGGAAGATAAATTGGCAGCCGAAAGCGGACAACATCGAGAAAATACTGCAGGAGATCAACGTTCTTCCCAGAAACGTCGTCTTTATCGACGACAACCCGGGCGAGCGGGCCGCGGTGAAAGCCGCGTTTCCTGAGATAAGGGTGTTCGGTCCAAACCCGCTTCTGTGGCGCCGCATCCTTCTATGGTCTGCCGAGACACAGGTTTCTTCTATCACCGCGGAGTCTGTAGCGCGAACCGAAATGGTGCATGCTCAGGTCGCCGGCCAGAACCGCCATGTCTTCGAGCATGGCCTTGCGGCGATCGCAAAAGCCCGGGGCGTTGACCGCGAGCGGCAGAGGCAGCGCCAGCAGATGTCGCGCCAGGATTTTCTTGCTTCACTGGGACTGGCGGTCAACCTCATCGACATCACCGACATCGACCATCCAGCTTTTCCAAGGGTGCTACAGCTGACTAACAAGACAAACCAGTTCAACACTACCGGCAAGCGCTGGACGAAACAGGAGTGCATGCCCGCCGTTGGGACGGGCACCCGGTTCATCGCGTTTGATGTCGAAGATCGGTTCACCGGATACGGAATAGTGGGAGTTGTGGTCGTTCGCGAGTCCCACATTGTCCAGTTTGTGATGAGCTGCCGCGTTGTAGGAATGGAGGTTGAGATAGCGGCGCTGTCGGAAATTCTTCGCGCCATCCATGAGGGTGGTTTCGCGACTGCTCGTGCGAGCTTGGAGGAAACCGAACTGAACCTCCTGTGCAGGGACCTTTATGAACGCTGCGGGTTCGATCGACGTGGAGATCAATGGATCCGAACGCTCCTTCCCCTTCTCGAAAAGCCGAGCCATATCAGAATTACCGGTGACCTGACGCCCTTCCCGGCAGCTGGCCAGCGGCTGGAACACTCGCGGCCGTGAAGAACCCGCACACAGAAAATCCCCACTCGACTGCGGAGAGCAGCTTCGTTCCTGCTACTGGTTGAACGCAAGTATGCCGGCACGATGTGGGAGTTCATATGGGCTCCAGGTCGTGCCGGCATCTTTGAGCCTGGGCTGCTGTCTACTGGACGCCCAGCCTGATACTCTTTGTCGAGCCGCCCGCGATCTGTTTGAGATCTTCCTCGGTCAGCTCGATATCGGGCCGTTTGTCCGTCCCGGCAGAGCTTTCGGCCGGGCCTTTCTTCTTCAAGCCGATTGAGACTTGTTCCGCCATCGCTTCCTCCTTGTGTTGAGTTTTCGAAAATCTGCTATCGAACGATTACTAATCTAGTATCGAACGAGCACGAATGCTATCTTGAGGACGGGCGGTTGTCAAGAGTGATCAATGCGAATGGTAATGATTGCGGCAGTGCTAATGATCGCGAAGGCCATGCCGGATGGAGGCAGCCTGAGGCTGGCGATCATGACGGGCCGCAGCGCGGTTTTGCTGGCGATGCAGTGCTTGTCGGAGCTCATTTCGTGCGCGGTTCCAAACTGCTAGCCGCGGGCAACAGCTCGGAGCGGCGTGCATCGGCAGCCGTGATGCCACCGCTCGTATTTCTTGGGCCTAGCCTGAAGCGGGCCGAGGCTGCATTGTTGATAGCAGCCGAGTTTCGTCCCCCGGCGTGCCGCGGCGACATCTATCGTGGGCTCCTCGACGGATACACGACGATCGTGTTGATCGACGGCGAGTTTCACGGCCACCCGTCGGTTTGGCAGCGCGAGATCGTCGACGCTCTGGTCGAGGGAGCAGTCGTCCATGGCGCCTCCAGCATGGGCGCTTTGCGCGCGGCGGAATTGCACAGCCTCGGCATGGCCGGCCACGGGCAGATCTTTGCCTGGTACCGCGACGGAGTTATCGACGGCGACGACGAGGTGGCGCTTACTTACGGCCCCGCCGAACTGGATTACCCAGCGTTGTCAGAGCCGCTTGTGAACATCCGAGCCACGCTGGCGGCGGCTGTGCCCGAGATCATTACCGCAGAGGAGCAGACTATGCTGCTCGAATCTGTCAGGCGCTTGTACTTTCCTGACCGTTCCTTCGCCGCGCTCCTCGACGCCAGTCCCGCGACCAAGTGGCCAGCTGTGCGTCGCGACGCCCTCTCGAGGTTTCTGGTCGAGCAGCGCATCGACCAGAAGCGTCTCGATGCCATCGCTGTCCTGACCACAATCGCGTCCGGCGCGGGGGGGGACCCGCGAGTGCGTCCAAACCCCTCATCGCCGCCGCATTGGTATCGACGAGAGCGACTCGTTGCCGAAGGTTTTGCCACTCGCTTGGCGGCGCTCGACGCTGCCGCCATCGCACGGCGGGCCGGCATCGCCGACGATCAGCTACAAGTCATGCGACAGGCTATGTCGACACTCTTCTTTGTTGGCGAATGGGCACGCTCTCGAGGAATCGTCGCTACGGTTGACGATCTCGCTCTCGAGCGCGCCCGGTTTCCGGCCGCCGGCCCGCCTCGCCGTGTCGAGGCAGCACTTACAGAACGGGCTCTCGGCACGGCGGCCGTGCGTGCCTTCGCGGCAGGGCGCGACATCGACGGCGAAACCGCTCGACGCGCCATCCTTCTCGAATGGGCGAGCGAAAATGGTATCGAGCGCCCCGGCCTCTGTGGTGAGAAACTGGTTGATTGGCTGGTCGAAATGACCCCGGCGTATTTCGGCTATCTCTGGTATTTTGCGGTCATCCTGATCGACGCTCTGGAGCTTGATGGATGCGTCGGCTGGCTCCGATCGGAGCCGCTTTGATGACTCCGAGCCTGCCCGTCGCCTACGCCGAAGGCACGCATCGCGTTGTAGCACCGCAGGATACCTTGGCGCGGATCAAGCCACTGCTCGCTGATATGGGCATCACTCGGGTGGCGAACATTACCCATCTCGATCGGCTCGGGATCCCGACCTGGGCCGCGATCCGGCCTATCTGCAAGCAGGTCCAGGTCTCGAATGGCAAAGGCATCACCCACGCGGCCGCCAAGGTTGGCGCCTTGATGGAAGCGATCGAACATTGGCATGCTGAAAACCCGGTCGGAGAATTTCGACGCGCCAGCATAACCGAGTTGGAACGCGAGGGCCAACCTTTTGTGCCGCCCACCACCTTGCCCGATTTTTCCGCGGAGGTGCCCCGTTATCAGTCGCCGCAGCGGGTGATCGACTGGGTCCGCGGCGAGCGGGTCGAGCCGCCAATGCCGGTGTGGCTACCGGTCTGTGCCGCGTTCGTGGTCGAGCCCATGCTGGCGGACTACTCGACCAACGGGCTCGCCTCTGGCAACCACCCGGTGGAGGCCACATTGCATGCGCTCTACGAGGTCATCGAGCGAGATGCGATGGCCGGTCTGCTCCGCGGTGGGCTGACTCTGCCCCGCGGCGAATCGCGGGTGGTCGATCTCGACACCTTACCAGCCGGGCCGCTGGCTGCGCTGCGAGACCGGCTTGCTCGGGCCGGGATCGCCGTGACCCTGGTGCGGGTCGCAAGTTCCGTGCCGGTAAGTACGTTTTGGGCGGCGTTCGTTGATCCTGGCAGCCCGGCTGCTTGCACTGCTGTCAATATCGGCCATGGCACCCATCTCAATCCAATTGTGGCGGCGCTCCGGGCGATTACCGAAGCGGCACAAGCGCGTCTGACGTTCATCCACGGCGCGCGCGAGGACCTGACTCCCGAAGCCTACGAATTCAGTGCCGTCCACGAGCGTCTTCGCTCCTTCTTCGAGGTCCAGCAGGGCGATCTCGCGTGGAGCGCCATCGTCGACCGTTCGAGCGGAGATCTGGCGCAGGATCTGCGCACAGTGTTGGGCGACCTGCGAACTGCCGGCCACGGGGATGTCTACCGGATCGATCTAACCAATTCCCGTTTCGGAATTCCCGTGGTTAAGATGTTTGTGCCAGGCATGGTTCACCGGCCGATGCACTTCTGAATGAGTGCCCGATTTGAAGTCCCTACAGCGGTAGCGGCGAGCTCCTTAAAGGCCTCCTGATAAATGTTGGAAGTGTCGACACGAAAATCGGACCCGGGTAAAATTCTGCGAGGAGCGCGTCGCTCTCCGGGCCGCGCACGTCGCGCGGTTGCGAAATCTCTCCTGGCTGAGTAGGGGTTCAAATCAATTTACGCCTACCACTCCAGTGTCCTCCCTGCGTGGTAGCGTTCGAAGCGACACTGCGAAGCTGCGGCTGGAGCTTGGGGAATACTTCGACCGCAGAATGTATACTGTCGCCGAACATTCAGTGGTTGAGACTTGCGGGAAAAGCCGGGACATGCGGAAAGCTCTTGTCATTCTGGGCACACTGGACGACAGCGACGTGGAGTGGATGATCGCCGCCGGCAAACGCGAGCGAATGACTGCCGGCAGTATGCTGATCCAGGAAGGTCACAGCATCGATCATCTCTACGTCGTGGTCGAGGGTGCGTTCGCGGTCCGGTCGGGAGCGTTGCAAGGCAAGGAGATCGCTGAGCTGCGGGCTGGCGAGATGGTGGGAGAGATGTCGTTTGTGGATGCGCGCCCGCCCTCGGCGAGCGTGGTCGCGCTGGAGGATTCCCTGGTGCTCTCCATCCCAGTGGCGTCTCTGCGAGATCGGCTTAACGATCTGCCGTTCGCCGCCCGGTTTTATCGCGCGCTCGCGGTGTTTCTCGCCAATCGAATGCGCAACACCGTCAGTTCCCTCGGCTACGGGCCGGCTTCCATCGATCGGGAGGAAGTGGATATGGGAGACGAGATCGGGCCGACCACGCTAGAGACTTTGGCGCTGGCGGGGGCACGCCTCGACTTGATGATGAAACGGCTGCGTGGCGAATAATGTGCCCCCGGCCTCTCGACGGCCCAAGAGAAGATCAAGATGCCTGAAGAACGGCAAGGCATATTCCGAAAGCAGGCGCTCGAAAGAATGTCGTCTCCGGAGCGCCTGGATCAACTCATCCAGATCGTGTCGCCCAAAGACTGGTTCTTGCTGACGATCCTGCTCACACTTGGTGCGGTGTTAATTGCCTGGTGTATTTGGGGACAGTTGCCGACAACGGTTAGCGGGCAGGGAATCATCATCCGACCGAACAAGATCGTGGAGATTCAGTCGCAGGCAGCCGGCAGGCTGGTTGATTTCAACCTGCAGGTGGGCGACCAGGTCAAGAAAGGCGACCTGATTGGGGTCATCGATGAATCGCCCATCCGGCGCCAACAGGAAGAAGACCGCGCGCGGCTAGCAGTGCTGGAGGCTGAGGACCGCAAACAGAATGCCCTGCAAGGGCAGCAAGCGCGCTTGCAGGACCGCGATTTCACGGCTCACCAAAAAGACCTCCAGATGCAGATCGCGAGTTTGAACGAAGGCATTGACAACCGTGAGGCATTGCGCGGCGTTTTCAAAAAACGGTTAGACGCACTGCATGAGTCCATTAACGTAGGAATCGAACCCCAAGTGTCTTACGATCTGCTGGAGACCGAGAAAGAAAACCTCGACAACGAAGTGCGCATTTCGGAGATGGATACGCAGCGCAGCGATCTCAAGAGCCAGGTCAATCGGATCGAAACGCAACGCACGGAACTATCGCGCTCGCTGTTGCAGTCCAGCAACCAGCGGCAAAACCAGATTCTGGAGTTGCGCCGGAACGTTGAGGTGGCGCAGATTCAACTGGAAAACAATACGCGCGTCCTCAGCGAATACGGCGGCCGGGTGGTCGAAATCGCGGCCCATACGGGACAGGCCGTGAATGCCGGTTTCCGATTGGCGTCCCTGGAACTGGAGGAAGCGGCGAGCAATCTGGTTTGCATCGCCTATTTCGGGGTGGGCGAAGGCAAGCAGATTCGCCCCGGCATGAGGATCCAGGTCACTCCCGACAGCGTTAAGCGCGAAAGGTTTGGCGGAATTGTGGGCGGCGTCTCGTCGGTGTCCGCGTTTCCTGTGACGAAAGCGGGAGCGGTAGTGATGCTGGGAAGCCCCGAGGTCGCGGAGCGAATGTTGCGAAACGAGCCACAGATCGAAGTGCTGGTTAGTTTAGCGAAGGACGGATCGACTTATAGCGGGTATCGATGGTCGTCATCGAAGGGGCCGCAGATCCCGATTACCGCGGGTACCACCACCAGCGCTCGGGTTACGGTGGAAACGCGCGCTCCGATCACCTACCTGCTTCCAATCCTGCGAGGGGCGCTTGGGGTCAATTAAAACGCTGCCATTCATCGGGAGGTTCCGAAGCAAGCGGGTTCGCACGCCCACGATTCTGCAAATGGAGGCGGTGGAGTGCGGAGCAGCCGCCCTCGGCATTATCCTTGCTTACTACGGACGCTGGGTTCCATTGACTGAGCTGCGGGGGGCCTGCGGCGTTTCCCGCGACGGCAGTCAGGCCACTTACATCATGAAAGCGGCGCGTTCCTATGGTCTGGAGGCCAGCGCGCACGCCAAGGATCTGGATGACATCGGCGACCTGGCGTTTCCCTTCATCGTGTTCTGGAACTTCGACCATTTTCTGGTGCTGGAAGGTCTGGACCGGGGGCGCAACCGGGTTTACCTCAACGATCCGGGCAGCGGATCAAGATGGGTGACGTTCCAGGAGTTCAGCGAATCCTATACGGGGCTTGTTTTCTTCCTAAGACCGGGCGATCACTTCAAGAAAGGCGGTCATAAACCCAGGACCATTCCTGCACTTTATCAGCGCCTGCAGGGTTCGCTTTCTGCACTCACCTTTTGCGTGCTGCTTGGGCTGCTGCTGGTATTGCCGGGACTGGCGGTACCGGTTTTCAGCCAGGTGTTTGTCGACGACGTGCTCGTCCGGCGAATGCACGACTGGCTGCGCCCGCTGGTGATCGGAATGGTGCTGACGGCCTTGCTGCGGGGCGCGCTGACGGTCTGGCAGCTCAAGTTCCTTCGTGCCTTTAGGATCAAGCTGGCAGTGGTAATGTCCAGCCACTTCATGTGGCTGATTCTACGATTGCCGGTGAGCTTCTACGGGCAGCGCTATGCAGGAGAAGTCAGCAGCCGGGTCGAAATCAACAGCGAAGTCGCGTCGTTACTCTCGGGCAGACTGGCCACTACATTCATCGACGTGTGCGTGATCGTGTTCTACGCCATCGTGATGTACTGCTACGATGCCGTGCTGGCCACCATCGGGATTGCGTGCGCAGCGGCCAATTTCGCCGCATTGCGGTTTGTTGCCCGGTCACGAATCGACGCGAACAAGCGTCTGCAAGTGGAATACGGCAAAAGCTACGGCCTGGCCATCGCCGGACTGCAGGGTATCGAAACCTTGAAAGCGTCGGGCCTGGAATCGGACTTTTTCGCACGCTGGGCCGGCACCTACGCCAAAGCCATCAATGTGCAGCAGCAACTCGATCTCACAAATCAATCGCTGGGCGTTCTGCCCTCGTTTCTTTCAGCGCTGACCGTGGCCTTGATCCTGGTGGTCGGCGGAGTGCGGGTAATCAACGGTTACTTCACCATCGGCATGCTGGTGGCGTTTCAAAGCCTGATGGCGAGCTTTCTGCAGCCGCTGAACAATCTCTTGGGGCTGGGGGGCGCGATCCAGGAATTGCAGGGAGGCATGAACCGCCTCGACGATATCCTGCTCGAGAAGGAGGATCCAGCGGCACGGGAAGACGATGCAATCGGCAAGCAACAGGAAGCGCGATTGACTGGGGCCATCGAGGTACGCAATCTCAGTTTCGGCTACAACCCGGTTTCGCCGCCGTTGATCGAGAATCTGAGTTTTTCCCTGAAACCGGGCGAGAGAATAGCCATTGTCGGACCAAGCGGGTCGGGGAAATCCACGGTCGGCAAGCTGGTGTGCGGTCTCTACCAGCCGTGGAGCGGCGAGGTTTTGTTCGATGGGGAAGCGCAAACCCAGATTCCGCGACGCGTGCTGTCGACCTCCCTTGCGCTGGTGGAGCAGGATATTTTTATTTTTGAAGGGTCGGTGCGCGACAACCTCACACTCTGGTCTTCGGTGGTTACCGATCAGGAACTTCTTGAGGCGTGCCAGGATGCCTGCATTCACGAAGACATAAACTCCCTGCCCGGCGGTTACGATGCGCAATTGGAGGAGGGTGCGCGCAATTTGAGCGGCGGTCAGCGTCAACGGCTGGAGATCGCACGGACGCTGGTGAACAATCCGTCGATCCTGGTTCTGGATGAGGCCACCAGTGCCCTGGACACGGAGACGGAGTGGCTGATCGGCAAGAATCTGCGGCAACGAAAATGTTCCTGCGTGATTATCGCCCAGCGTCTCAGCACCATTCGCGACTGCGACGAGATCATTGTTTTGCGCGCGGGCAAGGTGGTAGAACGCGGAAGGCATGAAGAGCTGATGGCGCGGAAGGGCGCCTACGCCGAACTGATCGCGGAGGAGGGTGATGCATTGGTTGCGGAGGCACCCTCTTGAGCGCAATCAGCCCGCCCGAACGCAATGACCCGGAGCCGAACAATCTGGCGAGCCGCCTGAAGCAGCGCGAGCAGCAACAGGCAGATGCAACGCACAACGCCCTCACCGCGCTGGCTTCCGTCGCCCGCGGTCCGGGAAAGCTGCTACCTTCCGGAGGGCCGCCCATGGTGGCCGCTTTGCGGGTGCTGGGTGAAGTCTGCGGCATTCAGGTCGTGCCTCCACGAGTGATCGATCCGGCCTGGACGCAAGAGCAGACGCTGCGCGCGATCGAGCGATCGTCGCATATCCGGTCGCGCAGGGTGATGCTCGAGGGCGAATGGTGGAAGAGGGATTGCGGAGCAATTCTTGCCTTCGCCCTGCAAGATGGAAGACCGCAGGCCCTTCTGCCCCAGGCTGGCGGCAGATACCTGCAACTCGATCCTTCCAGCGGCGCGCAGATTTTTGTGGACGCTCCTGCCGCCAGAGCGCTCCAGCCCTTCGGATATATTTTTTATCGCCCCTTTCCCGAGAAGATTCATCGTGCGATTGATCTTGTCCGGTTCAGCACGCGCGCGATGGGGCATGAATTCAAGGTGTTGTTGGCTACGGTTCTGGCCGGCGCTCTCCTCGGCATGTTTGTCCCCATTGCTACCGGGGTCCTGTTCGACACTGCCATTCCTGATGCCAGCCGCTCTCTGCTGTTTCAAATGGGACTAGGCTTACTCGTTGCGGCGCTGGGCAAGTCCCTATTCGACCTGCTGGAGGCCGTCGTGACCACGCGCATTTCGACGGCAATGAACTCGGTCACACAGGCGGCGGTTTGGGACCGCTTGCTCAAGCTCCACCCCTCGTTTCTGCGGCAGTACTCAACGGGCGATCTGGTCACGCGCACCATGGCCATCAGCACGATTTTCCGGCGCTTGAGTGTGACCGGGATGCGCGCCATCTTCGGCAGCTTCGTTTCGCTGATCAACCTGGCGCTGATGTTTTATTACAGCTGGCGGCTGGCTGTGATCGGTCTTGCCGCAGGCGCTCTCATTGTGATGATGACGCAGGTCTCCGGAGTTGCGATGCTGCGGCACTTGCGTCCCTTGCAACAACTGGAGGGACATCTGTTTGGAATTACGGTGCAACTGATCAACGGAATTTCGAAGCTGCGCGTTTCGGGCACAGAGCGATTCGCGTTCGTCTACTGGGGCAAGCGTTATGCCGAACAACAGAAGCTTCATCTGGTGGTGCAGCGGCTCCAGGACCACGTCAGCGCCCTCAACCAGTCCATCCCTACTCTAGCGACGGCTATTATATTTCTGATTGCGGGTACAACCCTGCTCAGGAGCGCGGGCGATTCCCCATCAACCCTGACCCCCGGAGATTTCCTGGCTTTCAGTGCCGCGTTTGGTGTGTTCATCACCTCGATGTCGTTTTTGAGCAACACCGCCGTCGATGTCTTACACGATTTGAATCTCTGGCGAAGATCGGAGCCAATTCTGGCCGCGGAGCCGGAGATGGACGCCGGCAAATCGCCGCCCGGAAGTCTCGAAGGCGCGATCTCCATCTCGCGCGTCACATTTCGTTACCAGAATTCCGGACGTTTGACTCTGGATGACGTAACTGTCGAGGCTGACCCCGGAGAATTCGTCGCCATCGTAGGCCCCTCCGGGAGCGGGAAATCGACGCTGCTTCGACTGCTGTTGGGATTTGAGACGCCTGCGTCGGGAACCGTTCAATTCGACGGCCAGGACCTTAGCGGACTCGATCCGCTTGGCGTTCGCCGCCAGTTGGGCGTGGTATTGCAGAGCAGCAACCTTCTGGCGGGATCGATCTTCGAGAACATCTCGGCGGGCGTGGCCATCACGCTCGACCAGGCCTGGGATGCGGCGCGCCGGGCGAGCATCGCGCCGGATATCGAATCGTTCCCCATGGGCATGCACACTTTCATCAGCGAGGGCGCGAATAACATCTCCATGGGACAGCGCCAGCGCCTGCTGATTGCGCGCGCCCTAGTATTCAAGCCAAGAATTCTGTTATTCGACGAGGCTACCAGCGCGCTCGATAACCGCGCGCAAGCCGTCGTCAGTCGCAGTCTTGATAGTTTAAAGGTGACGCGCGTCGTCGTGGCGCACCGGCTGAGCACCATTCACAATGCCGACAGGATTTATGTGATGCAGGCCGGGCGGGTGGTTGAGACTGGTTCGTTCGCGGAACTGGCCGCCGGCAACGGGCTGTTCTCCCGCATGATGACGCGGCAAGTCCTCTAAGCGGCCCGACGGCGCTTACGCTTGACGACATTAATCGTGCCTCGGCATTTTGGCGAACCGCACCGGCAGGGAGTCTTCGGGGCTTTCTGCGAAAAATTGCGGGGAGTGTAGATGCGGGTGCGGATGTGGCGGATCCGGATCGTCATAGGCTGAAATGAGAGAATGGTCCGATGTTGACCACGTACTATAAAACCGCTGATCCCGATGCGCTTGCCTAGGCGGAGTACTATCAGCTCCACACTTTTTCAGAAAGCCACGACGATGCTCCCAGACGGATGACAGACAGCGAATGAATATTGTCCGGGCCGGTAAATCAATTGAACTGGGAAGTATGGGAACAATCACATCATTAGTGTCTTTTAGCGCGAATGCGTTGTACCAACTCCATGGAGGCTGGCTGCACACGAGCCACGAAGAGAGATGGAAAGGGGGATTCCCAGGGATCGCGAGGGTTCTTAACGCTTAACAACTTTTCGACAAATCTTGATTGTGAGCCAAAACGCAATTGCGGCAGAAATGATCCAAAGCCAAGACCCCTTGATTGTCCCGTAGACCACAGCAAAAGTTGTAAAGGGTACTCCAATTCCGAAAAAAAATCCTAACTGCGCTAGGCCCCTCAAAAACTTTTCCAATGGACCCATGAATGGATACTTCTCACCACAATTCGTGCACGGAAATTGAACAAGCCGGGGACCGCCTTAAGTAAAACTTCCACCACTGCCGGTCGCGATGAAGCCGGTAGGCCGAGACGATACTTTTTCGTTCCAGTGGTCGTCTTTAAGCAGTCTGGTACCGCAGATCCTACAGCTGAACATTTCATCGGACTTCAGCAGGTCCTTGCCGCATTTAGGGCACGTTGCAGCATTAGAGCTGCCTTGGGCGCCGCATTTACACGTTTTTTGGCTTAGTACTAACAAAACCGCGCACCCATGTGACTGCCAACAGTTTATGGTGCTGCTGACGCGATTGTGAACCTGTTCACCAAGTCGGTGGCCACGGTAAGCGGCATTCTGTTTGCAGCTACCTTCTTCATCATTTTCACCATTTCGGAACGTGACAATCGACGCCGGAGAACCACGACCGAGATCCAGATGAAGGAGCATTTCCAGCTGGAGCACGAGGACACGGTGGGGCGTGGCGTACTGCAGATCGATCCTGGGTGTGTAGTGGTCACCATGCGCGATGCAAATAACCCCTTTGCGCTCAAGTGGACCCTGGCCCGCACCAATACCGGCGATCAGGATGTGGTTGTGCTGACGGCGCGCATGGTGGGCGCGGGTGGACCGGCGTTGATGTCTACTTCTGACCAGCTGTTCAGCGAATATGAGCAGATGCTTTTTACCAAGGCGGTTTCTGTCGCGGAAAGCTCTGGCAAGCACATCTCACTCCTCGTGGTGCCGGCCGGCGACATCTTTGCGGCGCTGGTGCAGACCGCCAATTCCCTCGAAGCGGCGGCTGTGGTCTCCGGCCTTTCGAGCAAGATGAGCGCCCACGAGCAGGCCTACCGCGTAGGCCAGGCGTGGGAAGCACTGCCCGAACCTAAGAAGCAAATCACCTTCTATGTCGTGTCTCCGAACGGTGAAGCGGAGTCGTTCCACATCGGCCCGCACGCGCCATCGCTGCGAGCAGACGATGTGGAGCTGGTGCATCGCTTGTGGCTGAACTTCCGCCGCGATCCGGAGATGCAGAGCCTGCACCACAGCGACATTGTGACCCATGCGCTGACGCGGCTGGCAGCCGAGTACGCACGCGATAAGCAAGAAACTCTGATCGGGCTTCGCCGGCGCGTGCAGGACGGTACGCCGGACGCTCGCCTCGGACAAGGACGCGCCCAAGGGCCCCAGGCTGGAATCGATTATGCAGTGCGCGCGCCGGGGCCGGACGACAAAGACTCCTGATCTGCCACTTTGTTTGTGTCAGATAGGAATATGCGGCAAAGCCAGGATCGGGCCGGTTGCTGTTGCGCTCGCTCTGTCCATCCACAATCCACCCATGCCAAGGCGGGCCACCACCCTCAATTTTTCATCCCGACCGGACCCGGATTTCCTGCCACGCATCGCCGGACAACAGCTCGTAACGCCACCAACTCTAAAGGAAATCCGGAGAGCGGAGGGATCTGCAGTTTGCGTTGATGGAGAAGCGGAATCCAGAGGGAATCTGCCACGGCACATTCGCTTGTGCCCGAAAGTGAAAACTGCAGGTCCCTCGGCTTCGCTCGGGATGACAAAGGGTAGATTGGTTCCTTCCTCTACAGTTTGTGATGTGGATGGAAGGATCGTTCGCTTCGCGCTCTGCGTACAGCTCTCTCAATCCCTTATAACAGCTGCTTAGGTGAACGCTGCCCTCCCCTTTTGTCATCCCGAGCGAACTCCGGATTTCCTACTTCGCAGATCTCAAGAACGACCACGTATGCGGCTTTCTTTGAGGAAAGCCGCATGAGGTTAACCGAAGCCACCAAGCCTGACAGGAAATCCGGAGGCAGCTGAGGGACCTGCAGTGCACCCTTCCCGAACGCAACTGCGAAAGGTGAAGGCTTAAAGGCTGCGGAGTTGCTTGATGGAGAGGCGCACCGCAAGTCCGCTCCGGTTCGGGATGACAAAAAAGGTGCGTCGAGTGCTGTGGTATCCCACTCAAGCCAAAACAGGGCTTGACCCCGATTTCCTGCCACGCTGTGCTGGAGAGATCCGCGTGCGCGCCTTTCATTAAGGAAAGGCGCATGGAAGTATCAACGCAGCAAGCCTCCACAGGAAATCGGGGCAATGGGGCACCCAGCGTGGCAGGAAATCCGGGTCCGGTCGGGATGACAAATTTGAGGGTGGTGCAACACCTTGACATGGGTGGAGGTGGATGGACAGACTCAAGCGACGAGGGTCCGGCAGTGAAGCTTTCATACGCTGAAAGGCAGCGGACCGCGGTGGACTAAGCTTTTACCTGTGAGCCTTCCCCTGGCAGCCGAGATGGCCGCACCGCATATCGTAAGCCGTCCTGGCGCTCCTTACCCGCAGGGGCCGCGGTTGGTGCAGCGTCTCCTTTCGGGAGAGTTCTTCCGTCAGGACGCGGCCGAATTCATGCTGAGCAGCGCCAGGCGGTTTGGCGACCTGAATCACTACACTGGCTTTGGCCGGCACATCTTCCAGTTCAACCATCCCCAGCTGATCCAGGAACTGCTGCTGCGCGATGCGCCCCACCACCACCGCGGCCTGGTCATGCAGCGGGCAAGATTAGTTCTAGGCGAAGGGCTGCTGACCAGCGAAGTCCCCCTGCACCTGCGCCAGCGCAGGTTGGCACAGCCGGCCTTCCACCGGCAACGGATCGCCTCCTACGGACAGGTCATCGCCGGCTACACGGCGGAGATGACCTCCCGCTGGGAAAGCGGGATGGTGATGGATCTGCACCCGGAGATGCTGTTGCTGGCCTTGCGCATTGTAGGCAAGACCCTCTTTGATACCAACGTGGAAGGCGAGGTGCAGCAGATCGCGCGGGCAGTGGATTCGTTTATGGGCTTTCTGCCCTTGGCCTTCCTGCCTTTTCCTGAAGTAGTGCTCAAACTTCCCTTCCCCCTCATGACACGCATTCGCCAGGGACAGGCTTACCTCGATGGCCTGATCTACCGCATGATCGCCGAACGGCGCAAGGATCCGCGTGACCGCGGCGATCTGTTGTCGATGTTGCTGGCCGCAGTCGATACCGAAGAGGACACCGGCGGCATGAGCGACAAGCAGGTGCGGGACGAATGCCTGACCGTGATGCTGGCGGGCCACGAAACCAGCGCGAATGCACTGAGCTTTGCCTTGTGGGAGTTAGCCAGAAATCCTGAGGTGCAGGAGCGGCTTTACCAGGAATGCCGCACGGTGCTGGGAGAGCGCTTGCCGGCCGCGGAGGATTACAGCCGGCTCGGTTACGCCGCGCAGGTATTTGCGGAGACGATTCGCATTTACCCCCCGGTCTGGGTGACGGCACGCACGGCGGCGGAAGAATACTTTTATCGCGGGATCACGATACCCAAGAGAGCCATCCTGCTGGCGCCGCAGATTGTGGCCCATCGCGACCCACGCTTCTGGGACGATCCGCTGCGCTTCGACCCCCAGCGGTTCACGGAGGAGAACAAGGCGCGGCGGCCGCGCTTCTGCTACTTCCCTTTCGGCGCCGGCGCGCGACAGTGCATCGGGGAAGGCCTGGCCTGGATGGAAGGGGTGTTGATTCTGGCCTTCGTAGCGCGTCACTGGAGGCTCTCGCTGCCCAGCGACGCACCCCCGGAGCTGCCGATGCGGCCGGCTATTTCGCTGCGCCCCAAAAGCGGCGTGCGCTTGCGTGTGGATCGCCGTCCAGCATAGACATTCGACCCCATGCTCTGAGGGGAGTACGCTGGCTTCATAAGGCGAACAAATGGCGCAACTCGCAAACGTTGCGGATGTCGCAGTCGAATCGAAGAGTTGATGAAGACGGTCTGCCCCAAGTACTCGCTCGGACGACGCAACGACTCATCTCAGAACTAGTTGACCTGTACGATGAGCGGATGATCGGTAACGCTGATGTTGAGAGTGCTTACATTGTTGTAGGTAGCAATCGGCGTGGTGCCGATCATTGGATCGTAAACCGCAATGTTGGCGTACGTCGCACCGAGATTGACAGTCACGGAATAGGCAGGGGCGGCGATATCCGTGGCACTCGCCGGATCGTACACCGTGGCGTCAATCCATACAGCGATATCGAACGCCGTACTGCTGCCGAGCAGGAACGTGCGCCCCGTCGCGGGCAATCCGCTCACACTGTAGTTCAACGCGCTGGAAGCAGTTCCACTTCCAGCGCTATGCAGGATGGTGGTTAGATTGTGGATCGCGGTGGCGCCGACTTTTGGTGTCCAGTCATTATGAAACTCCCCAAAGTAGCCCTCAGAATTCGTATCTGTCGCGGATGCGTTCTCATCGACCAACTCATAAAGATAGGTTCTCACGATCCCGTTCAGCGCATTTTCAAAAAATGTGTTCAGGTTGTACTTGGCCGCGGAGGACTCATCCACGTTGCTGGGAATGGTCGTGTAGCCGGTTTCGGTAATAACCGTCGGCATGTTCGGCGTATCCTGCTTGAGTATCGGGAGCCAATAGGGCATGTTCTCCTGCCACACGTTGGTGCAACAGGCATAAACATGAGCGTTGCCATAGGTGACGTAGGGAGCGAGGTCGCCAAGCTGCTCCTCGCCGGCGACAACACCGGTGATTCCGTAAGATAGCGTCAACGCATAGACAGGAACCGCTTCGAGCGGCGGGTTACTTTGGACCGCTGTCCATAAGTCCTGAGTGACTAGTACTCCCGCAGCATAAGTGTCGGTGATGCCCTCGTAAGTAATGGGCCACCCATTGATTTCGTTTGGTCCCTCGATCGCTGCAATAGAACCGGGGTAAGCCTGCTGGAAGGCAACCAGGCCCGCAATCGTGTCCGTGATATCGACAGGACCCCCTCCAACCAGGAGAGCGTCGAACTGAACACCGGCCGCGGCTACCGCGTCATTCGCAGCTGTAGTTGTCGGATCTTGGGTGTAACCGGGCGGCTGATCGCGGATGGTGTTGATGCCTAGATATTGCAGAGCCGAGATTACGCTCTGCGGCTGGCCGTAATAGGGCGTCCCCTGATAAGCGAGGTGAGTATTGATCCCGATATTTTGCAGAAAGGTGGAAACTCCTTCCGGGGCCGGAGACGAAACCGTGCAGCTTGAAGTGGTTCCGCCGTTGCTGCCTGTGCATTGCCAGGTCCACGGGCCGGTCCCCGTGACCGCGGAGGCTGTGCCTGCGCTGCAGAGAGCCCCGCTGGGCGCGACGCTCGAAGTGGTGCCATTCGCCGGCCCGCATGCACCGTTCACGGCTGCCGACTCGGCAGTACTCCCGGCATTGACCGTGAGCAAATTGAGCGCCGTTGCTGACGCATAGTCGGTCGCGTTGGACGGTGTGAACGTAACTATCAGTTGTTGTGTGCCCGCCGGTAGAACCGTGCCCGCCGCCGGACCGTAGGAGAAGGTACCTGGCACATTCGCCGTCGCGTTTAACTGTACTCCGCTGAGAGCGGTCCCTTGGTGAATGGGGGACAAGGCCGCCCAGGTGACTATCGATGCGGCCTGGGTAACCGTAAGTTGCACGGTCGCAGCAACGACGGAATAGTTGGTTGTGTCTGCGGGCGTGAAGATAGCTGTCAGCTTCTGGGATCCTGCCTGGAGCACCGCCCCGGCGGCAGGTGAGTAGATGAAGTTACCCGGGACGCTCGCTGTAGCGTTCAATTGGACGTTGCTCAAGGCGGCGCCGTATTGGATCGGCGCCGGCGTATTCCAGGTGATGGTAGGAGCGCTCGAGGTCGCCGCTGTAATGGTAAGAGAGTCGTGTGCTGTTATCGGCTTGTAGTCGGTCGTGTCGGACGGTGTAAACGTGGCTGTCAGCTGTTGTGTACCCGCCGGCAGAACGGTGCCCAGCGCCGGACTGTACGAGAGCGTACCTGGTACATTCGCCGCCGCATTCAACTGTACTGCGCCGAGGGCGGTGCCTTGCAGAATGGGGGACAAGGGGGCCCAAGTGATTACCGGAGTGGCCTGGGTAACCGTAAGCTCCACATTGGAAGTAACTGGGCCGTAAGTTACCGTGTCGGAGGGCGTGAACGTTACTGTGAGCTTCTGAGATCCCGCCTGGAGCACTGTTCCGGCGGTAGGTGAGTAGACAAAGTTACCCGGGACGCTCGCCGTCGCGTTTAATTCAACATCGCTCAGTGCGGCGCCATACTGGATCGTCGCCGGAGGATTCCAGGTGATGGAAGCAGTGCCCGTCACCGGAGATGTGCTCGCCGCAGTTGGCCCACCGCATCCCATAATCGGAACAAAGAGCAGACCCAGAAGGCAGAAAACGAGCCAAGGCGTACAAGGTTTATCCATGAATCCCCCGTGAAAGGCGCTATTGCGATACAGCCGCCTAGGGGGAACAAGACCTTATTAAGGCCGCAAGATCGTCTCCTTGAGAGTTTGCGGCCGGCTACAGATTCGATGGTGGATCGATACCACGAATAGGTCAAATCGAATCCCACTTTTGGGGGATTACATCCGTTCAAACTAATCGAATCGATGAGTTAGTGATGATGCTCTACGGTAAGTAATCGCTTGAACGGCACGAGGGTGCCTTGATGGGATGGAACGGAAATGCTTCGTCGGCAAGGCTAATCGACCTGAAGATCAGCGGGTTAATTGGTAACACTGAGGTTGGGTGTGCCTGGGTAGCGATCATCGGATCGTTAAACCGCGACGTTGACCCATGCGGCCGGCAATTTCGCTGCGCCCAAAGGCGGGTTGCGCTTGCGTGTGGATCGCCGTCCAGCATAGACATTTGACCTCACAGCCAGAGGGGAGTACGCTGGCTTCTTGAGGCGAACAAATGGCGAAACTAGCGAATACTGTGGGTGCCAACCTGGAGCTTTTTCCCATCCTGCCCAGCTTCCCTGCCGTGGGCACTGGATCTCCTTCGACCGGCACCCTTTTGACCGGCATCGCCCGGCTGGCGGCGGCTTCCTTGCCGGCCGGTGAGGGACATGGGCTGGAGGTACGCTCGCTCGGGGTTCGATCGATCCTCAACAGGAGCGTTTCCCGGCGAGGGCTGAGCTTTACCTGGACCATCAACCCCTATCGCGGATGCGAGTTTGCCTGCCGCTACTGCTACGCCCGCTATACCCACGAATTCATGGAGCTGCCGCCGGAAGACTTCGAGCGACGGATCTTTATCAAGGAGAACGCGGCGTGGCTGCTGGAGCAGGAATTAAGGCAAGTTCGCGCGCACGAGGAGATCGCGCTGGGCACGGCTACCGACCCCTACCAGCCGGTCGAACGATGGGCCAAGATCACCCAGTCGCTGCTGGAAGTGCTGGCCAGGCAGCAGGGCCTGCGCATTGGGCTGGTTACCAAGTCAACGCTGATAGAACGGGACATTCCTTTGCTGCAGAGAATCGCGGAGAGAAATACGCTGGTGCTGCACCTGACGATTACCACCCCAAACGCGGCGTTGGCGCGGCTGCTCGAGCCGCGGGCGCCGCGGCCCGACCTGCGACTGCGGACCGTGGCCCGGCTGCGCCAGGCCGGCCTGAGCACAGGTATATTGTGCTCGCCGCTGTTACCGGGCATCACCGATACAGGCAAGGCGCTGGATGGGATGGCGAAAAGAGCAAAGAACGCCGGCGCCAGTTTTTTCTGCGCCCAGCCGCTCTTTCTTAAGCCCTGTTCGAAGGAGATTTACCTGGGGTTTATCCGGGAGCATTTTCCCTCGCTCGAGCCCATGTACCGGCAGCGCTTCGATGACGCGGCCTTTGTCTCCAAGGCTTATCGCAATCGAATCGAAGAGTTGGTGAAGACGGTCTGCGCCAAGTACTCGCTCGGGCGACGCAAGGATGCCTTGTTGACAATGGCAGTGGAGGATACTTCGTGGAAACCATCGGGCGCGCATAGTTCGAGTAGCGGACGGCTGTCGTTCCCACCCTCGCCATTCACACGCAAAGCCCCACATAGCAACACTACACCGCAGTCGCAGGACTTAGTAAGCTGCGAGACGTTGTGAGCTAGTTATGGGTAATAATCTGGTTGAAAGCCTGATATCTCCTTACTTATAGTCACCTATCTGCAGATTTCGACTCGACGCCGTTGCGTCTCCGGTCTATAATTCATTCGGCGATAGTTTCCCCTAACTTCGTCTTGCAAACATAACTTGCGCTCGACTACTCCGCACGGTAGTTAGCTTAGCCCCTGAACAGGCCCAACATGGAGGCGTGAGAATATGCCCTGCCTGGCGTTCACCTCGACCCGTAATGCATCAGCCCTATCGATTCGATCGTTAGCCGGCTACGCCGTTTTGCTTTTTGCCTTTACCTTGTTGCATCTGCAGGCTTGGGGCGACCAGGCCATCTCGGCGGATAGTTTCGTCGACACTGCCGGCGTGAATGTTCACCTTAGCTTCTGGGGCACTACTTACCGCACAAACTTTCCCGGCGTTTTATCGGCTCTGCAGGGGCTTGGAGTTCGTCATGTCCGCGATGGACTATTTAACTACGGTACGGATGCGGGTGCCTTTTATTACCAGCAGCATGACAGTCTAGCGGCCGTGGGTATCTCCACCATCTACACGGTTCCGATCTTTACGCCGCCGTCGCTTTTGCTTTCCTACCCCGGTCTGGTGAATGACTTTGAAGGCTATGAAGGGCCCAACGAGTATGACCTAAGCGGTGACCCGAACTGGGTCGCCAACCTCACCTTCTACCAGACGCTTCTTTACCAGACGGTGAGGTATAACTCCACGACCGCTATGTATCCTGTGCTTGGCCCTTCACTGGTCAATAGCACCTCATGGCCCCAGGTCCCGAGCCTTGCCACTTACATGGATTTTGGCAACCTGCATAACTACCCCGCCGGCTACAACCCAGGCAACACCACCAGCTACAGTATTTCCACCGCCATACAGAACCTGCAGGCCGGATGGGGCGCCGTACCCATCATCACGACCGAGACCGGTTATACATATGACGGATCCATGGATATCGTCGATGATATCGGCGGCACGTACATGCCGCGCGTGCTGCTGGAACAGTATCTCGACGGCATCGTACGCACATACATTTACGAGCTTATCGACGTCCGGAGTGACCAGACCCTGTACGGCCTGCTGGACGCGGATTTGACGCCCAGGCCCGCCTATACCGCCATGGCCAACTTGCTGAACCTGCTTAGCGATCCCGGTCCAGTTTTCACCCTTTCAACCCTCAACTTTACCTTGAGCGGAAACACCGCAAACGTTCACCATCTACTGATGGAGAAACGTGACGGCTCGTTCTGGCTGGCGCTTTGGATCGAGTCCCAGGATTATGATCAGGTCAACCAGCTATACATCAGCGTACCTGACCAGGCGGTAACCCTCTCAATTCCCGCCGCGTTCATTTCCACCCCCACTGTGTACCAGTTCGACTCCAGCGGTAACATCACCACCAGTAGTCTCACGCAGGGTTCCACCTTCCCGCTCAGTGTTTCGCCGAACGTCATGATCGTGCAAATTATTCCGCCGGCCGGCACGACCTCCACCGTACTTGAGCCACGGTGATTCAGCCGGAGCTATGACCGAGTGAGTCTTACGAGATGGTGGCCGCCACTTGAACGTAAGCGGCTGGCCGGCTGCGAGAATCGAAGCGCCGAATGATGGCTTGGCGGAGCGGTTCTTCGATGTAAAGGAAGCAGATCACGCCAGCGACACAGACGAGGATGAAATATAGGGCCACGAGTGCAATCCCAGCGACCGCCGTATGTGGGATGACTACCCGTCGCGCTGCCTGATTGAAGGCGATCTGGAAAAACTCCTGCTGCATGTAGATGGAGAAGGACGCCTCGCCGATCCGCACCGCAAGGCGGTTTCCCCAGATTGCGTCGGCCATTGGGCCGCCCCAATATAGCCCCAGCAGCACCAAACCAATGCATGGAGCGAGCAAGAAGGTAAGGCCCGACCAAAAGCAGAGGCTTACCATGCCGGCGATCCCAATCATCCAGAAGATGTCGCCGCGCCGCGACTTGGCGACCTCTATGATGCGGAACAGCGCATAGCCGCAGATGAACTCCGGGACGATGCGCAGGACGCCGCGGTAACTGATTTCAGCGATGGGGGTATGTAAGACAAATGCCGCCAACAGGACCAGGCCGATCCACATGGAAAGCGCTAGTGCAATCACCCAGGCAAGCGATACCCGCCGTAGCAGCCTCACCATAGGCACAAAGAGCACCAGGTAAGCGAACCATTCCGCACTCACTGACCAGGACGCCGTATTCCAGCTCAGTTGGCGGGTGACTCCGAAGGCATGGAGCAGGAAGACATTGGCGATGGCAGACCAGGCGGTATATTCCGTGTTTATTGCATGAAACTGATAGTGGCGGGATGCGGCGAGGACAACGAGTCCAATGGTGGCAAGCAAAGTCAGCAAGTGGAGGGGATAAATCTTCGCGATGCGACGGACGAGAAACCGGCCAAACCAGCGGCGCGAGATGGTAGCGGGCATCTGTGGACAGTAGACAAGGGAAAGAATCATGCCGCTAAGGATGAAGAAGATATCAACGCCCCATGCGCCGTGGGCGGCGACGGGGCTGAGGTGGAGCCATTTGCCGGCGTCGCTGATTTGCAGGTGAAAGAGCGCGACCCAAAGCGCCGCGAGTCCTCGAATTCCAGTCAGCGGATCAATGCGTTTCAATGGTTTTCCTCCGTGTGTCGTGCGATGAACCCGGAACTGGCCGAATCGATGGCCACATGGCCGGGCTTTCTTGAATAGGCTGGAATACCCCGGCACACCTATTGACAAAAGTGCTGCCGCAGAAAAGATTTTGTGTAACTATGATGGATCGAGGCGAGATGACTTAGCTGCAGTGCAGCCCTTCTCGAAAGCGCAATGAGATTTCCTGGAATTTTGAACGCGGTGGCGATTCTTCGTCAGCAATCATGCAGATCCGGCAAGCTCCGGTGCCGGCGTTGCGCTATGCTGTTGCTTGCCATGGGGCTTGTTTCTTGCCGTCCCCGTGCAGCTGAGCAGGCCTTTGTCTCCGCAGATGCAACTACCGCCGCGTTTGTCGATTCCATCGGTATCAATGTCCATCTCTCATTTCACGATAGCCCCTACTCTAATCTTCCCTTGATAGCGCAAGAACTCGGGGCGCTGGGCGTGCATCATGTACGCGATGGCGCGAACCTTACCCCTGAAGGGATGGACGGGTTGCAGGCTGCCGCATGGTTGCAGCTCCGCTCTCAGGGGATCCGTGTGGACGCCATGGTCGATCCCCGCTACGCGGTCAGCATGGTGACAGCCAGATCGTTCCAGGCACTTGTTTCAGCTGGGGGAGGGGCGGTCGAGTCCGTCGAAGGCCCCAATGAGCTCGACGTGAGCGGGATGGCTGACTGGCCTACGGTCGATCGCGCGTATCAACGCTCACTTTGGGAGGCACGCAACTCGCTGGGGCTCACGCGGTCGGATGTCTCTTTGATCGGGCCCTCCATGGCGTTCGCCGCCGACGGAGAAAAACTTGGCGACATCAGCGCCTACGCCGACTTTGGCAACCTGCACCCCTACCCTGGCGGCCAGGAGCCCTCGGTCATCTTTCCCCGGCCGGGAAACCAGCAGGACTTCTTCAGCAAAAGTCTGGCTCAGGCCGCCGTTATGTACGGCACGCTGCCGATTTACATTACCGAGAGCGGCTGGCACAACTGCTTTGGCGATCAAAAGGAGATTCCGGCAACATCACTCGAAGCCGCCGCCCGCTATGTTCCCCGGCTCTTTCTGGAGAATTTCAACCATGGTATCCGTCGCACTTACCTTTACGAGTTAATCTCCTGGCGCTCCGATCCCCTGCAAACAAATCATGACGACCATTTTGGACTGCTGGAATATGACGGCACCGAAAAGCCTGCCTTCCGAGCTCTGGCAAACCTGATCTCGCTGGTCAGCGCGCCACCGGCAGTGCAAGTGGAGGCTCCAGCCCAAACGACGGTCGCAGCTGCGAATTTCCGTTACCTGCTGGAAGCCTCGCCCTCGCTGTCGCGAGTCCACCACGCTGCCCTCCGCGCCGCGGACGGCTCACTGCTGCTCCTGCTGTGGCAGGAGGTCTCAAGCTTCAGCATCCCAGAGCAGCACGATATCAATGTACCCACTCGAACGGTGCGCATACGCCTCGACCATGCGGCGCCCTGGGCACGCCTGTTCGACGTCTCCAGCGGTACCCAACCCGTGCGCCAGTGGAATGCAGTGAGCGCACTGGAGTTCCAGGTCCCGGACCATGTAGTCATCTTGCGCGTGAGCTCGCGCTAGCCCGCATTTCTCACCATATCTCTACGAATGACGCGCGCCCCATATCTGGGGTTCTTTCGCCACTACTAACTTGCCATGGAAGCGCTGTGGTATCCCACTCAAGCCAAAACCGCGCTTGAATGGGATACCACAGCGCAGATTTGGGGCACCCGTCATTGGTTACGGACCCGGCCGTGAGAAATTCAGGCTAGGCGTATTCAGGAGTGACGCCCACAGCCGCGATGGCGGCCTGTGGCTCCTCGCGCGCAGTGCTCAGAGCGAGGCAGAGACCCACGCTCGACCAGGTAAGAAACCCAGTAGGGCCGGAGAATACAGCATTCAGTATGGTCTCAGCCAGCAACGCAACCAGAATGGCCCGGAGTGTCCGCGTGGAGGCGACGTGAACGCTCGGCATCCAGAACAATCTGCGCCCGAGTGGGAAGAGTGCGGCCACCCACACCAGCGCACCAGCTAGACCGAGCGTGACCAAAACCGAGGCTACCGTACTGTCTTGTAGGGCGAACGACTCGGCCCCGTGCACGAAGCCTAGTTCTCCCGACGCGTCCTCGGTGATAGCAGGGGTCACGCCCATGCCTCGGCCAAATGGATTATTTAGAAAGCTCGCAAACACACTCTTATAACCGGCCATGCGGTCGCCGAAACTCACATCGTTTTTGACATTCGTCATGGTCTGGAAGCGCTCGGAGATTACATTCTGCAGATCCTGATTCTGCATCGCGAGAATCAGGAGCAAGACGGCCATCACACCGGCAAGCACCATCTGAACCTGCTGTCGGCGGGGCAATGTGAACAGCAAATAGATAGTGCCCGCTACCATCGCCACCCAACCGGAGCGGGCCAAAGTAAGCAATAGGCACAGCAATGCCAAGGGAATGGAGATGAAACGAATCTTGCGCCGGGAGCTGAAGGCAATGAGTAAGCTTACGGAGAGAAATGAGGCCAGAATCTGCGGCGCATTCATGGTGCTGAAGACGCGAACCTCGGTGGCCACCGGGTTGCCGACAGTATTCAAGATGCTGTTCAGTTGCTCCATCCAAAGCACGTCCCAGGGCGGCATCTCGAAGAATTGGTAGAGGCCGTAGATGCTGACCACGATGGCCCCATAAAGGAATGCCTTCTCGAAGGCCGCAAACATCTCTACCGCCTGCTCGCGATGGCGATAGATGGTGAAGGCAAAGAGCAAAGGAGCTAGCCAGGTCAAGAGGTCCTGAAAAACGAGTCGCGGATTGTAATTTACAATTCCCAGACCCGTGGCATAAAAGCATGTGGCCAGGATACAGAGCAGCGGGGCGATCGGCCGCTCAACTACTTTGCGCCAGTCGGCAATAAGCCAAATCGCCGGCGCGCAGAGCGCCAACGGCGGGGCGAGCAGCACCGCCGTCGCCGGGATCCAGGCGGCGCGGTAATCAACTATCCGGCGCAGCCCCGGGGAGAGGAACCAAAGCCAGCAAACCAGGGTGACATAGCCCGGAAGATTGCGGCGGTAGAGGTAAATCGCCGCTGCGACAGCCATCAGCGGGAAGACGTACAACAGCAACTTGCTTAAGGGCGAAAGGACTAACAGAGCGGTCACTACCGCCATGGCGGCAGCGACGACGCGCCCTTTGGGCGCTATATCCCCCAGCAGCGGCGTACCAGAACGGTGGGCCGCGCGCGGAGGACGGGAATTCGCGGAATTCATCCTGTTCAACTGGTGACCCTCTTCGCGGATACCGGCATGGTTAGCTTGCGTACCATGAACTGGATGTCAGAAAGCCGCGGAATGAGATCCGGGCGCCGAATCTTGAGAATGAAGCCGAAGCCGAAATAGACGAACAGGAAGCGCGCAATCGTAGCCGTCAGAAGCGCCGCGGCCGCGCCGTTGATTCCCCACCGGGGAATAAGAATGAGCATCATCGGAATGCTCAGGGATAAGCCTATGGACTGAATGATAGTGACCATCCCGGGACGGCCCAGCGCCATATACGCCTGGGCCAGCACGAATACAGCGCCGGAGATGGTGACCTCTACCAGCAGGATGTCGAGGGTGAGCGATGCTCCCGAGTATTCGCGCCCATACAAAACCTTGAGCATGAAAGGGCCGACCAATGACGCCACCGCCGCGCAACCGCCGGTCATGAGAGTGCTCACGCGAGTGGAATACTCGGTCATTCTGCGAATCTCATCTGGGCTGCGGCCTGAGGCGCTGGGAAATAAAACCGTGACCACCGAGTTTTGAAACAGATTGAACATGCGCGAGAGGCTTAGCGTAACGCCGTAGATGCCCATAGCCGCGGGGGCCAGTAGGCTGATAACCAGCACCTGGTCGATCTGCAAGGAAAGCGCGCCTAGAATATCTACCCCGTAGGAGCGGATACCATAGCTCAGCAGTAACCTGCAGGACGCAATATCCATACGCCAGCGGCCGATTGTCAGGCGCCGCACCTGCGACAGGACAATGAGCAGTGTGGGCACGGAAGCGACCGTGTACACAAAGCCCGCGCTGATCGGATTGAGGCGGTGAACTGCAAGCAGGCTGAGCAGCATGATCAGCGTTGCCGCCGGCTGGCTCACGCGTACGATGTAGGAGGCCACGAATGATCCCGATGCCTCCAGAACGGCCCGGCCCGTCTCGATCATGGCGAAGACCGGCGTAGTGAGCAGAAAGAATTGAGCGGCCCGGACGACCTCGCGCGAGTAGTTGTGCAGCCAGAAGGACAAAAAGAATGCCCCGCCCAATGCGGCGAAGCAACCCAGCAGCAGGCTGGCAATCAGACCGGTAGGAATCAGGCGAGTACTCTCTTCTTTGTACTTCCTGAGGAAATATATAAGAGCGCTCGGCATCCCGAGCGAAGTGGTACATGCCAGAAAGAGCGGCCAGAGGATCATCGCGGCCAGCTCGCCGCGGCCTGCGGGCAATAGCGCACGTGCAGTCAGAATGCCGGTGGAGGCATTGAGAACGATGATGGCCGCGTAGCCCACAACACCCTGAACCACAGCCACCGAAGCCCGCTGGCCCTCGTCCGCAGGCGGTACAGGTGGGGCCGCTAGTGCCTCCACCGCGTTTCCGTCCTCCGTCTCAATAATCGAAGCAGTATTCAATGCGTCTCCTCGGCCAATCCCCTCAGCGCACTCTCACTGCCTGACAAGTAGGGCCGTTCGGCTCACCGCAAGGGCGGCTGACTTACACCGCCTTTACCGGAGACCCTGGTTATGGATTAACTACCCACTAAGGTACAAAGCCTGGATTCATGTAAGTCTGGAAATGCAGAGCATCCATATAACGGGAGAAAGTCGCGAGCCTGTTCTGCGGCACCAGGATCATATCTCCGGCCTCCAGGGCCATATCGTGCTCCAGGTCTTTGCTGTTCTCGATCTTATGCAAATTCAGGATTTTGACTTCGCCGTTTCCAGAATCAATGTGGCGGAAGACAACGATGCGCGAATCTCGAGCACTTGGTTTGAAACCACCAGCCAGCAGCACCGCCTGCATCGCGGTCATATCCTGCCGTAACTCTATTTTGCCTGGCACCGCCACGTCCCCGCCCACGACTACGTAGGGATGTTGGAAGTCTTTAAGCACCAGGTTCAACTCCGGCTTATTGAGCGGAACCGACAGCTTTTGAACGAGCGCGTCATGGGCCTCATCGAGTGTCAGCCCACCCACCTTCACTTCGCCGACGAGATTCACGTTGATAAAGCCATCCGGTTGGACAGTGAGGCTCTGGTTGTACTCGGGCGTGAAGCGCAGGCTAAGATCGAGGGTATCCCCTGGGTGCAACGTATAGTGTGGACGCTGTTGCAAAGTCTGGGCCGGCGAATACGCACAGAGCATGGTAGAAAGCAGGAACAACCATAGTGCAATTAGTCTTCTAGCCAACGTCGCCTCCGTACGATTTGAGGACGTTCACGATGATGGTGAAAATCCGGGTTTCTTGCTGTGTCAACCGCTTGCACTTCAAAGCCGCTTGTAAAGCCAATCAGGCACCATGTACTTGCGTTTGTTCAATAGGTACCCGAGTATTTTTCCGTTCACCATATGGATCTGGCGTTCCACATTTGCGATCTGTGTCTTGTGGGTTTCGTTCGCCGCCACTACAACCACGATTCCATCGAGATGCGGAGCCAGGCTCAGCACGTCACTACTGGTCGAGAGCGCCGGACAGTCAATGATCGAATAGCGGTAGCGCGAGCGGATCTTGCTCACTTTAGTGCGCCAGTCCTCCCACGGAGTTGTGGATACGACTGTCTCGCCGGTTGCGAAGCCATCAAGCCGGCTCGTCCTACCAGCTCCCCAACTTTCGTCGCAGAGCTGGGCCGAAGACAGGTAGAGTGAAGACCCCGAACAGCTGGCGGAGAGCTGCGAAGCGATCTTACTGCTGACGTAGCTCACACCCTCGCCGGAATTGGCCGAGGTGAATGCAATGGCGACGCCCTCTCCGCTTTCCAGGCGGTGGAAGAAGGAGTGCAATATACCCTGGAAGGCAAGATTTGGTTCTCTCTCGACCGTTAATATGCTGTTCACGTCTGTCTCACCTCAATGACTCAGTTTTCGTTGGTCCCACGGAAGTAGGCAAGGCGTGGCGTCTGGGTAGAGAGGTCCACGCCTGCCTCGTCGCGGCCGGTCCGGGCAGGCAGATTCAGCATTGGGCCCCCACCCAGTTCGGCCTGAAAAGTCCAGGGAACGGTAGCCAGCACTGGATAGTGCGACCACCGCTCCAGCTCCGCCGCGGCGCCGGCGGTATCGCGCACAGACTCCATCAGGAAGACCGCGACCCCGCCGAGGAGCAAAGCCGTGATGAGTCCGAGGAAGATATCGCGCACTGGCCTGGGGTGCACTGGAGATGAGGAGAAGGTTGGCGCCTCGACCACGGCAAAATTCAACAGGTCCTGGCGGTCCATCGAGTCGGCTACTTCGGCTTCGTCGCGCTTGTGCAGATATGCCTGATAGTTGGTATCAAGCTCGTTTACCTTGTGTTGCAGAGCGGTGAACTCCGGCGAAAGCTGCTCGGTTACACCCAGCGCCGACTGCGCTTGCGCGATCTGGCCGGAGAGTACTTCACGGCGTGCGCGGAGGCCGCTTAGCTGCGACCGCATCATGGCCATGTCAGTCTGCAGCTGTTGCCAGGTGGGGTTGATGTCCGTCGCAGCGTCCTTTGACTTGGGCAAACTGGCGGCATGTATGCCAGCTTCCGTTTCCACTATCTGCAGCTCTACCTGCCTTACGGCGCGGTCCGTCGGCGGGTACTTATTGAGCAGCTCGGTTCGCTGATTCTTGAGAGTCACGAGTTCCGTGGTCAGCTGGTCCAGCGCACCCGTAAGCGCAGTTGTATGCTCCTGAGTCGTCTGTCGGCTGGGTAGTGTTTCCAGTAACGCAGCGTGCGCCTCAATGCGCTTCTCCAGCTCGCGAATCTGCACATCGGTATCACGGCGCTGGCTGTCGGCGTTGGTCAGATTGCCCGACAGCGTCGCCTCCCGATCGTTGACGTTGACCAGATTCTGCCGGCTCTGGAATTCCGCCAGAGCCTGCTGTGCCTGGGCCAACTGATTCTTGTAACGCTCCGCCTGTTCGGCAAAGAACTTGGCGGCGCCCGGTGGCCTGCTTATCTGCCGCTGGCGCGCGATAAACGCGGCGATCAGGCGACGCAACTCTTCCTGTGCCTCTTCGGCCGTCGGCGCCGTGACCGTCGCCACCATTACGTTGGATCTCCGCGGCACGCTTGCCTCCAAGCGCTGCGATAGGCTTTCCACTCCCTTTTCGTGTGCTTCCCACTCGGCCTTGGAATAGTCCGTGCGCGGCTTGCTGTTCCAGCCCGCCTGCACGACTTCATCCATAAGATCCTTGCTGGTGAGCACCTCCACCTCGGAGTTGAGTTGCTCTTCCGTGACATCTCTCATCTCAGTAGGCGCGTCGTTGTTGCCAGCCGTAATCAGCACGTTGCTGCGCGCATTCTGCACCAGGATGCTGGCCTCTGACTCATATTTCCGCGGTGTGAGAAAGACCCAGCACAACGCCAAGGCGAAGACCGCTCCCGCAACCACCAAAAACAACTTCAGGTGGCGGAAGACGGCCTCCACGAGGGTATAAAGCGACATCTCGGCCGCGGCAGGTCCCGCGGCGACACGTCCTGTCCGTTCTATCTGGTCAGTTATCAGGGCGATCACCTCAGTTGGATTTGTGCTATATCCACTTACGACCAGCTTTTAGTATCAGGCGGCAGCCATTTGATTGCAAGACTTACTTGCTGGGAAAGCCGCGCTGCCCGCTAGTAACAGAGACACTACTCTCTAGTTATCTATTTCACCTTTATTGCCGGCTCCTCCTGTAACTTACCGTTCACTGTGATGCCAGTATGTGCTTAGACGATAGTTTATTAGTTCCGGCTTACACAGAGCGGTAAATGGACGTCTTCCATCTTCACAACTAATACTGAACAGATGACACTGGCGCTGGACACCTGGCCTAGGTTCGCGATAACTGCGAGTAGAGGACATCCAGCGAGTTACGCATCGCCGCCGAGCCAAAACGCTCGGCAACCTTCTCCCGGCCAATACGTCCGCACCGTGCCGACAAACCGGGACTTCGCAAAAGCCCGCCTATCAACTCGGCCGCGCGGGTTGTGTCTCCGGGCGGAAAGAGGAACGGGGCTAGTTCCGCGTTCATGATGTCGCAGGTTCCGGTAACATCGGTTGCGACTACCGGGCGTTCCATAGCAAGAGCTTCCGCAACCATATAACCGAAGGATTCGTACTCCGACGTGGAAAGCAAAAGATCAGCTGCGGCAATCCACGGCCGGACATCATTGCGCCAGCCGGTCACAGTGACCTTGTCTTCCAGACCCTGCTGGCGGGCGGCCTCGAAGAACTTCTCCTTGAGTTCGCCGTCACCGACCCATATCCCTCTGGCCTGAGGAAATTCGGCGATGACTTTCTTAAGGATCGGGAGGAACGCTAATGGCGCCTTCTGAGCAGTCATGCGTCCCACGGCGACAATGACCGGTATGTCCAGCGGCAGCCCCAAAGCAAGACGCGCCTGGCTTCTTTCCCAGACATTGAAGTAATCACAATCGACGACCGGATGAACGACGTTGAACTTACCGGGCGAGGTCAATTTAAGTGCCATGAGCTCATCCGCTTCGCTATCGCTCACGGCGACCATCCGCGTGGTGAGAGGAACCAGGGCACGTTCAGCAAACAGGTACTGCCTTCCGAGCCGTGCAGCCACGGCGTGTGGGGTGTAGATGAGCCGGGGACGATGGAAGGGACTGCAGAGACTAGCCACACGCCCAAGCGCACCGGCCTTGGAGCTATGGCAATGTACGATATCCGGGCGCAGTTGGTGATAAAGCTTGACCAGGTCAATTGCACTCCGCAAGTCCTGGCGCAGCATGACGTTTCGCGTCATCTCGATCTGGAAGGTTTGCCAACCGCAAGCGCGGGCCTTTTGTAATGCCACTTCCAGCGCCGGCGTGGCGCGCAACGTAGCATATGCAAGGCTGAACTGGAACGGCAGGCCGGCGGTAGTGCTGATAACAGTATCGACGTAGCGCATGCTTCCGCCGAGAGTAGCTTCGATCACATGAAGCACATGCGCACGCCGGCGAACGATAGGGATCGGCAACGTCGCGGGGGAAGGGATACTGCCAAGAGCAGCACTCTTCATGAGGGAGGATCTTACATTCATGCCATTGCACCTGTAGGACTGCAGACTGCTGAATAGAGAGATTCCAAGGCAGAAATGTGACGTTTGACAGTGGCGGGTTCGGCCCAATAAGTGTCATAGGCTCGATGACCCATGCGCGCCGCCTCTTCGGGCTGATCGCGCAAGTAACATATCTTCGCGGAAAGATCATCGGTGTCGCCGCTGCGAAACCAGAGGCCGTTGTGGCCTTCTATAACCCAGTCAGTGGCAGCGGAGCTGTCGGCAACAATCGCCGGTATTCCCATGGCCAGAGCCTCCGCGACAACCAGCCCCTGGGTCTCCTGCCAGAGCGAGGGAAAGATCAACGCACGCGCGGTACGCAGAAGCTGCAAAGCTTCATCCCCGGACTTCCATCCGGTGACCACCGCATCGGGGTTTGCCTGCAGAATCGCATCTCGCTTCTCACCTTCGCCGATGAACAGGGCGGGCACATTCGCAGTCTTCGCGGCCTGGGCAAAGAGCACGGCTCCCTTCTCAGCCGCCAGTCGACCCACAAATACAAAGTGCGTATTGGCAGCCACATCGACCCTTGGCGCGCGCTGCACATCGACGGGGTTCTCTACCAGGTGCAGACGTGCCCCCGCGGGCAGATGCTGCTCCATGACCTCTTTGCACTTGGAGGAGATAGCTATGAAATCACCGATGCCGGAAGGGAGTTTGCCCGGGCCTAGTTGCGCTAGCTGGCGGCTTACGCGCCAGAGTTTATGCCCATAGTTACGAGCGTCACAGTTACTTGCGATGCAACGGAGCGACATGGGATCAAGAGTGCAAATGGATTGCGTCCCGTGGTGAAAGAGCGTGCCTGTCGGACATGCAGCGAGAAAGTCGTGCAGCGTAAGAATGATGGGGAACCCCATCTCTGCGGCGGCGCGCACTACGCTGGAGGTGAGCGCTTTGCCCCACATGTGCACGTGTACCACGGTGTCTTCCAACGGCAGCTCATTCAGGATCGCCTTGATGCGCGCGGACGCTTCCCAGTTCCAAATTCCTTGCACGGCAGCGGATAAACGATTTGGATTACCCAGTAGATCGTGCTGTCCCAGGCATTCCACGCTCAGGTTCCCGACATTCGTGAGCGAAGCATCCACCGGGCCCACTCCAGCCAACACAACAACACGGTGACCGCGCACTGCCAAAGCCCCTGCGCTGCCCAGGGCTACCTTGCTCGCTCCGCCGTTGATGTGGGCAAAATCTGTAACCAAAACAATGTTCATTGTGGGATCCCGCTTAGGTCGAGCTTGCGACGGTGAAGACACGTTGCCGGGACAGATGCAATATGGTTCCACTTCTTAAAAGCCGGCGCTTAGCGGAGCTGTTGGAATAGCGATCCGGGCTATCGACCGATGTATCGATGAATAGAGTAGTCCAGATTCCACTCAATGGTTTCGAATATTGGACTCCTCCGGAATTTTCGCATTTCCCATGGATTCACATATATAACCCACAGGTCGCGTGGATGCTCCCGCAGCGAAGTCTCGAGATTTGCGATCACGCGATCCATAACCTTTCCCTGGAAGGGATTGAAGAGATACACGACGGTCGGTTCCGGAGGAAATACGAATTCAGTAGCATCTCCATGCACGCATCGGATAGGAGCGGCCGTTGGGTTCATTTCTTTATGCTTCTGAATATTCAGCTCGGCGGCATCGGCCAGGATCTCAGAATATTCCACACCGAGGATGCTTTTGAACGGATACCCGGAAGCTAATAAGAGCGGCAAACCTTTGCCGGCCCCGAGGTCGATGAAGATGTAGTTGTCCAGGCGTTCAGTGAGCCTCCGCAGAGCCGTGTGAAGCACTTCCGCACGAGATGGCTCGTATAATTGGCCCCACTTGGCGTTGTCGCTCCGGATCGCGAGTTGATCCAGAGAGTGATCGCTCATCCGCGCCGTGAATCGCTCTTCGCAGATATTTGGTTTCTCCGCCGGTCTCTCCTTTCCGGTGACGATATCAATGATTCTTTCTGAGTAATGGGAGACAGCCGCCTTTACTCCGTTGGATTGAAGTGTATGTATGGCTATGTAGATACGATTGCGAACCGTTGGCGTCAGTTTGCTGCTAACGCTCTCCGCTAAGGGTGGCATCTTGGAGATCCTCCATAAGTGAAACCATGACACTGCTGCCGATGGTTATCCCGTCATTCTGGCAGAACACATCAAGTCATCTGCACTATTGAGAGCCAGTTGAAGCCGCTTGGCTACGACTCCGATATGCGGTTCTTGAAAAATGCTCGTATGGTCTCCCGGGGCCTCAAATACTTCCTGGTCATCAATCAAACCCGTCCAGCTTGCAGCTGCGTCCCAACGATTGCTCTGGGGTCTATTAGCGGATTGCAGAAAAAAGACCCGGCCGGAGTAGGGAGATGGCAGGTAAGTCATTTCCCCGACAATGAGCGCCTGGTACAACTCCTGGACAGATTGCGTGTCTTTCATTCTCGATCGATAAAATTTTTCCCACTTTTGTTGCTCACGGATGACTCTAAAACCTCCCATACGCCGCTGGAACAAGGTCTTCCAATCGGACGGAAGGGTACGGCTCATCAGCGAGAGGTAGAAGGCTTCTCGTTCTAAACGCCGCTTGGAGCGCTCAGCAAGAGACAACCGTTCGAGATATCCCGGGGGAAGCACGTCGCCCATCACTAACAGCGGTATTTCATAGCCGAGCCGGAGGAATTGCTGGGCGCATTCGTAGGCCAATAGCGAGGCCCGGCAAAAACCTGCGAGAGCAAAGGCGGAGCCGGAATGGAACTGCCGTATTTTTTTGACCATGCAAGCCGCGAGATTTTCCATCCGGTAGTCTGGCCCGGTAGAAGCTAGCTCTTCCTGGCTTAGCACGAAAGACAGAACAGGTTGATCCGCGGATAGATATGTTGTTAGTCGAGGCTGCCATGGCTCGGGGGCAACCCAGACCAAAGGAACCTTCCCCGCTGAGCCCTTGTTCACCACAGCTACATAGGGGACCTCGTCACCGGATAGCAAGTGGGCCAGGTGCTCAATGGTTGGCGTTTGAATGAATGAAAACAGCGCCACTCGTCTTCCAAACAAGGCGGTGATGCGTGAGACCATACGCACCGCAAGCAACGAGTGACCGCCGAGTTCGAAGAAGTTATCACGCCGGCCCACCCGATCGAGCTTGAGGAACTCGGCCCAGATCTCCGCCAGCATGGTCTCCGTCTCGCCGACCGGGGATTCGTGAGCCAGCGAAACATAAGCGTCGCTACCAGGGGCGGGGAGCGCCTTCCGATCCAGCTTCCCATTTACCGTCACAGGCAGCGACTCCAGCCTCACGAAAGCCGTTGGCACCATATAGTCCGGCAGCTTCGCGGCCAGACTATGACGCAGCGCATCGCGGCGGAATTGGTTGTTTCCAGAGGGCTCTTCGGTGTAGTACGCCACTAGCCGCTGGTCCCCTGGCGTGTCTTCGCGCGCAATCACAACCGCTTCGCGCACACCCGGATACTCCGCCAGGCGGGCTTCTACCTCACCCAGCTCGATCCGGAAGCCTCGGAGTTTAACCTGGAAGTCATTGCGCCCAAGGTACTCAATGTTCCCATCCTCCAGCCAACGCGCCAGATCCCCGGTGCGGTACATCCGTCCTTCAGGGCTACTGGTGAAGGGATCCCGAAGAAATTTTTCCGCCGTCAGCTCCGCGCGGTTCAGATATCCCCGTGCTACCTGAACCCCCCCGATATACAGTTCCCCCACCGCACCGATTGGTACCGGCTCACGGGAATTGTCCAGGATGTAAATCTGAGTGTTTGCAATCGGCCGTCCAATGGGCGGATTTGCCTGCTGGGGTGCACCCGGCGGGCAGGTCCACGCCGTCACATCGACAGTCGCTTCGGTCGGCCCGTATAAATTGTGTAGCGCAACCCTTGGCAGGCGCTCCCGAAACCGTCGCACCAGGGCTCCCGGTAAGGCTTCTCCGCTGCATACCACGCGTTTCAAACTGGAGCATTCCACTTGATCAGCGTGCTCCACGAATGCCTGGAGCATCGAGGGAACAAAGTGGAGCGTCGTTATCCGATTCCGATATATCGCTTCGCAAAGGTAAGCAGCATCTTTGTGCCCTTCCGGTCGCGCCATGACGAGCCGGGCTCCAGTAAGTAGAGGCCAGAAGAATTCCCACACCGAAACATCGAAACTAAAGGGAGTCTTTTGTAAGACTGCATCCTCACAGTTCAGGTTATAGGCCCGCTGCATCCAGAGGATCCGATTAACCAGGCCTTTGTGTTCGACCATAACCCCCTTGGGCAAGCCTGTGGAGCCGGAGGTGTAGATGATGTACGCAAGATGTTGCGAAGTGAGTTCGATGGCGTTACGGTCAGGATTGGTTTCGGGCATGCCGAGCCATGGCGGCGTTCCCGCCGCCAGATCAAGTACTGGCAGGCCGTCGCTGATTCCGGCGAAGATACCTTGCAGACGGCCTTGCGTGAGCAGCGCAACTGGGGCGCAGTCCTCAAGCATGAAGCGAAGCCGGTCCACCGGGTAGGCCGGGTCCAAGGGAACGTAGGCTCCGCCGGCCTTAACCACAGCCAGCAGGGCGATGACCATCTCGAAACTGCGCTCGGCACAGATGGCCACACGCAGATCGGGCTTCACGCCTAATTCTCTCAGGTAATGAGCCAACATATTGGCTCGCCGATTTAGCTCCTGATAACTGAGCGAGTCCCCTTGAAAGACCACGGCAGTTGCAGCAGGTGTACTGGCAACTTGTTCTTCGAAAAGCTGATGGATGCAGCTCGTGCCGGGAAACTCCGCCTTAGTGTCGTTCATTTCCCGGATCAGCCAGAGGTCATGACGACTCAACATGATCGGCAGATCCGATAAGCGCCGACCTGTTTCTTCAACAATGGACATCGATCTCCCCTTTCGAAACTAATAATTCCTATCGGCGCTTGGCTTCCATTGAACAATTCCTGCGTTCGTTGGCGATTGAGAAAGACGAATGTATTTCCCTTTCATGCCGCACCAGACCCTCCCAGAACCGCAGGAACGGTCTTGGCCAGAATTTTCAGATCCAGCCAGAGAGACCAGTTATCGATATATTGCATATCCAATTCCATCCATTTGCGAAAGGTGGTGGAACTTCTGCCATTGACCTGCCAGAGACATGTAATCCCGGGCCGAACACTGAACCGGCGACGCAGCCGATCCTCGTCAAAACCCTGATAATCGCGGAGCGGAAGAGGCCGAGGCCCAACCAGACTCATGTCCCCCTTGAGAACGTTCAACAACTGGGGAAGCTCGTCGATACTGGCTTTCCGGAGGTACTTGCCCAGGCGGGTGATGCGCGGATCTGCTTTGATTTTGAATACCGGACCATCCGCCTCATTAAGTTTTTCAAGATCTAACTGCAGCTTTTCTGCGTTGATGACCATGGTGCGAAATTTGTACATGCGGAATTTTCTCTTGTTCATGCCTACACGCTCTTGAACAAAGAACACGGGGCCAGGAGAATCCAATTTTGCCAGCAGGGCAACGATGAGAAGCAGGGGGGCTAGGAGAAGGAGGAGGGCTGAGGAAGCGGCGATGTCCAACAGTCTTTTAAAGACAGATGGCCAGCCTTCGCAAACAGTCGAACTGTATGTCGAAAGGTGCAGCGCATCAAGTTGTTTCGCCTCCAAACGTCCCTGCTGGCAATTGAAGAGGCCGTTGAGCGTGTGTACCATAACACCCTGCTCCTGGCACTCGCCCACGATACGAGCTGCCTGGGAATAAAAGGACTTCATGGGAAGCGCGATCACCACTTCATCGACAATACGCTCCCGTAAAAATTCGGAGAAGTGATCTAAACCGGTGACGACTGCATGGCCATTCTTACCGAAATCCCGGTTGCCCATCCACTCCTCGTCAGCAAAGCCGATCAGCTGATAACCCAGATCCGCCCTATTGGCGATGGTATGGGCAAATTCTTCTGCACGCGGGTTCGTGCCCACGATCAACACATGGCGGAGGTTACGGCCATGCATACGAACGAAGGCGAGAAACTCGCGCATCAGAACGCGGCAGAGAATCAATAGTGAGCTTGACACAGCCCAAAACAGCACAACGAAGAAAAATGTAATCATTCGCAAATGGAACATATATGCAACTACGGCGAGCACACTCGCGGCCAGGAAAGTGGCTTTGAGGATATCCATAAGCTCCTGGTTGCGGTCCGCAAGCCTCCTGGAGCTATAAAGGCCGAATGTGGCGAGGATCGAATGCCAGAAACAAACCAGGCCAAGGAACAAGAGGATATTCAGCACCTTGACTCTCAGGGAGATGAACGAGGTAAAGGAACCAAAGGCAGTAAGATGCCATACGCGCACCGCTGCAATCAGGCAGGAAAGGGCAAGAATACCGAGATCAAAGAGCATCAACACGTTAACCAGGATTTTTCGGCGGAAGTTTGTCATGGCAGAATCCCGTCCAATAAGTTTTGTTATGTATCCAGCAGTGAAAGCCAATCAATAGTTCTGTGGCAGTTCTATGGTTTGGCTCTGAAGCGCAGCTCCGCCTTCTCGCTCCCGGCGTAGCCTGGTGAACCATTTATTGAAAAGTTGTATTGCCTAGTCCAGGCGTTCGACTCGATAGTTACCTAACTGAACCTTCAACGACCTTTGGATGGCCCCGACAGAAATAATAATTTCCCGCCTATCGGAGCGGACGGTCAGGACCCCCTCGACTCCTTCAAGGCAACCGCCACGGATTCGTACTCTCTCTCCCACCGCGGGAAATGGTCCTGGCTCATGACCAGCGTTACTCGCGGCTAAGGCACGCACCGCATTGATCTCAGCGACTGGCACAGCGACCAGGTCACGTCCACAGGTCACGAATCGGACCAGGCCAGGCAGACGCATTACCTTGACGAGCAATTCGGGATCGGCTTCCATACGTACAAAGGTGTAACCCGGAAACAGAGGCGCCTCCACGAGTTTCGTGCGGTCACTCCATCGCCTGGTTTCGAGACATGTGGGCGCAAAGGACTCAAAGCCCTGGTTACGCAGTGCGACATCCACCTTCTTCTCGCATTGATAGCGCGTCTGCAATGGATACCATTCAGGGCCCGAGGCAGTTGAAATTCGATGAGGAATTCCGTTGCTCTTTTCTGGTTGTCGTCGATGCATAGCTTCGCCCTGTGAGCCACACTGGTGGCTTTCTGATCGGGACCAATATGAATTTCCCCTGGGAAACCTGGCGACCTGAACGGTAGCAAAGGATTGCGGAGTCCTTGCTGGGAGAGTTGCCGGGTACTGCAAAATTAGCGGCAGTACCGTTCCCCGGCAATAGAACTAATCTCCTGCCCCAAGCTGAACTTTTGTCCCGAGAGAATAGGCCCGGCTATGTGTCGCGCCCGAACGGCTGTGGAGTAACTCTTGACATAAGGCCGCAAAGACGCCGGTCCCATGTTAGAGACAAACTGCTTTCCATCTGTTATTCGACTAAGGCTCGACGAACCAGCTCATGATGGCTAAGGGCTTATCGGAACGCGGGTGAAGGCGGGGCACGAGTAATGAACTCTGTGGGTACTAACGTTATACAGAGAAAAACCAGGAAAACTTGGTGTTTTTTGCCCTGGATGTTGTACAGTCACAACTGCAAGCGAGAAGGCTGGGTGGGATGGCAAGTACCCGGTTTCGCTTATTGGAAGCCAGCGATTCCGTTTTCCCCGAACTTGATCGGAAACTTCCAGATAATTTATTACGATCTTACAGACCAAAAGTTGCGCGGCATACTCCCTCTGTAGATAATCCAACGTTTTTGGATTTTGACTGACCCGGAGCTTGCCCATATGTTTTCTGCCACTACCCGAGTAATCGTTTATGACAGCAGCAGCCTGCAAAGTGAGTTGTTGGCAACAGGCTTAGAAAGCCTTGCGCTTGGATTCGAAATAAAGTGCGTCAACAACCTGGAATCTCTGGTTGACCTGCTCTCGATCGATCAGAATTGGGTGGTAGTCATCTCCGATACCAGCATGAACGGCAGCGCCATTTCCCTGGCCAAGCACGTGCGCGCGCGCTTTTACGGATTACCCCTTGTTTTCCTACTACAGGAAGGCCGCGGTGACCGAGTGATTGAGGCATTCAGAACGGGCGCCAGAGGAATCATTTACAGCAATGAGAGCCTGTCTCAGCTAGCAGACTGCATCGCTCACGTTTACAAAGGGGATGTGTGGGTGCGAGGAGTCGACCTGGGATTGATCCTAGATGGACTACTCAAGCCGAACGTGCGGGTAACTGATGTTACGGGGCGAACCTTGCTTAGCCCGCGGGAGGAAGAGATATCCCGGCTGGTGGCTGAGGGTATGAGCAACCGCGAGGTCGCGCGCGCCCTTAAAATCAGCGAAAGCACAGTAAAAAATTCTTTGTTCCACGTGTTCGAAAAGCTCGGGATATCGAACCGTGTGGAACTCGCACGCTATGTGACTGGGGCTTCGGAACAAGAGGGGCGTGCAATTCAATAGAGCCGCGGCATGTTGGCTCCGTGTCGAAAGACTTGCTCTAGTGATTCTGTCCCGGGTCGGCCCCAGGCCCCGGCACCTGCCCGAAGCGGGGATAGCGGCCGCGGGGGTCACCCTTGGGCGCATCTGCCTGAAGCGTCTTCCACTGATCCGCAGTGAGCACCCGGCGCAGTCCGAGCAGCATGCGGGCGTTGGCTTTTTCGAGCTCAGCTCGAGCTTGGGCCACGCGGTCGATCTGGGCAAGAATCTTCCCCTCATCCGGCTGGTCGGCCGCGAGCAGGGGCTCCATCGCGGTCTCCTCTTTGCGCACTGCAGTGAGAAGATCCATCAAGCTGGGGCGGCTTTGCTCAAACACCGCTTCCATTCTCTTTTGCTGGTCCGGCGTAAGACCGAGCTTTTGCGCCCACTCCGGATTGTTCCACCAGCGGCCATGAGGTCCCAGATGAAACGCGCGTTCCATGGGAGGCCTGCGGCCTTCCATGGGGGGCGGCCCCATACTGTCTGGCGACCCGTTTTGAGGCGGTGGAGCGGGCGACTGCGCGATCGCAGCACCCGGTGCGCAAGCAATCCACAACAAGCCCGCCAGGGAAAGCGCCCGTACCGTCTGACCTTGCCGGATGCTAGTTTGTCTGGACAATGTGTTTGCTCCCTCGCGCAGAGGCAGCGACTGATCCGTTGCGGGTCTCCGTCGTAACCAGATTGGTCAGCGACTCCATAGACGAGGGAACAGCAACGGAGAGCTGTTGGTCTACCTGCTCCAGCAACGCATCGTCACTGATATCCGAAGCTGGGTGGACCGGCCGCGGGCTCGAGGGGTGAAAGGAAACCAGCGCGAAAACCAGCAGCAAAACGGGAAGCACAGCAGCAACAGCCCATCGCAGGGCGAGCACGGGAAACCCTCTTTTGGCAGTATTCAACTGCTGCGGGCGGGTCGCCAGACACTCTGAGCTCCACTCCACGGCCGCGCTGCGGAAAATAGCTATGCCATGCTCCAGCCGGCCCACTGCGGCCCGGCATCCGGCACATTCCGTTAGGTGGCGAAGCATTTCCGGAGTGCGTTGCCCTAAAACGTACTCCTCCTGCTCCCAGGGTGACAGATGGTTAGTTTTCATCTCGTCCTCTCCATCGCCTTGCGCACCGCAGCAAGCGCGCGGTGCAAGTGGCTCTTCACGGTCCCCACATGCAGCCCCATAGCTGTTGCGATCTCGGGCAGTTCCATCTCTTCCACAAACCGCAGCAGAAAGACGCTGCGCTGTTTGCCGGGGAGATTTTCCACGGCATCCCACACTCCGCGCAACTCTTCCCTGACCATCAAAAAGGTCTCAGGGGAGAGCCCCGGCGAGCGCAGACGGTCGGCCATGGCGCCCACCTCGGCTGCAGTGGAGTTCGCCGCTTTCCAAAACTGAAACTTCCGGGAGCGCGTGGAATCGCGAATGAGGTTGGTCGCGATCCGCGTCAGCCAGGTGGCCACGCTGCAGTCCCCGCGAAACTCTTCCCGCGCCTTGTATGCCCTCAGGAAGCAATCCTGGGTCACGGTTTCCGCCAGGTCGGGATCCCTCAGCGATAGCAAGGCATAACGATATATGCGAGACCGGTAGGTGGCGCAGAGCGTGTTTACATCAGCAAGCTCTGCAATCATCCGGTCTCGCAGGGGTGAAAGCTCTCCAGCGTAGATAAGCTGCTCCACTGCTTCCATAGACGTACCTTTCTGGGCAGCAGTTTACGCCGAAAGACCTGTTCGGGCACCGTCCAGCGCGAGCCTGGTTTGCCAACAACAGCCGCTCATCGCATGAATGGTCCGTGTCCTGGCCCGCCCATCATGTGTTCTTCCTCCAGCTGAGAATACTTGGTCTTCTGGTCAGCGGTGAGAAGTGCATAGAATTGAGCTCGGGCAAGGGCGTGCGCGGCCATCATTTCGCCGCTCATTTGGCCCATCGTGGTCGCGGTCGACTGAATCGTGGCCGTATCGTTAGCCTTGATGGCTGCCTCCAGGGCCTGGTGAGCGGCGCGCTCGCTGGCTCGTGAACCCTGCTCGGCGGTGGCTTCAGTGGTGAAGATAGTGGTGGCTTGTTCTACTTGGGCAGAACTCAGGGTGAGCAGCGTGGTATACCGCTCGACCTGGCGCTGGGCGATCGCTGCGGGGGTCGGGGGGGTGTGCGTGGGTGTTTGCGCCTGGGCCAGCGGCAAGAGGCCCAGAATTGCAAGTAGTGCAAGCGACGACTTCATACTTCCTCCGTGACGGTGGAGATGGTTGGAGGCAGGCAACCGGCGCCAGCCTCATGGTCTTAACTCGCCCAAATAGACGGAAGCCCTGCCCTGCCGGTTTACCGCGAATTAATGGCGGGGCTGGACTTAGGCAACAGCAGGAGGACTGCCAGCATCCCGCTCCAGGAACTGACGGCGCAAGCCAGCATCACCAACCGAAAGCCGGCCAGAAAGGCGCCATCGAGCAGCGCAGCAGCCTGGGCACGCTGCCCAGGAGGAAGACTGGCCGGGATAGGTATATCGTGCAGGCGAGCCCGGTTATTCAGGAATTGAGCCCGCACCTCGACCGGCAAGCCGGAATGGCCAAGCTGGGCGCTCAGACTGGCTACGAATCCGTGAGCCAGCAGCAGGGCCAGCAGGGATACAGCCACCAGCCCGGCTAGCCGGGAAAGTGCGTTGTTTACCGCCGAAGCGATGCCGGTCTGATTCTCCGCAACCGAAGACATGACCGCATAGGTAAGCGGCGCGACGCAAAGCGTCATGCCGCAGCCCAGAATAAGGACCGGGGGCAACACAGACAGGAAATACCCGTGCAGGGTGTCAAACCAGGCGAAGGCGGCAAATCCGGCGCCGGCTAGCGCCGCCCCAAAACAAAGCAGGAAGCGCTCGCCGACCCTGGGAACCAGCGCACCCACACGCGCCGAGAATAGGAACATAAGCAGGATCAGAGGCAGGAAGACGGCGCCGGCCGCCGCCGGAAGGTAATGCCGCACCTGGATCAGGTAGAAAGGAATCACGTACAGCGAGCCGAAAAGTGCCCCATACAGCAGAAAAGTAAGAAGGTTAGCCGCCAGGAAGCGGGGTATGCGGAAGAGCGACAGGGGCATCATGGCGTTCGGCCGGTTCGCCTGGGAGCGCAGGAATAACGCCAATAGGACGATTCCACCTGCCAAAGGCCAACTCACCAACCGGTTCCTCCAGCCGAGTTGGGAGGCGAAAGACAGCGCGTAGACGATGGCCGCGAAGCTGAGCGTGGCCAGCGCGGCGCCCAGCCGGTCCAACGGCTGCGCCAGGCCGTCACCGGCGGAGCGGCTCTCCGGTATGCGCGGCGCCAGGAGAAGGATCACCAGAACGGCAGGAAGATTGAGCAGGAAAATCAATCGCCAGGAGTAGACCTGGATGAGCCAGCCCCCAGCCACCGGCCCGATCGCGGCAAAGACTGTGGTCCAGGCCGACCAAGTGCCGATGGCTCGGCCCCGTTCCTCTTCCGGGAATGATGCCGACAGAATGGAGAGACCCTGGGGAATCAGCAGCGCGGCGCCTACACCCTGGATGCCGCGGGCGGCTATTAGCTGGCCCAAGGAAAGAGAGGCGGCGCAAGCCGCTGAGGCCAAGGCAAAAAGCGCCACACCCCATAGAAAAGTGCGCCGCCGTCCGTAGCGATCTCCAATGGCGCCCCCGAGCAATAGCAACGCAGCCCCGAACAGCGCATAGCCTTGGACGACCCACTGAATGGCCGCTGAGGTGGCGTGGAAGGTCGATTGCAGAATAGGCAGGGCGACGTTGACCACGGAGCCGTCCATAAAGGCCAGGGACGATCCCAGAATGATGGCAATCAGAATCCACTTGCGATCGGGCGGAGCGCAAGGCGCGACGGCTGGAGCGGCGCCGGCCTGGGCACATGGTGGGACGACGTGAGACTTGGGAACGACTGCGACGGGTCCGGCCACGGTTGATGGATGCGCGCGGGGTCGACAAAGTGCACGAATTAGTCGAACGCCCGGCGGAGTCTCATTCTCAGCCGTCGGCGTTCGGCAGGCTCAGGGCAGGCTCTTCGGGATTGGTCTGGAGGGAATTGCGCACCCAGAACTGACGTCCTGGGTTATTCTCAGCGATACTTGTCCGAATTAGCTTTTTGGTAGGTGTGGGTACCTTGTTGTTCGACTCTGTCCCTCCACCTCCACCACTGCCAAGGTGGGCCGCCACACTTAAATTTGTCATCCCGACCGGAGCAAAGCGTAGGGGAGGGACCTGCAGTTTTCACTTTCGGGCACAGCGAAAGTGCCGTGGGCGGATCGGCTCCGGGTTCCGTTTCCCCATGAACGGAAACTGCAGATCCCTCCGCTACGCTTTGCTCCCCCGGATTTCCTGTTGAGGTTGGTGGCGCTGGCGAGCTTCATGCTGCTTTCCGTAACGAAAGCAGCACACGCGGCTCTGTCCGGCGATGCGTGGCAGGAAATCCGGGTCCGGTCGGGATGACAAATTTAAGGGCGGCGGTCCACCTTGGCAGTGGTGGAGGTGGATGGACAGAACCAGCGCAACAGGAACCAACCCTTCATAACAATGACCTAAAGCGGAGCATTCTCTAATGAGATTCAAGTCTTTGATCGTGGTTGGGTTGTGGTTTTTTGCTTTGAGCGCTTTTTCGCAAAGCTGGACCGTCGGCAATGCACAGATTGAGAGAAGGATTACCTTCAATCCTGCATCCGGGCTGTTTACGGCGCGGCTCGCCGATCTCTCCACGCACTACGATTTCATTGCCGCTGAAAAAAGCTCCGCCGCGGAATTTTCGTTTGCCTGCAACGGAGAGACTTTGACTGGCGCCGGCTCGGCTTTTCAGCTGTTGCGAGCGGACGAGAGCAAGCTGGCAGATGGAAAGTTGCTCACCATTCATCTCCAGAGCAAGACATTCCCTCTTGAGGTCTCCGTCGTCTACCGGGTTTATAGCGGGCATCCTGCGATACGCAAATGGCTGGTAGTGAGAAATACCGGCTCTGCTACGTTGCATCTGTCGCATATGAACATCGAAGCCATCGCCCCTTCGGTCGGCCCTTCCAATGAAACCGTGTTGAATGCGCAGTACGGCACCATTCCAAGGGAGACTTTCTATACCGGCCGTTCAGAAGATGCGGGTCTGCTGGTATCCAATGCGCGCACCGGCGATGGCTTTGCCATTCTCAGCGAAGTTCCGGGCTATATGAAGCGGACAGAGATCGAAGCCTGGGCCAACCCCGGGCGGATTGGGGTTATGTACGACACCGACCTGATGCCCTTCGAACGTTCGCTTGCCCCTGGGACGGAGTTCAAGACCGCCGCTGTCTCGCTGCTGACCTTTCGCAACCGCGACGGTTTTAACGATCCCCATTGGATACTGCCGTCCTACACGGCCGCGGTTCTGGAGCGAAAGCTCGATGCCCGCGGCGCGCCCTGGATCTACAACACGTGGGAACCCTTCGAGAGGAGCATCAACCGTGCGACCACGCTGCAGCTGATCGACATAGCCGGATTCATGGGGATGGATATCTTTACCATCGACGACGGTTGGCAAAAGGAATACGGCGAGAACGCGGTAGATCCCACTGCGTTTCCCGGAGGCCTCGACGTCATACAAAAAGCGGTGGAAGCGAAAGGCATGCGCCTGGGATTATGGATCCCTCTGGCCGCCATCGGACAGAAAACAGCAGATTACGTCAACCATCCGGACTGGGCGGCGCTCGATCAATCTGGCAAACCAAAGTTTACTTCCACCATGGCCGGTTCCAAGGTGGTGATGTGTTTGGCGAGTCCCTTTCAGGACGCAGCAGCAGACCGCGTGAACGATGCCATAGAACGCTTCCATCTCGCCTATGTGAAGCTCGACCTGACGACGATTTTCAATGCCTATGGCGAAGCCCCGGGGTGCTGGGCCAAGGGCCACTATCACGGCGATTGGGCCGAGTCCCTGAACATGATCTATGAAGGCATCAGCCACGTCACCAGCAAGGTTTATGAAAAGCATCCGGACGTTCTTCTCGACTTGACCTTTGAGCTGTGGGGTCAAAAGCACGTGATCGATGCCGGTCTGTTGGCGGCCGGCGATCTCGATTGGATGAGCAACGTCAACGATGCTCAGCCCGATGCCGCCGGGACCGTGCAGGCCCGGACTCTGCTGTATCAGCGGGCGGCTTCGATGCCCGTCGACGCCATGCTGATCGGGAATCTGCACGCCGAGATACCAACAGCCCAGGAAGCATTTGCCACCGCCATCGGCTCCGCTCCTCTTCTGCTGGGCGATTTGCGTAAGTTGAGTCCCGCGGATCAGCAGTGGTACCAGGACCACATCCGATGGTTCAAACAGCTCAGGCGAAAGACCAATATCAGCGAAAGCTTCTGGGCGCTGGGCAACTGGCGTCAGCCTTCAGCGGCGGAGTGGGATGGATTCGCCCGTCTGTCGCACACCGGCAGCGGCGTGATCGCTGTCTTTCGTAACCAATCGAATTCTTCAGTGGCTAACATTCAACTGCCCCTCATGCCGGCAGGTAGTTTCAAGGTGCACTCCGTGGTCACCAACAAAGATCTGGGTACATTCACGAAAGACGATTGGGCCCGCGGCGTTCCGGTTGAGTTTTTCGGGTCTCAATCCGTCGAAATTCTTGAAGTCAGTTCCGTCCACTGAGTGTTATGATCCCGTCTGTTTCCGGGTGCGGCTTAAGGATGTCCCGGGAAAAACGGAGAAGACTTCAGTGACACAGGGAAAGATTTCCGGGCTAATTATTCTGAGCGCAATCTCAATCACCAGCGGCTCCTTGCTGGTTGCATCTTCGCGGGTCCACCATGCGCTACTCGGAGCTGCTACCAGCCTCGGCACGGTCGCGATGAAGGTAGAACGCTTGGATCCGGCTTTGGACTTTATCGTTCCGGCCAACCCCGTTCTGGAGAAAGTCGCCACCGGGCCAGGGTTCAAATGGACCGAAGGACCGGTCTGGATCCCGGCCGGTTATCTGCTATTTGCTGAGATCCCCAGCAACAGCATTCGTAAGTGGACCCCGGGCGCTGGGGTAAGCATCTTTATGCAACCCAGCGGGTACAAAGGTTCCGCTCCCTTCACCGGACCCGAGCCGGGCTCAAATGGCATGACGCTCGATAGCCGTGGACGGCTCACAGTGTCGGGTCACGCGCAACGGGACGTATGGAGACTGGAGCAGATGGACCCCAAGGCGCAGGTTACGATTCTCGCCGATAGTTACCAGGGCAAGCGGCTCAACAGTCCCAATGACCTCGCCTACAAATCCAACGGGGACCTCTACTTTACTGATCCGCCTTACGGACTCCCCACTCTGGACAAGGATCCAACCAAGCAACTGCAGATCAACGGGGTCTACCGCATACCCGGAGCGCTTTCTCAAAAGCCCGGCGCTCCTCCCGATCGGACGCACTTACAGCTCCTGGTTACGGATTTGCCTCGTCCCAACGGAATATGCTTCTCTCCGGATGAGAAGTATCTCTACGTGAACAACTCCGAACCGAAGAAGCTGTGGATGCGCTACACGGTGAAGGCAGATGGAACACTCACGGACGGAAAAGTCTTCTTTGATGCCACCTCCGATACCCGGCCAGGAGCACCTGACGGCCAGAAGATAGATCAGCAAGGGAATCTGTATAGCGCGGGTCCAGGCGGGGTTTGGATCTTCTCCCCCGAGGGCAAGCATCTGGGCACACTCGACATTCCGGAGCGGGTCGGCAATGTGGCGTGGGGAGGGGCCGATCACAAGACGCTGTTTGTCGCCGCGAGCTCGAGTATCTATAGCATTTCCCTGAAGGTTCCGGGAGTCCCTCCGCACTGATGGGCTTCACGCCAGGGGATCAGGCAAGTTGACGTCTGCCGTCATTCGAGCCGCTACCGCATCCGACATGGATGCAATCGCACATATTTACGCCCATCATGTGAATCATGGCACGGCGACGTTTGAAACCGAACCTCCAGACAGCAGCGAAATCGGGCGGCGCTGGACCGAGATAACCGCCAAGGGCCTGCCGTGGCTGGTTGCTGACGACGGCGGCGAAGTGGTTGGGTATGCCTATGCCGGACCGTATCGTCCGCGCCTGGCGTACCGGCATACGGTGGAAGACTCCATCTATGTCCGGGCCGACCGTCTGGGCACCGGCGTGGGCAGGTTGCTGATGCCCGCTCTCATCGACACAACCAAAGGGTGCGGCATGCATCAGATGATTGCAGTCATCGGCGACAGCGGCAACCAGGCCTCGATCAATCTGCACCGCCGCTTCGGCTTTCAGGATGCGGGATTGCTGAAAGACGTTGGCTTCAAGTTCGGGCGCTGGCTGGATACGGTCTTCATGCAACGCAGCCTTCTTTAAGAAGGAGATGCGCTATTTCACGAAGGAATTGTCTGTCTGGGTCCTCTTTAGAGCCATTTGAAGGCGAACAGCACCTCGAATCTTGCCAAGCTCATGGCGCAGGGGGGATTCTGTAGTCCATGAGCCAGCCCAAAACTACTCAGTTAGGAAATGGCTCGCCCACCTCAGCCAGCCGCATCATCGGTACCGGGGAGATGGCGGATCTTGTTCGCGCCTACGACTGGAGATCCACCCCGCTTGGCGCCATCGATACCTGGTCGATAGAACTGCTGACGATCGTAAATCTGACCCTGTGTTCTCCCTCTCCGGCGCGAACCATGTGGGGCCCCGATTTCATTCTGATCTACAACGACGCCTATCGGCCAATTCCAGGACCGCGCCACCCTGCAGCCCTGGGAAAGTCGGCCAGGGACGTCTACGGAGAATCATGGCACGTTGTCGGCCCTCTGCTGGAGAAAGCCTTCGCCACCGGCGAGACATTCTTCTACGAAAAGCTGCTTGTGCCCCTCCCTACCGAAAGCGGAATACGGAATTTCTACCTGAATTACTCCTTTAATCCGATCTATGAAGGGAACAGGATTGCCGGTCTTTTCGGCCCGTTGCAGGACGTGACCGGAGAGGTGATCGCAAACCGAAAGCTGGAGGAGAGCGAGACGCGCGCGCGGCGCATTCTGCAGAGCATCGGCGACGCCGTCATTGTGACCGACGCCGAAGGTTGCATCACGCACATGAATCCGATTGCGGAGGCTCTGACTGGGTGCACCCTTGACGAAGGCGTAGGTCAGCCCTTGACGGCTGTATTTCGTATTGTCCGTGAAGACACACGACAGGCAGTGGAAAGTCCGGTCGAAAAAGTTAAGCGTCTGGGTACCGTGGTTGGCCTGGCTAATCACACCATTCTCAGGGCCAAAGACGGTAGAGAGACACACATCGACGACAGCGGAGCTCCGATTCGCAACGAGGAAGGCGAACTCACCGGCATCGTTCTTGTCTTTCGCGATATCAATGAGCGGCGGGTTGCAGAGCGTGAGCGCGACCGGGTTACGGAACAGTTGAACCAGGTGCTGGAGTCTACGACGGACGCTATCATCAGCGTCGATCGTAACTGGCGCATCACCTATACCAATGCGCCGGCCAGGTCGATCGTAGCGCCGATCGATATTTTTGCAGGAAAAGGTTTTTGGGAGAGTTTTCCCGCTGCGGTGTATGAAGGATCGCCTTACGTTGAGCACTACAACCGGGCGATGTATGAGGGAGCCGCGGGACAGTTCGAAGCGCATTACACGGAGCCACTGAACATATGGGTTCAGGTGAACGTACGCCCTTCACGGGATGGCATTGTCATTTTCTTCCGTGACGTAACCGAAGAGAAGCTCGCAGCAAATGCTTTACGAGCAACAGCCGAAGCTTTGCAGGCGACGGAAGAAGAACTTCGCTGGACGATCGCGTTAAGCCCACAGATTCCTTGGACCGCTAGTGCTGAGGGCCGCATACTCGACTTTAGCGATAGCTGGCTGGAACTGACGGGCCTTACCCGCGAACGAGCTCTGGGTGAAGGGTGGATGCAAGCGCCTCATCCGGACGACACGCCACGAATGTTGCAAGCATGGGAACATGCGCTGCGCACCGGCGAGCCGTACTACATCGAGCACCGGATCAGAACAGCCTCGGGACAATATCGGTGGATGCGTTCAAGTGCCTTACCACGTCACGACAAGTCGGGAACGATCGTGAAGTGGTATGGCACCACGGAAGACATAGAGGAGCGTAAGCGGGCGGAACAGGCCCTTATGCAAAGCGAGAAATTGGCCGCGGTGGGCCGGCTGGCGAGCTCGATCGCGCACGAGATCAACAATCCTCTGGAGGCAGTCACTAACCTGACCTACCTGGCACGGCAAAGGGCCGTGGCTCCCGAGGTACAGGGATATTTGGAATCCGCCGAACTGGAACTTCGTCGCGTCTCTGCGATCGTGAACCAGACCTTGCGATTCCACCGTCAATCGACACGCCCCCAGTCTGTTAGTTGCAACGAATTGATGGCCAGTGTTCTTGCCATCTTCCATGGTCGCTTTCTCAATGCAAACATAAGGGTGGAAAGCCGTAATCGAGCTTCGGAGTCGCTTAGATGCTTTGAGGGAGAGATACGGCAGGTGCTCTCGAACTTAGTGGCCAATGCCATTGATGCCATGCAACCAAAGGGAGGACGGTTGCTCGTCCGCTCCCGGGAAGCGACCCATTGGAAGACGGGCCGGCGCGGGGTTGCTTTTACCATTGCGGACACGGGCAGCGGCATGGACCGGCAGACAATGCAGCACATTTTCGACGCGTTCTTCACCACCAAGGATATTAGTGGGACTGGCTTGGGGCTTTGGATCAGCAAGGATATAGTCGACAGGCATCATGGCGAATTGCGGGTTCGCAGCAGCCGGCGGCATCCCGGTTGCGGAACCGTTTTTGTTTTATTTCTTCCACTTGATGGGGAGAGCTGATAGCGGTGCCTTTTTCAGAATGCGGAAGAACTCGCTGTTGGGTGAGTTTGCGTCAGAACCGGAAGAAAAACCGCAGATCCCTCCACTACGCTGCGCTCCGGTCGGGATGACAATTCTGTGGGACCATTAACAGCCGTTCGTCTGACCCTTCTGTGGCCATTTCCCTGCTACAGAATTGTCATCCCGACCGGGGCGCAGCGTAGTGGAGGGATCTGCGGTTTCTCTTCCGGTTCTGACGCAAACTACTCTTCACGGATAGAGTTTTCCCCCGCCTCCGCATTTACTCGTCTTGAAAGAGCGGCGGCTGCAAGTTGTCCGGATCGCGAAAATTGCTTAGACCGACGCCAACCAAGCGGAAGCGTTGCCCCGATCCGAGAGAGATGCGTTCGCGCAGTGACAGAGCGATGGCTGTCAATTCTTCGCACGATGCCGGAGGAACAGTAGGCGTATGGCTGCGCGTGAGGATGTTGAATTCGCTGGTCTTCAGCTTCAAGACAACGGTCCGTGCTACGCGCGATTCGTGGCGCGAAGCTGACCACACCTTCTGCGCCAGACGTTCGATCAAGTCTCCGGTCTCGGATAGAGGAATATCCCGTTCGAAAGTATCTTCGGCAGAAATCGACTTGGTGGGCCTATCCGGAATCACCAGGTTGTGATCGATTCCTCGCGCAAGCTCGTATAAGCGATGCCCATACTTTCCGAAGCGTGCTTCGAGCACCGCGACGTCTAGCGCTTGTAGGTCGCCCACGGTCTGCACGCCAATCTGTTTAAGCCTGTCTTCAGTGACTTTACCGACACCGGGAATGCGTTCTACTGGCAGGGGCAAAAGGAACGCGGGAACATCATCAGGCTGAATGACGAATAGGCCATCGGGCTTCCGCCAATCGGACGCAATCTTCGCCAAAAACTTATTCGGCGCCACGCCCGCGGAGGCAGTCAGATGAAGTTCATCTCGAATCTGCTGGCGAATGGCTTTTGCGACCCGGGTCGCTGTGGGCAATCCAATCTTGTTTTCCGTTACATCCAGATAAGCTTCGTCCAAAGAGAGCGGTTCGATGAGATCCGTGTAGCGAAGAAAGATCTCCCGCACTCCGCGTGAGACCGCCCGGTAGCGCACAAAATCAGGGGGAACGAAGATCGCTTCCGGGCACAATCGTTCCGCGCGGACCGCCGGCATCGCAGAACGGATTCCGAAGCGTCTTGCCTCGTACGAGGCCGCACAGACGACGGAACGATTACCGCGCCAAGCCACTACGACGGGTTTACCCCGCAATTGGGGATCATCGCGCTGCTCGACCGAGGCGTAGAACGCATCCATGTCTACATGGAGGATCTTTCGAACCATCACTCATGATAAGGCTTGAATTCCCTACTGCGTCCCGCCCGTGAATCATCACAAAAAGTCCAATGCAACCAGCTCTCGCCCGGTTCAGGCAGCGCCGTCCTCGTTCGACCAGGGCTTCGAACAGCTTTAGAAGGCGTGCCGGCTCAGGATTTCGCGGGTGACGGTCAGCATCATGATTCGGAGGTCAAGCCAGACGGACCAGTTCTCGATGTACGTCAGGTCGCAAGCTACGCGGTTTTCTATCTGCTCCAGGGTCTTGGTTTCCCCACGCCAGCCGTTCACCTGAGCCCATCCTGTGATCCCCGGCTTGACCCGGTGACGGAACGCATAGTTTGCGACCACGTCGGTGAACAGCCGGTCCGCCGCCTTGGTGTTGGGCGGATGTGGACGAGGCCCGACAAGGGACATGTTGCCCTTCATGACATTGAAAATTTGCGGCAACTCGTCGAGGCTTAGGGCGCGCAGCCATTTGCCAAGCCTGGTCACTCGCGGATCACCCCGCGTCGCCTGCCGATCGCCCATCAGATCCGTCATCCCATGGTGCATGGATCGAAATTTGTAACAGGTAAATAGCCGATTGTTAAAGCCGAGGCGCGGCTGCCGGAACAGGACCGGTCCTGGACTGTCGAAGCGAATTGCCAACGCAATGAGCCCGAGAAATGGGGAAAGGACGACGAGCAGCAAGGAGCCAATGACGATATCGAAAGCAAACTTCTTTCCTGCCCGCCAATCCTTGAGCGGCCGCTCGTCGATCAACACCACGGGATTGGAGCCGACGGAGGAAATCTGGCTGCTCTTGTAGCGAAAGCCTGCGAAATCAGTGGTCAGACAGATGTCGGCGACCGCGCTTCCGATTTGCTCAAGAATCCTCGATATCCGAGCTACCGCTCGAAGAGGGAGCGCAATGACAATCAAGTCGATCTGCTCTTCGCGGCTGCGCTCCAGAAGGTCGCTCACAGTACCGCGCACTCTAACCCCTTCCTGTACTCCAGGAATGCGCGAACGCCGGTCATCATAAAGGCCTACCACAGTGTAAGCGTGCGGCTCGGCGCGCAGACGTTCAATAAACTCGCGGCTGAACTCACCTGCGCCGATCACTGCAACCCGGCGCGCCAGCTTACCCGACTGTGTCCACCGGCGCAGCAGCCGTGAAAGATAGCATCGCGATGCCGTAAGCAGGACTGCGCTGAACAATAACCAGAGGAATGGTGATTCCCTAAACATGATGCTGGCATCGCGCATCAAGAATAGGCAGACGATCATGCTGGCCCCACCGCCCAGCAGCGGCAGAGCCGGAATCCGGAGCGATTTGCCGAGCGGAGACAGGGACTGTAACTGGTAAGTGCCGGCACGCGAGAGGAAGACGCTAGCCACCACACTGCCTACGAGGGTCGCAAGAAAAAGCGCGCCATCGGGGCGCAGCCAATGCAGCGGCGTCAGCACGCTTTTCGCTAGCAAACCACTGAACAACAGCAACAGGAAATCGGATGCCTGCACCATGCGCACGATGACTGCCGGCGAGATCCTGCGTTTGTCGCCACGAGATCCTTGTCGAGCAGGCGACCTCCGTTCAATTGAAGTTGCGGAGGTGTCTGCCGGACGTTGGATTTCCGGGTCGGCGAACTTCGCCTTCTGTTGAGCGGAGCCGATCGCGAGGTTAGCCCTCATCGGGTATTCAGCCACGGTGTCGTGGCCAAGCACAGATCGCGAACAAGAAGAATGGTGTCAGGCATCCCTTTACCTGGCCCTCTCTACCGCGGAGTGGCCGGGAGCCCTGTCGCTTTGGTCGGCCATGGCTGGAACATCTGCTCCGAAAATTACTTGTTCGCGAGTCACACTGCGCTGCGGCGGCCGAAAGGTCAACACGGGACCCATGCTTCGGCTTGGCACCGAAGCCGTGGGTGCAAGCGTTCTCGATGCGAGCCCGTAATGGTAAATTTGAAGCGACTGCCGCAGTTCCTCCAGCAGGAACCGCATCTTGGAAGAGAGTTCTGCGGCGCCCAGAACCATCGTGTTCATGTTGTCCAGCACCCGCGAGAGGTCAGCATCGTTTTCCTCATAGCCATTCAACACGGTATCTTTTTCGAACGCGTCTGGTGAAGCACGGGAAATCCAACGATCGAGTTCATCGGAGAATGCCACTACTGCGCTTCTATCCTTTAATGCTGGCCGATACACCGGCAAACCCAGCCGCGCTTCCCAACGTTGGACGGTGCGGACACTGCGCTTGATGTAACTGGAGATCTCTTTCCAGCCGTTCAGGATCTGTCGACTCATTGGGTCCTTCCAAGATTCCGGCACGAGCTTGCAACCATATCTCACGCCGACATGCCTGAATTAGCGCAGGGAGAAGCGGAGTTTCCACAACATTGCGATGGCGATGATCACCGCTGCCTCGAAGACGAAGGCCCACACCACACCGCGCGCACAGCCTAATTTGTCTTCGTCGTAAATTAGCTCCGGATCAACAGAACGAATATTGCCAACGTGAGGGACAGTCCGGGACTGCTCCAAAAACGTCGGAAGAGATCGTATGCCCTTGTGTAGCGCATCGCTCGATGTCTTCTCACTGTTGACATCAGTCAGACGAACGCGTTCTTGCACTAACTGGTGCAACTCTGCTTCATACTGATACATCCGTTTCCTCACTCCGCGCGCTCCCTGAACCTTCCTGCCTGCCCTGCCTTCAACTCAGCCTTGAGTTGCTGTCATCTAATACATCGACTGTTTCCCCATTGCCGATGTACCACCTTTGAGCCATGGCAGCAGCCATCCCTGCAATGCAGAGAGAAATGGGGACTCTGCTGCGCCGTTATGGCGCAAGAGTGCAACGTATCGGAGGCTGCTTCGCGATTGTTCTTGGGTGAATCGGCAGTACGTCGCGCGCTGCAACGTTTGAAGCAGCAATCACGGTTCCTGGACTGGCCCGGGAAGGAAGCGCTCCTTCCTGGAAATCCTGCAGCCCTCAATTACAGATTTGAGCGTGTTGGAGGAAAGCTCGGAGAGGCAATCGCCGTCTGAGCGATCGTGAGCGCATTGATTCTTCTGGCCAGACCTAGCTGGCCCATTATCCAGATGCCGTAGTAGTTAAGATCGAACTCGTACCAAGCCAACCCGTGGCGGGCCGAAACGGGGTGTGCATGGTGATTGTTGTGCCAGCCCTCGCCACCTGTAAGTAGAGCCACCCACCAGTTGTTTCGTGAGTCATCGCGGGTGTCAAAGCGTCTGGATCCCCACATATGGGTTGCCGAGTTGACGAACCAGGTAGCGTGAAGCCCCAGTGTCACTCGGAGGAAGATGCCCCACAGAACGAACCGCCAGCCGCCAGCCGCCAGCAGGAGGAAGCCGAGCAGAGTGAGTGGAACCCAGTGGTAGCGGTTTAGCCAACGATAGAAGCCGTCCTTCATCAGATCTGCAGCGTACTTGGCCAGCAGGGCGGGTTCAGCGTTTGCGCCTGATCCGTGAATGACCCAGCCCGCGTGGGACCACCACCCGCCTTCGTGCGGAGAATGAGGATCTCCCAGCCGGTCACTGTGCTGATGATGCACGCGATGTGTGGCAACCCACACCAGGGGCCCACCTTCCAGACTCAGTGTCGCGCATACCGCCAGCACATGCTCCATCCACTTCGGCACTTGGTAGCCTCGGTGGGTGAGCAGGCGATGGTAACCCATGCCGATTCCGGCATTGATCGCGATTACATGAAGAGTGATGGCGACAATCAGTGCCGGCCAACTAAAGAAGAAGAGCGCAGCGATGGCTCCAACGTGGAAGAGAACCATGAAGCTCAGTATCAGCCAATTCAGCGACAGCCTTTGGGCATCGCGAGAGAGCGCGAGCATGGGCGACTTCCCAGCCGTCAGCGCGGTCGAATGGTCTTGATCGGCAGACGGCAAGCTAACATCGGTGCGGGAGCTCTCATTCTGAATCGGAGTAAGGGATGGGCTGTTTGCCATGATGACATGATGATCTGTTTGCGCCGTTCCATTCGTCATAGTTTTGTAATGACAAGACGCGAAGAGCATCTTAGTTCAGACATTGCCGGCCAAGCGGGCAGCTCGGACCAACCGACCGTCCAGATTCAGGGCATGTCGCCGCAACCCGCCCACGCGAGTTGCAGATGAATTAACGAACGACTACTGAAGCCTGCTCGTGGTGGTCGTAGTGATGGTGGTGGTGATGAATGACTATCACATGGTGGTGGTAGCGGCGATGATGGCGATGATGATGATAGGGCTGCGCAAAAGCGCCGGATGTGAAGAGCATAAACAGGGCAAGTACCAGACACTTACTCATGTTCGGACAATAAAGAATGCCCACAACGATTGTCTGTCCTATTTTGCTCTATTCCTCCTCGGCTAGAATCGGGGGAGATGCGCCAGGCAGTTCATAATGCGTTTGCTCGGGAAACATGCAGTGGTAACGGGGGGTGGATCGGGCATCGGCGCGGCCACGGCCAGGCTGTTCGCCGCCGAAGGCGCCCACGTGTCGATTCTTGATCACGATCTGCCACGCTCTGAACGAATCGCCACCCAAATCTGTGAGTCGGGCGGAGACGCTGTTGCCTGGGCTTGTGACGTGGCAGAAGAGATTCAGGTTCGCGAGAGTGTCGGACGCGCCGCGCAACACTTCGGCGCCATCGATATCCTCTTCAACAGCGCAGGCATCGCGATCCGGCGCACTGTCTCTGACACAGAAGCTGACGACTGGGATCGGATTATGGAGACGAATCTTCGCGGTTCGTTCCTCTGCTCAAAGTTCTGCCTCGAACACTTTCGACAGGAGGGCGGAAGCATTATCCACGTCTCCTCGGTAACGGGGATCATGGGCGTGCGCAGCCGCGCAGCCTATAGCGCTTCCAAAGGCGCTCTGGTGGCGCTCACGCGCAATATGGCCATTGATTTAGCCGGGCGCAACATCCGGGTCAACTGCGTGTGTCCGGGCTTCGTTCGCACCCCAATGGCTCAGCCGCTGCTGGATGATGTCGTCCGGCGCGACCGGCTGATCAGCTTGCACCCGCTGGGAAGGCTTGGCGAGCCCGAGGATATCGCCATGGCCGTTCTGTTCCTGGCATCAGATGAATCTCGCTGGATCACCGGAATAAGCTTGCCGGTCGACGGCGGATTCTCGGCCGGAAAGTCAGAGGAAGTTTAATCGCCTCCCGAATCCGGGGTGGCGCATCGTCCACGCAGCCTGCCAAGCATCCAGTTCTCTGTAATATCTGATAGCAGGAATCAAGTTTTGCCGACAGGCAGGAGAGATAGCCCGCTGCACAATGACTGAAGAGACTAAAAAGCAAGCTCACGATTCTGCTCTTGGCATGAATCGTGAGATCTCTCGCCGGGATTTCATGAATTCCACCCTGCTCGCCTCGGGCGACGCGTTGTTGAGCGGGCTGACCCCGCACCAACTGCTAGCCCAACTGGGCAAAGAGGGCTGGACCGGTTACGGCGGCACGGGCGATTACGCCGAATCGAATGGAAACACGTTTGAAGTGATGGCGGCTGGTCACCAGATTCGCGACCATCTCTTCGCCAATCCTCCCCAGGCGGCCGAGGATACGGGGGAGATCTTCGATTTTGCCATCGTCGGAGGCGGCCTGAGCGGCTTGGCGACCGCCTTGTACTTTCAGCAAAAAGCACCACAAGCAAAGACCCTGGTGCTGGAAAACCACCCTATTTTTGGCGGCGAAGCCAAGCGAAACGAGTTCCTTGTCGACGGTCATCGACTGATCGCTCCACAGGGTTCTGACCATTTTGACACCCCACAGCCAGGTAGCGAGATGGCCGACTTCTATGCCTCGGTCGGCGTGGACGCAAACAAGTTCAAATATCAGGAATGGCAAAGCTCCTCGCCGGAGATTCCCTTAGGCAGGAGCTTTGAACACATTCAGTCGCCTTATGGGCTCTACTTCGGCGCCAACTTTGGGCACCAGCCCGGCATGTGGGCCATCGATCCATGGGGCAAAAAGCTGGAAGGGGCTCCGATAAAGGCAAAGATGCGGAGCGAGATCCTCAAATACCGGGAGTTAGGCCGCCTGGCCGGCCAGAACCCACGCTCACTCGACGCCATCACCATGGAAGAGTACATGATTCAGAAGTTTGGGCTGAGCCAGGATACCATCCGGAACTTTCTTGTTCCCGGCCCCGGCGACGGCTACGGAATTGGCCCGGACGTGCTCTCCGCCTACGCCTTCGGTTTCGGTGGCGACCCGATGAATTACGGCGAAGAGACAGCTTTGCAGTCGTTTCCAGGAGGCAATGGCGGTTTCGCGCGCCACATAGTGAAGACCCTGCTACCAGCGGCGATACCAGGCCCACGTACACTGGAGGCTGTCTGTCAGGGCCGCGTGAATTTCGACGCCCTCGACCAGCCCGGCAACGGTGCACGCATCCGTCTTGGCTCGACTGTAGTGCGCGTCGAACATCAAGGTCCCGCCGAGCAAAGCGAATTCGTTCACATCACCTACACGCGCAAAGGGAAGGTCTACCGGCTGAGGGCACGGGCGGTGGTCATGGCCGGCGGCAGTTGGACTACTAAGCACATTGTTACGGACTTACCCTCGGAGCAACGTGCTGCCTATGCTCAGTTCTTCCGTTCCCCTTGCATGTTAATAAATGTCGCTTTGCGGAACTGGCGCTTCCTATATAAGCTTGGCATCTCGGGAGCGTTCTGGTACGGCGGATTGGGCATTTATGGATCGGTACGCAAGTCTCCGACCTTCTCTACCGGGGACAAGACCATCGGTCCGGATTCGCCCGTAGTGATGACCATCAAGGTCCTATTCTGCCGCCCGGGCTTGCCGTTGGTGGAGCAGCAGAATGCGGGGCGCGCCGAACTGCTCTCCACTTCTTACCGGGATTACGAGCGGCTTGTGCGCGAGCAACTCACAGAGATGTTCGCCGCATCCGGCTTCGACGCCAAGCGTGACATTGCGGGCATAGTGCTGAATCGCTGGGGACACGCCTACTGCAGCCCGCAGCCGGGTTTCTTCTTTGGCCTGGATGGACAACCGGCAAAGCGTGAAGTCCTGCGCCGCGCGCCCTTTGGGCGGATTGCGTTTGCCAACACTGATCTCTCCGGAGACCCCGGACATACAACCGCTATCGAGGAAGGACAGCGTGCGGCCGCTCAGCTACTAGACCGACTCGATTGAAGTCCACTACCGCGCGTCTTGTGAGCTGGGCCAAGGCCTGCTTCACAAAACGATGTGGAAGACTTGGCAGGTCGAAGCACAAATGCCAATCGACGCTATCCAGCTCTTTTGGGCCTACGGAGCGAACCCTTCCACATTCGTTGAGCTCGCGTCTGGCGCCGAGATTTCCGATCTGCTTATCCTTGGCATCACCCGTGCTGATCTGGGCATCTCAGTGAAACGGGAGAGAAAGCGATGGATACAAGACTCATGGTTCTGGTAGTCATTGCAGTAGTTGCGGTCATTTTGATCGTGACGTTGCTCTTACTTCGCAAACGTAAGAGCGAGCGCCTGAAGCAGCATTTCGGCCCGGAATACGATCGGACCGTAAAAGAACACGGAGCACAACGCGCAGAAGCAGTTCTGGCTGAGAGAGAGCAGCGAGTAAAGAAGTTCGCCATTCATCCTTTAACTCGTGATGATCGGGAAAGATACCTCCTGGAGTGGACGGAGGTGCAAAAGCAGTTCGTCGACGACCCTTCTCTGGCAGTCGGCGAGGCCGATAAGTTGGTAACAAACGTGATGGCCGCACGCGGCTACCCCATGGGTAACTTTGAGCAGCGAGCGGCAGATGTCTCCGTCAGCTACCCAGGAGTTGTGCAGAATTATCGATCTGCCCGGGGCATCGTAGTGCGCCGCACTAGAGGACAAGCCAGTACCGAGGACTTACGGCAGGCCATGGTTCACTTCCGGTCGCTGTTTGACGAGTTACTCGATCTACCCAAAACCGAAAAGATAGGAGTTCCCCATGAACGAGCTTCGTAACGACCAGGAACTGACAACGGCGGATATAGCCAACTCACAAAGAGGTAGGGAATATCGATCAGCTGTGATCGACGAGCGCCCTATTGCATCCCAGAGCGCCGCTCCTGTGACGCAGGACACTGACGAGCGCGCCATTTCATCCCAGGGTCCTGCCGTGGTGCAGAAAAAAGAGGAAATGAGGGACGGCCCTTTATTCGGTGAAGACGAACTGCAGGGATTTCGATCCCGGTGGGACCAGGTGCAGGGATCCTTCGTCGATGAACCGAGGCTGGCCGTGGAACAGGCGGATAGTTTAGTGGCAAACATGGTAAAGCGACTCGCTGAAGAGTTCTCAACGGCACGCGCCGATCTAGAGAAGCAATGGGACACCGGGGGCGATGTTTCGACAGAGGAACTGCGGCAGGTGCTAAGGCGATATCGGTCGTTCTTCAACCGTCTTCTTCCCATCTAGTGTGAACCTGGCTGGGAGCGGTGAAAAAAGAAATGTGGGTTGACCAACCGCTCCCACAGACCCCTGGACACCTTCACTGGTCGCGCTTTACCACGCGGCCGTGCACCTTGGGGACGAACCCTCATCAGGCTTCTGGCGGGCGCTGGAGCGGAATTGCTTCGTTTGCCAGACGAACAGAGACATCGAGCGAGCCCGGATCGCACCAGTCGATGCGGTCGTGGGTGCGAATAACTCCTCCGACGACGATTCTACAATTGAGACCCGAACGGTTCAGCAGCGGCTTGAACACCTTTTTGGCGATTAGATTTTCCAAGTAAAGGCACGGCACGTTGAGCCGGCCGCCGTACAAGACGCAGTCGCCGATACGAAAGTATTGCCCCACGAGATGGCTGAGCGGCACACCGCGCGTGGTCAGGTTTCTCCTATGCTCATGGGGCGCAAGCTCGATGCCGCGGTCACGGGCAAGCGCTTCCAGCACCTCGACCTCAATCAGCGTCACCTGACGATCGATGTGGTGGTTCTTCGAGTAGGTGCCGAGCCTGGTCGCATAACGGTCGCCTTCAAGCCCGATGCCGGCGACCAGGCGCACCTCGGAGAGCGCGAACATCGGTGCCGACGCTTTCGGTGCGATGTGAATGTTCAGCAACTCACCTAGCCAATACATGCGGTAATCATCGCACTGGTGGCTAGCCCGCACAATTCTTAATGCAGCCCGCACCTGAACTTTTTGCCGTCTTTCACGCGTTCCGAGCCATTGCAAGGTCCACGATCTCCCCGATCATTTGGGTATAGGAGAGACCCTGATTTCTTCGCGGCCATGAAAAACTCCTGCGCGCTCGAGAGCCATGGGTTCGGATTCGCTTCGATGACATACACCTCGCCATTGCTCGACATGCGCATGTCAATACGCCCATAATCGCGAAGCTTGACTGCGCGATAAGCCTTGATCGCGATTTCGCTCAGTTTGGTTACGGTTTCTTCATCGAGGTCTTCGGCGATCCCCGATTTCGTCAGCTTGTAGGCTTCCGTGTCTTTCTCGAATTTCACTTCCTGGCTGGCGATCCTGGGCATGCCCTTGGGAAGCTTCGAAAGATCAAGTTCAACCAGCGGAAGTGGATATGCGTTCTCGTGATTGCCGAGGATGGCGGCATAGATCTCGCGTCCATCGATATACTCCTCGATCAACGCAGGAGAATTGAATTCCGTTTGTATATAGGAGAGGCGCTCCATCAATTCCTTCACGCTGTTCACTACGGCAGCAGCATCGATGCCGATCGATCCATCTTCGGAGGTGGGTTTCACGATGAGGGGGAACGAGATGTCATGTGCGTGATCGATGGTGCCGCGATAGGCAGTCGCGAAGTAGGGCGACTGAATCCCGTGAAAAGCGAACATCTTCTTGGCGATCGATTTGTCCTGCGCAAGAATGTTCGCGTGCGGCCCCGAGCCGGTGTAAGGGATATCGAGCATATCCAGGAACGCAGTGACCTGCATCTCCTTGGTGTTATCCCCCGCATAGGATTCGGTGAGGTTGAAAATGAGATCGGCGCCACATTTGGCGAGCCCGACCAGCGATTGCGTTCGGCCGTTGAGAACATAGTACGACGGCTCATGACCGAGCTTCTCCAAGGCTTCGAAGACCTCTTCGCGGTCGTGCTTTACCGGTTTCTTCTTGCGTTTCTTTTGCCCCGTGCGCTTGCGCGGTGGAGGGACTTCTTCCTCCACTGGAGCAGGTTCTTCTTCCCACAAGTCGTACAGCACGGTGACTTTCAACTTCGTTCCACTCATGCAACCTCCAATCGACGCGACGGCAACTGCCGCCACCGCACGCCTCAGGGATAAGTAAACTTCCCACGGTTCAGGTAATTCATAGAGAGCGCGGTGGTGTATACCGTGAACTCCGTAAGATATTCGGACTCGTGTCGAACGTCCACGCGCAGACCCAGGTCCTCAACACGTTTGCAGATGGCTTCCACGAGTCGCTTGACGATCGGACGTTGCACGCCACTCCAATACGCGACCTTGTCGACTATGGACTTGCGATGCTGACCCAACATCTCCTGGGCGGCCCGCACGCCCTTACGCCGCTTGGGGGAGACATTGAAGATGTCCGCCAGGTCGGCATCCAGCGCGAGTTCCTGCAGCGGAATCTCCTCCGGCAGGCTGAGACGATAGAACTCGCCGACCGTCGATTCCATCTCATCGACGGTGATGTCGGTGAGGCCGCGACGCCGGGTGGGTTCGACATCTCCCACTTTTCGCGCCATGCGATCAACGTATTGCAGCTTCTCCAGCGCGCCCCAACCCTCGTAGCGCTTTCGCCATTGCGAGCGAGGCGTGAGCCAGACCGCAAACGTTTCTGCAAAATCTTCATCCGGATGCTTCTGCGCGTACCACCCGGCCATGTGGCGAACAAACTTCCGCGAGAACGGTGTAGGACGGTAATTATCGCGATATGCGCGGCGAAACGGACCGAAAAGATCGCGCCACTCAGCCGACTTGTATAGCTGGTACGCGTAATTGAATGCGTGTCCGGCCTCATGACGCATGTACATCATGATCTCGCGAGCGTCTTCCAGGTCGTTCATATCGCGCTCCAGCTGTGCCAGGTCCGGGTTGGCCAGATAGAACGGAATGCCGATGACGGGCTCGCCGGAGGGACATCCCCATTCATCGGTGAGATAACAAAGCGGACGGAACTTGTGAATGCCCTTGGCTTCCAGTTCGCGATAAAGCTGCTGAACGAATCGTTCCAGCGGAGAACCCTCGAGTTTGAGCCCGAGTTCGCGGATGGGCTTGGCGAGTATTTCCTGGAATTCCGTTCGGGTTTTCTCGAAATTGCGCACGGGCCTATTCAGAGTTCTATACCAAGGAGCCTAATTTGGCACGGCGAGGCGTATCGCTTATGCACATAGTATTGTGGGCACGCCTGGCTCTGCATCGGACGATGCAGACCCGCATGCCGGCTGAAACCGTTGCCTGTGCCCCCTCTTCTGTATATGCCTTGACACGTATATGCTCCGTGGAGTATACCAAGCAAGTGGAATCTGTATTCGAAATCATCGCGGAGCCGAACCGCCGCGCCATATTGAGCCTCCTGGTCTCGTCGCAACAGTCGGTTGGAGAGATCGAGCGTCAACTTCGTATGTCGCAGCCGACCGTGTCAAAGCACCTGCGAGTGCTGCGAGAGGCCGGTTTCGTAGAATCCACGGTGGACGCACAGCGCCGTCTCTACCGGCTGAAAGCTGAACCATTTCAGGAGGTCGATGCCTGGCTGGCTCCATTCCGTCGGTTCTGGTCCGCTCACGTAGATGCTCTCGAACGCCACCTCGACCGCATGGAGCACCGCTCCACGGACGAGGACCTGTCTGTCCACCACGGCAAGCCGCAAGCGGGCTTGCCCAGGGCGCCGGCGCGGGGCCGGCAGCAACACAAACAAAAAGGAAGACGTAGCAACGCGGCAGGGGCCGCGAATCCAACCATGCGAGGGAACCGATGAAAATCAAACTGACAAGCGTGTACGTCGACGACCAGGAGAAGGCCCTGCGCTTCTATACCGAGGTACTGGGCTTCGTGAAGAAGAGCGACTTCAGCAACGGGCCGTTTCGCTGGCTAACCGTGGCTTCGCCCGAGGAGCCGGACGGCACCGAGCTGCAGCTGGCGCTCAATAACAGCCCGGCGGCGAAAGCCTACCAGCAGGCCTTGTTGCAACAAAACCAGCCCGCGGCCATGTTCTTCACTGACAACGTGCAGGCCGATTACGAGCGCATGAAAGCGCGCGGCGCCGAGTTCACCATGCCGCCGACAGATGTGACGGCCTCCATGATTGCGATGGTGAACGACTCCTGCGGCAATCTCATTCAGGTTACGCAGCTAAAGCGCTGGCAGGGTTGACGTGGAGCCCAGTGCCCAACCTATAAGCGCTAACTTAGGGCGTTTTTCGTCAAAACTCCCGCAGAATCGTCATCCTGAGCGGAGCGCATCACGGATTGATCGCGTGACACAGCTCTTGTGGCGCGGAGTCGAAGAGCCTGTCCCGAGAGTAGCCGACGGAACCCCGGGGGTGCTTATCTTACCCCTGCTGTTCGGAGCTTTTCAACCACCGAGGCCCGCACCGGGCGGGCCCGCTACGGTTTTTCCCTGGGGCCGGAAACGCGATCAATCTGTGAGGCGCTCCGCTCAGGATGACGATTTTGTGGGAGTTTAACGAAAAACATCTTAAACACGTTAGCGCTTATGGGTGGCCCACCCTGGCGACGCTGTTGTTTTCGTCGCCAGGGGTGGGAGCGAAGAATCTGTCTTTAGGCTCTCGCTCAGAGATTTTCTTGCGGAGACGAGGAGGAGATGATGATGACCGTGCGCGAGCAATACGCACCGGGCCCAGCGAGCGGAGCGCAGGTACAGAAAGGCGGAGAGAAGTGGACGCTAATCCTCGTGAGAGAAATGCGCCACTCGCCGGAAAAAGTCTGGCCGGCGCTTACCGAACCGGCGCAACTGCACGAGTGGGCGCCCTTCGATGCCGATGGGAGCCTGGGTGCGGTTGGAACGGTGAACCTCACCTGGGGAGGAAACCCGAAGGTGATCGAAACAAAAGTGACGCGAGTCGACGCTCCCAGGGTGCTTGAGTACGGCGACCTCCGGTGGGAGCTCGAGCCGCTCGACAGCGGCACGCGCCTCACCCTGTGGATCAAGATCGATCGCCGCTTCATCGCTTGGGGAGCTGCGGGCTGGCACATTTGTTTCGATGTTCTGGATCACCTCCTCAACGAAACTCCCATTGGCCGCATCATTGCCGGCGAGGCGATCAAGTTCGGCTTTCAGCGGCTGAACGCGGAGTACGCTCAGCAATTCGGTGTTGCCGTCTTGGAGGTGCCGGCAAAGTCTATCGCGCAGCGAGACGCTCACAAAGGAGAGACGAAATGAATCCCATGGACAATCCGGCCCTCATCTCCGGCAAGACCAACCCCAAAGCCATCACCATCGCCTATTGGATCGTCACCGCCCTCTTCTGCCTGGAGATGATCTTCACCGCCTACTACGAGCTACTCGTCCTGCCGCAGGCGGCGGAGGCGTTCACACGCCTCGGCTTCCCGGCCGGCTACTTCCGGGTGGAGCTCTCATGGGCCAAAGTGGCCGGCGTGCTGGCACTCCTCGTCCCCTGGAGGCCCGCGCGGGTCAATATATGGATCAAAGAGTGGGCATACGCCGGCTTCGCCATCAACCTCGTCTCGGCGCTCATCGCACACCTCTCGATCCACGATCGCCCGGCGGCGTTAGCCCCGTCGTCGATCACCAGCGTCCTCTGGGTTCCTCTCCTACTACTTCTGGCGCCGCCTGCAGACCGCTGGAACTATGCAATAAGGGAACACGATGTCTGAGAGCAATCCTGCACAGAAGGGCGCCAGGAAATCCGCTACGAGTATGAAATGATTAACTGAGACATCGAGCGCCATCACACGTCCGCGCTCAATGGAGGAGTCACGATTGTCCGAACTACCCGCTGTACCGCTAACGCTTGAAGGTTCGTGTGTCCTGCACCAGATGTTTCACTTCGATTGGAACGCATGGAAGGACATCAGTTTCGAACAGCGTCAACGCATCGAGACCGACGCGGTCGAGCTCTTTGGCCGATGGGAGGAGGGCTCAAAACAGGAGCATCCGAACCAGTCCGCTGTCTTTTCCCTGCTTGGACACAAGGGCGATCTGATGCTGATTCATTTTCGCGATTCGTTTGCAGACCTTAATCGCGTCGAATTGGAACTGGCGCAGACCGGCTTGAACGCCTATCTGCGGCCGTCGCACTCCTACCTATCGATCGTTGAGCTTGGTCTGTATGAGTCGTCGGCCAAGACGTATAGCGCACTTGCTGAAAAGGGACTGCAGGGTGGTACGCCGGAGTGGAATGCGGGCATCCGGGAGGTCGTGGAGCGGCAGTCGAAGGCCATGACACAGCGTTTGTATCCTGCGATTCCAGCCGCGCAGTATCTCTGCTTTTATCCTATGGATCGCAAGCGCGGAGAGAACGTTAACTGGTACACCGAGCCCATGGCCGATCGCCAGAGCATGATGCACGAACATGGGCTCATTGGCCGTCGTTACGCCGATTCGGTACGCCAGATCATAACCGGTTCCATTGGCTTCGACGATTGGGAATGGGGTGTCGATCTCTTTGCGGAAGATCCCCTGGTCTTCAAGAAGCTGATCTATGAGATGCGCTTTGACAAGGTCAGTGCCGTCTACGCTCTATTTGGGCAATTCTTTGTTGGAGTGCGCTTGCCCGCGGCAAACGTGAAGGAATGGCTAGCGGGCCGCTTGATCTAAAAAGCCTGCGCTAAACATGGCCACGATGGGCTTCCGGTGATCAGCACATCAGAAATCGATTCGATCATGGGAGGATTGACAGATGACGAAAACTCGCTGTCTGCAGCTCACTGCGGCCTCGCTCACCGCACTCTTCGCCCTGTGGCCAGCAAACGCCCTATCCGCTGGCGAGAAAGTACTCGATTCTGGACAGGGTCCAAGGCTGGTAAACACGTGTCTGATCACGAAAGACGTTAAGGAATCAGTCAAGTTTTACACATTTGTTTTGGAACGGGATGCACAGATGTCGGGCGCAGATTACGCTGAGTTTCGGAGTGCTAGCTATCTTCTCGGCGGAAGCGCAGGATCGGTATATTCCAGGTTCGGCAACGGTTGCACACAACAGGAGCGTCATCCTTGAGTTCAGAGACAGTCGCAGACGTCGATCGAGAATACCGTAGGCTGCGGAACGTGGTGAAAATCTGGGTCAAGCCACCTACTACGCAACCTTGGGGAACCCGATCCATTTACTTCCGCGACCCGGATGGAAATCTAGTTGACTTCTACTCTCAACCGGATGCGCCGTAGTGGTCTTTGTTTCATGGTCAGTTCCCGATAATCAGGCCAAAGCGCTCGTTGAACTATTCGGATCGACCTGTCATCTCTCCTCGCGGGGCACACGATCGCCCGGACTATCCACTAGCCGGTAAAATTGCAAATGAAAATCCCATCTTTGGGAGGACCATGACCGATCTAAATTCACTCGTCGTGTTCGCGCACGTTGTCGAGGCAAACAGCTTTTCAGGAGCGGCCCGCATTCTCAAAATGCCGACCTCGACTGTAAGCCGCCGCATCGCGGAGTTGGAGGATCAGCTTGGGATGCGTCTGATCGAACGTTCCACGCGGAGACTGCGGCTGACCGACGCCGGATCAGAGTTTCTCGAACACGCGCGGCGGATGGTTGAACTCAACGATGCGGTCGACAATGCAGCCTCCAATCTCCTGTCGCATGTCTCAGGCACGCTGCGGCTTGCATCTCCACCCAGCATCTCCGACACGTTGCTGGCCCCGATCGTAGGAGCGTTCCAGGAAGCATATCCCGAGGTTCGCGTTCACATTTTCATCACCGATCGAATCGTCGACCACATTTCCGAAGGTATTGATCTAACCTTCAGAGTCGGGGATCTTGAAGATTCCTCCCTTGTCGCCCGCAGAATCCTGAAATATCGCCATCAGCTTGTTGCGAGCCCGGCGTACATGAAGAAACACAAGCCGCCGCGGAATCCGGGAGACCTCCTTCAACACCGGTTACTGGCGTTTTCCTTCTGGAAGCCGAAATGCCAGTGGACCTTCAATCATATAAACGGCAAAAGCAAAGAAATCTTGCTTTTTCAGCCTTATCTTTCAATGAACGATTACGCCGGACTTGCGACGGCGCTGCTTGCAGGCGTCGGCATCGGTGATCTTCCGCCGGTGGTAGAACCAAGCCTGCTGCGCGAGGGCCGGCTGGTGGAGATCATGCCCAAGTGGAAGTTTCGGAACTTTGATCTTTCCCTGGTCCATGCGGGCAATCGCCACATGCCGCGAGTGGTGCGGGTGTTCAAAGAATTCGCAGCCAACATGGCCCCGCAGCTTTTTCCCAAGTTACCGGCCTAGTCAAGTCGTGTGCCGGGCGAATTATCCTATATTTGGAAAATACCTCTATTTATTCCCCTAGTTGAGACAAGCCGGGGAAGCCTATATTCGAGGGCGGAATAAAGATTCAGGAATTCAGGAAACGTGGATGAGTACGACGCAAGAAGCAGTGAGTGCCCTGCTCGCGAAGTACAACGATGCCTTGAATGCATCGAGTACCGACGCAGTGATGCCCCTCTACGCCGAAGACGGTGTCTTTATGCCTCCATACAGTCCATCTGCAGTTGGCTCAGGGGCGGTCAGGAAAGCCTACGACGCGGTTTTCAGGGCCATTACCCTGAACGTGAAGTTCACTGTCGCTGAAATCGTCGAGTTAGCGCCCGAGTGGGCTTTCGCGCGGACTAATTCTGCGGGTACAACGTTGGACCACGCCACGGGAAACAGGAGCTCCGAGGCAAATCAGGAGCTCTTCATTTTCACGAAGGACAGGGATGGTTCCTGGAAGATCGCACGATATAGCTTTTCTTCTACGAATCCGCCAAGACATTAGGTCTGGAAGGAGCCGACTCATGGCTGAGATGAAGGCGGTCGTGATCTACGAGCCGGGCGGACCAGAAGTCCTGAAAGTGGAGAGCCGTCCCATACCGGTTCCGCACAGCGGACAGGTGCTGATCCGGGTTAAGGCATTCGGACTGAACCGTTCCGAGCTCTTCACACGGCAGGGTCACTCACCGGGAGTGAAATTCCCGCGAGTACTTGGGATTGAAGCTGTCGGCGTGGTGGAGGAAGCGCCCGGCGGCGAGTTTCAAAAGGGTGATGTGGTGGCGAGCGCGATGGGCGGCATGGGCCGCCAGTTCGACGGGGGGTATGCAGAGTACACGTGCCCGCCGGCGAGCCAGGTGCAGAAGATCGAAGCGAAGCTGCCATGGGAGACGCTGGGCGCCATGCCGGAGATGCTGGAGACTGCATGGGGTTCGCTGTTCCGGGCGCTGCGGCTGGCAAAGGACGAGCGGATTCTGATCCGCGGCGGCACAACTTCGGTTGGGCTTACTGCAGCGGCCATCGCCAGAAACAGTGGGGCCTTCGTCGCATCCACGACGCGCAATCCCGACCGCGCCAAACTGCTGCGCTCAAGCGGCGCCGACGATGTCATCGTGGACACAGGCTCGATCGCCGGCGAGGTTCAACGCAAATATCCCGGAGGCGTCGACAAGGTACTGGAGATGATTGGCACGACGACCCTCGAAGACTCGCTGCGTTGTTCAAAACAAGGCGGCATTGTCTGCATGACAGGCATCGTCGGAAACAAGTGGTCCTTCGATCAGTTCGCGCCGATGGACGTTATCCCGACCGGGGTTTGCCTGACGGCTTACGCCGGCGAGTCGGAGGACTTCATGCGGACGCCCCTCAATGACCTCGCCAAGCAAATTCAGGCGGGCACGCTGCACATTCAGGTAGGCAAGATTTTCCATCTGGACGAAATTGTAGAGGCCCATCGCCTGATGGAGGAGAACAACGCTGGCGGGAAGATTGTCGTCCTCACCTGAAGATCTCGCCTGAAATTTGGCGAGCACCGGGTGCGTTTTCTGATCCCCTAGCGCATGACGAAGCCGCCATCGACCGAGATCGACTGGCCAGTCACGTAGCTTGCGGCTGAACTGCAGAGCCACAGAACAGCGTCCGCTATCTCTTCCGGACGCCCCAGCCGCGCCATGGGCACGTAAGTCTTCATCATCTGCTCCAGTTCTTCACCCTGACCTGCGGCAATCATCTGGTCAGACATCGGCGTCTGGATCATGCCCGGACACACAGCGTTTACGCGTATGCCACGCGTTGCGTATTCAAGAGCAGCGCTCTTGGTGAATCCGATTACTCCATGCTTCGCTGCGTGGTAGATTCCGCGCCGGGCACCCCCAAGAAGACCTCCGAGGGAGGAGCAGTTGACGATGGCCCCGCTGCCTTGTTTGCGCATCTGCTGCAATTCGAACTTCATGCAGCTCCACACGCCGCGCAGATTAATACCCATGACCCGGTCGTAGTCCTCGCGCGTAGCATCAGCGGTTTCGGCAAGCAAATTTTGAACGCCCGCATTGTTGTAGGCGGCGTCGAGCTGTCCGAAGGTTGCCATCGTCTGCGTTACCATCGCTTCTACCTGCGTGTCGTCGGATACGTCACAGCGGATAGCCAGAGTCTTGTGGCCTTTGCCGGCGAGCTCCTTGGCGGCAGCTTGCACCTCCTGCTCGTTCCAGTCCGCCAGTACAACAGCCGCACCGGATTCCGCAAAAGCCCGTGCCGTAGCAAGCCCCAATCCGGAGGCGGCGCCTGTGACCAGTGCAACTTTGTTTGCAAACGATATGTTCATGCTGATTTCCTCGCCTTCAACTGTGCTGCCGGTGGGGACCACAGCGCTCTTCGTATGGCTTGCTTCGTCATGCCCTTCTGCATTGCTTCCTCCCGCGTTCCCGGCCTCATATCAAGGGTATCGAGGGGTTCGCCGCTTGGCTTCTCCGATCCTGCCGATTCTTTGCCTGATCCTGCTTGCCGGCTTATTTTTGTGCACACCGGACGGTTGCGGCAGTACCCTAAGGGCAGGAGAGGCGAGATGCTGAGAAAAGTGAAGAACGCCCTTGTCCCCGATCCGGCAGTGATGGAGATGAGACAGACGCTGGCGCGTCGAATTACCGCGATCACAGGCAGGGCTGGAGAGCACTCCACGGCGATTCCCGAGGTGTGGCTCTATCAACGGACGACGCCCACTCCCTGCTATCGGGCCTCGTATGAGCCGGGTCTCAGCGTATTTGTACAGGGGCGGAAACGGATTATCCTTGGCGGCACCGAGTATGTGTGCGACGGCTCATCGTTTCTCCTATCGTCGATCGATGTGCCTGCGCAGAGTCAGATCATCGAAGCCTCGCCGAAGACGCCCCTGCTGACGATGTTTATCAAGCTCGACATGCCGACGGTTCGAGAGGTCGTCAGCCGGGATGACATGCTGACGGGCAAGCCCGTTCCGCATCGCCAGGGTCTGGCAGTAGGAGAGACGACTGTCGGACTGCTGGGGACATGTCTCCGCCTGCTCGACCTGCTTGAAACCCCGGAGGATATTCCGTTTCTCAACCCGCTGATCCAGCGTGAGATTCTGTATCGCATCCTGAAGACGCCGCAGGGAGAGCGGCTCCGCGCCATTGCTACCAATGGCGATCTAAGCCAGAGAACGGCGAGGGCGATCGCCTGGCTGCGAGCGAACTATGACAAGCCGCTGCACATGGAAGAACTCGCATCCACGGCGAGAATGGGGGTCTCCACCCTTCACCACCAGTTTCGCGCTCTCACCGCGATGAGCCCTCTGCAGTACCAGAAACAAATTCGCCTCCAGACAGCACGCCAGCGGATGTTGATGGACGGGCTTGATGCCACGACCGCTGCCTACGAGGTTGGATACGAAAGCGTGAGCCAGTTCAGTCGCGAGTACGGCCGATTCTTCGGCCAGCCTCCCATTCGCGATATCAAGTCACTCAGAGAGAGCAACGTCACCCAAGTCGAGATCGCATAATCAACCCTCAGACGCGCGCTTCCGCGAACATCTTTCTCGTCCATGCCGCGCAACCGCTTACGGAACATGGCTAAGTAAGCATCACCAAGGATATCGAGGATCTTCTTGAGGCCTGTTCCAAGGTGATTCGCCACCTTTGGGACTATCCGCATTAAGATGCAAAGAGAGGCGTTCTCCGTGCACCCAGCTACTTTGTCCCGGACTACGAAAGAGCAAGACGCAGAGCCAAGGTTTTCTCCATCTCTGGTTCGCGCCGTAGCCAATGCGGCCATGGGCCGCGAAGATGTTTTGCCATTTTGGTTTGGGGAATCCGATCAACCCACACCTTCGTATATTCGCGAAGCCGCGATCGAGTCTCTGCGCGCCGGGGAAACCTTCTATGCAGAAAATCTCGGCCGGCCGTATTTGCGTGAGGCCCTCTCCACTTATCTGACAGATCTTCATCACTGCTCCATCCCGGCGGAGCGTATAGCGGTGACAACTTCGGGTAACTCGGCGCTGATGGTGGCCAGCCAGCTGCTCCTCGCGCCGGGCGATCGTGTGGTCACGGTCACGCCGCTCTGGCCCAACGCAGTCGAAATACCGAAGATCATGGGGGGTCAGGTCACCTGCGTCTCGCTCGAAGTGCGGGACGGCCAGTGGGCATTGCCGTTGGAGAAACTGCTGCAGGCGCTGACCCCGGATACGCGGATGCTGGTACTCAATTCGCCCAACAATCCCACCGGCTGGACGATTCAGCGCGCAGAGCAACGCGCTATTCTCGAACATTGCCGCCGCCACGGGATATGGATTCTCGCCGACGATGTCTACGAGCGCCTGATCTTCAGCGATGGAATGCGATCGGCTCCCTCGTTTCTTACCATGACCGACGATCGCGACCGGTTGATCGTAGTCAACAGCTTCTCCAAAGCCTGGACCATGACAGGGTGGCGCGTGGGCTGGATGGTCGCGCCGCCTACCGTATTCCCTGACCTCGCATCGCTGCTCGAGTACAACGTTTCCTGCGTCTCCGATTTTTCCCAGCGAGCGGGCGCCATCGCCCTCGAGCAGGGAGAACCTTATGTTCTTAAAATGCGTGCAGAGCTCGCCCAAACGAAAAACAAGTTGATCGCCGCACTGCGCCCGCTTCCCCGGCTCGAGGTCCCTGAGGCCGACGGCGCGATGTATCTCTTTCTGCGCGTTGCCGGGGAAGATGATTCCCTACGCTTGGCAACGCGGCTGATAGAGGAGGTTGGCCTGGGCCTTGCGCCGGGTAGGGCGTTCGGGCCAGAAGGAGAGGGCTGGTTGCGCTGGTGCTACGCTGCGGAGTGGAAAAAGAACGAGTCCGGCATAGAACGCCTCTCGCGATTCTTATCCATGTAAGCTTCTGGAGGAGAAAACCATTGCACACAATCAAAGTTCTTGCCCTGGGTTTCGTCCTGCTAGGCGCCTTTGTGTTGATTGGCCGCGCGCTGGGGAATGGATCAAGAGCCGCGCTTTACTTTCTGCCGCTATGGCTCGCCGCCGCCGCCATCAATCTTTGGTTCGGAGTGGCCAAAGCGGGCTACTCCGTAAAAGACGAAGCACCGATTTTCCTGCTGATCTTCGCCGTTCCCGCCGCAGCCGCTCTTCTAGCCTGGTGGAAACTTTCCGCGCGATAAAGCTCCCCCCGCCGCCCATCAAGGCAATTTCGCAATTACTGTGGACTGATAAAGATCGCGAGGTGTGGTTTTCCTTGAAAGAAAACCACGAACTCTGATCTGCTGGCGCTTCCTGCGAGCTGATTGGGTAGCCGGTTGAAACTCGGCTTGTCTCGGTAATGCATTGACTAGCCACAGTTTAGCCTTTAGCATCTGCTCACGGAGCCGTCTTTTCGGTGATCGACCAAACCATCTCGCACTACCGCATCGTTGAGAAGCTCGGTGGCGGCGGGATGGGCGTGGTCTACAAGGCTGAGGACTTAAAGCTCGGTCGCTTTGTCGCTCTCAAGTTTCTTCCCGACGATGTAGCCAAAGACCCGCAGACGCTCAGCCGCTTCGAGCGCGAAGCCAAGGCGGCCTCGGCCCTGAATCATCCCAACATCTGCACCATCCATGAAATTGACGACCAGCAAGGCCAATCGTTCATCGCCATGGAGTTTCTGGACGGCGTGACGCTGAAGCATCGCATCGGTGGGCGACCGATGGAAACGGAATCGATTCTGTCGCTCGCCATCGAGATTGCAGACGCGCTCGACGCCGCTCACGCAGAAAACATCGTCCACCGCGACATCAAGCCCGCCAACATTTTTGTCACCAAGCGCGGACATGCAAAAATTCTCGACTTTGGACTGGCGAAGGTCAGCCCGGCAGGCAGCTCTTCCAGCCAGATTGCACCGAATACGCAAACGGTGGAGGCGGAGCATCTGACCAGTCCAGGCACGATGATGGGCACCGTGGCGTACATGTCGCCGGAGCAGGTGCGGGCGAAAGAGTTGGATGCGCGGAGCGATCTGTTCTCCTTCGGCGCTGTGCTGTACGAGATGGCGACAGGTGTTTTGCCCTTTCATGGCGAAAGTTCGGGAGTCATTTTCAAAGAAATCCTCGATTCTGTTCCACCCGCGCCCATTCGTTTCAATCGTGATATTCCGCCCAAGCTGGAAGACATCATCAACAAGGCCCTGGAGAAAGACCGCAATCTGCGCTACCAGGGCGCGGCGGAAATGCGAGCCGACCTGCAACGGCTGAAGCGGGATTCCGAGACGGGGCGAGCCATCGCTGCGAGTTCCGGCACGGTAGCGGTGGCGCAGGAGAGTGGTGGGCAAGTTGCCCAACCGCCTTTGCCACCCTCTGGGTCCTCCCCCGCGCTTGCGCCGGCTTCGTCATCGAGCGCGGTGAAGGCGGCCGAAGTTCCTGTCGCCGGCAGGAAACTCTGGAAGATTTTGCTTCCCGCCGCCGTGGTTCTTGTCGTGGTGGTCATCGCGGGAGTGTTCTACTTTCGCCCGCCCCAGGCCGCGCACCGGCTGACCGATAAGGACACGATCGTTCTCGCCGATTTCAGCAACAGCACCGGCGATGCCGTATTCGACGACACGCTCAAGACGGCCCTCAGCGTGGGGCTCAACCAGTCGCCGTTTCTGAATGTGCTTTCCGATAACAAGGTCGCGGCAACGTTGAAACTGATGACGCGCCCTCGCGATACCAGGCTCACACCCGACGTTGCGCGCGAGCTTTGCCAGCGGGCGGGCAGCAAGGCTTACCTTACCGGATCGATTGCCAGTCTGGGCAGCCAATATGTGCTGGCACTGAAGGCGGTGAACTGTCAGAGCGGAGACCCGCTGGCCGAGGAGCAGGTGACCGCGGCGTCCAAGGAGAAGGTGCTGGACGCGCTGGGCGAGGCGGCTTCGAAGCTGCGCGGTGAGTTGGGCGAATCGCTGGCTACGGTGCAGAAGTTCGATGTTCCGCTTTCCGAGGCCACCACGTCTTCGCTGGAAGCGCTGAAAGCCTACAGCCTTGGACGAAAGGCCATGGGCGAGAAAGGCGCCGCCGCAGCGCTGCCTTACGTCCAACGCGCCATCGAGCTTGATCAGAATTTTGCCATGGGCTACGCGGTAGTGGGCATCAACTACCTCAATCTCGGCGAGCCAGGGAGGGCCGGCGAGTACTTCACCAAAGCATTTCAGTTGCGGGAACATGCCAGCGAACGGGAAAAGTTGGCGATCTCCGCCCACTACTATTCGTATGTCACCGGAGAATTGGATAAGGCGGCCCAGACGTATCAGGAGGAGATTGAGAGCTACCCACGGGACGCTCCAGCGTACGTCAATTTGGGCAACGTGTTCTCCGCACAGGGGCAATATGAGAAAGCCGTGGAGGTCACGAGGCAAGCCTTGCCCCTTGCGCCGGATCGGGTAGCCCTCTACGGGAATCTCGCCAACTACACCTTTGCGTTGCAGCGGTTCGGAGAGGCACGGCAGGTCTTTCACGAGGCGCAGGCTCGAAAGCTGGATGATTTCACGCTCCACCTTGCTCTCTACGCTCTTGCCTTTCTTGGGTCGGACTCCGCTGCGATGGGGGAACAGCAACAGTGGTTTGCGGGCAGGCCCGAAGAGAACTTTGGACTGGCGCTGGCATCCGACACCGAGGCCTATGGCGGTCATCTGGCCAAGGCAAGCCCACTGACCAAGCGGGCCGTGGACTCCGCCATACGGGCTGACAGCAAGGAAACTGCCGCGATATGGCAAACGAATGCCGGCGTGCAACAAGCGGCTTACGACAATCCCACAGAAGCCCGGCAGTCAGCAGCCGAGGCTTTGAAGCTTGTTCCCACGAGTCAGGCCGTAGAGGTCGAAGCCGCCCTGGCGTTCGCCCTGGCCGGTGATACCGCACGAGCCGAATCTTTGGCGCAAGACCTGAACAAGCGGTTCCCGCTGGACACGCAGATGCAGTCCCTTTGGCTGCCCGCGATTCAGGCGCAACTGGCGCTCAACCGCAAGGATGCAGCCAGCGCGATCAACCTCCTGCAACCCGCCTTGCCGCCCATCGAGTACGGCCAGATTGGTTTCGTCGCCAATATTTCCTGCCTTTATCCGACCTATGTACGCGGGGAGGCATACCTTGCAGCCGGACACGGCGGTGCGGCAGCGACCGAGTTCCAGAAGATCATCGATCACAGCGGCATCGTCTGGAACTGCTGGACAGGAGCATTGGCACATCTAGGTGTGGCTCGTGCGCATGCCTTGCAGGCGAACAACTCGCAGGGAGCGGATGCCGACGCCGCCCGCGTCCGGGCGCTCGCCGCCTACAAAGAATTCCTTACCCTCTGGAAAGACGCCGACCCCGACATTCCTATCCTGAAAGAAGCCAAAGCGGAGTACGCGAAGCTGCAATGAGGGCAGCTCAAGCGCTCAAGCCATCAGGCTGTCGGGCGTGGGCGTTTTGTTAGACGCTCTAAAGAGGGATCGCATTCCGATGAGACTTGTGCACGTCACGTTGAAGCGAGTTTGCAGTTTGACACTGGCGCTGATTGCGCTTGTAGCCGTCGCAGGCCCTCCTCATCAACGGAATGCGGAGGCAGATAGACCTCGAGTCGTTATCACAGCCGATCCTGAGCTTGATGACAACAATACGATCATTCGTGCGATTCTTTACAGCTCAGACGTGAGGCTGGAGGGCCTTGTCTACGTAAGCAGCCAGTTCCACTGGAGAGGCGACGGGAGGGGCACGACCCAGTACATTGCTGGCCGCGAGTACACGCGCCTTGGCCTTTGCCCTTGTACCTCATGGCGTTTCGCACCGGACGAGCGTTTTATTGACAACATCGTTGATGCGTATGCGAAGGTATATCCGAATCTAAGGATTCATGATCCGGACTATCCTTTACCGGCGGAACTCAAATCAAAGATAACGTGGGGCAACATCGATTTTGATAGCGATTTCTCGAAAGATACCGATGGATCGAACCTTATCAAGTCACTCTTACTCGACAACAAGCCTGGGCCACTCTACGTGACTGCTCAGGGTGGTGAGAGCACGATCGCACGTGCTCTTAAATCCATTTACGATCAATACGCGAAAACTCCACAGTGGGAATCCGTCCAGGAGAAGGTGTCGCGTAAGCTCATCATTATTCCGTCAGGCGATCAGGACGGCACCGAACGCAGTTATATTCGTCCGAACTGGCCGGGCATACGAATATATCAGTTTACAGGTATGGACTTCGGCTACTTGGCGCAGAAGCAAGCTGCCGCTGAGGACAAGAAGTATTTTAGCTCGGACTGGACGCGCGAAAACATCTCAGAACGTGGCCCGTTGGGCGCTCTCTATCGCGTTTGGGGCGACGGCAAGCAGATGGTGAAGGGCGACCGAGTCGACTATTTTGGAATGTCAGGCTATACGCCCGAGCAACTTAAGCAGATGGGATACATGGTCTGGCTGCCTCCACAGCCGAGGGGATCGTTCCTCGGCGAGGGCGACACACCTACATTTCTTAATCTCATCGATAATGGGCTACGATCCTATGACAATCCCCAGTGGGGCGGATGGGGCGGTTGGATGTATCCAGGTGCTCCCAGCTTCTCACTATTCGGAGCCCCTCCACCGATTCTGCCTGCGGACACGTTAGGCGTCGCCCGAGGATTGGCGCCGGCAGGTAGTGACGCGAATAAGGATAACAATCCCAAGAAAGAGCCATCAGCGGACTTCTCGAGCTTTCATTTCCCTCCCGTGCCACCGCGTACTGCGGCAATTGCTGCGCGATTCTTAGCAGCGGCGCAGAACGACTTTGCGGCGCGTATGCAGTGGTCTGTGACGCCGAAATTCAACGATGCGAATCACCCGCCCGTTATCAGAATCAAAGGTCCGCTGGCCATCTCTGCCAGCGTTGGCAGCACGGTGCAACTACACGGAGAGATTACGGACCCAGATCGTAACGCAGTGAGCGCGAGGTGGTGGCAGTACAACGATGCAGGCACCTATCCCGGCGACATTACCTTCTCTGATCCGGAAGCACTGACAACGACGTTCCGTGTGCCGGACGACGCCAAGCCCGGGCAGACGATCAACGTAATTTTAGAAGCGACAGACAGTGGCACGCCTCCGCTGACGCGGTATCAGCGAGTGGTTGTCACAATTCAATGACTAGCCACTGGGGCAAACTGGCTGGACTGAACCCCTAAGCTGAGACACGCCGAGTTCCGTTAATTGTGGACACTTTTAGGGGTCGATCTCACTTCAGATTTGTAGATCGGAGCTGTCCAAATTAGCGTACGAATGGCCTTCTGAACGACGCACGTTGCTTAATGGGTTGAAGAGAACGCGGCAGACCGAAACCGGGTTTGTTGCTGTTGTGCCGGTTCTGTCCCTCCACCTCCACCACTGCCAAGGTGGAGGGATAGAGTCAAACGACAAGGTCCCCACACCTACCAAAAAGCTAATTTGGACAAGTATGGATTGAGACTCAACCCAACAATATTCCCACACCGTCGATCAGCATTCGCCTGGGCTTCTCTCGTGCTGTGCCCGGAATTAGCTCTGGCGCGTCGGTATCGACACATCTTGCTGCAGCGTGAAATCGAGCACGGTCTCGCTCGGCACTTTTACCTGGTCGCCCCCAGTGATGATTTCCGAGCCTGCACCAGCACCTGCGCCGATGCCCGCACCGACCGCTGCTCCCTGGCCGCCGTCGGCAACGCCACCGATGATCGCTCCAAGAGCCGCTCCGCCGACCGTTCTCTTCGCGGTGCTCGCGCCGCGCGACTTCCCGGTCACTTCATATTCTCCCGTCACCACGGGCACCAACTTTCCATTCACCACAATCCCGGTCAACTCCAGACGTAGCTGCGATCTGCCGGTGAACGTTCCTGACTCCTTCGATTGTGTCAGCCGGCCATAGACGAGAGCATCTTCAGCGACCAGCACGTTGCCCTCCAACATCAGGGGTTCTTCGAGCGAAGCCTGGAAGCGGTCTCCCACGACGTTATAGGTGGAATCGATGGCATCCATGGTGCGCACAGAAATTCGTGTCCCGGCTGGGATAGTTACATAGGCCGGGTTCATTTCGACATGCGCTACCGTCCCCGGATCGTCGGGAAGCGAACTCTGCGTCTGCGGCTGCGGCGCCGGGGCACTTGCTGCGCCTTCCGAATCGAACTTGAGCGAAACGATGTCAGCGACGTTATATTTCTGTACCGTCGAGCCGACCTGGAAGCTGATTTCAGTCTCGGTGCCAGCCAGGAACTTGCCCTTAATCAGACTGCCGTTCTTCAACTCCAATGTATCGGCCCACGCCATCGAGGCCGCCAGAGTCAGCGCAATAAGGAATCCGTATTTCAGCTCGAGCCTCATGATGTCCCTTCGATGCCCCTGCTTACTTCCCGGATTTATATAAATTGTAGGCCCGTTAGGGGCTCACCTTCCTCACCTAATCTGATCCCGCCTAAGAGAAATTAAGGCATTGGTGTCCTACTTGGGAGGTGCGGCCTCCACCGGCGATGACGACTTGCCACCCTATTCGGTCGACATCGAGAGGGCCTCAACACTCACACTTTCGATCTCGGAAAGAACCCTGGTCTGCATGAGTTCCGGAGCGTTGAGGCGCTGAATCCTACGAACGTCCGAAATCCATGCGAATAGAAAGACACCAACCACGATGCCAACTGAGACGATTGCGGGAAGAAAATCGTTCAACATTGTCTGTTCTCCTGTTCTGCTCTATCGCGTACCTTTGGTGGTGGTTCCAGCCTGCGGGCCGTTACAAAAAAATGAAAATGCACTTAGAATTCACTCTTGCCAACCACGCTCCGAGCAGAAACGACCTTGTTCGCCGCCGGCTTGCTGGTGTCAACCTTCTTGCTGGAATTGCCCTTGGCGGCAGGTACGGTCTTCTTGCTGAGAAGAGATTTCTTTGCCGTGGCCGTTGTCGTGTCTCAACGTTTATTTAACTGCTTTACGCAGTACCTTAGAGCAACCTGATGGCCAAACTCGCCGCGGCTACCAAACAATCCGCAAGCCGCTACAAACAAGGAGATGGCGGATCCGCCTCGACACGGAGCCTCCACGATCCACTACTCAGCGCAGCGAGGCGGGTTAATTTTTAACCCCTGTGGGTCAAATAATTAACCCGGCACGTCTGTATCCGCGCATCCGCCAAGGGATGGAATCGGTGTGGCAGACGCCCAACCCGTACCAACAGGTCTCGTGGTGTGAATTCCACGTTAGCAATTCGCGAAGCGAAGAGCGCGGCGTATCCGGCGTACGTTTTTGGGTGCGTCCCCTGCTTACCTGGTCAAGCCTTCCGATTTCGTTCGCGATAAAAGGCAATCAAGTCCATGGACTTCGGCGGCGCTGCGTCCAACTGTCGCAGCATCGTGGTGATCTGTCCGCGATGATAGGTGCCGTGATTGACCAGGTGCTGCAGCATCTGCCAAAGCACGTCCGATTGGTCATTACCGCGAAGGTCCTGATACTCGATCGTGAGCTCCACAGCTTTCGGCCCCAATCTTGCAAGTTGATCGCGCATTTCGCCTTCCAGTTCGGCCCACTCCTTGCGAGCTGCGTCGACATCGCGATGGCGGTCCGGTTTCTGGAGTCCCTGCGGATTTTCGCCCTTCAATCGTGTGATCCAAATGCGCTCGGCGGCGCAGATATGCGCGACGGTGTCGCGTACCGACGTGAAGCTGTTGCCCATGGGACGTATGAACTGCTCGGGTGTGATTGTAGCTACGGCGTCGAGTACCCGGTCGCGCGCCCAATAGTTGTAGTCGATGAGAAGGCGGAGATCGTCGTAGGTCATCAGGTTTAGTTTAGGGCTTTGACGCACCCGCCGGACGGCAGTTATGACGAATGCTCATAACACGCCGCCCGGCATTCAATGGACCCAGCCTGAAGCGATTCTCAGAACCCGTTAGATTTGGAAGTCGGCGCATTTACTAACAGGGAACTCGCTTTGCTGCGCAGATTGAGATTTTCCGATACTATCGGCTCTCGCGCAAGCATACTGTTGGAAGTTAACGATGTGCCTTGGGGGGCGGCTGCCCCTTCCGGTCCAGTCCCGTTGAGATATCCCTCTCAACGCGCGCTGTGGAATCGTCAGGCTGGTATTCAGCATGATCTCGATCGCAACCTTCTCTGAGCTTGTTGCCAGTCTGCATGCCGGCCCGTTTGAAGATGAAAGCTGGCAGCGATTTCTCACCCTGCTCTGCGAATCCACCCAAACTGCAAGTGGGGTCTTCCTCTGCCACACACACAGCGACGGCAGCCCTCAAATCCTCGCCGGCGGAGGCTTGAATTTTAGTCAGGAGAGCTACGACCTATACAACAGCCAGTTCGCGGCACGCGACCCTTATCTCGTGCCCTTTCAGCGAAATCCTCGCGCTGGAGTCATTGATGGCGATGAGCTCCTACCTCGCGAGCAGCTTAAAAAGACTGAGTTCTTCAACGATTTGCTCGATCGCTTCGACCTGCACTACTCAACGTTGCTGCCTTTTGCCCCTGCTACAGGCCAAGCTGAAAGCTTATTAACCCTTTGGCGCGGGGAACAGCAGGGCCACATGCCCGGGGAACACGAGGCACTCCTGGCGGCCTTGATTCCGCACCTGAAGTCAGCCGTCGGAATCAAGCAAGCTTTGGTGGCCGCAGGAGAGCGCGCCCTTCGCGCCGAGGCGGCTCTCGATGCCACGCCCACAGCTGCCTTCCTTCTCCGAGCGGATGGCTCCCTCGCTTACATGAACAAGGCCGCGGAGCACTTGGTGCGGCGGCAGGACGGCATTCGCATTTTGCGCAACCGTCTGGTGGCCTCGGATGTTTCGCGGCAGGCCAGGCTACAGGCCCTGATTTCCTTTGCCGCTGCCGCGAGCGGGGCCGCATCGGTGCAACCCGGCGGTGCAGTCACCCTGCCTCGAGCGTCGAGCGAACGGTCACTGTATGCGCTTGTTTCACCTCTGCGCCTGGCCAACCAGGAACAAGGCTCTCCGGCTCACGTGCTGGTTTTGATTACCAACGCTGAAGCGTCGGCCGCCTTACCGCGAGAGATCCTGAGCGTTCTTTTCGGCTTCACAAGCTCTGAAGTTGAAGTGGCAAATGGTCTACTGGCGGGCCTATCGTTGGAACAAATCGCTGAAGCCAGAGAGGTTTCCCTGGGCACGGCGCGTACCCAGCTTAAAAGCCTGCTGCACAAGACGGGCACTCGCCGCCAGGGCGAGCTCATCCGGCTGCTTCTTTCCTTACCAAAAACACTCCCCATGGAAAGCTGAAGAACTGGTCTATAGCAAATCCGCTCTCCAGAGGCAACGAGTTGCACCTAATAGCCAGCCACCTTTGACCCTAAAGGTGCAGACATCCTATCTCATATGGGAGATGCGGCATAAAGATCGACTGCCCTACAGTCGTACCATTGCATCCCTGACAAAGAAGGCGATAGGTAGACCAGGTACAACGAAAAAGCTGCCGTAGGGATAACCTAAAGCGCTTGTCGACGGATTTCATAACTCGTTTTAGCAAGATAACTGGGGAAGACATGCGTAAAAAACCACTTGTTGCTTTTGCAGTCTTTACTCTCGCCGCTCTCTGGTCAGGCGTCTGTCCTGCATCGGGGCAGAGCGGAGCTAACAGCCAAGGTTCTTCTGATGTAGCAATAGCGGATAGCGCTCCTGACCATTCCAGCTCCTCAGCAGGCGGTGCAATCGTGACTTCCGCGATTACTAATCCCAATCCCTTAGCCGCCTCGGTTGCCTCCAGTAGCATTCAACTCCACTCCGGCTAGGTCTCTTCTTGCGTCGCCTGAAAACTCGCCAGGCTTTATGACCGTCTGTATTGACATTACATCCTCCAACTGAGGTGTCTATGCATGTCCCAAATTACGCGCACCATGCAAACCCAGTCCGTCTGGTGAGATTGCCTTGCAAAGGCAAGTGCTCCCGTACCGTATGGGCGGAAATGACCACAGACCGCCCCGGGTGGAATGTGCTCAGAGACTCCCGCGAAGGAGATTTTACGGCGGTTTGCTTAGTGTGCAAGAAAGCGACCGCTGATCCATACAACTGGCATCCTTGAGCGCCTACACTGGTGTCGAGGCGTTCGCGTCCACGCCATATCGGCCTTAGCGGTGGCCGCCACCGCCGCCACCACCGGCGCTGGAGCCGCCGCTACTCGAACCGCCTCCTCCGTGCGAACCGCCGCCGCTGGAGCCCCCACCACTGCGCGAACCGCCCTGGCTGCTGAACCCGCCATGTCCTCCTGTAAAGCTGCCGCCTCGTGCCTGCAGAGTGCCGCCGCGGTTCGTGATTGGTGCAGAGACGGTTACAGTTTTGCTTCCGTGCATCACCTCTTTAGACATGGTGAAGCTTTGCAACTTGGAATTGAACCCCAATGGAACGCCCTTGACGGCGGCCAGGTGACCTCCCCGCAACCCGTCTTTCATCGCGTAAGCTTCCATATGCGGGACACCTGCCCGGGATAGCGGAGGCATATGGTCACTGCGATACTCTCGCGGGGCCGATTTGAGCTCCTCAATCGGGTGCCCCGGCTCGAACTTCACCCGCTCCACTGATATCCCGTTCTTGTTTTTCACCTCGAAGACTTCTTCCTTTCGGTTGATGGGAGGCCGGCCCTTCACGTCATAGGGATGGAGCGGAACAAAGGCCACTCTATGGCCGCTCTTGACCCAGCGGAGCGGGGCAATTTGGTGCCGCTTGTGACCCACGACCCAAACATAGTGATGCCGCCGATGAATCCAGCTCCCGGCGTGACACACGGCCCAGTTCCACCCGGCTGGCGTTGGTCCAAGCCCTGTATTCACCACTCTCCCCATGCCTGTAACCGGATCTTTAATCACCCGGTAGCGAAGCCCAGCCGGAAAGCAAGGAAAGTACATTTGACCGGGTGTAAGCGTAAGGGGAACGGGAGAGCCTGGCTGTAACACCTGAGCCTCGCTCAATCTCGGGATCTCGTCCAAGGCGGTTCGTACCAGATGCACGCCTTGTCCAAAGCCTCGGGCAGAAGACGGCACTGCCTGCGAAACTTTGCCGGCTGATTGCTGCCGGTCATCTTGATTGGCCGGCTCCCAGCAGGTCCCATACGGCGCGCAATCGAAGAATGTTCCCTGTTTTTCACCTGTTTTTATCATGGATCCCGCATCTCCATTGCGGCTTAACTGCAGCTTTCCGGTCTGCTGCCGGCAAGCAGCGACGTGGTCCGATTTCCAAACAGCGCAACGCCTGGCTGCAGACGGTGTAGGTCGAGGTCGACCTGACCTTTACCTATCATGGATGACCACAAATCTCCGCTTTTCCGGGTATTCATTTTCTTGTGGTTTTACGTGGAGAATGTGGTATTTTCAATCAAATTATTGCGGCCCACGGCGACCCCAGTTGATCCGCGTTTTCTCGCTAGTGGATTTGTAACCGAATAAGAACCCACCCTCTGCAAGTCACGTAAGAACGAAGAATTGATCGAAGACAGGCTCCGGCAAGGCCTCAGCCTATTCTCACCGGCGCACCAGCAAGGTCTCTACACTTAGGAGGATCAGATGCATCGCAGAATCACGCTCTGGGGCCGGTTTGCCGTCCTGATCTTAGCGGTTACATTAGCGATTCCTCTCATTCTGACCGCGCAAACCACTACTACCGGCGCCATCAATGGGACGGTCGAGGACCAGAGTGGATCGACCGTCGGTGGCGCGAAAGTCGTAGTACTGAACGAGGGTACTAATGCCGAATTGACCGTGACTGCCGACGGCGCTGGGTTTTTCACCGCCGGGCAGCTTCAGCCCGGTCCGTATACGGTCACGGTCACTGTCGGCGGGTTCAGCAACTACAAAGCAACCTCGGTAGTAGTTGAGGTTGGCAAGACAACCTCTCTGGAGCCCAAGCTCTCGGTTTCCTCGACCGGCACCACCGTCGAGGTCAGCGGCGCGACCCCGCTGATCAATACGGAAACGCCGGATTTCTCGAGCAACCTGACGCTTCAGACCATCGACAATCTGCCCATCAACGGGCGACGCTGGTCTGACCTCACGCTGCTCACTCCGGGTGTCGTCGCCGACTCCAACGGCTTTGGGTTGCTCTCTGTTCGCGGCATCAGCCCGTTGCTCAACAACGTGCAGATCGATGGCGCCGACGATAACCAAGCCTATTTCTCAGAAGAACGCGGCCGGACCCGCGAGGGTTACTCTACTCCGATGGTCGCGGTGCAGGAATTCCAAGTCAATACCGGCGTCTATTCCGCCGAATATGGCCGCGCCACCGGCGGGGTCATCAACTCCATCACCAAAAGCGGCACCAACCAGATCCACGGCCAACTCTACTTTTATGATCGCGACAACGATTGGGGGGCCAAGAACCCGTTCACCAAACTCACCACCTTCGACGCTGCTACGGGGACCACTACCACCATCCAGTACAAGCCCACGGACTGGCGCAAGCAGTGGGGCTGTGGCGCAGGCGGCCCGATCATCAAGGACAAGCTCTTCTGGTTCTATACCTATGACCAGTTCCAGCGGAACTTCCCCGGAACCGCGGTACCTTCCAATCCGGCGGCATTCTTCCAGGCACCAGACGCGGTAATTCCCGCCCCTTATAGTTGCGCCACCATCATCTCTTCGTCGGGCAAGACGCAGCCCAGCAATTCCGTAGACGCGCAGGCCTGCGTCTTGCAGAACCGGCTGGGCCTGTCTAGCTACGCAGACGCGGTTGCGCTCTATAACTCTGACCTGGGAGCGATTGCCAACGCGCTCGGTCCAGTCAAAAGAACCGGTAATCAAACCATCAATATGCCGAAACTGGATTGGCAGGTTAACGAAAAGAATCACGTCAGCGCCATCTACAACCGCTTGGGCTGGAGGTCTCCTGGCGGCGTGCAGACCCAGGCGACCAACAACTACAGCATCGACGGCTTTGGCAATGACTATGTGAAGCTCGACTATGGCTTGGCCAAGCTGGATACGGTTCTAACGCCCACCATCGTTAACGAGGTGCGTTATCAGTACGGTCGCGAGCTGGACAACGAGAGCTCTCAGCCAGTGAGCGCCTATAACTCCCAATTTATCGGCGCCAATGCTTACCAGGGTCTTCCCCCCACAATCTCGTTGCAGAGCTCGAACGGCTTCAGCGATAGCGTTCAGTATTACGCGTTTCGCCCCGCCTATCCCGATGAGCGCAAGTGGCAGGTTGCCGATACCGTGAGTTGGACCCACGGTCAGCATAACTTAAAGTTTGGTGGAGACATCGTCCACAACTATGACCAGATCAACAGCCTCGGCCTGGCCGCCTACTCTCCCAATGGCGACTACACCTATACCTATCTGGGAAATTTCTTCGCGGATATCGCCAATCCGGGAGGCACCTGCGGTTCCAGCGCAAATGAATACAACACCGGCTCGCTTCCCTGCTACACAAGTTTCGGGCAAAATCTGGGGCAGGGCTACTTCCAGCTAAACACCACCGACTACGGATTCTTCTTCCAGGACGACTGGAAAATGACTCCCCGGCTCACCCTTAATCTAGGCCTCCGGTACGACTATGAGGCTGTTCCAGGACCCTATCAGAACCTGATTCAACCAATAGGGAAGTATGTGCCACTTCCACAGTTTTCGCAAAAGCCGAGCGACAAAAATAACATCGGCCCCCGAATCGGCTTCGCCTACGATGTTTATGGGACCGGCAAAACCGTCCTACGCGGCGGCTTCGGCATGTACTACGGACGCATGATCAACGCCGTCATTTTGACTGCCTATTCTCAAACCGGGTCACCGGCGGCGCAGATCGCGGTGACCTTCAAGAACAATCAGGTCGGCCCCGCGTTCCCGGGGATTGAGCCGCCTGACTATGCGCCAACCAAGCTTGCGGCTCCGAACGTGCAGTACTTTTCCAAGAATTTCCAGAATCCCCAGGCCCTGGAATACGACCTCACCTTGCAACAGCAGTTCGGCCCCAGCACCGTCTTCTCTCTCAGCTACCTTGCCGCGTTGAGCCGGGAACTGCCTAACTTCGCCGATGTCAATCTGGTGAACACTCCGGCACCAGATAACAACAGCAATAATGGTCCAGGCTACACTCTGGTGAATTACATCGTGACCGGCCAGGGCGGAAAGGAGGCAACCGGCAGCGCCTGCGGCCCACTGCCATGTGGAGCTACTTATACGGCGAAGGTCTACAATGGCTACGCCAACCCTAGCTTTGCCGCGATTACCGAGGTATTGAGTAACATCAACGCGAGTTATAACGCACTTGTTGCCGAAGTCACCAACCAGAGCTTTAAGTACGCTAACTTCGACGCTTCTTACACTTTTTCGCACGCACTGGATTATAACCAGAATCAATTGACGCAGGCCTCCACCAACCAGCCACTCGACCCCAACGCGAGCCTGGCTTCCCAGTATGGAAACTCCAGCTTTAATGTACCGAACCGGTTTGTAGCGTATGCCACCCTTAAGTATCCCAAGAGCTTCACCGGCACCAAGAGCTACCTGCTGGATGGCTGGAATCTGAACCCGTTGGTTCAGCTGCAGAACGGTCTACCTTATTACCTTGCGACCAGTGGCTTTCCGAGCAACGCAGCCGTCAGTTCCGCCTGGAACGGGGCGGGAGGTATCGCCTTTGTTCCCGCCCTTGGCCGCAACACCTTCGCTCTCCGCCGCGACGAAGTTTTTGACTTGCGTCTGGAGAAGCAGACCCAGTTTCGGGAAAAGTACACCTTACAGATGTTTGGCGAGTGCTTCAATGTCTTCAATCACCAAAACTACACCGGCGTGAATAGCACTGGGTATACCTTCGGCGGCTCGACCTCGGGGGTAACCACCAGCGGGTATACGGGACCGCAGACTTACTCTACGCAGCTTCAGTACAACAACTCTTTCGGGACGTACACCAACTCCAACAGCAATTACGCTTATAGTCCGCGCCAGATCCAGGTAGCCGTTCGTTTGTCGTTCTGAGGGGCGAGAGGGGACAGACGGACGTAGAACTTGGGGACGAGACGAGAAGTTTACTGAACCGCGCCGACCTGACGCCGGACTTCGAGGACCACACCTTCAGCTAGGAAGAACGAAAGAGCGTCCAGGCCATGAACATAATCAGGATCCAAGAGCCCAACGCAAGAAGGGTGATGAGGATGTCGGAATGCGAGACGCGCCTCACCTTACAAAAAACAGGTGACACAGGACGATTCTTACCTATTCGTGGTTCGAAGGTGATCGTCCTGTCTTTCACCTGTTTTTTTTACATTTGGGGTTATTTCGTCCCGAATCTCCCGGCTCGTGGAAGAAACCTGTTCAAGGATGGTGAAGGATTACGAAGTCGTTATCGAAAAGCGAGGCGTTACGACAACCGTCGCCGGATATATGAAGCAGTTGGGCCGCACAAACTCGAAGCCGACGGTGAAGCAGCGCCCATCCGCTATCCCATGGAAGGCCCGACGCTGATTGACCTCAGACAGCGCTGAGAACCTCTCGGGGCAGCACACTCGCATTGTCATCAAGATCATGAATCGAATCACTTGCCGGACAGTTGACGAACCAGTGAAGCAGCTTGCTGACCCTCAAGGTATATCGATTTGTCACCCATGAAATAGATTGTGCAGCTGTCTGTCGGCCCGTCGGCTCTGCTACTTGTCTCTTTGATGAAGAGAATTTGGTCCGGGTTGATGTAATGACCGCCGACTTTATGAAACTGCGCCATTTGCTCGCTCCTTGTTTGTCATTTGGAACCTAAGCCCTGTCCACTCCAACTGCGTTCGGCGGATTGTCTCCCGACACAGCCCACGGTGCAAACATCACGTTTCGGCTGACGTAGCAACTGTTGCAGTGTTTGCCTGAGTATCGCTCGACACATTCAGAGCAGAGTTGATTTGAGCAGCCTTCTTTGCTGCACTTCACGAGTTCGCTGATCTTACCGCAGTCTGCACACCTAATCGACGTGGGGGTCATCGGTTTCTCCTGTGTTGCTGAAACCGATTAAACTCCTTTATGAGTTGCGCAGAAATGACTCCTTTGTGCCGAGACAGTGCAGTCGTGTGGAAAAAGCGTGCCGAATTATGGCTTGATCTCCGCAGCTAACTTTTTCCAGGTACCGCTGATCGGTATCCAGCTCGTGTGCTAGGCAATCAGGTTTGAGATCAGGCAAATGCTCCATGCCATAGGCTGCTCGGTGGAGCTTCGACATTCACGTTCACGACGAGGAAAACATCATTTGGAGTCACTGACGCTTGTTTTGGCAGTAGAAGCAACTGATCCGCCGTCACTTTGATCTCCGATATCATCTTGTCATCTTGCAAAAGACAAAATATCGGAGCATCTTCACTTTCAACGCCATCAGCAGTATCGGGAACCCGTAAGGCATCAAGCAAACTCTTCAAGCGATTGTCTAAATCAGCACCGCGTACGATCATCCCAGGTTCTTCTGGCCGCAGGAATAGAATCTCCAGACCGCAGCGTATATCCATATTGTCGGTCACCAGTGGAATAAAACCCTGATTGCCACGCTTCCACTTTTCGGACATGTAGCGCATCCAAAAATTGAACATCAAATTACGTTCTTCGTCTTCACTCACACCCATGACTCTCTCCCTGTCTTCAGGATGATCCTGAAACCAGCTAAACCCAGTTCGACGGCAGGCACGACTGAGATTGGTTTTGGTGTGAATGAGGCGTTCTAACTGCGGAGAAAATTCTCTGCGAATCTGCGCTTTGTGTTTAGCTCTGCTGTCGGTCCTGCTGGCCCCTAAGAGCCTACCGCTATAAAGCAACCGGAATTGCATGAGGCGAGTATATCGAAATAAAAAAAACAGGTGACAGACAGGACGATTCTTACCTATTCATGGTTCGAAGGTGATCGTCCTGTCTGTCACCTGTTTTCTTGCTGTCTGTCACCTGTTTTCTTGTCACTTGTTTTCTGTCTGTCACCTGTTTTCTGTCACCTGTTTTCGTCACCTGTTTTCTGTCACCTGTTTTCTTGGAGCTACGGTCGAACTTGGCAATAATAGACCCCCTGGGAGGCGGGTTGGTTCTGCGTACATCGGGAATAGACAAGAACTTTGAATTGCGACGCAGTCAATTGTCGTGCCAATCCAGCGAGTATATTTCTTCAGTGCCGGTGTCCCGGAGAATGATCGGGACGCCGTCCGGAGTGAGCCCGAAGGCAACGCCCGCCAGGAAGCCGGCCAGGCGAACGCTATTCAGGGGGGCAATCCGTTCGACCTTGCGGTCGCTCATGCGGACACGCACCACCGCCGGTCCGTTTTCGTAACTCAGGTGGTACAGAAATCTGCTATCGGGCGACCATCGCAAGACGCCCGTACCGCTATCCAGGTTGGTCCACTTCCCGGTCGCGAAATTGAAGAGGACGATGGTCTGAGAGTCAATCGCATTGGAGGCAATGTAGCGGCCATCTGGGGACCAAGCGGCACCGAAGTATCCTTCCGAGCCTGGAATCTTCCGCTTTTCGTGCGCGGCCAGGTTCAGCATGAATACGCCGACGGTCTCCGGAGTTCTCTCGCTCCACGGCGCGTAGCTGAAAACCACCGATTGTCCGTCCGGCGACCAGGATGGGTTGAGTTCGGAATGCTCGGCATTGGTGAGCGGCTCGGGCGCGCCACCGTCGGAAGAGATTTCATAGTTTCTGGTTTGAGTACCCCGGCCAAAACCTGTAAAGGCGATATGTTTGCCATCCGGGGACCAGGAGTGAGTGAGCACGATAAGCGGAGCGAAGGTCAGTTGTTGGCGTTCGCTGCCGTCGGCGCGGCTTTTCCAAAGCGTGCCTTCGGGGAACAGAACATAGGATATCCATCGGCCATCGGGCGAAGGATCGACCATCTCCGCCGATAGACCGCCTAGTGTCTGCACCCATTGCTGCGATTTCTCGTCCCACCGCTGGGCCTCGCCGCGCTGCTGCTGCCCCAGGACGTAGAGCTTCTTGCCGTCGGGACTCAACACCGGAGAGTGGGAACTGAGCTGCCCGGAGGTAAGTTGAAAAGGCTTATTGGAAGAGCGATGCCAGAAGTCCACAAGCGGACGCCTGTCGCGAATTGCCCAAATCTCCGCCTTGTCGTTGCTGCTGGATTCGAAGACATAATACCTGCCATCGGGAGTCCAGTTTCCGCAGCAATTGGCCGATGACATGTTCCATCCCGGCAAGAGAGGGTGAAGTCCGGTTCCATCTGCGGAAACCTCCCATAGCGATGGGGAAGATGTCTTCCTGTCCAGCAGGGTCAGTCTGACGGTCTTCCCATCCGGAGACCATCGCGGCCACCATCCTGGTCCCGGCAAGTGGACGACCCTCCTTTTGCTCGTGCCGTCGCTTCTCGCGCGGTATAGGTCCCCGACGCCGACATAGGCGATCTCGTCACCGTCGGGAGACCAGGCCGCATCGTTTGCGGTAAGGCCTGCCAGAGGGCGTGGCGTGCCAGCCGGAACCGGCACATACCATAGCGACCCTGAACCTCCAGGATGGGTTGAGTAGTCGACCACAAGCAGCGTGGAGCGGTCCGGGGAGATGTCCAGGATCTGCCAGGCGCCGATCGGCGTTGGAATGATAGCGGTGTCGCCTCCGGCCGATGATACTTGAGCTAGAGTGGTTGAAACTCCCGTGCCCTCGCTGAAGTACACGCGAGTGCCGTCGGTGACCAGCGGGGCGTCGGTTGCCGCTGTTGCGGCAATAATGCCATGTTTCCGGATCCCATCGTGAGTTACCTGGAAGTATCCGGATACGGTGGGCTGCGCGGGTGGTCGCAGGAAGATGTAAGCCAGCACGCCTAGAGCGGCGACAGTCGTGCCTATCGTAATCGCTGGCAGTCGGGTTTTCTTTGCGGGCACGGGTGGCGACGTTGTGCCACTGCTTGCCTTTGGCGTCTCTTTCTGGCCGGAATCGAGATCGTGTTTCAGGCTCTCGAGATCACGATGGATTTCGGCGGCGTGTTGGTAGCGCTGCGTCCGCTCCTTCTGCAATGCTTTGGTGATGATTTCATCGAGACGAGCAGGAAGATCAGGACGCAAGAGCGAGGCTTGCGATGGGCTGCCGTGCAAGACCGCGTCGAGGATCATCACGGTTGTCTGGCCGCCGAATGCCCGGCGTCCGGTCGCCATCTCATAGAGCACCGCGCCGAAGCTGAAGAGGTCGGTGCGCGAATCGATTTCTTCACCCGACGCCTGTTCGGGAGACATGTAGGCCACGGTCCCCATCGTCGTACCGGGAAGAGTGGCGTTATCCCTTGTATCGTCAGTGACGGCGAGTTGCGGCGAAGATATTTTGGCGAGGCCGAAGTCGAGGACCTTGGCGTGATTCTTGGGCGTAATGAAAATATTGGCGGGCTTGATGTCGCGGTGCGCGATGCCCTTGGCATGGGCCGTCTCCAAGGCGTCACTAATCTCGATGCTCAGCGTCAGCAATAGGCTGAGCGGCAACAGACCCTGGGAGAGGCGTTGCTTGAGGGTCGCGCCCTCGAGGTATTCCATTGCGATGAAGGCCTGGCCCTGTTCTTCACCGATGTCGTAGACGGTGCAGATGTTTGGATGATTCAAGGCGGAAGCGGCGCGAGCTTCGCGTTGAAACCTGCCTGACGCCTGTTTATCATGGGTGACTTCTTCGGGTAGAAATTTGAGCGCGACGGAACGATGCAGGCGAGTGTCTTCGGCCTTGTAAACGACTCCCATGCCGCCGCTGCCGATCTTTTCCTCGATGCGGTAGTGGGAGATGGCTTGCCCTGCTTGGAGGCTTCCTGCAGGAACTTCCGCCGCCGTCATTGAATTTGCGAAGGTGAGACCGGTCGCGTCAATTGCTGGCTTTTCGAGAAAGCTCCCGGCATTCCTGCGGGCGTTCATCAAGGACGCTACTTCCTCTTGCAAGAGTTGATCGTCGCCGCAGGCCTGACGCAGAAAAGTGGTGCGCTGCTCTTCCGGCAACTCGAGCGTTGCCTCCAGCAGATCATCGATCTGTTTCCAGCGTTCAGGATTCATGGGAAGAAGTCGCGGTCAACTCGCGGTAGAGCCACGCCTTGGCGGTGTTCCAGTCTCGTAAGACGGTAATTGCCGAGATTTTTAGGACGGCGGCCGTCTCCTCGGCGCTTAATCCACCGAAGAATCGGAGCTCCACAACCTGAGCCTTTCGCGGGTCGAACTGCGCCAGCGATTTGAGGGCATCGTCGAGAGCGAGCAAATCCGGGTGGCGACCCTCAACCCCCACTTCCACCAGCTCGATTGGCACATGCTTAACCTGGGCACCTCGAGTGAGATTGTGACGGCGGGCATTGTCGATCAGGATACGGCGCATAAGGTGGGCTGAGACCGCGAAGAAATGGGCGCGGTCGACCCATCGCATCCGGCTGCAGTCGACCAGCCGAAGATAGGCTTCGTTGACCAGAGCGGTCGTTTGCAAGCTATTGCCTGCGCGCTCGCGGCTCATCTGGCGATGCGCCAGACGGCGAAGCTCCGCGTAAACAAACGGAGTGAGTTGCTCGAGCGCGCCTGGCTGGCCGTCGCTCCAGGCGCGGAGTAGGGTGCTGACGTCGCCGGAACTCTGTGGCTTGGCTTCATCCCCTGGCATGACGCGGCAGTTCCCGATCTGACTGCGACCTAAGGATACCCTGCATAATTCCAGTTCGTCATGATAGTTTTCGTTCCGAGTCTGCGCCTACATATATGAGGGTTCAAGTCAGCGCCGGGGAGCAGATCATGGCCACAATCGTTTCAAGATCGCAGGCGAGGTTTGGAAAGCGGCCCGACGATTATCTCTTCGCGTGGATGTCGCTTCTCATCTTAGGAAGTGTGTTTCTGGGCTTTGCGCGCAGCTACTTCCTTGCGGGAGCGATTCATGCGGGCTTGCCGAGCGCGATTTTCCAAGTGCATGGGGCTGTCTTTTCTTGCTGGATCTTGCTGTTCGTCACTCAGACCATGCTGGTTTCGATCGGCAAGGTCGGCTTGCATAGGAAACTCGGGATTCTTGGCGCGGTGCTGGCGTGCTTGATTGTAATCGTTGTCGTCGTGGCAATTATCGATTCGACCAAGAGACACTTTACGCCCCCAGGCCTGACCTCCGGCAAGTTCCTCGCACACGATATTGGCGAGATGACCGTGTTTGGGTTTCTCATCTCGTGGGGTGTGTCGTTGGTTGAGACACCGGAGCTGCCATGAATATTCAAGCAATGCTACGCCACGTTGCAAAAATGGTGCTCATCGGACTCGCGCTTCTGCCTCGCGTTGGAATGTTCGGCCAGTCTCCTCAGGTTAAGGGAACGGCTGTTCCAAAGGTGTGGGACGACGAGGCGATGAGAACGCTCGAAGTTCCACTGGCAAACCCCATCGGATCGCCAAAGCATGCTCCAGCCGATTACTACTACCGGATCCCGGTGCGCAGCATCTACAAGCAATATCCCGTCTACGCCCCGGGCCGCGAGCCGGCCGGATACATGGAATGGCTCAAGAAACAGGAGCCTGTGATCGTATGGGACGACGCCTCCCACAAGCCAAAGCTGCAGACCGAAGCGGATTGGATCAAAGCAGGCGAGATCGTCCTCGATGCCCCGAGTATCTATTCAACGGACCTGGGTGGTTTTCGGGTGGAAGACGTCACCAGCAGCGCATGGTATGAAAAGAGCGGTATGCCGCTCACTTCCGACGGAGTTCTTCCGTTCATGCACTATGTCATCCGAGAGAAGGGAAAAATTGAACTTGGTTCCTTTTCCTGCGGCATGTGCCATACACGTGTGATGCCCGGAGCCGTCATCGTGAAGGGAGCACAGGGAAATTTCCCTTTAGGTCCTGCATTGGCTCAGGGAGCAACTATTCCCCGGATTCTATGGCAGGCACTCTTCGATATGCCCTGGCTTCACCCGGATCCGCTAGACCGGCTCAAGCCCTTGTCGGACGCGCAGGTTCGCATCCTGCTTGCCTCAATACCTCCAGGAGTCGCTCCACGCCATCGCGGGAGTCTGTTCGAGCCGATGCAAGTGCCGGACCTCATCGGCGTCAGAGACCGTCAATATCTTGATCGAACCGGTCTGCAACAACAGCGCTCCATCGTCGATCTCATGCGCTATGCCGCTCTCAATCAAGGTGGGGACGCGCTCTCCAGCTTCGACGGTTTCATTCCTGCTGACATACCCAATTTTAAGACCTTGCCGGAGCCTACGAACGTCGGGGGGCGCTACAGCGACGAGCAGCTTTATGCACTCGCGCTCTACATCTACTCCCTCAAGCCACCGCCAAACCCGAACAAATTCGACGCATCGGCAGCGCGCGGTCAGAAGATTTTCGCGCGCGAAGGATGTGCCGCCTGTCACACGCCGCCGCTCTATACCAACAACAAACTCACTCCCGCGGAAGGCTTCTCGATCCCGGCCGACGCCCGCGCGAAGTATGAAATATTGCCCATCTCCGTTGGCACAGACTCCGACCTCACTCTCAAGACCCGGCGAGGCACCGGTTACTACAAAGTGCCTTCCCTCAAGGGCGTCTGGTACCGCAGCATGTTCGGTCACAGCGGGTGGTGCGCCACTCTAGAAGATTGGTTCAACCCCAACCGCCTCAACCAGGATTACACGCCAACTGGCTTCAAACCGTATGGTGAAGCGACCTACGCCGTAAAAGGTCACCCCTTCGGTCTTGATCTCACTCCACAGGAAAAGAAAGACCTGATTGCGTTCCTCAAGACGCTGTAGCGTGTAGCCTAATACGGAGACAGCTTACCAGTGTGTCGGAGAGATACTGCCTCATTATCGCGGCAGACCGTTGGATCTGAGCTGGACGGTTGGGTTGAGCGAAAAAGCGGTTGGGAAGCGAGAGCAGTAATCGTAGCGCCGACGGAATCGACCCGGCTAAATGCGTTAAGCGTAATACCAGGGTTGTGCGATGCCGAAATAGCTTCAGAAGATTATGCGTGGCGCATATCAGCTTCCACTCCGAGTTCGTTTTCAGCAAGCCTCGTAAGCGGAATCTGCGAATGCCGCGCGCTTCTTTGATCTGGCCGAATACGGGTTCAACGGTGGATTGTCGAAGTGCATAGCGAGCTTTCCCCTGTTCGGTGGCCAGAACCTGCCTCATGCGAAAGGCCACTTCGTGGCGAGGCGCGGTGGGCGACAGCGCGCCGCCGGGAAGTTGCGGCTTGGAGTCAGGAGGTACCAGCATTTCCATGCCGCCCAAGGACGGATCCAGTAAGCTCTGTGTGTCCCAATAACCTGCATCTGCAGTGATCGTGGTCGGTACCCCTTGGACCGTGCTGCATAGGCTCTTTACCATGGGTAACAGTTGCTGGCAATCAAATGCCTGCTGTGTCAGCTCTGCGGCCACGATGATTTGAGCGTGCGAGTCGACTGCGATCTGCGCGTTGTAAGCCTGCATCAGGCCTGCTTGACCACTACCTTTCATCAGTCGCGAGTCTGGGTCGACGAAGTTATAGCGACGGCTAGGTGCAGTGGCGTTTTTTCTCGCTCGCAAACGGCGCTTCTTGTTCGTCTCCCGCTGTTTGCGGCTGTCTGATGGTTGGCCGGTCTGCTCCCCTTTTTTGGGAGGGCCGGGTTTGCATGGGGGGAGATTGGTTGAGATCTCCTGCAACTGGGCCTGCGCTTCCCGTTCTAGCTCTGCCTTGGCTTGTTGCAGCCGCTCGAGCCGCTTTTGGGCATCGGCTAATTCATCAGGCAATCGGTCGCCCGGTTGAGCTGAGCCCAGGCGTTGATCTTCTTCACGGTCCATTTGCTGTGCCTGGCTCAGCAACCGCGCAACTTCCGCGCGCCAGTGTTGCTCTCGTTCGCTGAGCTTTTCATAATTCATCGAACGCCATGCGTTGGCATTGGCCTTGATCTTGGTGCCATCGATGGACACGTTGCCCAACTTCACTAAGCCCGCCTTTTGACATAGCCGCAGCGCTTGCACGAATAAGTCTGCCAGGGCTTGATGATGTCGCTGACGAAAGGCCGCCAGGGTATCGTGGTCAGGATGCTGATCGGCAGACAAATAGCGAAAGGCCACGTTGTCGTAGGTTGCCTGCTCGATCTTGCGGGAGCTCGTAATCCCAATGCAGTAACCGTAGAGCAACAACCGCGCCATCAGCGTAGGATGGTACGCCGCCAAACCTCGCCCATCACTCCGCTCATAGCTGGCATAAATGGAAGACAGGTCTAACTCGTTCATTACTTCAGCTATGAATCGTGCCAAGTGATTCTCAGGCAGCCAGTCCTGGAGTGAGGGAGGAAGTAAAAAAGGCTGGTCGTAGCTACAAACTCGAAAGCGCTTGTTCACCATCCCATCCTACGAGAATCGTCTTCCCCTTGCACAGGTTTTGGTGCACTTTTTAAATCTATCTCCGACACACTGTTACCTATTGCGGCAAATTCGACCCTCGCCTAGCGGGGCTGCGGCCTTCTCCCCGAATCGAACCCGCACGGTGTAATTTGCCAGAGGCTGTTCTTAAGGCACAGCTCACTCAATGCGCAGGGCCCGTACCGGGTCGATGGAGGCCGCGCGCCGCGCCGGGATGATGCCGGCCACGGCAGCCGTAATCACCAGCACTCCAATGGCGATGCCCATGACCGGCACATTGACGCTGGTGATTTCAAAGAGCTGCGATTTGACGTACCGCACGCAGAAGATGGCCACCGGGATGCCGATCGCGAGGCCGGCAACGGCCTGCACCATGGCGCCGCCCATGACCGTTCCGATGACGCGGCTGCGCGCCGCTCCTAGCGCCATGCGAATGCCGATCTCCGGCGTGCGGCGCACCACGGTATACGCTGTGACGCCATAGAGGCCGATGGCGGCGAGCAGCAGGGCCAGCAGGCCGAAAAGAGAAGTGAGACGCGCAATCAGGCGCTCTTGTATGAAGCGGTCGTCAATCTGCTGCCGGAAGGTCTGAAATTTCACGATCGTTAGATTGGGGTTGATGCTGGCCAGGGTCTCACTGACGGTCTTTTCAAACCCGGCGATGGGATGGCCGGTCTGGATCACCAGTGCGCCGGCGTACATGGACTGGTCTTTGTCGAGGTGGTAGTCGGGATCGTTCGCGCTGCCGGACCGTTGCGTGAGCGGCAGAAAGTACATGGCGTGGTTCTTCCAATAAATGCTGGTGTAGGTGGTGTCTTCCACCACGCCGACGATCTCATGCGCTCCATCCCGGCCGGCCTGCCCGGGGCCGGAAGGGCCAAAGGAATGGCCGATGGGGTTGCGTTTGCCGAAGAACTGTTTGACGAACTCCTGATTCACAACCGCGACGGGCGCGGCGTTCAACGTGTCCTGCGGCCTGAAGCCGCGGCCCATGACGACACGGGTGCCGACTGAGTCGAAATACTCCGAGCTACCTTTCACCACGGATGCGCCTTTGTTCAGGTCCGGCTCGCCCTGAACTTTTACGCCGGTTCCCCAGTTGTTTTCCTCCATTGGCGTGTTGGTGGAGAGGCCTACCTGGAGAACACCGGGAATGGCGTGGAAGCGGTCTACGATGGTCTGATAGAGGGGTTCGACCTCCGTGACCTTGTAGCCGGCCGCCTGCGGATTGATGTGCGCAATATAGCGGTTCGTCGCATCCAGCTTCATGTCGACGTTTTCTGCCTTGTTGAGGCTCTGGGCAAAGAGGCCGGCGGCGACCAGCAGCACGAGGGAGAGCGAGGCCTGCAGAACCACCAGGGATCTCTGCAGGAATGATGCGCCGTGGGCGGTTGTACGCGCATTAGAGCGCAGGGCCTCGGCGGGATGCGTGCGCGCGGCCATCAGCGCCGGTGCCAGTCCAAAGAGGATGCCTGTGACGAGGGAAAGCGTAAAAGCAAAGCCGATGACCATTGGCGAAGGCGAAGCACTGACCGGCATGTTCTGCTGATTAGGAAAGGCGAGCGCCAGCAGCGCGTGTGCTCCGAGATAGGAGACGGCGAGGCCGAGCAGGCAGCCCATACCCGACAGAACAACGCTTTCGGTCAGGAGCTGGCGCACAATTCGGCTACGCTGCGCGCCAAGTGCCGCGCGGACGGAAAGTTCCGCGCGACGGCCCATGCCGCGCACCAGTAGCAGGTTCGCGATATTGGCGCAGGCGATGAGCAGGACCAGCGCGGCAATCCATTGCAGCAGTTTCAGTTGGTCCTTGTAACCTTCCTGCATGTTCTGGATGCCGCCGCCGCCGGGAGTGAGCACCACATGGGTGCGGGGGAGAACCTTTTGCGCACGCTGATCCGTAAATGTCTTCAGCGTCGCAAACTGCTGTCTGAGCAGTGCGCCGGCTTTGGACTGGAGGGCCGGCAGGGAGGTTCCCGGCTTCACGCGGCCGATGATGTAGGCCCACTGCGCGTCGGGATCGGTGAAGTACGGTGCGCCGATGACTTCATCCATCGCATTCATGGGAAGGAAGTATTTGGGCGGATTGGTATCGATGCGGTCTCCGTAAAATCCCTTTGGCGCAACGCCGATAATGGTCGCCGGCTTCGTATTGATGTAAAACGCGCTTCCAACAACGTGCGGATCGCCTGCGTAGTCCTGCTGCCATGTGTCATAGCTCATCACGGCAGTAATAGGCGCGCCCTTCCGATCGTCGGCATCCGCAAGGAGCTGGCCCACCGCCGGCGAAAGACCAAAGACGCGGAAGTAATTGCCGGAGACGAAGGTTCCGATGACGGATTTCGCGACGGTCTGGGGGCCAGCGCGACGGACCGTAATCGGCCGCCAGGCATAGCCGGACTCCATCGCGGCCAGCTCCTCGAACTCCGGCAGGTTCTTCTTCAACATGTAATAGGTATCGGTGGAGAAGAGCGAGTAGTCCCCTTCGTCGTTCCATCCGCTGTTGACGCAGCAGTCGTCTTTGTCGCCGATGCGGATCAGGGTTCTGGGATCGGTTACCGGCAGGTTATGGAGCATGATGGCATTGACCAGAGTGAAGATGGCCGAGTTGGCGCCAATGCCGAGCGCGAGCGTAAGCAGCACGGTCACGGTGAACCCCGGCGTCTTGCGAAACTGACGGAATCCATACGCCACATCCTGCAGCAGAACTTTCATCGTCTACCTCCGCACACGTCGGCTTGCACATACAGAAAACGGATTACCTACCCCAGAAGTTCCGCCCAATTGTTAGGTTAGTCTTCTTAGATTGAGGACCAGCGTTCGTATTTTGAGAAAAATGTTCGAAATCGGACGTTTCAGCGCAACGCATCTTCCATCCAGACTGCGTTAGCGGTTGCGTGACCCAGCGCGGTGTTATCAAAGATCACCCAAGTCTCTTTGTTCAACGACACGTTCTCGAGCAACTGAAGCTGCTTCGCAAAAGTCCGCAGCCAATTCTCGTCATATTCCGAATAGTAGGTGCGCGGGGCACCGTGAAGACGCCAATAGAACGGGCCCTGCCATCCTCCGGGCCGCGCGGCCAGCTTGGAACCTTTGGGTGGGTCCGCGGCTACGCGCGCAATTTCGAAGCTTCGCAGAAGGCGATCGACTGAGGCAGTAAACCAGCTGGGATGGCGGGGCTCCAAAACGACCGTACCCAGATGTAACTCTCGCAAGGTGGTGAAGAATTCCTGAGCGACACCATCGTCGAAGGAAAGTTTCGGCGGGAGTTGAACGAGCACGGGCCCTAGCTTACTGCCGAGACCATGCACCGCGTCGAAGAACTCCAGGAGGGCACCGCCGGTGTTCACCAGCTTAGCGATGTGAGTTACGGCTTTTGGCGCTTTCACGGCGAAGCGGAAGTCATCTGGCGTCGTCGCCGCCCAGCGCTCCCAAGTGGCGCGCCGATGCGGCCGGTGAAAGCTTGAGTTGATCTCCGCGCAGCACAGTCGGCTTGCATAGCGCTCAAGGTGGGAACGCTTCGCGCCTTCGCCAAGTGCAGAGAAGAGCGCCAGGTGTTGCTTTGGCACCGTCCAGCCTGCTGTACCAACGAAGAATTTCATTCTCACCAGCGTACGCCGCCGCCGTGCCCGCATTCAGCAGGATGCGGAACTGTTTAGATCGGGACACGAGGGCTCTTGGAGCCGGCCCTGTCCACGCAAATTCCCTCCGATCCGAGCGCGAAACGGTGGGGTTAGTTTCGGGTGCCCCCCGTCCGGTTTTTTGGCAGGTGTGGGATTCCTCAGTATCAGTGACGCAGCACAACAGCTCCTGCGAGATTCGCTTGGCGGCATTGCGAGCCCTGACCGCTAGGTCTAGTGAACCGATAGTAACCTCCGAAATGATAACCAGCGGCTGAAGAAAAGAGTCTCGGCGTCTACCTTCCGAGCCCGGAGCGGTATCTATAGAGTGTTAGCAGACGATTTCGGCACCAGCAGACTTTCGCGTCGCCGCTGGCTAGCCGGCAGTTGCCCGTAGTTTGAGCCTAGTGCGCGAGCGAAGGACAGTTTCACGCTGTCCGGTGTCACACCCGATCCCTGTCAAAAAATAAGCCAATCCCAATCCCGCCGCGCCTGTCCCGGCATGCCGTGGAGCGGGTTTTTTCTGCCCAAAGCTTCTCTCACATTCAAGGAGCCACCTATGCCCAAGAATAAAGTCAGCGACCCCATCACCGATCAGGAAATGGCCTTTGCCCGCCTGGTCCTCTCTGGCGCCATGACCGACCGTCAGGCCGCCGAAGCTGTCGGCCTCAACCCCGACTCCGCCGCCTACACGAAATCCAAACCCCGTGTCCGCGACTACATGCTCGAGCATCGCGCCGCCGTGCAGCAACAGCTCGTCCAGCAGGAGGCCGAAGGACAGTACCGCTTCAACCTGGACCGCGAGCAAGTACTGAAACGTCTCTGGGAACTCGCCAACCTCAGCCCCGAGATGACCCGAAGCAGCATTACCGGCCAGGTCAAGGCCATCTCCATGATCGTGGCCATGCAAAACTTCATCCCCGACCGTCGCGCCGTCCCTTCGGAGAAGAACTCCGCCCCTGCACCTGCCAAGGCCCAAATCTATGCCTCCGCATGGCTTCGCAAGCAGCAGACCGCATCCCTCGACCCGCAGCCAACCCCTGCTGAGGAAAAAGCCGGGCAGGGCGTTCCCGAGCCCGAACTTGCTCCCGCCTCGGCGCAAGAGGCGCCTCCGAACCCTGGCCCCAGCCAGTCCACCTTCGCCAACCCCCTAAGCCCTTCGCAAGCGTCACCAGTGGCCCCTTATGGCCCCGGGTTCTCTTTTGTTCCAGACGCGACAGGTCCTTTTGCTCCAGACACAAGAGCCCCTTTCTCTATAAAGAAGAACCCCTTTGCCCGCCCCCGCTGAGTTGCTAATCCTCAAAAAGGACCCAAAAATATCAAATTTTACAAATAGCTGGTCCCTACGGAGTCTGTGTCAAGCAAGGTCAGAAGGAACAGGAAGGGTGCCCCAGGGTTCGCCCAAGCGTACCTGGGCCGAATAAGACGGGGCGCAGCCCCACGACCGCATTGGCTGAATCCCCGCAAATCGCGCTTTGGACAGCAAAAACATTCAACCGGATCTACTCGCTCTGCTATGAGACGGTACTTGTCCAAATTGGTGGTGGGAGCCCCCGCATTTATGCGGGGGAAAGAGCGCTTTGCGCTCTGTGAAAGAGTCTCGACTCTGATCACGCGCTTTAGCGCTGGTAGCCGATTTGTTTTAAGCGGGTGCTGTCCAAATCGGTTGACTTTGCGCCTCGAGGCCGTTATGCGAGTCATTACGGGGATCGAACAGAGATCGATCATGCACGACTCGTCGCGGCTCTGAGCCGCAGAAACCGGGCCGCGTCCTAAGTATTTCTCGCCACCCTGGCGCTCTTTTCGAGCGCGAGGTATTGGTGGATAAATGCGATGGCCATGCTGCCCTCGCCTACGCCGCTGGAAACGCGCTTGATCGAGCCATGACGCACGTCGCCGGCACAGAAAACACCGGGTAGGCTGGTCTCCAAAGGAAATGGCTCGCGCTTGCAGCTCCACTTCTTGAGATCACGGCCGGTGCAGATGTAGCCGCCGCCGTCCCTCTCCAGTTCTTCAGGCAGCCAAGTTGTGTTTGGGTTGGCGCCGATCATGACAAACAGGGCATCCGCATCGTAAGTGACAAACGTCTCTTTCCCTGAGGGAGGCCGCACGCGGGTCACGATTCGCTGCAGATGTTCTTCGCCCTCAACGGCAACGACCTCGGTAAAAGGAACTATCTCAATATTTGCCTTCGACGCGATCTCTCCGATCAGGTACTGTGACATGGTCAGCTTAAGTCCTTCGCCGCGCAACAGAACCTTGACCTCGGTGGCATAACTCGAAAAAAACATAGCTGCCTGTCCTGCGGAGTTTCCGCCACCGACAATGAATACCTTTTTGCCGTTCACATTGTTTGCCTCGGCACGGGAAGCTCCATAGAGTACGCCGCGGTCCAGCAAACGATCGCCTCCGTCCACCTGCAGCCGGCGCCACTCCACGCCGGTCGCCAGGAGCACGACGCGTGCCGTCACGGCGTGGCCGCCATCAAGCTCGAGCAAATAGCCGCCATCGACACCATCGATTGGGGTGAGCTTTTCAATGCAGCGGGTCATCGCAATCTCTGCACCGAAGCGAATCGCCTGCTGGAGTGCGCGTCCCGTCAAATCGTCACCTGAGACGCCCTCGGGAAAGCCAAGATAGTTCTCGATGCGCGACGAGGTTCCCGCCTGGCCACCTGCGGCTGAGCGCTCTACCATCAGAACGTTGAGTCCTTCTGAGGCCCCGTAGAGACCGGCGGCCATGCCTGCCGGGCCTGCTCCGGCGATGACCACGTCATATCGGTCGCGGGTCGGTTGGGTCTGTATCTGCAGCGCCTCTGCGATCTCCCGCACGCTCGGCGGATGCGTAAAGATGTGCCCATCGATCACCACTGCCGGGCAGCCGGAATCCGGGGGCACACCGGCGGGAACGCGCTGTGGCTCGCGTTCGCGATCCACCCACTCATACGGAATCCGGTTGGCCGAGAGAAAGGCGCGGATATCCCGGCAGTCTACCTCGTGTTGCGTTCCCAGGATGAGCACGCGGGAAGAAGGAACCGTCTTCGCATATTTCTGCGCTCCAATGAGCCGATCGTTCATGGTTTGCAGAATCATGGCGCTGGCTTCCTTCGAGTCGCGGATCAGATTCTGGAACTGCTGCCGATCGAAGCGGGCGACGCGGCAAGGCGTCTCTGCGCGCAGCGAGACCAGGGAGTGGGTACCAAGCAGAATCGCCGTCTCGCCGAAGAAGTCTCCAATCTTGTATTCGTATTGGGGCAAGACTTCCTGCCGTCCCAGAACGGTTTTCGCTATCCGCAGCCGGCCCTCGAAAAGCACGAAGAACCACGGCGGCTCGCCTTCGCGAATCAGCGACTCGCCCACGCAAAGGCGTACGTCTGCAGCCTTCTCCGCGTACCGAATGCGTTCCGTCTCTTCGAGGCAGGCGAATATCTTGACTTGGTTTAGCTCGTCGCTGGTAAACATCCAACAATTCTCCCATCTCCGGCGCTTGCGCGCATGCAACATCAGACCGGATTTACTTCCAACTCCGGCTGGCGATGGCCGCTGGTGGCGGCTCCCGCGTCCGGCGGCAGGCCAAGGCTATCAACGACAGGGCCAAGCGCCACGACCGCCATAATGAGGAAGGCGAAGTGGAAGTCGCGCAGTTGGGGAGCAGCGGCCGTGTGGCCATGTGCGTGAGCCACCAGGCGCAGCGTAATGGCGCCGATAGCGACACCCATACCCATGCTGAGCTGCATGACCGCGCTGAGGAAGCCGTTGGCCCGGCTCATTCTGCTGGAAGGAATTTCGGCATAGGCAAGCGTGGTCAAGCAGGTGAACTCCATCGAACGGAGCGACCCGTGAACGAAAAGGATGCAGACAATAAAGATAGAAGGAGTAGCCGGACTAAGCGTCGCACAAAGGGCCATCGATAGCGAGGTGAAGATTCCGTTCACGATGAGAATCCGGCGGAAGCCGAAGCGGCGAAGCACCCTAATGACAAATGCCTTCATGCTCAAATCTCCGGCAAACAGCGCCAGCAGGTAGAGGCCGGACTGAAAGGCATTCAAGCCGAAGGCGATTTGGAACATGAGCGGCAGAAGAAACGGCAGAACGGAGACGGCGATGCGAAAGGCGCTCGCTCCAAAGACCGAAAGCGAATAGGTCTTGAGCCTCATCGACTCCAGATCGATGAGCGACGTGGCCGGATTGCGGCGGGCCACAAGGATGGCAGCCACCCCGCTGAGCAGGCTGAGCACGAGCACCAGCGCGGGCAGCTGCCACGCGGCACCCTCTCCTCCGAGCTTCTCCATTGCGTAGACCGCGCCAGCCGAAGCAAAGCCCGCGAGCAGGAAAGTAATCCAATCGAAGGCGTGCTTCTCGCCCATGCGGACATTCTCCACCCAGAGCAGCGTCAGGATCAGGGCAATGATGCCCAAGGGAAGATTCAGGAAAAAGATCCAGTGCCAGCTGGCATAGGTGGTGATGAAGCCACCCAGAGGAGGGCCCACCACCAGGGCAGTGAGACCGGGCCAGGTAATGTAAGCGATAGCCTCAGCCAGTTTGTCTTTGGGCGCCGTGCGCAGGACAATGAGGCGGCCAACCGGCACCATCATAGCCCCGCCAATGCCCTGCACGATGCGCATGAGAGTGAACTGGGTCAGGTTTTGAGATGCGCCGCAGAGCAAGGAAGAGAGCGTGAAGATCGCGATGGCGGCGGCGAAGACGGATCGGGAGCCGAAGCGGTCAGCGACCCATCCACTGATGGGGATGAAGACGGCCAGCGTGAGCAGGTAGGCCGTCATGCCGAGGTTGAGGTGGACGGCGCTTACCCGGAAGCTGCGCGCCATCTGCGGCAGCGCGGTCGCGATGATGGTGCCGTCCAGATTTTCCATGAAGAAGGCGCCGGCAATCAGGGTAGTGACGAATAGCGGCGAGCGGGTATTCTTCATCTTGCCAGTTTACAAAAGGAACGAGCATCCGCTCCGCCTGGAGCGGTGTCATCGCTGCTGCAGCCTGGTCAGGATCGTGGAGTTTCGATCCCGCCCAGACCGGCTCTGCGCTCGAACGCCTGGATGAGAGAACCGAGGCTGCGTTCGGAACCAATCTCCGAACGGATCTCATCCGCAAGCGGCGTTGGCGGAGGAGGAGCGATCCGCTCCTGTAGCTTGCGTGCCTCGTCGGCGGACACTACAACCGGACCGGCGGGCACTAACCCGCTCAGTGCAGCTGGCGACTTGCCAACCTTCTCCGTTTGCAGTTGCCTCCGTTCCATCCGCCGCTTGGGAGGAACGCGCCGTATCTGCGGTTCCGGCGTTGGCTGCGGAGGTGGAGCTGTAACCACCACTGGACTCTGCAGGCGAGTTGCAGCGGGAGCCACTGCTGTGGAGGGTTGCTTACGCTTCTTCGCGGAGACCTTTGTCTTCGCCTGCCGCGCCGGAGCATTTTTAAAGTCGGTAAGCGGAGCTGAGAGAATATCCCGGGCACGCTGGAGGAGGACAATTTCAGCATCAAGTTGAGAGATTATTTCTAGACGTGTCATGCAGAATCATTCTATCTCTCTCCGGACTCTTATGCCCATTGTCAAGCCTGTGGGAATTGATTGCCCGTTAATACCCTATTCGCGACAGATCCAGTCATGGGCTCATCCGCGCCGCGCCGGCGATGAGAAAAGCTACGGAACCCTACGGGTGATTGACAAATGTATTTTTACAAGACCTTGACCACCACCACGGTTAGATCGTCTACTTGTGGGTTCTCTCCTGCAAACATGGAAACGGCCTTTGAGATCTGGGTGACCAGCGCCGCCGCCGGTTCTGTTTCCTTGCTGCGGACGACTTCTTCTAACCGCTCGATCGAAAATTCGTCACCTGCCTCGTTTTCCTGCTCCGTGACGCCATCGGTAAAGAGGGTGAGAATGTCGCCTGGATCGAGCGCCACAACGGTATTTGAGAACTGTGCTTGCGGCAGAATCCCCAGGATTGGCCCTCCGGCGTCGAGCAAAAGTGTTTCGCCGGTTTTGGGGCGGACCAGCAGCGGAGGGTTGTGGCCTCCGTTGGCGTATTCCAGGGTCTTGTTGGTCTGATCGAAGCGCGCATAGAACATGGTCACGAAGGTCGCCGCGTTCGTAATCTGCCTGAACACTCCATCCAGGTCTTTGATAATCGCCGCCGGTCCATCGAGTTCCCGGGCACGCAGGCGCAGGGCCACCGCGAGCGACGGCATGAGAAGAGATGCGGCGGCGCCGTGGCCGGAGACGTCGGCAATCACCACGTCCACCACCTCTTCGGAGATTTTATAAAAGTCGTAGTAGTCGCCGCCCAACAGTTGCGCGGGCTGCATGGCCGCTGCCAGTTCGAGGTTGGAACAGACGATTGGTTTCGGCAATACCCGCCGCTGCACCTGGGAAGCCAGGATTAGATCGTGCTCGTACTCGTCCCGCTGCCGCCGTACCTCGGCCACCAGGCGGCTGCGTTGCTTGGCGATCAGCGTCACCAGAAACGCCACTACCAGAAAACCCACCAGCGTGATCGCATCACGGATGCTCCTCACCTGAACCGTGTCCGGCGTTCCCGCGAAGAGGTCCGCTAGGACGGTGCAGCCCACGGCTAACCCAATGGTGAGAGGCAACGGGTTGATCAACGCGCTTAAGGCAATTGGCAGCACATAAAGGTAGCCGAGCGAAATGTCGGGCACGACAATCGAGTCAGTGTAGGCAACCGCCGCAATGGCCAGAAAGACGACGAAGTTCAGCGAGCCCGTGATCCAGTTCTCTTGCGCGTCCACGCGCCGCTTGGCGTCGCTCTTTATCATCGTGATCTCCTTCGGAGCGCAACAAAGCTGTGGATGTCCCCATCCTCACCGGTTTCGGCAAGCGTGGGGGCACACATCTCTTTGTGCTACTTATTACCCTACGGGTTGATAGTTTGCGGACCCCGCGTGTGAGGAGTCAACTTGCGAACGAGGAATTCCTGAAAAAGATTGGCAATGGCGGAGCCGCCTATGCCGATAAATGTATTTTCAAAAGTCAGCCACGCTCCATTGCGGCTGCTCGCTGGATAGTAGAGGTTGGATATACCGCCGGCCGCGAGGCTGCCCAGGATACCTGAATAATCCGGTTGCCAGTGGCCATTGTCGCCCTTGCAGATGACCGCATTGGCCATTGCATACAGAATCCGCGATCGCGTGCTGCCGGTTCCCTTGTAGAAATAGCGTGGGTCCTGTTTGAGCAGCGAGGGCAGGATAGCGCCTCCGACCATAGTGCCGATAAAGCTATCGGCATAGGAGGCGCCGTAGCGCTTGGCGTAGCCTTGCGCTCCTTGTCCATAGCCGCTGAATCCGTTCTCTGCCTGCTGCACTCCTGCAAATCCCCCGGTAGCCGCAAATGTGACTGGGTCCACACTGGTCTTCCAGGCAAGTTCGAACTTCTGCTTTGGCCGCAGAGGCAATGTGTCTTGTTGATAGGAGACATAGAAATTGGGAATCACGCCCAACACACGCTGCGTCTCTTCGATCTTGACCTGCTCTTCTGCCAACTCGTAATTGGTGACGCTGACCCGCACCTCGGAGGTGGCAGCAGCAATGAGTAACGAGATCTGCGGCACTTCGAGGACTTCCCCAGGATGAAGGATTCCCGCCACTTCCTGGTCCGCAAAAGTCACTGCGCTGATGGTGAGTCGAAAGGGACCCGCAGGGACGCCCGCGAAAGCAAAGTGCCCTTCCTTGTCCGACGCTGCTTCCCGCTCCTCGATGTGCCCTTCGCGCTCGAGTCTCACCCGGGCGGAGAAAACAAAGTTTCCGTTCTGGTCCACCACCGTCCCGCTGATGGTGCCCAACGATTCGGCTGGGTTCTGGCCGCCCGCGTCCTGCGCAGCCGGAACTGCGGTTGTTGGGGCGTCGGGTAAGGGAGTGTCAATGCTCTTAATCTGTTGCGCTTGCGTCAGAAAAGGAAGGCAACAGAACAGGACACAGAGCGTATGCCGTCGGGGTCCCCGCCGGGCACTGAGCGGCAACCGGCGCCACTGGAGTCCGTCGCGCGGGGCAGCTAAACCAAAAAATGCGCCCTGTACCATCTATCTGAAGGATAGAGTGTCGCGGCTCATTCCGAAAAACTGTTGTTAGGGATGAGTTAGCAGATCAGGTGCTCGGCGCCACAAAAGGAAGGAAACGCGGCATTCCTTGTGGAAATGCCGCGCAGTATAACTCGAAATGTGTAGACAAAGTTAAAGATGCTCTAGTGATGCTTGCCGAAGAAGTGATGCCCGCCTCCGCCGGAGTGGCCACCGCCGAAGCTTTTGCCGCCACCACCAAAGCTCTTGCCGCCACCACCGAAGCTTTTCTCTGAATGGCCGCCGCCAAAGGGATGGAAACCACCCTCGTGCGGCGCTTTGTAGGAAGACCCGGCGAAGCTCTTACCCCCAAAAGCTGCCGGGGAAGAACGCTGCGCAAAATCGTTGCGCTGAAAGCTTGCGGCTGCCGGGGCACGATAGGCTTGCTGCGAAACACCATAGGTTCCCGGCCTGCTGCCGTTGAAGCTGGAGCCATAACCAGAGCGGCCATACTGTTGCGTCGTATTGACCGCCGGCTGCATGTGGTTGTACGCCTGCTGCACCGGCCGGTTGTAGCCTTCGGCTGGCCGGTTCCCGGAATATCCTTGCGGCGAGCGGGCAAATCCCTGGCTGTAAGCCGAGTTGTAGCCACGATTCTGACCATAGCCACCCGCGCCGTAGCCTCTGGCCATCGTCCCGCCTTGGGAGAAATAGCGGCGCCCACCGTGGGCAAAGCCCCAGTCAGCCACCGTGGTGCTGTGCGTAAAGTAATTCGATTGATGGAAGAGCACCGCCGAGGCCAGCCAGCTTAAGCCCCAGCCTATAAAGCCAAAGGGCGTGCGGTTGAAGGCTGTCATCAGGATGCCTAATCCAAACGAGACCGGTGATGCGCCGAAGCCCCCACCCAAGCCCACGCCTACGGCGGCACCTACGAATGATCCGATTGCCCCCAGCAGCGAAAAACCAGGATAAGGCGAGATGGGCTGTCCGTAGACTGCCCACGGGTTATAAGCCGGCACATACACTACCTGCGGATTCGCCGGGGCCACTTCGATGTTGCCCTGGTCGTAGCTGACGGTTTCCTGAGGAGTGGTTTGCAGGTTGCCGGCCGCCTGCGCGCGTTGGCGCATGACCTGCACCGCTTGCAGGATGTCTTGCGGTTGGTTGTAGTAGGCGGTGCCCAAGTCCGTCGTCCAGCGCATGTTCCGGTCCATCTCTCCTAGCACCTGGGGAAACGCCGTCAATGCCTTCACGCTCGGATCCCAGTTCTGGGCCTCGGCTCCAGCTGCAATCTGTTCCGCAGGCGCGTAGCCCTGCGCCTGCCGCCAACGGTCGGCGTCCGCCACCTGGGCCGGGTAAGTGGACGCAGTCAACACCTGAGCGACCAACGGGTCGGGATAGAGTGCGATCGGCGCCACCAACTGCTCCAGTTGCTGGGCATTCAGAGGCTGCATCTGCGGTTGCGGCTGGCCATAACCCTGCTGCTGCATTTGCGGTTGGCCGTAACCGGGGTCGGGCTGTTGTGGTGCGTACGCCTGCTGCTGGGGGTAGGCCGGCTGTTGTGCATATGGTTGCTGTTGTTGCGGGTAGTACGGCTGCTGTCCGTATGACTGCGGTTGCGGGTAAGGCTGCTGCCCGTATGACTGGGGCTGCGGGTAAGGCTGCTGTCCATAAGGTTGAGGTTGCGGATATTGTGCGCTGTACGGATAGGCTTGCTGCGCCAACAACTCCACCGGCAAGAGCAGCAGGACTAACGATAACGCCACCATACGTCTGAGCGCCTGCGCGACGCTGCGCAATCCGTGCAGGTTGATTCGGGATTTCATTTCTTTTCTCATGGCCTACACGATCCGTCCCACGGACGGCACCTAATCTTCTACGACATCAGGGGTTAGACTTTCGGCCTGCGGCCAAATATTCATGCGCTTTGTCGTCATCCGTCCTGCAATTGTATTCAGCGGGTGAGACCAGTTACTAGTGTGGACCCGAACCCCCCACCTTAGTTCTGTGTGACGCTCAACAACGATTTACAGATGTACCAACGTTTTCAACACATTGCAGGGGATGACAGGAACCAATCGAAAGATAGTTCGTTCCATCTTGTGATTCCGGGCCGTTCACCCCGATTTCCCGTGGAGTTTGGTGGCGTTGGCGACGTTCATGCGGCTTTCCTTAATGAAAGCCGCACACGCGGTCGTGTCCAGGGCAGCGCACAGGAAATCCGGGTTCACCCCTGTTCGCGGCCGAAAAGAGAATTCCTTCATAATAGTGGCAGGCAGGAAAATGACAAACCTCACCCAGCTCAGCCCTGACGAAATCACCACACACGGCCAGCAACTCCAAGCCCGCTACGACGCGTTCAAAGCCAGAGGCCTCAAACTCGACCTGACGCGCGGTAAGCCGTCTCCGGCTCAACTCGACCTGAGTGGAGAGCTCTTATCGCTTCCCGGCGCGCAGGACTACCTGGCAGAGGACGCGACGGATTGCCGTAACTACGGTGGCCTCCAAGGTCTGGCGGAAGTCCGCAGACTATTTTCCGGATTGATGGGAGCAGCTGCGGAGCAGATAGTGGCCGGCAACAACTCTAGCCTGGCGTTGATGCATGACACCATCGTGTACGCGCTCCTCAAAGGGACATGCGATAGCACCACTCCCTGGTCAACGCAGGGGGCGATTTCGTTTCTCTGCCCCGTTCCCGGCTACGACCGGCATTTCAAAATCTGCCAGGATTACGGCATCCGGATGATCCCGGCAGCGCTCAGGGATGATGGACCGGACATGGATGAGGTGGAGCGGCTGGTAGCCGGGGACGCCTCCATCAAGGGCATGTGGTGCGTTCCCAAATACAGCAATCCGACAGGAACCGTCTACGCCGATGCGACCGTGGAGCGCCTGGCGGCAATGAAGACCGCCGCGCCTGACTTTCGCCTGTACTGGGACAATGCCTACGCCGTCCATCATCTGACCAACGAGGCCATTGAGATCGCCAATATTCTGGACCTGTGTTCACGGAACGGGAATCCGAACCGCGCGTTTGTCTTTGCTTCGACCTCGAAGATCACGCTTTCCGGAGCCGGGCTAGCCCTCTTTGCCGCATCGAAAGAGAACGTGAAGTGGTTGCTGGCGAGGCTTACCCCGCGAACCATTGGTCCGGACAAGATCAACCAGTTGCGCCACGTCCGCTTTCTCAAGAACCCGGCGGGCATTGCGCAGTTGATGAACCAGCACAAAGCCCTGATCGCGCCCAAATTCGAAAAGGTGCTGGAGATTTTCGACCAGCATCTGGCGAATCTTCCTGGCGTGAGCTGGACCCGGCCGAAAGGCGGTTACTTCATCAGCCTTGAGGTGGGAAAAGGCTGTGCCGCGCGCGTCGTCGCCCTGGCCAAGGAAGCAGGCGTCGTGCTCACTCCTGCGGGAGCAACACATCCGTATGGGAAAGATCCCGATGACCGCACCATCCGCATCGCCCCAACCTTTCCGGAATTAGCGGAAGTTGCCCAGGCCGCGGAAGGGGTTGCGCTTTGTGTTTTGCTGGCAGCCGCGGAGAAGGCCCGTACAGACGTGCACCGTTGATTCCCTCACAAAGGACGGGTGCCCCATATCTCGCTCGTTTTTCGCGAGATGTGGGATACCACTACTGTTGACCGCTAAGTGCATCGGGTGAAACGAGAGTCAGAAGGAAAGAGCAGTGGAATCCCACATCTCGCGAAAAACGAGCGAGATATGGGGCACCCGTCCTCTGTGAGGGAACCAGGGATCTCGTCCCAAGTGGCTGCTCACGTCTCCAATTCAAGATCGTCGAAGCGTCGCCACTTGTAGAACGCCACGGAGACAATCCAGCTGACGGCGAAAAGGCCAACAATAAAATATCCCAGGGTGCCGAAGTTCTCGTTCAGCTTGCTTATCGCTTCCCAGAATGTTCCCTTCAAGTGGAACTGCCCGGCCAGCAGCCCCAGGGCCTCGATGCCTCCAACCGCCACAGCGACGACCACCGAAACGCAGGTAATCGTCATGTTGTAGTAGAGCTTGCGAATCGGCTTCACAAAGGCCCACCCATACGCGCCCAGCATCAGAATGTTATCGGTCGTATCGATCAACAACATGCCCGCTGCAAAAAGCGTAGGAAATATCAGGATCGACCAAACCGGGAGCCCCTTGGTCGCTTCGCCGGCGGAGATGCCTAAAACGCCAATCTCGGTAGCGGTATCGAATCCGAGACCGAAGAGCACACCCAGCGGATACATGTGCCAACTGCTCCGGATCATCCTGAACATCGGGCGAAAAAGACGGCCCAACAGCCCTCGATTGCCCAGCAGCAAATCAAGATCTTCCTCGACGTATGGCTGGCCCGCGCGAACTTTGATGAACGTCCGGTAAATGGATTGCAGAACGACTATATTCACGGCTGCAATCCCAAACAGAAAAAAGCTGGACACCAAGGTGCCGACGACTCCCCCGATTTCCCGGACCGCATCCATGCGATGCTGTAAGGTCAACGCTGTCCAGGCGATCGCGATCGATCCCAGCACGACGATGGTGGAATGTCCCAAGGAGAACATGAAGCCGACAGCGACCGGCCGCTTGCCTTCCTGCATCAGCTTGCGGGTCACATTATCGATGGCGGCGATATGGTCAGCATCCACCGCATGGCGAAGGCCAAAACTGTAGGCAAGGAACGCGGTGCCTAACAACACCGGGAAATGACGAAAGGCGAGCACCGCCCAAAGCCACGCTGCTGCGTTGAACACCAGCAGGAAGCTATAGATGCCAATCACCTTGCCGCGGGTGTTGCCGGCTGAATCGTCAAAGAGCGTCCGCAGTCCCGGTCGCCGCCCATCAATTTTGTCTTGAATGTCGACTTCGACGGCCATCTGTCTCCCGGAATGCGGGTAGCACGATTCTCGAAGTCATATTACACCAAGGAAGACCGTTTCCCGGCGTCCAGCAGATCGATGGCTAGTGGAAAATTCCTCACACCTGCTGCCTCGGGCCGGATTAGGATGGCCAATCCGGGAACACGGCTTCGAGCGCGCCACCGAACCAATACTTATAGAAGCCGTCGTCGCATGGGTTCATATGATCGCCGTATTTGTCCACGAAGTGGCGGCCCCAGTGCGGCCTGCGGCCGTCGGCGTCGCAAAACGCGTACTCATCGGACAGGCTCCAGGTGCTGAAGACGCGGCCTGACTTCTTCATCAGGTCTGGGTCGGCAGCCAGAGCTACGACCGCCCGGCCGGCGTAGAGCGGTGTTTCGGAACTGACATAATTCGGATCTATCTTCACTGCATCTTGCCAAGTCGCTTCGCTCACGCCAAAACGCTCCAACATCACTTCTGAGCGCAAAAAACCGGGTGTGAGAGCGACGGCCGCGACATTCTTCTTGCGCAGTTCGTATGCCATCGCAAAAGCCAGCCGGATCACCGTGGTCTTGATCAGATCGAAGAACAAATGCCCTCGGTACGAATAGGTGTCGCCGTCGCCAATCTCCATGATCAATCCGGTTCGGCCCGAGTTTTTAGCCGTTTCGATCAGCAGCGGCGCCGCGTAGTGACTGGTGATGATATGCGTATGAATCGCATTGCGGAACATGGCGAACCCGCGCTCCAGGTCGGCTTGCCAGAAGGTCTTGCCAAATTCGTGCTCCGCGCTTTCTGAGATGTCGTTTACCAGCACGTGCAGCTTTCCTTGCTCGGCGTTGATTTCGGCCGCCAATTTCTCGACCTGAATGACGTCCAGGTGGTCGACGATGACTGCAATGCCCTTGCCACCTCGCGCGGTCACCAGCTCGGCAGTTTCCTCAATCGTTTCTGGCCGGCCCGAGTAATATGCGGGCGGCAAGGCTTTCTTCCGCTGCTCATCGGACAGCGGCCCGGTACCGGAAGTCAGCGCCGCGCGCGAGCTGCGCCCGGTGCAGTACACCGTCGCGCCGGCTTCGCCAAACGCCAGAGCAATGCCGCGTCCTACTCCGCGAGTAGCGCCGGCCACGAGCGCCACGCAATCGCTCAAGTCTGGGGGCTGATAAGTGGAAGTCCCGGGCATCGGCAACACCTCGCAAGGAAACTGGGCGAATTATTGAATCGCCGTTCATTCATGTCAAGGTGGTCTCTGGCGGTAGACTGTTCACGATCGACTGCATGGCAAGATATTTAAACCAGAAAGATATTCAGGAGCTGAGAAGATGACAACGCAGATTTCTCCCATGCTGGCCGTGCGCGATGGAAGGGCTGCGATCGCGTTTTACCAGCAAGCCTTCGGAGCAACGCTGTTGTGGGAATTAGAAGGCGCAGTTGCCGGGCTCTCCATTGACGGAGCCGAGTTTTTCCTGGCAGAAGAATCCCCCGAGTTCGGCACGCGAAGTCCAGCCGGGTTCACTACGGTCAGAATTGAACTGTTTGTCGATGATCCTGTTGGCGTGCATGGGAAGGCGCTGGCGGCAGGAGCCATCAACCGTAGTCACGTCGAGGAACATAAACATCCGACGACTGGACCGAGGCCGATCAACCGAATGCTGCAAGGCGCGGTCGTCGATCCATTCGGACACATGTGGCTGATTGGGAAGTTCCTGGATTAGTCCGGTGCTCGATCGTACTTCGCGGTCCTCGGATCCTCTGTCGTAATCACCGTTCAGGCATTTCGGCCGTTGACAATTGATAGTCGAGTGTCTACCATCGTCGCCAGGTGAGGGTAGATCGTCTTCTATGACGAGGCAAGCCCAGCAACGGGTCGGGCTCCTGCAGGGAACGCTAGCAAGCAGCTCCTGGTCGAAGAAGCGCAGTGGAAGCAGATGGCCGAAGCTGTAGCGCGCCTGATGTGGCCGGCCGCCAAGGAGAACTGACATGAAATGGTGGCAGATCAAGAAGAGAGATGCAGACCTGGAGCGGGAGCTGCGCTCCGACTTGGAATTGGAAGAAGAGGAGCAACGGGAAGGTGGCGTTGCGGGAGAAGAAGCTCGCTACGCAGCCTTGCGCGCCTTCGGCAATCCTACTCTTATTCGTGAACAGACTCGCGCCATCTGGTCCTGGAACTGGCTTGAATCCCTCGCGCGTGATCTGCGCTTTAGCTTGCGCACGCTCGGTCGCGCTCCCGGTTTTACCGTCATCGCCATCCTGGTGATGGCGATGGGCATTGGCGCCAACGTCGCCTTGTTCACGGTGGTGCGTGGCGTTTTGCTCAAGCCGTTGCCATTCAATGATCCGGACCGTCTTGTGATGCTCGATGAGGCGAGCCTTCATGAAGAGGATACGCCGAACTGGGTCGCCGGCGGCATGTACGCCGAGTGGAAGAAGCAAAACCGTAGCTACAGCAGTCTCGCGCTCGCGCAGTCTATCCGGGTTCAGCTTTCCGGCTCGGGTGGCCAATTGCCGGAGAAGCTGAATAGTGCGTTGCTTTCATGGGACATGCTCCGTACGCTAGGAGTGCAGCCCGCCCTGGGCCGCGATTTTATGCAGTCCGACGACCGCCTCGGAGCCAGCGGCACCGCGTTGCTGAGCTGGAGTCTATGGAAGCGTCGCTTCGGTGGTGACCCTGCCATTCTGAACCAAACGATCTCACTGGACGCGCAGCCGTATACCGTGATTGGCGTTATGCCCGTCTGGTTGGACTTTCCTGACCCGTCTACGCAGCTATGGACGCCGGTTTACCAAGAAGAACCTGAAGACGCGATGACCTCGTTCAGCAATCACATGTTTCGCGTTGTGGGGCGGCTGAAGCCGGGAGTCAGCGCAGCGCAAGGCGCGGCCGATCTGAGCGTCATCTCCCAGCGCATCCATAATGCACACCTCAACGATCCATTCGTATCTCAAAGGGCCAGGAGCCGTCCGCTGCTGGAGCACATTGTAGGCAAAATCAAGAAGCCGCTCTATGTGCTGCTGGCTGCGACCTGCTGCCTGCTGCTGATCGCCTGCCTCAACGTGGCCAATCTGCTGGTGGCGCGCGCGTCCGCGCGGCGCAAGGAATTGGCTATCCGCACCGCACTGGGCGGAGGCCGTCTGCGTGTGGTGCGCGAGCGGCTGATGGAGAGCCTGCTGCTTTCGGCTGCCGGAGGCGCCCTGGGGCTTTTGCTCGCTTTCACCGCGCTTCATTGGCTGACGCGTACTCGCCACGACATGAGCCGCGTGGAATCCATCCACATGGACGGCGTGGTGGCGGCGTTTACGGTCGGCGTTATCGTGCTGTGTGCGCTGTTTTCCGGACTTGTCGCTACGTTCGGCACCAGCGACAGGCGCATTCTCGGCGCGCTGCATGAGGCATCGCGCTCGGTGAGCGGGGGCAGTGTGCAGGCCACGTTGCGCAAGGTGCTGCTTGCACTCGAATTCGGGCTGACAGTGGTCTTGCTCCTTGGCGCCGGACTGCTGCTCAAGAGCTATGAACGGCTGCGTTCCGCCGACATGGGCTGCATCACGCAAAACGTGATCACCATGCACCTAGGCCTGCCCGATGCCCGCTATGCGACGCCCGCCCTGCGAGCCAACTTCTACGACACGCTGCTCGATCGTGTGCGCGCTCTGCCCGGAGTGGACGCGACAGGCTTTGTGACGGCTGTCCCTGGCCAGGGCTATGCGATGGATTGGACCTTTAGCATCGTGGAGCATCCGCCCTTGCCGCAAGGCAGTGGCCTGTTCGCCCTAAGCCGCTGGGCCGATCCGAGGTACTTCGGCGCGATGGCCATTCCTATTTTGCGTGGGCGTACATTTGACGGGAAGCGATTGGACGCGGCGAAGGAAACCATCATCAGCCGATCGTTCGCCAGCCAGTACTTTCCGGGCGAGGACCCGCTGGGCAAGCACCTCCGCGTGCGCGGGCAGGATGCCGTCATCGTGGGGATTGTGGGCGATACCCGCTATGCAATCGGAGAGCCGCCCCGGCCGATGTTTTATTGCCCGCTGGATGCCGGTATCGAGAACGTCGGCACGCTTGTGATTCGCTCCAGCCACGACGTGGAGCAGTTGGCTCTTTCGGTACAGCGCATCGTTTCGGAAATGGACAGCGATCTGCCCGTCTCCGACGTGCTCACCATGAACCAGCTGCTCGGCAAATCGACCTTGGACCAGAGCTTCAACGCGACGCTGCTCGTCGCTTTTGCCACGCTATCGCTGGTCCTCGCCGCGGTGGGCCTGTTCGGTGTGATGTCTTACATGGCAGCGCAGCGGACGACCGAAATCGGCATCCGCATCGCACTGGGCGCGAAGCGCGAGCACGTGTTGCGGAAGATGTTGCAGGATGGAATGCAGCCCGCCATCTTCGGTCTTGTCGTGGGACTTGCGGCGAGCCTGGAAGCGGGCCGGCTGATGCGCGACCTCCTCTATGAGATCAGTCCGCTCGACCCGGCGGTTTATGCCGCAGTTGCCGCAACGCTGTTGGCGGTGGCCGGGTTGGCATGTATCCTTCCCGCGTGGCGTGCATCACGCCTCGATCCGATGCAAGCATTGAGAACCGAATAGGCTGATATTCCGGCAATCTCCGGGAAGCAGTCTCAATCAGGTATTGGGTTGACTTCACAGCTTTGGCGCGGCTGAAATCACAGGAGCCCTTCAGAGGTGATGAGGGTCTTTACCCGATCCTTCACCTCATCGCGTATCATACGGACTCCTTCAGTGGGCAAACCCTTCGGGTCGCGGAGCGGCCAGTCGTCCCGGCGTAGACCTGGGACATAAGGGCACTTATCACCGCAGCCCATGGTGATGAGAAGCTGGGCATCCCTCGCCAAGTCCTCTGTGAGCTTCTGAGGCTTCGCGTGGCTGAGGTCGATGCCCATCTCCTGCATCACTGCCTGCACTTCAGGATGGACTTGCTCTCCCGGCGCTGTCCCTGCTGATATGGCCTGAGCCTTCTGCGGGTCTGCGAGCTGATTGAAGAACGCCGCGGCCATCTGCGACCTCCCGGCGTTGTGAACGCAAGCAAAGATTACCTTGAGCATGTTCTTCCCTGTGGCTGTTATGAGCAGCACCCCGGCGCACAGCAGGGCGCGGCGGTAGTCTTGACCGCTTCAGCCTTCGGCTTAATGGCATATACCTTCACACTTGCCGCCGCCGCATTGACGTCGTACTTGGTCAGAAGGTCTGAAAGCTCCGCGTGTAGCGTAGCTGCACCGGTATCTGGTGCAGGAGAGCAGCATGAACTCTCAGCCATTGCTGGGGAACAGCAGCCCGACTGGTTCTCAACCTTTGCGTAGGCGTTCAGGTCTGAACCGCTGTCAACTATCTCCACATGCTCGAAGCCGGCAGCGAGAAGCCCAGCACGGTAGTCATCGATGCAGATAGCGCCAGCGATGCAACCCACGTATGCCGCCATACTTCGGGCGATGGCTTCGGGAAGCTCTCCTTTGACCGCGATGTCACTCACCGCAAGGCGACCGCCTGGCTTGAGGACGCGGATGATCTCACGGAAGACGGCGGACTTGTCCGGCGCGAGGTTCAAAACGCAATTCGATATAACGCAATCGACCGAAGCATCGGGCAACGGGATGCGGTCGATGGTGGACTGGTGGAACTCCACGTTTGTGTATCCGGCGGAAGCCTGGTTTGCTCGCGCCCGTTCAATCATGGCCGAGGTCATGTCGATGCCGATGGCCCGGCCCTGTGGCCCTACCATCTTCGCGGCCAGAAACACATCAAGCCCACCGCCCGAGCCAAGGTCTACGACTACCTCACCGGGTCGCAGGTGCGCGGTCGCGGTGGGATTACCGCACGACAGTCCCATGTTCGCCTCGGCCGGAATGGAAGTGAGCTCTTCTGCGGAGTAGCCGAAGGCCTCGGCCACAGCCTTTACGCCTGCATCGTTGCTGGAAAGCGTGCTCTCTGCGACCGCGCCATACTTCGACCGGACGGAATCAAGAATCTCTGCCATGCGTCACCACCTCAGACATATTCGTTTAGATGAATATATCTATTGTATTCACATTCGTCAACGCGTATATATTATGCATGGCCCACAAACGGTTCGATCTCCCAAAGTTCTTTCAGGCTCTCGGTGATACGACGCGCCTCAGGTTGCTCAACCTGCTGGGAGAGCAGGAGGTCTGCGTCTGCTACTTCGTGGAGATTCTGGTCCTCAGCCAAAGATTTCCCGGCATCTCGCATATCTGCGCAACGCTGGCATCGTTTCAGCCCGGCGCGAAGGCAAGTGGATGCACTACCGCATCGTGATGCCGCCGCACGTGGGGGCATCGCAGGTGCTCCGGCAGACGCTCGACTCTCTGAAGGAAGACAAGGCAATGCAAGCGGACCGGGCGCGCCTCACAAAGGCTTGCTGCTCTCCTGCGAGGTACGCTCTCGATGGTGCACCTTTGCCCACGGCGGTGTCGGAGCAGTGCTGCGAGGCTTGCTAATGGCCGCGACCCGGTAGCACGAACTATACAAATGTATTATTCTCGCTGTGGGCCTGGGGACGTAACATTCGCTTAGGCGAACCTCGTACTTCTGTTAGCACGATTCCAACCATCGTAACATCGCGACCCTTCGCGTTTGTAAACGACTCGCCGCCGGTGCATGGGACGGCTCCCCTGGCGTGAAGAAAGGCCCATCTGTCTATGCCAACGGCCCCACAAACGGTGCGTAGGCTGCTCTCCAGGGTCCTTATCCTGCTTTTTTTCTCATCCCTGTCTCTGCGTGGAGCGACCGGAGGCAGCGTCTCCGGTACGGTCGCGGACCGAAGCGGTGCGGTTGTGGCAGGAGCTACCCTCCAGTTGGTCAACACAGCTCAGCAAACGAACTATCACGCCGTCTCCGACAAGCAGGGTCTGTATTCCTTTCCCAATTTACCCGTGGGTCATTACGACCTCACCATTTCAGCCCCCGGATTTTCAACGCAAAGGAAGACCAACCTTACGGTGGACACGGACTCAGCCATGCGGGTGGATGTTGGGCTCGTCATTGGCTCCCAAACCGCCTCCATATTGGTCACCAGCAGCGTAGGAGTGCAGGTGGATACCGTTGCCACCCACCTGGGCGAAGTCATATCGGGCTCGCAGATGACCGCGTTGCCGTTGAATGGGAGAAGCTACACGGATCTGCTGGCGATTCAACCGGGAGTGGCGCCGATCTCAACCCTGTTGCCGAACTCCGTCATCATGGCAGGGGTCACTGGGAGCATCGATCCATCGGGCGATGAGAATCCCGGCAATTTGTCCATCAATGGCCAGCGCGAATCCTCCAACGGATTCATGGTGAACGGCATCGATGTACAGGAACACATGAACGGCGGTACTTCCATCATTCCCAACCTCGATTCGATGGAGGAGTTCAGAGTCCTGACCAACAACTTCGATCCCGAGTACGGAAACTACAACGGTGGCATGGTCACCGTTGTCACCAAGGCGGGAAGCAACGTACTCCATGGCAATGCCTTTGAGTTTTTCCGCAATACAGCGCTCGATGCGCGCGGGTATTTCGATCCCACACGGTCCGCATTCAAGCAGAACCAGTTTGGGGGCACAATTGGCGGGCCGATAAAGCGCGACAAGATATTTTTTTTCGTGGACTATCAAGGAACGCGGACCGACCAGGGTGTTTCCACTGGCAATATCTCTGTGCCCACTCTCGCCCAGCGAGCCGGCACTTTTAGTGACCTAACCGGCTCAGTGAGCGGCCCCTACTTCGCGAGCATGCTCACGCAGGCTCTGGGTCGTCCGGTCACGGCGGGAGAGCCTTACAAAAGCGTTTTTCCAAACGGCACGATCCCGCAGAGCGCATGGTCGGCGCCGGGTACGAATCTGCTGCAGTACATTCCGTCTCCCAATGTCAGCGCAAGCCAGTATTCAACCTCGGCGTTCGCGCAGACTGTTCGCGATGACAAAGGCGGGGCCCGCGTCGACTTGAACAACCGGCTGGGCCAGATCTCAGGCTATTACTTCATCGATGACTATTACCTCGACAACCCGTATCCAGGCTCGGTTGCAGGGGCCAGCATCCCCGGCTTTGATGCGCTGTATATCGGGCGTGCGCAGCTGATATCGCTGAGCGATAACAAGCTGATCGGCGCAAGTACTGTCAACGAATTTCATGTCGGCTATTTGCGCAATGGCAATATCATCGGGCAACCGAAGGGCGGCCTTGGCGTGAGCCTGGCCTCGCAGGGTTTTGCCTCCGGCGCCAACGGAGGGCCAGGGATCGATCTGCAAGCTCCGCAGTTCGAGGGCGTGGAGAATATTACATTTCCCACCTTCGTCATGGGGGTTCCGATCACCAACATGACGCAAGTCAATGACACGTACTACCTGAGCGATGGGCTCTCGAAAGTCATCGGCGCCCACACTCTGAAGGTTGGCGGACAATTTCATATCGACCAGGTAAATGAGTATCCCAACGGGACCTTTAACGGGACCTTCAACATCGATGGAACCGAGACCGGAGACCCTTACGCCGATTTTCTGCTTGGAGTCCCCAGCAACTTCACGCAGTCGTCGGGTTCGCCATTCTATTTGCGCAACCGCTATGAGGGCCTATACGGACAGGACAGCTGGCATGCACGCAGTGACCTCACCATCAACGCGGGCCTGCGCTGGGACATCATCATGCCTTTCTGGGAGAAGTACAACCAGATCCAAACCTGGGTTCCCGGAGCGCAGTCCGTTCTCTACCCGGGAGCACTTCCCGGGCTGCTTGTCCCGGGTGATCCCGGAATCCCAAAGACGCTGGCGCCCACGCGCTACAAGAACTTCGCTCCAAGGCTCGGGTTGGCCTATGCACCAAAGTTCGATCATGGATTCTTGAAGACGCTCTTCGGCAGCGACGGCAGGGGCAGCATTCGGGCAAGCTACGGCGTCTTCTACACGGAATTTCCCGGCCTGGCGGCCGGCATTATGTACGGCGTGCCTCCCTACGGCTTTAACTATCTCAGCCCTGCACCGCCGTTGATGTCGACTCCGTTCATTACCGCTGCCACGGGCGTCAATAACGGGCAGCGGTTTCCCTTCCCTTTTCCGCCGCACAATGTTTCCAGAACCAATCCTGACACATCGGTTAACTGGGCCAACTTTGCGCCGCTTTCGGCGGACCCGTTCTTCTACTACCGCAATCAAGTGCCTTACATCAGCAACTACATGCTTTCGGTCCAACGAGAGATCGCTTCGAGGGCATTGTTGACGGTGAGCTATGTGGGCAACCAGGGACATCGCATTCTCGCCGTCAGTTCGGTGAACCTCGGCAATCCTGCGTTGTGCCTCAGCCTGCCCGGCTGCGTTCCATTTGGCGAGGATAACACCTATACCAGCGCAACCGGTCAGACCATCTATGGAACGCGCACCGGACAAAGCAGCGTCGGAGCACCCATAACAACCGGCCCAAACTACGGCGAGAATACAGCCGACCGGTCTATGGCCAACTCCAATTACAACGCCTTTCAAACCACTCTTCGGTATCAGCGCAGCGGCTCACAGTTCCTGCTGAGCTATACTTTCGCGAAATCAATCGATCAAGGCTCCAACCTTGGGGAGCAGATCGATCCGCTCAATCCAAGACAGACCCGCGCCATCTCTGCGTGGGACCAGAAGCACACGTTTGTCGCCAGTTACACGTTGGCATTGCCGATCGGGAGTGTCTTCAACAAATCGAATCGACTGACTGACGACTGGAGCATATCGGGTACAACGCGCTTCTCCACCGGCTTTCCCGTAACGCTCTACGACAACTCCGACAATTCCCTGCTGGGGACATTGGGCAATGGCGTGAACAACTATCTGCTCGATACTCCGCAATACCTGCCGGGACAGCTCAAGATCAACACCAACGGTCGCAACGGCAGGCCGGCCTTTAATACAGCGTTATTCCCCGAAGAGAACATGGGTGAGTTGGGCAACGCAAAACGCCGAAACTTTTATGGCCCGGGGATCAATAACTTCGACCTGACACTACAAAAACTTTTGCGGCTAACCGAAGCGAAAGCACTGGAGTTCCGTCTGGAGGCATTCAATGCCTTCAACCACGCGCAGTTCTATGGTCCCGCGTCGGTGGATGGGCAAGTGGAAGATCCTAATTTTGGCCGTATTGTTAGCGCGCAGGCGCCTCGCCTGGTGCAGCTCGCGGCGAAGTTCTCGTTCTAGCGGCATGATCGGAGCAGCCAACCCGAGACCACGTCCCATAAGCGCTAACTTGTTTGGGATGTTTTTCGTCAAACTCCCACAGAGTCGTCATCCTGAGCGCAGCGCCTCACAGATTTATCGCGTGACACAGCGCTTGTGGCGCGGAGTCGAAGGACCTCGGCGGTGCTTATTTTATCCATGCTGCTCGGAGCTTTTCGACCACCGAAACCCGACACACGATCTGTTGCGATACACACTGGATGGTCATGGGTGCATCTTTTCATGCACTGTAATCGTCTTCCATCCCCAGCTATGTGCAAGGTCTTTGAATTCGGGCCCGCCCGGTGCGGGCTCGTCGGTTGAAAAGCTCCGAACAGCATGGGTAAAATAAGCACCGCCGAGGTCCTTCGACTCCGCGCCACAAGCGCTGTGTCACGCGACAAATCTGTGAGGCGCTGCGCTCAGGATGACGATTCTGTGGGAGTTTTGACGAAAAACCCCTAAACAAGTTACTCAACTGCGCCAACTCAATCGCATCGAGGGTTCTGTCGTGATCAGTGTCTGCCTTATCGAACTAGGCGTCCATATAGGCGTTGAATTCAAAAATCTTCCTTCTTCTCTAGTTTGAAACCGCAAGATTTTAATGCTTGTGTTTAAGATCTTTGCCGGAGTTGGTCAGTACCAATTTTCCCAATTCAACTCCTCGCAGCGCCAACATGCGATCTGCGACCTCCTGGAGCTCCTTGCTTTTGCCCTTCATGATGATCACTTCCAGACAGTAGTGATGATCAAGATGGACGTGCGTAGCGGCAAGAACCATGGCGCCCACCGAGTGCTGCGTCGCGGTCAGTTTCTCAGAGAGATTGGGAACGTGGTGGTCGTACACCAGCGTTAAGGTGCCCACGACCGGCTTGTTGGAGTGGACCGTCTCGGAGAGAAGCGCCTCCCGGATAAGATCGCGGAACGCCTCGGAACGGTTCTGGTACCCGCGCTTGGTGATCAGGCGGTCAAACTCTTTCAGAAGATCCTCTTCGAGCGAAACCCCAGTCCTGGCCAATTCTGTCATTGTGCGCCCCCATCGTGATTTAAACCTTCGCAGCAGCGAGGTCGTCGTCTTTCGTCTCCCGGATGGAAAGCAATCCTAACAGCGTCAACAGCGCAGCCGCAGAAAGGTAATACCCCACGTATTGCAGACCATACGTCTTCGCCAGCCAGGTTGCAATGTACGGCGCCAGCGAGGCGCCCAGGATGCCGGCGAAGCTGAACGCCAGAGAGCTACCGGTGTAACGCACTGGTGTGGGGAACAGCTCGGAAATCACCGTGCCCAGCGGCCCGTAAGTGAGGCCCATCAAGGTGAGACCCAAGGCCATCATCAGCGCCGCCCCCGCGGTGCCGGCAACAAACAGCGGAGCCAACACCAAGCCGAAGATGCCGATCGATACGGTCACCCACAGCATCACCCGCCGGCGGCCTCGTTCCGCCAGCACCGCGGAAACGGGAATGAACAGGGCGAAGAAACAGATGCCGAATAACTGAATGAGCAGAAACTTCGCCCGGCTGTAATGCAGCGCGGTGGTGGCCCATGACAGTGCAAAGACCGTCATTAGATAGAAGAGAACAAACGTCGCCAGGCTCACCGAGATGCCCGCGATCAGGGGCCGGGTGTAGTCACGAAATACTGCCAGCATGGGCAGCTTCACCTGCTCACCCCGCTGGAGCGCTTCACGGAAGACGGGCGTCTCGGTGATCGTCAGCCGCACATAGAGGCCAAGAAACACCAGGACGGCGCTGGCCAGGAATGGAAGGCGCCAACCGAAGGAGAAGAACTGCTTGTCGGTGAGCCATCTTGAGAGCAGCAGGAAGGTGCTACCCGAGAGGAGGAACCCAGCGGGCGCGCCCAGCTGGGGAAACATGCCGTACCACGCGCGCTTGTTTGGCGGCGCATTCTCAATCGCCAGCAGCACCGCCCCACCCCATTCGCCTCCAAGACCCAGCCCCTGGCCGAAGCGGCACAGCGCCAGCAGCAGCGGCGCGGCAAAGCCAATGGTTTTATAGGTTGGGAGCGCTCCAATGGCGACTGTGGATATCCCCATGGTCGAAAGCGCGATGACCAGCGTGGTCTTGCGGCCTACGCGATCGCCAAAATGACCGAAGAGCGCAGAGCCCACCGGCCGGGCCAGAAACGCGATGCCAAAGGTGGCCAGTGATTCGAGCGTGGCCGACGCCGGGTCGGACGGGGGGAAAAACAGCCGGGGAAAAACCAGCACCGCCGCGGTGGCGTAGATGTAGAAGTCGAAGAACTCAATGGTGGTGCCGATCAGGCTCGCAAATAGCACCTGGCCCGGTGTATTGACAGGCATGCCTGTCCTGCTGTGGGTTGTGCTCATCAAGTCTCCGCTTCTTATATCATTGAATACTATCGTGGAGGAGCGTTCGCATGAGCCAAACCCAAGCCGTCTCTGCAGCAGCCGCTGGAACCCTTACCCTCGGTGGCGACCTCACCGTCAACCGCCTGGGCTATGGAGCCATGCGCATCACAGGAAAAGGCATCTGGGGACCTCCCGACGACAAGCCCGCGGCCCTGGCCACGCTGCGGCGCGCGGTGGAATTGGGCGTCAACTTCATCGATACCGCGGACTCCTATGGGCCTAACGTCTCCGAAGAGCTGATCGCTGAGGCCCTCTACCCCTATCCGGCCGGCCTGGTGATCACCACCAAGGGCGGATGGGAGCGCTCGGGCCCTGCCCAGTGGCTGCACAACGCCAGCCCTCAGCACCTTACCGAAGCAGTGGAAGGCAGTCTGCGGCGCTTGCGTCTCGATCGCATCGATATCTACCAGCTGCACATTCCCGATCCGGCTGTATCCTACGATGCCTCCATGGAAACACTGGCTAAGCTGCGCGAGCAGGGCAAGATTCGCCACGTCGCCCTCTCCAACGTGACCCAGGAGCACATTGAGCGCGGCCGCAAAATCGTGCCCATCGTCTCGGTGCAAAACCGGTACAGCTTCGCCGACCGCGAATGGGATTACGTGGTCAAGTATTGCGAACAGAACGGCATCGCCTTCCTGCCCTGGGCTCCGCTGGGCCAAAACCGGAAAGCGCTGGACGTGTTAGAAAAGGTTGCCCGGGAACTCGGCGCCACCACACTGCAGACGGCGCTCGCCTGGCTGCTCAAGCGGTCTAAGATCATTTTGCCGATTCCGGGAACGTCGTCCCCTGCCCATGTGGAGGAGAATATCGCCGCAGCCGGATTGGAGCTGCCCGAGGCCGCCTTCACGGAGCTGTCCAACGTGACTCCGCCACCAGTGAGCTATCGCGTGAGCTCGATTCCAAAGGCTTGATAAGGAGCGCAGACATGAAGACTTACCGGATCGCTACCGTGCCCGGCGATGGCATTGGCAAGGAAGTTGTGCCCGCCGGGAGGCAGGTTCTGGAAGCGCTCGCCGGAAGTGGCTTTCGCTTCGAATTCGAAAACTTCGACTGGGGTGGAGACTATTTCCGCAAGCATGGGGAGATGATGCCGGAAAGCGGACTCGATGCTCTGCGCACCAAGGACGCCATTCTATTCGGCTCCGCCGGCGATCCGCATATCCCCGACCACATCACGTTGTGGGGTCTGCGGCTGAAGATCTGCCAGGGGCTCGATCAATACGCCAACGTGCGCCCTACGCGCATTCTTCCTGGCATCGACGGGCCGCTCAAGCGCTGCAAGACGGAAGACCTGAACTGGGTCATTGTGCGCGAGAACACTGAGGGTGAGTACTCGGGCGTGGGTGGCCGCGTGCATCAAGGGCATCCTCTCGAGGTAGCCACGGATTTGTCGTTGATGACCCGGGCGGGCGTCGAGCGCATTCACCGCTTTGCCTTTCGCCTGGCTCAATCCCGTCCCCGCAAGCTGTTAACGGTGGTTACAAAAAGCAACGCGCAGCGCCACGCGATGGTTATGTGGGACGAGATCGCGGCGCAAATTGCCCGGGAATTTCCTGACGTCACCTGGGACAAAGAGCTGGTCGATGCGGCCACCGCACGCATGGTCAATCGTCCGGCTTCGCTGGATACCATCGTGGCCACGAATTTGCATGCCGACATCCTGAGCGACCTCGCGGCTGCATTGGCCGGCAGCCTGGGCATTGCGCCCACAGCCAACATCAACCCCGAACGGCTTTATCCATCGATGTTCGAACCAATCCACGGTTCAGCCTTCGACATCATGGGCAAGGGCTGGGCTAACCCGGTGGGCACCTTCTGGTCGGTCGTGATGCTGCTGGAGCACCTGGGCGAGGTCGAGGCTGCGGGGCGGGTGATGAAAGCCATCGAACACGTGACGGCGAATCCTTCGCTGCACACGCGTGATCTCGGCGGCACGGCTACCACGGCGCAGGTAACCGAGGCCGTCTGCGCGCAGGTCGCTGCTACCGCCAAGAGTGATTTGACGGTCGCCTGACCCTCCACGGGTTGACGCTCACATCTTGACAATCAAGATGACGACGACTACCGTTGCGTTCATGGATCTCTGGCGCCAGCTCACGCGCGGTTTCAGTGCACTCATCCACGGACAAGCTGTTGACAAGGATGTCGCCGACGAGGTGGAGCACTACCTGGAAGAGGCAACCGCCTCGTGGGTGGCCCGTGGACTCTCTCCCCAGGATGCGCGGAGAGCCGCACGCCTGGAGCTAGGCAGCCCGAGCGTCGCGCGCGAACAAGTGCGATCTTCAGGGTGGGAGCATACGATCCGCACACTGCTCACCGACCTGCATTATGCCGCGCGTCAACTGCTCCGTAATCGCGGTTTCGCGCTCGTTACATCACTTACCCTGGCACTGGGGATCGGCGCTAGCACGGCGATATTCAGCGCGGTGAACCCTATCTTGTTCGAGCCGCTCCCGTATCCCCATGCGGGCCGGCTGATGATGCTATGGGAGATGCGCAGCGATAGCTCTCCCCGCCCGGTGACTTTCGGTACCTTCCACAGCCTGCAAGAACGGAGCCGCTCCTTCGACGCAATGGCAGTGATGAAGCCTTGGCAACCGGCGATGGTCGGAACCGGCCAGCCGGAAAGATTCGAGGGCCAGCGTGTCAGTGCGGACTACTTCCGTACCTTGGGTATATCGCCCGCGCTGGGGCGAGACTTTCAGGCAGCCGACGACCAGTTCCACGGCCCCAATGTGGTGGTGCTTAGCGACCGGTTATGGCGGCTGCGCTTCGCCGGGGACCGCACCATTGTCGGTCGGCAGATCAAACTGGATGACAACCTCTTCACCGTGATCGGTGTGATGCCCGGCTCGTTCGAGAATGTACTGGCTTCTGCGGCAGAGCTCTGGGCGCCCTTGCAATACAATCCATCGCTTCCCGCAGATGGCAGGGAATGGGGCCACCATTTACGAATGGTGGGCCGGATGCGTCCGGGGGTCAGCGGGAATCAAGCCAGGAACGAACTCAATGTAATCCTTCGTCCTCTGACGCAGACGTATGCCAAGGGATATGACAGCTCGGGTGGTGCCCCGGACGGGATGGTCATCAATCGGCTTCAGGATGACGTCACCCGCGCCGTCAAGCCGGCTCTGCTGGCGATTCTCGGGGCGGTTGGACTGGTGCTCCTGATCGTGTGTGTGAATGTGACGAATCTCTTGCTCGCACTCGGCGCGCGGCGGCGCGGTGAATTCGCCATGCGCGCCGCGCTGGGCGCCGGACGGATGCGCATGATTCGACAAGTGCTCACGGAGAGCCTGCTTCTGGCAGCGATCGGCGGCGTTCTCGGGCTGGGCGTAGCGGTCGTCGGCGTGCGCGCTTTGGTGGCGCTCAGTCCGCCGGGGTTGCCGCGCGTCGGAGCCATTCATATCGACAGCGCAGTCTTCGCGTTCGGGCTGATCATCACCACGGCCATTGGCCTGATCGTCGGGCTTCTGCCGGCGCTACAACCATCGCGTATCGACCCGCAGAGCGGCTGGCAACAAAGTTCGCGGACCAGCGCCGGCGGACGCCAATCGACGCGACGCGCGCTGGCGGTCTCGCAGGTCGCGGTCGCCCTGGTGTTGCTGGTGACCGCGGGATTGGTCTTGCGCAGTCTCGAAACTCTGTTTGCCATCGATCCGGGATTCGATGCCTCACACCTGCTCACGATGCAGGTGCAAGAGTACGGTCACAAATTCGACACTGACAGCGCTCGTGCCCGCTTTCTTACCCAGGCCCTGGAAGCAGTGCGCCAGGTGGCTGGAGTCAGTTCCGCCGCGTTCACCAGCCAATTGCCCTTGAGCGGTGATTTCGATGTATACGGTGTGCAGTTCGAGTCGCATACCGGCACCGCCGAAGGCGCCCTTCGCTATGCCGTGAGCGCAGGCTACTTCGAAACCGCACGTATTCCGCTCCTGCGCGGCCGCTTGCTCGACGAACGCGACAACGCACAGACACCCGGAGTGGCGGTGATCAGCGAATCTCTTGCGAAAAGCAAATTTCCCCATCAGGATCCAGTCGGTCAACGGGTTCGCGTTGGCCCCAACACCGGACACTCAGAGCTGCCCTGGGACACGATCGTCGGCGTGGTGGGCGATGTGAAGCAGGCATCCCTCGCGGTGAGCCAATCGGATGCGTTCTATGTCCCGACCACACAATGGCCCTTGGTGGATGGTACTCAGTCGCTGGTGGTGCGCACGCATGGCGATCCAGCGACACTCGCACCTGCCGTCAAAAACGCGATCTGGTCGGTGGACAAGGATCAACCCATCGTGCGTGTGGCGGCCATGGACTCGCTGCTGACCTCCTCAGAGGCCGACCGGCGTTTCGCGCTGACCTTGTTTGAAGCCTTCGGCATGGTGGCGATGGTGCTCGCCGCCGTCGGCATCTACGGTGTCTTATCCGGTGGTGTCAACGAGCGAATGCGTGAGATTGGGGTTCGCGCTGCACTGGGCGCGTCCCGCCGTAACATCCTTCTATTGGTGATTCGGCAAGGAATGACGCTCACCGGAATCGGTATGATGATCGGGCTGTTTGGCGCGGTGGTGGCAAGCCAATTCATCATTTCCTTGCTGTACGGCGTGTCGCGGTTCGACCCAATCACCTATCTCTTCGTGATCGCGCTGCTCACGGGTGTGTCGGGCATCGCATGCTGGGCGCCGGCGTGGCGTGCGGCGCAGGTTGATCCATCGATCACCTTGAGGGCAGAGTAGGAGCCGCCTCCCCGTTGTTTGACTCTGTCCCTCCACCTTCACCACTGCCAAGGTCGGCCACAACCCTTAAATTTGTCATCCCGACTGGAGCGAAGCGTAGGGGAGGGACCTGCAGTTTCACTTTCGAGCTCAGCGAATGCGGCGTGGGCGTATCGCCTCCGGGTTCCGTTTCTCCATTAACCCAAACTGCAGGTCCCTCCCCTACGCTTCGCTCCAGTCGGGATGACAAATTTAAGGGTTGTGGCCGACCTTGGCAGTGGTGAAGGTGGAGGGACAGAGTCAAACAACGAGGGTCCTCATAACAAGTATGAGTGCTCTTTCCCTGACTCTCGATTCATCCGACGCACTTAGCGGTCGACATCTGTGGGGCACCCGACCTCTGTTACTGCGTTAACGTCACCGGGATGGTCAGCGTCTGAACATTGGCCGGCGACGTAGCGGTGATCAGCGCATTGTAGCTTCCAACCGAACTGGGGCTGACGTTTGCGTTGGTGCCCCCACTGCCCGCGGCGCAACCGATGGATACGCTCACCAGGAAGATGGTCGCCAGGATACACATTCCCAAAGTGCGTTGCAGCCTCCGGCGCTGCCACAAGAGGCAGATGCCTAACACGCCGCCCGGTAATACGAAGAATCCTGCCAGGTAACGGTTATCTTCCGGCGCCGGTCGAAGAGCGCTCGATGCCGCGGGTAGCCCAATCGTGAGCGTTGTCGATTGCGCTACGCTGGTGGCGTTCCCAGTAATGGTCGCCGGATTAAATGAGCAGGTGGATCCGGCAGGAAGGCCAGTGCACTTAAAGGTAACGACTCCCGTAAAGCCGTCTGATGAGAACACGGAGAGGGTCACAGGCAAGCTCTGACCTGCACTCAGCGATAACACCGTGGGGTTTGCCGAGAGGGAGAAGTTGAGACCTCCGCTGACACTCTGCAGCAATGCAGTCGAAGTGCTGCCCAGGTTGTTTACATCACCCGAATAGACAGCCGTAAGGGTATGCGGTCCATTGGATAGTTGGACCGAATAGGTCGCCAGGCCGGTCGCATTGATGGTTACGGATGCCAACGAGGTCGAGCCATCCAGAAACTGGACGCTGCCCGTAGCTGTGCCGCCGTCAATGGAACTCACGATAGCCGACAAAGTGATTGAACCGGCCGTGGTCGCATTAATGGCCGTTAATGTCGTCGTGGTGGTGGCCTGGTTAACCAGTAGTGTCGTCTTGCCGGTTTCCGCTGTGGTGGATCCGGTCGGCAAGAAGCTTACCGAAAGCGTCTGCGGACCTGCCCCGAGCACCCTGCCGGCAGGCGGCGTGTAGGTGAAGGTTCCCGGAGTGGTTGAACTTGCATCCAATTGCGCCGCGGTAAGCGGGGTTCCATAGACGATTGCAGCCGGAGTCGGCCAGGTGATGTTTGATCCGGTCCCTGTGCTTCCCGCCGTGATGGTCAGCGTTCCGTCGTTCAACGTGGCGGTGTAATTACTCAGCCGATTGTTAGGATCGGCAAGCACGGGCGTAATCGCATCCGGGCCACTGGCATAGATGCCGGCGGACGTGGCGGACGTGGCTTGTGAGACATATGTCGCGGTAATCGCGTCGCCATTGACCACGCCCGTGAGGGTCCCCGAAAACGTGGGGTTTGCCGCGCCAACCGCCCTGCTGGCGGCCAGCGCGGTGGCTACCAGTGGCGCTTGCTTGACCACCAGAGTGGCGCCAAGATTCTGCGCCGCATAATTGCTATCGCCGCTGTAGTTGAAGTTCAGGGAGTGGGTGTTCGCAGCGAGACCGGACGGAGCCGTGAAGCTTGCCGTCGCGCCGCTGAGCGACGCTGTCTGCGGCGCCAGATTGTCGATCACCACGTTGACGCTTCCGGTGGGAGCGGCAAAACCCGTGCCGCTCAGCCCCGTAAGGCTCACAGTGATGGGAATTGCCGTTCCGTAGGTGCCGGCCACCGGCGCGCCGGCAACTGCGAGGGTAGCACTTGCTTTCTGTACCACCAGCGACACAGTCGCGGCCGCCGCGGCATAACTCGAACTGGCAGCCAGATGGATGGCGATCGAATGCGAACCTCCGCTCAAGAGGCCGACAGGAACCTGGTATTGATTGCTGCCGAGCGAGGTGACCGTCAGACTTTGGGTTCCATCCAATTGCGCCGTGAAAGACGCGATGGGAATTGGACTGGTCGGCGTGGGCGTCAGGGAAAAGTTCACCGTTGCCACCTGGCCGTAGGTATATGCATAGCCCGGTGCGGGAGTGGACACGATGGACTCACTGGTGTTCGGCTGGCTGCTCTGCTGGTCTACCGTCGTGGTAACCGAGGCGGCAGGCAGTGTCTGCGAGCCTATCGCGGCATTGGCGCTCACAGCTTCCGCAGCCTGACCGCTGCTGTTGAACGTGAGATTAGCAGCCGGATAGATGGCCGTCAGGCTCACTCCTCCGCTGGCAGACGCGGCAATGCTCGAAAAGCTGCAGGTGTAAACCGCTGCGGCAGTGCTGCAAGTGGCTGCGGACCCTGTGCTGGACTCCGTGATGACGACTGCAGAGGCAGGCAAAGTAAGCGCAATGGTTACAGAAGACTCGTTACTGCTGGTGCGGTTGTTCACCAGGGCCGTGTAGGTCACCTCGGTGGTGTTGCCGGAGCCACCGAGATCGGTACTGCTTGATGCGGCAACCACCGTCGAAGGATTCTGCGCCAGCGTGAACGACGGAGTCGTGATGGGCGTTCCCCCACTCAGCGGGAACTGGATGCCCGCCAGCAATTGCTGCTTCAACGCGCTCACCGGCGTCGCATCGTAAGTGGAATCGAGCAACCCGTAGCGATCTTCACCGTTCAGGGCCCAATAGGTCCAATTCAGGTTTGGATTGGCGCCGAGGAATTGCACCAGGCTCGAGAACCACTGCCCTTCCGACCCGGGCGTTGTGCTCTGAATATCCGCATTGTCGTTGAGCGTGCCGAACTCACCTACCCAGACCGGCGCAATTCCGTTCAAACTGATGTAAGCCCAATAAGAGGTCCAGGTGCTTACCAGGCTGTCATAACTGGTGCTGCCGTTAAACCAGGCCTGCGACGATTCGGCCGGACCGTAGTCGTGCGCGGAGTAGACCAGTTGGCTGGGCAGGTTCAATTGCACCGGAGAGTTTTGTACTCCCTGCAGATTGCCGCCCCAGAAATAGTAGTTGTTGTTGTACTCGTCCGTGCCTTCGACAAAAACCAGCAGGCTAGCGTTGATCGCAAGCACCGCATTGCCGCCACGTTCCGCTGCCAGGTGCCAGTCGTTGGTGGGGGTTCCGCAATCCCAACAGGAGCCACCGGTGGCGGCATTGTGGGGTTCATTGCGCAGGTCCACGCCAATCACGGCGGAGTTGTTCAGGTAGCGGGTTGCCAGCGCCTGCCAATCGCTGATCCAGGCAGTTTCAGGATAGGCGTCGGTGTACCACAGACCACTGGCTTCGGCACTGTTGCCCGCCTCCGAACGATGGTTATCGAGAATGACCCGCAGCCCGATCGTTCCCGCATAGTCGATGATCGCATCCATGATCTGGAGCGAATTCAACCCCTGCAGGTCGGTGTTGATCGGGCCGCTGGCGTTGCTAAAGCTGACATACGAAGGGACAATCGGCGTCTCCACCATCTGGTTGGAGAAGGGCAGACGCACGGTGTTGTATCCGTTTGCCTGAATGGTCCGCAGGATGGTCTTGTAGTCCTGGCTGTTGAGACCATGGGCCACTTCGTCCGTGGTTTCGAAGCCATACCAGTTGATACCCGCAATGCGGACCTGCTGATTGTTGGCATCGAGTATCTTGCTTCCACTGGTATGCCAGTAACCCGCTCCCGGCGCGGCCAGGCACGGGGTGGCTGACAATACACCCAAGGCGAATACGACCCAGAACTTACTGCTTTTCGCGAGCTCTCGAAACATAAGACCTTTCTCCGCCGCGCCCGGGGCCGCGCCTGCATTATCCTTGTGAACCAAATTGGCTCTGAATCGTTCAACGCTACGGTACGATCAGCGGTCGAACAGCGCGCTCGTCAAAGAGGCCGGTGGGGCCGCCCTCCACATCTACCTGCGGACGCTGCATATACTTCACCGCAAAACCGGCCGTCCGGTCCTGGTAATCATGAGCATTATTGACCCCTACAAAACCGCCTATGTCCCAGTGCTCGTCCAGGCGGTAAGCCATATTCATATCCAGGTTGTAGTTCGCTCCCATGTTTGCCTGGGCGGTGGGAGCTGTATCAGTTGCAATCAAGGACCCGGGAAGAGCCGTGCCTTCGTGAAAGCTCTGCACCCCAAGGCTTCCCTTGATGGTGTAGGTAAAGCGGTTGATGGGACGGCTTTGCCAGGTGAAAGGAGCGTTCAGCAACAGATACGAATCAGGGCTGAAGTATCCACCCTGGCCGATCGTAAAATAGCGCTGGTTCTGGGCATAGTGCAGGCCGGTCATGTTGGCTCCCATCTTCAGCACGCCATATTCGTTGCTGTAAACGGTCCAATACGCTCCGGTCGACCCGGAGATGCGACTGTTATTGTTCACGTTGACGCCGGTCAGCTGTGCTGCGCCGCCTTGCACATAAAATCCGGTTTGCGCCGAGCCCAACGAGAGGTTGCCCTCCGCGCCGGTGGCCACTACGCCTCCCCAAATTTCCCCCGTCAAAGGATCCTTCTCGCCGGCATAGGAGAGCATGGTCTCCTTCACCTGGTCGCGATAGACCCGGAAGCTGAAGGGGAAGCTCGAAGGATGTACGCTAAGGCTCCCGAGAATGTGGGAGACGTAAAAGGAATACGGCGAGAATCCCAGGGTGGCGTCTACCAGCCTGGTCGCTAACTGCACTTCCCCGCCGACGCCTGATTGAAACTGGTCCTGGCCGATGAGAGCAGCGCCCGATGCGCCATAGCCATAGTTCGAGGTGCCGTCGGCAGCTCCAGCCGAGAGCAGAACGGGCAGAGCGCGCACCGTGAGACGGGCGTTTTCTCCCAAAACTGCACTTGATTCGAAAATGGCTTCCAAGCGTGTCAACTGGTCGAAGCCGGGGGTGCCACTGCGGCTGCCAAGCTGCGTGCCGCCTCCCATCCAGCCACTGTAGCGGCTGGCCAATCCTTCCAACTCGGCCTGCGCCTGTTGTCCCGGCCCAAGCAGTACTGCGCGGGTCGCGGGCTCGGTCGCGTTCGAAGAGGAAGTAAGCGCACCAGAGGCCGCGAACTCATCCTCTCCACTGGTCGAGGGGTGAGGATCGAAACTGGCATTGGTCAAATAAGCCTCTCTCGCCCCTGGTGTGGAATCCCAATGCGCAGAGCTCTTCTTTTGCTGGAACTGCGCCGGATCGGGTGCAGGCGCAGCATCGCTCACTGGAACCGCCCATCTGCTTCCTGAATCCTGTTGCGGCTCATAAGCGATGGGTTGTGTGCGCGGCCCCGAGCTCGGCGCCTTGCGCACCAGCCAGGGACTCGCTTGTTCGTTGGAATCAGTCGTTGCCTCGCTCGCCGGATGCTGGATAACGGGGAGAGAGGAGATTGCATCCGGCAACGATTCGGGCTGGGAAATTACAGGTGTTGGCTGAACATCCGTCGCATCCCTGGGTGCGAGCATCTTGGCCAGCGCGTCGCTCGCCGTGGTCGCGGTGGCAGTGGGCGCGCCCACCCCCGTCAGTTGCGCGGACAGCTTAACCTGCGAGCTGTTGGCCACCACCTTGCGCCAATAGAACTCGGCCTTATGCATGTCGCCCATGCCCTCTTCAAACTGGGCCGCTGCGGTGAGCAATTGTGGATCGTTAGGAAATGCTTCCAGCCCCTCCGCCAGCCACTGCCGGCCGGCTTCCTTTTGATGGGCCGCGGAAGCGGCCGAGATGGCCCCGGCGTAGTCCACCGCCGTAGCGGTGGCCCATTCCATCTCCTGGTATAGGGCAAAGGCGCGCTTACCTTCATTGTTACGAATATAGGTCCCCGCCATGGCCCGGCGGATGTCACCATTTGCGGGATAAGCCTGAGAAGCCATTTCCAGGATTGCCATGGCTTGTTTGCTGTTTCCGCTCTTCTCTTCCTTGGTTGCCTTACGTACGCTCCAGGCGGCCCAGATGTCGCTGGTCTGCTGCCTTTGTCCCGCAGTCAGATCGGTGCGCCGGCCCATCTGGGCCAGTGTCGTCGCCAGCCGGCTCTCGTCTCCCGCACCCAGCAGCAGCCAGGCATACTGCGCTTCGACAGCATAGGGAGCTTCATTGGTCCCGGGCCGGTAACGCGCGAGCACCCGCCCCATGGTCTCCACGGCCAACTGGTTGTGCCCCGTAGCCCCGTAGACAGACGCCTCGGTCTGCAGGAATCCAGGATCCTGCTGCAGCTTCTCCGCCATCTCCAGCGGCAGTTGCCGAATCTGCGTCAATGCTGCTTCATCCTGCTTTGCCTGGTGCAGAGCAGTAATCAATCCACTCCAGGCATCGCTGTCGCCGGGCGAACGCCTGAGAATCCTGATGTAGTTCTTGTAGGCGTTCTCCGCGTTGCCCTCGGCCAGCAACAGGGACGCTGTCTGTACTTCGATCGCGTTAGTCTTCTTGCTATCGTCCCTGGTATCGCTGTGCGCTTGCGCCAGCAGGTTCGACGCCGTGCTGTAGTGCCCCATCGCCTGGTGGCAGGCGGCCAGCATGGTGACAAAATCCACGTCACCCAGTGCCGCCTGGTAAGCCGCCGCCGGCATGCGATCGGCAGCGGTCAAAGCCATCTGGTCACGGCCGGCCTGGTGCTCATCGCGCACCAGCAGCTTCCAAGCCTGCACGTTGTCGGGCGAAACCCGAATCACGTCAAAGGCCAACCGCGCCGACTCTCGCGGGTAGTTAGCGGCCAGCAGTTCCGCGCAGCGAACCTGGGCCTCGCTACGCTTGTCCAGCGGCATCACCTGCTCCAGCTCGGTCATCAGGCGCCGTGCCTCGGCCTCATTGCCCACATTCATCTGCGCCGCGGCCATCACCGCCATGTAATCCGCATCCGTCTCCAGCTTGGCCCGCGTCTCCGGCGAAATGTAGGGTTGGTCAGCAATGACCTCTTCGCTCCGCCCGGCCTGCACCAGGGCGTCGAACCAAGCCGCCCAACCCTGGGGCCTGTCCTCCTGGGCTCTGACTGCCTGCTCGAAGAGGGGTAGAGCCTTCTGCGGTTGCTTTTGCAGCATCCACACCCCGGCTTCACCTTGGAGTGCTTCGGGAGCTCCGGGCTTCAGCGAGTGCGCCTCCTCGAAGGCGCTCATGGCGTGAGCCACCTCGTTGTCTGTAAGTGCGCGGTTCCCTGCCTGCATGGCCTTCCAGTACCGCGCATCGGTCAGAGCAGCGCTCAACTCCGGCGCGTCAAAGCCGGCCTGCTGGGCCTGCTCAAAATGCTCCGCTGCCGCCGCGAAGTTCTGTTGCTGCATGTTGACGTAGCCCAATCCGGCGAGCGCCTTGCCACGCTGCCCAGGAATGGAGAGCAGTGGTTGAAAGAGCTGCTGCGCCTCCTGCAGATCGCCCTTATGCAAGGCGGCGTAGGCTTCTCCCTGTTCGGACTGGCCGGCCACCGGCGCATGGCTCGTATGCTCCGCCTGGGCGGTATGTAACTTGGCCTCCAACTGATCATCGGGATAGCGCGACAGATACTCCTTCGCCGTCTCCGCGGCCGGCCCATTCACGTCCCACAAGATTGCCTGCCGCCAGGCGCGTTTGGCCTGCTCCGTTTGATCCGCGGTTCCGCGCACGCTGGCCAGCAGATGGATTCCTTCAACTCTCGTTTTCGGGTCGTAGGTCAGCACCCTGCCCAGTGCCAATTGATAGCCGGGATTGGCCGGATATTCTTTGGCCAGGCTGCGCAGGCCGGTGATCGCCTGCGGCAATTCAGCGGGAACGGCAGCTTCCGTTTCGTAGTAAGAGACGGCCCACATTCCCGAGGGCTCGGTGCCGTGGAAGGCTTTGCGGTAGAGCTCCAACGACTCCTGGTAACGATGCTGTGCGGCCAACTTTGCGGCGGCTTCAAAGTCTGAAGTGTTCCCCGGCCGGGAAGTCGCAGACGGGATTTGCGCGATCCTGGCGTCGCCCGGCTTGGCCTTGCGCAATAGCGCCAGGTAGTGATTCGCCAACGTGGTGTCGCCATTGCTCTGATAAAAGGTGGCCAGCGCGGCGAGAGCATCTGTCTGGTCGGGATTGAGCAGCAGAACCTGTTGCCACGCCGCAGCCGCGAGATCATGCCTTCCCTGCCCATCCAATGTGCGCGCACGTTGGATGAGGACCTCGGTGGCGCTCTGCTCCGCCCTTACAGGGAGTGCCGCAACGCCGGCGGTTAGCAACAGAAGCCCGAGAGCTATTTCCGATTTCCTGAACATGTCCCCTCCATCTGCCCGCGCTCCAGCGGGATGGTACTGCGATTGCAACCTAAGGTTGCGGAGTTAAATGCACGGCCACCGTCTTGCGCGGCGCTTACGCGCCGCTCAAGTGCCGGTTGGGGGAGGGATCCAAGTTCAGCCGCGCTCGTATTCGCCCCGCGAGCCAGCACTGGACGTAAATCGCCAGCAGCGCCAGAACCACGCAGAGCAGCAGCAGCAGGATAAACAAGTGATTGGGTAGCCAATAACTAAAGGCGCGATACCACGACAGGTCTCCGGAACCATAGGACGCGGTAGAAAGCGGATAGCTGATGAAGTTACCTGCACTCCACAAGCTCACCGTGTTATCGATGCCGTCGCGGGGCATGGTTGTCAGCAACGCGGAAGCCAATCCGGGTAGCGCTGCACGATCGCGTCCCGCAATCACCACCAGGCTTCGCCTGCCGGCAAAAGGAGATGTGATCGCCTCCAGCAGCCCATCGGGCGAAATGGCCTCCGAACCGTTGAGGGCCCGCCAGGCGCCGGCATCGCGCCGCAGCAGCCAATCTGGCATAAGCGCCCAGCGGGCACGCCGGCTCAGGTTGAAAGATTGATCAACATACGTCAGAGGCAGACGGCTGCTGATCTCCGGACTATTCGCCAGATCGCGGAAGGTTCCCAAAACCAACAGATCCTTGTCCCCCAGGCTGGCGGCATCCGCGGACGTTGCCACCTGCACCAGGTACGTTGGGTAACCGGTTTGGGCGCCAAAGTATCCCATGAGATCCAGGTACAAACCCATGACCTCGGGCCCCGCGGCCGGGGGCAGAAGCACAGCGGTCTGGCTCAGGTCAGCCAGCCTGGTGAAGGGAAAGCCGGCCTTGGCGAAGAGCCGCAGGTTTGGCAGTTGGGTGTAGTGCACGGCCCGGCCAAGGTCCAGGTAAGAAGAACCCAGGATCTGCGCAGTGGACCCTCCACCATCGGGTGCACATGCCTGGGCGCCGGCAGGGACAAAATAAAACTGCAACTGTAGCGTATTAGCGTAGACAGCCGCCGGCACGTCAACCAGCGGAATATCTCCGCGGTGTGTCTCCGCCGTAGCCACCAGGGGCATGCTGCCTGCCAACGCTCCATTCAGGCTGGCGGCGATGTTGGAGGGCTTCGCCAGTTCCACCTTGGAATCTACCGAGTATTCCAGATGGAGGTACATGTTCTGCTGCACGCCGAAGTTGTAATCCGGAGCCAGGTGCATATAGACGTCCACCGGCTTTTGCCCGGTCGTGCGGCGCTCCGCCCGGCCCACCAGGTTGTCCAGGCTCACGCGATTGGTGTGAATCCAGCGCGGGGCGTCGTTGGGTGCTCGTGTTGGTAATGAAACGGCTTGGGTCAGTTGCACCGAGCTGCCCGCCATCTTGAGTTGCCCACTGGCAAGCTCCTGGACTATGGCCAAGAGATCATCACTGGTTTCGCCATGAATCACCAGCACCTTGGCGAAGCGGTCGCGGGGATTAGCTTCGATGGAGACTGACGCATGCCCAGGTTCGACCGCGATCCCTTCCATCCGCTCTGAGCCCAGCAGCAGGAGAATGGCGTTTCCCGCCGGCAGCTCGCCGAGCTGGGTGAAATAGCGGACACCGCTATCATCGGCGAGCGAGCCAAACCACGAAGCCAGGACCCCGGCTCCCTGCAGCGTGACCGTATCCGGTGGATGGGCAAAAACAAATGGCATCACTACCGGCGAGTTGGCCAGGTGCTCGAGGAAGGGCTTCGGCAAGGCCGCCAACTCGCTGGCCAGCGCCAGAGGCTGGGCATCGAGGGTTACTTCGCTTGCGCGATCGATGCGGAACCACGGCGGTGTCTTTTCCACGGCAACGCTACACGCCGCATTGCCCTGACCGGCAAGCTGAATGCTTAGTTCGTTCCTGGCCATGAGCAGCTCGGGGGGAAGCGGCACCGAAAGCTCTCCCGCGCCTGCATCCCGCTCCTCCGCGGTAGGCGTAACCGAGGCCAGAATTGAGTCATTCAGGCGAACGTCGGCGTACGTGTATTCGTCCGTTGCGTTCCTGGGAATCTGGTACTTGAGATGTAGTTTGCCGCCCCGGATAAGCCAGCTTTCGGGAGTAGCGAACTTGAGAATTTCCCGGCTGCCCGGCCGCTCCAGCAAAAATGTCCCTCTATCGTTGGCCAGCGAGCCCAGGGTGAACGAGCGCTGGATGGTCTGCGCAGGGACCTCTTTGGTCGCGAGCGTCGTACTGGCGTTGGCACGCCAAAAGGCCAACCCGAGCACAGCCAACACGATGGAGGTAATGACCGCAACGCGCACCGGTTTGAGGGGCCTGCCGGAAGCGCTCGAGACGCTGCCCGGGGCCATGACCAGCAGCTTCCAGTAGCCCGTAGCCGAAGAGCCCAGCATGCTGAAGAAGCTGCGCAAAACATTGTCCTTGGTGTAGCTTTCGTCCCACGCAATCCATCGATCAGCGCGGGAGTAGAGAACCCGGGTGAGCAGCTCCTGTTGGGAGAGTGACAGCTGGGCATACTGTATGCGCAAGCGGCCTTGGCTCCTACCGACTACCTTGCCCCGCAACCGCTCTCCCGATTCCTCTTCCGGAAACTCGATGCTCAGTTCCTCGCCTAATGCCAACGACGCTCCCACTTCCGCCGCCAGTCCGCTGGTGGAGAGGTCGGCCGTGGTCCCTTCGATGGCCTCACCGCCTACCTGAAGAACGACCGGAACCGCACAGGGAACGCGCACCGCGTGCCTCCTTTGCCGCTCCTCCGCGCAGACCGCCAAAGCAACCCCGAGAATGACGACGTTGAACAATACCCAAAATACGTTCATGGCGATGGTTCCGGTGTGCCCGCGGTCCCAATAGAGATAGCGCGGAATCGCCATTCCCAGGCCGGCCAGATTGAGCCCCAGCAAAAAGAGAAACGGCAGCGAGAGTCTGAGGCTGAAGTACCCGTTTTCCTGCGCGCCGCCTTTGTCGGTGACATTGAAGCTGCCGCTCTTGGGGCTGATCAGGGCAAAGAGGGTGGGCAGCAGGATGTAAGGCGATAAAACGGTCTCGTAGATCTCATTCCAGAAAGAGAAGCGCTTGCTGCCCTGGATACGCGAATTCGCGATCGTGGAAAGAGCCAGGTGGGGGCCGGCAAAGGCCAGAATCGCCAGCCAATATCCGGGAACATTGGAGAGGCCGAAGTACAGGTACAACAGTGGCGCGGTGAGGAAGACCAGGCGCGGCAGTGCATAAAGAAAATGCAGGGTTGCATTGAAGTAGCAAAGCCGCTGAGAAAGGGTTAGCCCTCGTGCAAAGAGCGGATTGTCAATGCGCAGGATCTGTACCATTCCGCGGGCCCATCGGACGCGCTGCTTCACGTGCCGGACGAGCGTTTCCGTAGCCAGGCCGGCAGCCTGCGGCAGGTTGATATAGGCGGTATTCCACCCTGCTTTCTGCAAACGAAGCGAGGTGTGCGCATCTTCTGTAACCGTCTCGTGGGCAATTCCGCCTACCTCGTCCAGGCTGGAACGGCGAAGCACCGCACAGGATCCACAGAAGAACGTGGCATTCCAGAGGTCATTGGCATCCTGCACGATGCCATAGAAGAGGCTGCCTTCATTGGGAACCTTGCGGAACTTGCCCAGGTTCCGCTCAAAGGGATCGGGGGAGTAAAAGTGATGCGGAGTCTGCAACATCGCCAGCTTGGCGTCGCGCAGAAACCAACCGATGGAGATCTGCAGGAAGGAGCGTGTGGGGATGTGGTCGCAATCGAAGATAGTGACAAACTCGCCCTTGCATTGGCGGAGCGCGTTATTTAAATTCCCCGCCTTGGCGTGGGAGTGATCCGCCCGCGCGATGTAGCTCACGCCCGCGTGCCTGGCGAATTCCTTGAACTCACTGCGGCCGCCATCGTCGAGCACGACAACGTTCAGCTTCTCCGCCGGCCAATCCATCTGCTGAGCGGCCAACACGGTGTAGCGAACGACGTCGAGCGATTCGTTAAAGGTGGGGATGAGAACGTCGACTACCGGCCAGTTCTCAGGATTCTCGGGCATCAACAAGGGAGGGCGCTTGAGGGGTGCGATGGTCTGAAAGAAACCCAGCACCAGGATGAGAAAGGTGTAGAACTCCGCTCCCACCAGGATCAGCATCAGCACGGCCGCAAGTACGCTTACGTGGGCCCAGGGGCGATGCAAATAATCCCATAGCGTCGCCGAACGCCAATAGCCGTAGCGTGTGGTAGCACAAAGGCAGAGCAAAACCAGTAGGATCGTGGCTGCAGGTCCACGCTTGCTGCGGTCGATCAGGAACGCGGCAACCACTACCAGTACGCCGAAGAAAGCCTGCTGCTGCCAGGTCATCGGAATAAGCGCGACAAACGCCAGCACGGCGATGATGAGTGGCAGAAAAAGCCAGGGGGAGATCCGGGGGGGGCCTGAAGCGCCAACGCTTTTTTTGTGGACGCTTTTCATGCGATCTCCACCCTCTCCGCAGAAGCTTGCCTGGCGCTCAAAACGCGTTCTTCGAGCCAGGCGACTAGCTCTGCGAAGTCCTTGACGACTGCCGTCTGCGGTGCATGATCGAGTACCGTCATGCCCAGGGACAAAGCCTCGGGGATATACTCCGATTCCCGTACGGCGACCGGTGCGAGCCGATCCTCAAGAAGTTTTTCCAGGTAGGTACGGATCTCCCGATGCATCTGCCGGGCCTCATCGAAGCGGTTGAGCACAAACAGATTGCGACTGTTGTGTCCTTCTTCCAACATGCCCGAAAGCTCTTCAGCGCGCGCGATGCTGGCGATGGACTGGACATCGGGAATCAGGGGAACAATTACCTGGCTCACTCGATCCAGTGCGCCTGGCGTAGGTCGTTCGTTAAAAGTCGGAAGGTCAAGCAGCGTCAGGGGCGACTCCGCCTGCAGCTGTTCCAGCCAGGCAGCGGTAGGTGCGCTCGGCTGCTCGCTGCCAGGGGCTGCAACCAAGGTCATCTGGTAGCCTGCGCGCCGGGAATTAGGATAAACAGTTTGCAAACCGCCTGCGCTCTGGCGCTCCAGGCTAAAGAAGTAAGGAATGATGCCATCTCTGCACCGGTCAGCCACCAGCACGTTGCCCACGCGCGAGGACAAGACCCGGGCCACCGTCGCGCACAAGGTCGTCTTGCCCACGCCGCCGGCACAAGAAGCAAAAGCCAGCGCAGCTCCTGAGCCCGGAGCCAGGCGCGGCTGGAAGGAAGCAATCCGCAACCTGTCATTGACCTCAAAGGCGGAGTCCAGCGCCCGCCGCGGGATACTGCTTTGGGCGACCGGCACAGGCACAACTGATTCCGCAACCATCGCAGGTGTGTTATTTCCTTCGCTGCTCACCGTTGGTTTCTGCGAGGCAAAAGTGAGATAGCGCATACTCCCGATGTTTGCTTTATCAAACAAAGCGCGCACATCTTTCGCCGGCGGAACTGGACCGGACGATCGCGAATCACTCAAGACACACCTCCAGTGTCTTTGCTTTTTCAGCAAAGCCGGCGAGGTCAGATCCCGAAGAGAGACCTGAACGATAGCGTGAGCACTGCGCATTCCGCTTCCATCGGCAGACAGAAAGGATGGAACTACGCAGTATTTTTGGGGGACAGTCGGAGGAAACTGTTCAGCTCAGTTGCGGGGTTACCCGGCGCAGTGGTCACGTACATGCATTGAGACACTAACTGATCAAACAGTCGAGGGCCCAACAACGAAGGGGATAGAGTAAAGAAATCGCGCACCCAGGAGAGATTCTATATGCCCCTCATTTCTTGGGTGCGAGACCAGGAGGTCTTCGGGGGAGGCACGAGAAGAAGCGTAGCACGGGTTTCTTTACGGAACAATCAAAACTGAATCGGATACGGATTCTTTCTGGTAACTGGGCAGAGGCAGATTTTGTTACGTTTGAGTTACTCTTTAGGCCTTGACCAGGGGCGAGGCCGGCAGGGAAAAAAGTACCGATGATTTCTGCCATATCGATACCGCTATTGTGCCTAATATATTGGCTATGCCGCGGCCGCGCGGACAGCGCAACTCTCGCGCTAATCTCTGACGGCCGCGCACCTGCCTTGTCGTAAGATGGGGCGATGGACCGGCGAGCAGTTTTTAAATATATGGGCCTTTTGGCTGCGTCCGCGGCGCTGCCGTGGGAAAACAGGATGCTGAGCGCAGTCACCAGCCCGGGGGACGCGGTCTTCAACCAGAGCGGCTATCTCCCCGACGGCGAGAAAATAGCCAGCGTACGGGCGGAAAACGGCCCCGATCGATCCTTTCAGATTTACTCCGAGCAGACCGGGGATTCCGTCTTCCAGGGCCAGATGACCGCCCCTGCGATGGATGCAGCCTCGGGAGATCGCGTGGCGCTAGCCGACTTCACGCTGCTCACTGCGCCCGGCACATACCGTTTGGTAACGAAAGGTATTCGCAGCCAGCCTTTCCCTGTAGGGAAAGATGTCTATCTAAATCCGTTGAAGCTCTCCATGCGCGCCTTCTACGGCCAGCGCTGTGGTTGCGCAGTCGATCTTGGCGACGGTTACCGCCATGCGACATGCCATCAGGTAGGTGCTTATCATCCCAGCTCGGGGCGCACGGGTGCGGTGCCGAACCATGGAGGGTGGCATGATGCCGGGGACTACGGCCGTTACATTGTCAATAGCGGAATCACTACCGGTACTCTTCTGTGGGCCTGGGAGCTCTACTCTCGTGATTTGCGTAGCCTCTCTCTGCGCATCCCTGAATCGGGAGGTAAGCTCCCCGACTACCTGGCCGAGATAGGCTGGAACCTGGAATGGATGCTGTCTCTTCAGGACAGTGATGGCGGAGTCTGGCACAAGCAGACCAGCGAGCAGTTCTGCGGGTTTGTCATGCCGGAGGACGACCATCTGACCAGCTACGTCATCGGCACCGGTGCAACCCCTTACAAGAGCACGGCCGCCACCGCAGACTTTGCCGCCGTCATGGCCATCGCGGCGCGTTGTTACCATGCGTACGATGCAGCTTTCTCCGAACGCTGCCTGGCCGCGGGCAGGCAGGCCTGGAGTTGGGCGGTTGCGCATCCTCAAGTGACTTTCGCCGATCCTCCAGGTGTGGGCACCGGCGCCTACGGGGACACTCACTGTAACGATGAAATTCTGTGGGCCTCTGCGGAACTTTGGCGCACCACCGGTGACGCACAATACGAGCAGGGATTCCTGAGCGGGAGCAAGGCGCTGCCGCTGGAAACTGCCATCGCGGCGCCTACGTGGTCGAATGTTGCCCCCCTGGCGTATTGGACCTATGCTCTAGCGGAACAAAAAGGCAATGGGACAATGCGCAGCCGGATACACGCGCAAACGGCGGCTGCCGCACGATCGCTCCTGGCTCGCTGGCGTTCCAGCGGTTACGGCAACACCCTCGCTCCGACGGATTACGTCTGGGGTTCGAACGGGGTCGCCGCCAACCAGTCGCTGTTACTGCTTATAGCGAACTACTTCGCGCCCGAGGCGCAACTCATGGAGGCGGCGCTGGGTAACCTCCATTATTTGCTGGGGCGCAATTGTTTCGGAGTCTCCTGGGTCACCCAAGTAGGGACAAATCCGTTTCTTCATCCCCATCATCGTCCTAGTGTTGCCGATCATCTCCCGGCTCCGTGGCCCGGCCTTCTGTCTGGCGGCCCGAATGCGAAGCCCGCGGACAAGGTGGCGCAGACCTTGCACAAGCTGCCCCCCATGCGCATGTGGCTCGATGACCAGATGGCGCCCTCTCTCAACGAGGTGGCCATCAACTGGAATGCGCCGCTGGTGTTTCTGCTCGCCGCCGCCAACGCGCAAGCGCACTAGCACCGCATCTGTCACCACCGTGGCGCAAGTAACGCCCTATGCGCCTTAAGTCTTCGAGTCGGCGGGGAAAGTGTGCGCCCTAAGAGGGTGTGTGAGAACCCTGAAGCTTTGGGAGCCATCCGGGGCGCACTGCAGATCCCTCGGCTTCGCTCGGGATGACAAATTTAGATTTGCCACTTTCGTTGGGCTTCGTAATGCGGATGGAAAGATTCCGTTCGACCGAAGCAGCACAACGCACTCTGCCATTCCAATCGCCCTCATCAATGGAAGCGCTCCCCTCCCCCTTGTCATCCCGAGCGAAGCCGAGGGATCTGCAGTGCGCCCCGGATGGCTCCCAAAGCTTCAGGGTTCTCACACACCCTCTGAAGCGGCCTAACAGGCTGCGGAAAAAGTTGGCTCCCGCGTATACACCAGAAGTGGAGCGCCCTTAGTCGCTCTTCAATCGAAGATCGCGCCGCTCAAAAATTGCCGTCCCGGCGGCGAAGAGAAGCGCTGCCCCCACGATGATCAGCAGGAAGCCGGCCGGTCGATGCAACAGACGCGCCGCCTCAACCAGGTCTCCCTGGGTCAAAGTAAAGAGCAGCCGCGCTGGAGCGAAGCCAGGCCACAGGTAACCCAGAAAGCCGAGCAAGGCGAGCAGGGCCAAAGAGGCAGTGGACGCCAGCATCATAGGAAGCCATGTGGCGAAGAAGACAGCCGCGGCCGCAGTCCACAAGCCCAGGACGAGTTGTGCCACGGCCAGGGTGAGCACCAGTGCCGGTGGTCGCTCGATGGCCGAAAAAAGAGCCATTCCGCTGATCACAAAACTGACGACGTAGAGCACCAGCGGCAGCCACGCTGCGCTGACCAAGGCGAAGAAGTATTGCCGCCGGCTGACCGCACGCGACAACACGCTTGCGATGCGGCGCGAGCGCTGCTCATTGCCTAATAAGGCGCCCCCGGTGAACGCCACCAGCCCCAATCCGTAGAGGCACTCCTGGTGCAGGATGGAGAGCACATCGTCGATTTCCGGCTTAGCCGCGGGCACCAGCAGAATGGCCGCCATGCCAAAGGGCCAGAGCATTAGAAACAAATAGATCCAGCGATTCTGGTACAGCAGCCGGCGCGCGATCTGCCAGATCTTCGATATGGCCGCGGTTTTCATGGACGGGAGTTCTCTTCTTGCGCTGCGCCGGCGCCGCTCCACTCGAGAAACAAATCTTCCAACCGGCGGCGCAGCGGCGCGAGGCTTATAATTTCGCCTCCCGCGTGCCAGACTCCCTCGATCACGCGGCGCTGTTCCTGTACAGGAACTGATATGCGGATTGAAGCAGGGTTGATACCGGCGGTCGCGGCTGCTGGGTGGATGCGGCTAAGCTCGGCCAGAGAAATGCCGCGCAACTCAATCTCCACCCGATCGGACTCGCTCTGAAAGTCCTTGAGCGATCCCAAACGAACCAGGCGGCCCTGGTTGAGAAAGGCGATCCGGTCGCAGATATGCTCCACCTCGGTCAGCTGGTGGGAGCTAAAGAAAATGCTTTTGCCGGCGTGCCGGGCGTTGCGCAGCAATTCCCTTACCTGAAGCACTCCTGCCGGATCAAGCGCCGCAGCGGGCTCATCGAGAATCAACAATTCCGGATCGTTGATCAAAGCCTGGGCAAGCGCCAGGCGCTGCTGCATTCCTCGCGAATACTGCCGCGCATCCTTGCGTTCATTGGACAAGCCAACCGTAGCGAGAAGATCACGAATATCCTTCGCCAACCGGGGATCATTGACTCCGTTGAGGCGCGCCGCCAACTCCACGCTGCGGAAGCCGCTTTCAGAAAAAAATACCGGGACATCCGGTACAAAGCCCAGCCGTGCCCGCGCCTCCGCATCGCCGAAGGGCTTGCCCAGCAGCGACCCGCTTCCGGAAGTGGGCCGAAGAAAGCCCAGCGCAAGATGGATCGCTGTCGTCTTCCCCGCTCCATTCGGACCCAGGAAGCCGAGGATCTCTCCATCCTCGAGACTCAGTGTCAACGGATGAAGCGCGGTCTGCTTGCCGAACTGCTTCGAGATTGCCGAGAACGTCAGGCGATGAGCCATGTGGATAGAGGACGCCTAAAGCAGAAAGAGATCAGGCGTTACCTGATCTCTCCTGCTTCCCGGATTGCTGCCGTTGACTAGTATTGAACCTTGACGAAAATGATGACCAGCGTGAAGAGGGAGAGTGACTCCATAAACGCCAGGCCGAGGGTGAGCAGTAGCAGGATGCCGGCGCGCGCTCCAGGATTGCGGGCCAGCGCTTCCGTAGCCGAAGCGGTTGCCCGGCCCTGGCCGAGGCCGCAAAGCCCGGCGGCGATGCCCATGCCGAGACCCGCTGCGATCGCAGTGAGTCCATGCCCAGGACCGCCCGCCTCACCACCTGGCGTTTGAGCAAAGGCCGGAACCGCCATGAACAAGGCGGACAGGGTCATGAATAGATATTGCAATTTGCGCATTCTTTCTCCTTGCTTCTGTCAGAATTGCCGCCAGTGGGTGGTTGAGGCTCACCGTGCTGGCCCCCTCACGCTTGCGGCGTTCGAGCCGGAGTGGAAGCATAGCGCTCCGGCGCGACAACTTCGTCAAAATATCTAGTGGTCGTGCGCTACCGCCTGGGAAACGTAAATCATGGTCAGCAGCATGAAAATATATGCCTGGATGAGCGCCACCCCCAGGTGCAATCCCATAAACACAATCGGGATACCGATCGGGATCAGAGAGAAGAAAACCAGCGTGACCATCTCCCCGGCGAACATATTGGCGTAAAGACGAACGGTGAGGGAGAGGATGCGCGCGAAATGCGAGATCAACTCGATCGGCAGCATCATCCAGGAAATCCACCAGATGGGCCCCACAAATTGCCTGAAATAGCCCACGCCGTTCTCGCGAACTCCATGGTAGTGGTAATAGCAAAAGCACAGCAGCGCGACCCCCAGCGGAACCGTGGCCACCGACGTAGGCGCAAGCAGGCCTGGAACCATGCCCAGCAGGTTCGAGAGCAGCACGAACATGAGCACGCAGGTCGTGAACATCACATAACGCTGGCCTCCGTGCCCGATGATCGAATCCGCCTGGCCGGAGACGAAATCGTGAAGCATCTCCGCAAGCTGCTGAATGGGCCCCGGATTTTCAACGTTGAGCGAAATGCGCACCAGTACGAAAAAGAGGAAAAGCAGGCCGAGCACCACGATCTCCATGGCGAATGTCTCGGTGATGGGAGCGTGCGGATTGTAGGGCCGCACGTGGACCGCGTGCAGAACCTGCGTGGCCAAATTCCCAAAGTACTTGTTTAACGTATCCGTGATTAGGCTTGGTTCATGCATACGAGTAGCTTGTGCTCGTGCTCTCCAGTTTCAGAAATCGGTTCGGGGTTCTACGCCGCGCGTAACAGGCGAAGCGCTTCGATGAATAGGGCGGCCAGCGCCAAGGCGAGGCCGATCAACAGAGCGGCCACCTTACCGTCCAAACTCCTCAGGCTAACATAAAGCAGCCCGGCAGCGGCGGCGAGCCGGATAAAAAACCAGAACAAAACGCTCCCCAGGGGCTTGGGTTTGCCCTGAGGGCTCCCGCTACCGGGATCCAGACGCGCAACCACGGCGCTCATGAGCTGCCGCCACTCCAGAATGCCCGTGGCGGCGATCGCGCCCCCCACCAGGAACAACAGCATGGAGCGCCAGCCCCACGCGATCCATATCACTGGGATACCGATTGCGATCGCAATTGCGACGCTGCGCAGCGCCCGGTTAAACACCAACCGCAAATCGTGGTCGCTGAATTCCATCATTCCTTACTATGGGACAGAACCACACGGAAGATCTGCACAAAGCCTGCCACCGCGCCGGTGATCAAGCCCAGAATGTTGATCCAGTGCTGATGTAACCAGTGATCGAGGGCCAGCCCGATGGCCCAACCGATGACCACAGCGGCGGGCAACAACAAGGCCAGCTGGATGAGGCTTTCGATACGCACCAACGACTGTAGCGGGCCGTCCTTGGACGAGGACTTCGCCGGCGGCGACGGTCGATCTGGCTGGTCGGAAGGCATCGCTATCGGTGCTAGTTATACACCACCGGTGCGAACGGTGGGATTTCCTCACCAGGAACCAAGGGGTGGGCCAACTGTCCTTAGTGGGCAGGAAAGGAATACCTGAGGGGCTAAAGAGGGTGTGTGAGAATCGGGGAAGAAACAGCAGGTCCAAATCAAGCAAACGTTATACTGACTTTTCGTTCAGAGGCGTCCCATTGTTTGAGTCAGAATTCGAGAGCAATCTTTTCGCGCTGCGCAAAGACAAGCTGCGCCAGATTGCCGCGCTTGGCCAGCAGGCCTACCCCAACCAGTTTGTCGCTACCCACACCCTCGCGGAGGTGCGCCGCCAGTTCGGAGAGATCCCCCCCGAAGTGCTGGACGCGGAACGGACCGTGGTCACAGTCGCCGGGCGCATCATGGCCATCCGCGCCCAGGGCAAGGCCGGCTTTGCCCAGCTGCAACAAAGCGGTGAACGGCTGCAAATCTACGTCCGCCTGGATGCCGTGGGAGAGCAGGGCTTTCAGCTCTACAAACTGCTGGACCTGGGAGACCACATCGGCGTCTCCGGCTACGTCTTCCGCACCCGGACCGGCGAGCTCACCATCCATGTGGAAACCATCACTTTTCTGGCCAAAGCGATGCTGGCCTTGCCGGAGAAGTATCACGGCCTCGCCGATGTGGAACTCCGCTACCGCCAGCGCTACGTCGACCTCTTCATGAACACCGATGTGCGTGAGGTCTTCGTCAAACGTGCCCTGTTGCTCAAGGCGATCCGGCACTTTTTCGACGCGCGCGGGTACATCGAAGTGGAGACTCCGATGATGCAGCCCATCGCCGGAGGAGCCACAGCCAGGCCTTTTCGCACGCACCATAATGCGCTCGACCTTCCGCTATTTCTGCGCATCGCGCCTGAACTCTACCTCAAGCGCCTGGTGGTCGGCGGTCTCGACCGGGTTTACGAAATCAACCGCAACTTTCGCAATGAAGGTATCTCCACGCAACACAATCCCGAGTTCACCATGCTCGAGTTCTATCAGGCCTACGCCAATTACCACGACCTGATGCAGCTAAGTGAAGAACTCGTTACCCAGGTTGCGCTCGAAGTAAATGGAACCACCATGACTACTTTCGGCGGCCACGAGATCGACCTGTCCAAGTGGCGGCGCTTCTCCATGCGGGAGGCCATCCTTGAGTTCTGGCCGGAGGGGGCGGGAGCCAAACCCGCACTGGAGGAATTTCAGAGTGACACCCGAGTAGAGCAGATGGTCGAGAAAGTGCGCGCGGCCGGTATCTCGCTCGACTACCAGCCGTCTCAGCCTGCGGGAAAGACGATCGCTGGTATCTTTGAAGCCGTCGCCGAGGACCACCTCATTCAGCCAACCATCATCTACGACTTCCCTGTCGCCGTCTCCCCGCTGTCTAAAAACAAGCCAGAGGAACCAGACTGGGTGGAGCGCTTTGAGTTTTACATTGGAGGCTTCGAGCTGGGCAACGCCTTTAGCGAGTTGAACGATCCGGAGGAGCAGCGGAGACGCTTCGAGCAGCAGCTGGCGGAGCGCGAGCGAGGCGACACCGAGGCCCATGTAATGGATGAGGATTACGTGCGCGCCCTGGCCTACGGGCTGCCGCCGACGGCGGGCGAGGGTATCGGCATTGACCGGCTGACCATGGTGCTGACCGGGTCCAAATCGATCCGCGACGTGATCCTGTTTCCGCTACTCCGTTCCCAATCTGGAACTACGGCAGAGTAGAAAAACTATGCCCGGCGCCGCCCGCGATCATCGGGGCGGCCAGGGGGAGCGGCCAGCCGGCGTGACACCTTGGTTTGTCACCCCGACAGTTCGAGGGGCTTACTTCTTGCTGCCCTGTTTACCGACCCGCTTCAGCACCTGGCTCAGGCTGGTTTTCTCAAATTCATCCAGCAGAGCTATCATGGAGCCGGAGAAGATCTTTTCCAGCGCGGAGTTAACTCGCAATGCCGGCGCAGCATGGACATTGGGAGTGTGGAACAGCGAGCCGGTCTCCACTGCCTTGTAAACATCCGCCAGCGAGATCGCTTTTGGAGATTTCAGGAGCCGTGAACCACCGGTAGGACCCTTTTGACTTTCGATGAGCTTGGCCTGCTGAAGAGAGGCAAGCACGCGGCGAACAACGACTGGATTGGTATCCAGCTTGAGCGCTATATCGGTTGAAGTTTGCAATGTATCCGGCTCCGATGCAAGCAGAACCAGTACATGAACCCCGGTAGCAAATCTGCAGTTGACAGCCATGCACGAACGCTACCATAACAGGGCGATAAAGAGCATGGCCATGTGACAGCACGTTAGTAACTTCCAAGGTTGCAGTACAGCCATCAGGTAACCATGACCATTTCGTACCCGTCGCAGGATCGTTTGCCAAATTACCTCAGCCAAAGGAGTATTTTTGCGTATTCTCTTTGTCGGTGATGTCTTTGGCCACGCCGGAAGGCGCATCGTAGGCGAGCACCTCGCACCCTTGATCGAACAGCGGGAGGTCGACCTGGTGGTGGTCAACGCTGAGAATGCCGCCGGCGGCTTTGGCGTAACGCCGGGGATCGCCGACGAACTCTTTGACCAGGGCGCCCACGTCCTCACTACCGGCAACCATGTCTGGGACAAACGCGAGATTATCGAATATATGCAGTCCGTGCCCGCGGACAGCCACGAACGCCCGCGCCGCGTGCTGCGCCCCGCCAATTATGTCGCGGGCACGCCAGGACATGGGGTCTACGAAGGGGAGTTGCCCTCCGGACAAACTTACGCGGTCATCAATTTGCAAGGCCGGGTCTTCATGGGCAGCCTGGAGGATCCTTTTCGCGCGGCGGATTCCCTACTAAAAAAAATCACAGCCAAAGTGATCGTTGTGGACTTTCACGCCGAAGCTACTTCAGAAAAAGTGGCACTCGGCTGGTACCTAGACGGAAGGGTTACCGCGGTAATCGGAACTCACACGCACGTACCCACTGCCGACCAGCGAGTATTGCCGGGGGGGACGGCCTACCAGACCGATGTGGGAATGAGCGGCCCCTTCGACAGCGTCATCGGGGTGGAAAAAGAGCAGATTCTCGCCCGCTTCCTCAGCGGGATGCCGGGAAAATTCGAAGCGGCCAAGGGAGATCCGCGCATGTGCGCGGTCTTGATCGAGTGCAATGGCGCTACCGGGCATGCCCTCTCCATCGAACGGCTCATGCTGGGGGAGTAGCTCTCACACGCGCGTCTCAGGGTTTCAGTGCAATGGTAGAAGACTGGCGCGCCAGTCTTTTGGACGCGGAGGTGATTTGCCCATGGCGATCGAAATGGAGAGACCAGTTGGTGGTGATGGTGGGCCGGGAGACGTCGCTGAAAGTGACATCCGCACTTTGATCGCTTTCTATCAGCATTTGCGGTTGGTTCGCGTCCAGGCGCAACAGGTCGAGGCTCTTATCCGGTAGCGGGGTGTAGTTGAGCACCTGGACCGGATAGCCGCTCAATTCCGCATAGCACACGGCAATCATCAGCCAATTGTGCGCGTGGCTGAGCGGCTCCATTCCACGCACGTCGCGCAGCATTCCGTTGAAGACTTCAAAGGTGCCGGGCCGGTTCCACGAGGCGTCAAACGGCAAAAGACCATGGGCATAGGTGGAGACGATGCGCACCTGCGCGCTATTGCGCGGCAGCGTGGCGGCAAAGCGCGAGGACCCGCTTTCATCCGCGCCGTGGGTAAAGGCGAGGAAGACGTAGTCCGGGAACGCCGGGCACATGATCTGCTGGTAATGCCAGCCAGGATTGCTGATGTCGAAATTGGCCAGTGCCGCCTGCTTGGAAAGCTCGGGACTCAGGTTGGAAACCACGTCGTAATCCGCGGCGTTCATTTGTCCCGGCTCGAGATGTTCGAGCGCGATCACGGAAGGCGGAACGGACAGTGGAGTGGTCGCGATCGGGACCGCGGCGACTCCGGGAAAAGCGGTGTTTGTTGGGGTCGCCGGAACGCCGGGAAAGAGATCCTGATTGGGTGGCTGCGGGGTTTGCGCCGCAGCAGAGAGGACGGCAAGACTGGCGAGCAGCAGAAGCCGGAGCTTGGGGGCGATTCTCGGCATCGAAATTTCACTCTACCATGCAGCCAGCGGGGCTTTGCCTCTGTTCTCCATGGCTGAGCTTAGCTTGATACGAGGGCGCCGCAGATCCCGCAGCTTCGTTCCTTATGACAAAAAAAGGCGCGTCGAGTGCAGTGGTATCCCACTCAAGCCAAAACCGGGCTTGAATGGGATACCCAACGTTCGTTGCGGGTGCAGGAAGGCGGGGTCATTGCTCTCTCAACTCAGTCGACTGCTCAGGATGACAAATAAAAACGGGCAACGAACGCTGGGTGCCCCATTCAAGCCCGGTTTTGGCTTGAGTGGGATACCACTGGTGTTTGCCCAGGATCCCCGGCAGACCATGCTGAGCAGCATGAATGCGAGTTGGGCGGAGTAGGTTTCCGGCAGGAAAGCGATAAAACTTCCCTCTGCGATGCGTAATCAGGAAGAGCAACCCCGCTGCTCGGGGTTGCTCTTCCTGTTGTGGCTGTTAGTGCGCTGCTGTGTGCCGACGAGCTGCAGGCGCTTTGGCTGGTGGCTCACCGTCGACAAGCGTGATCATGGGCGGGTTAGGAGTGTAGGAATCGAACGTGGCGTCGTAGCTGACGGTAGCGCCGATTGCCGGCACGGCCTTAAGCGGGGTCTTCATATTGATCGTGAAGTCCGCCTTCTTGCTCTGTTTGTTGTCTTCCGTGACCGCAACCTGAACCGAGTCAGCGGTTGCCGAAATCACCGTGCCCGGCACCTGGACACGGGTGCCCTTCATGGTGTCCCAAACCTTCTGCGCGTCTTCCGGCTTGCCGTTGAAAAGGATAAATTCCTTATCGGCCAAGCTGAGCGTCTTCAGATCAGGAGTGGAGGCGACCGTCTGCGCGGCAAGGTCGGCAGGCGATGGAGGTGGAGGCGCCGGCGTCGGGTTGTAATCCGGTGGCGGGAAGAGATTGGCTTTGGCTAGGGCTTGAACAGCCGGGTAGCCGTCCATGCTGCCATGGTACTTCTTGTAGAAGTACTCGGCGGCCGCCTCGATCTGCGGCTTGGCTTGGGCGGGCGCGAATTGCGCTGCCCGGGTCAGGAACCACGCAGCATTTTTGAGATCGGGCGGAGTTTGCTGCGCATAGGCCTGTCCCAGAAGATAGGTGTCATTGAGTCCGGGGCCGGCCTGCGTCGCATCCGGACTCGGATAGGCCTTCAGCTCATTGTTATAGGCCGCAATCGCTCCCGCGAAGTCCTTCTTGTTGGCGTCATCCTGAGCAATCGCGCTGTTGAAAATCGGCGCCGTCGCCGTCTTCAGCTTTTGATAGTCGGCATCCGACATGGTGGCCGGCTTTGGGGCGCTGAGGCCGGTTTGGGCCTCGGCAGCGGCTTTATCGAGAAGAGGCTGCGCATCGGCTGGATTGGTCTTAGCGTGGGCTTGGGTCTCCAACAGGTAAACCGAGGTGGCGAGCGCCCGTAAGTTACCCGGATCAACCGCCAGCAACCGGTCCGCGGCGTCCAACATCTTCACCGGATCCCCCTGGTAGGAGGCCATGAGTTGTTCCAGCAAGTCGGTCTTGACCACGGAGTTGGGGTACTGGGTCAAAAACGCTTCAATAGCCGCAGCCTTGGCCGCCGGCGTGGATTGGCCGATGGCGTTGGTGTACGCGTTGTATTCGGCGGGATCTTTAATGGTGATCTGACCGGACTGAGCGGCTTGGGCATACACCATAGACACGCTGCCTGGAAAGATAGTGGCCAAGGCCAACAAGGAAGCAAGTACGGACTTCTTCATGCAACGCTCCTAGGAGATGCGGGAATCTGGAAAACGCAGAAATCAGCAATCATGACGATACACAGCCGCAAGTTTCTCATCTTTAAATGGATATGCGCCGGAAAACTCGAGTCTGGGCTAAACGCTTTGATCCTTCGCTCGTGGTTCACCCCAGTCAAGAAAAACCAAGGTCTTCCCGATGAGCTGTGGAAGGATTATAGAAACAGGTTCTCGTTTCTGACAAGTAAACGTATCAATGGATGACCAGACCATAGTAAGCATCGAATCACGGGAGGTAGCAGACGATGACCGAAACACCGCTGGAGCAGGATGCGATCGATCCTTTGGGCGGCCAGGTGGCGGTGGTCACGGGGGCGGCGCGCGGCATCGGTGAGGCCATTGCGCTGCGGCTCGCCCGCATGGGCGCCTCCGTGGTGCTCACCGCGCGCGACTCCGCCCGCTTGACGCAGGTGAAGGCGGCGATCGAGCAGCAAGCCGGAAAGGCGATCGCCCTGCCCTGTGATTTGATGGACGCCGGGGCCGTAGCAGCCTTTGGGGAGCGGGTCCACGAGCAGTGCGGCCGGTGCGACATCCTGGTCAACAACGCCGGTATCGGTGTGCTGCGGAAACCACTCATCGACTTACCGGTGGAGGAGTGGGACCAGATGATGGATACGAATTTGCGGGCGCCCTACCTGATGATCCGATCGCTGGCCCCCATGATGATCGCCGCCCGGGCCGGTCATATCATCAACATCTCGTCGCTCGCGGGAAAGAATGTCCTGCCCGAGGGGGCCGCCTATTCCGCCTCCAAGTGGGGACTTAACGGGCTCACGTATTCGGTCGCGGAAGAACTGCGGCAATATAACGTGCGTGTATCGGTCATAGCTCCGGGTTCCGTGAACACTACCTTTGGCGGCCCAGGAAGTACGAAGGATCGCACCCGCCTGGTCCAGCCCGGCGACGTAGCCCAGGTAGTCGCCATGCTGGTGACCCAATCTCCTACGTCCTTTGTGAGCGAAGTGCTCCTGCGGCCGACGACGAAGCCCTAGGCTGGGGCCGCGCGGTCCTTGATTGGGACAACCTTCACGGCTGCGGGAAAAGGCGGAGAAGGGAAAGAAACCGCAGGTCCCTCCGCTCCGCTACGCCCCGGTCGGGATGACAATTCTGTTGGGGAATTGGCTTGGAGTTCTCGTCAACCAAGGGAACCCGCAAGTCCCTCAACATTCTCATGGGGGTGCACAGTTCCGCCCCCCCCACAGTATTGTCATCCCGACCGAAGCGCAGCGTAGTGGAGGGACCTGCGGTTTTTCTCGGAAATTAGCAGTTCTCACACACCCTCTTTAGCCCCTGAGTTGGGCCTTGAGGCCATGCTTAAACCATGAACAGCTAACTTTCATAAAATAAACTACTTACGCTATGTCCTAAAACGTGCCACGAACGTTACTTGTAACGTGGGCAGGGCAGGTCTAGCCTTTAGAGATACATTCTCCAGCGGAAAGGGCCCCCAGCTGTCTATCCCGCCTACACGCCGCGACGCATTGGGTTGTGCACGATTTATCCACAACATGTTGGGGTCTCTATGTTGCTTCCAGTGATCACCATCGCTAGAGTCTTTGCTAAGGCCACTCGTCGCCGTGCGGCCGGCAATGCTCCAGGGGCGACGAAAGGGACACGTTCATGCTGAAGCTGAAGAAGATCCAGATGCTGGGGTTCAAGTCGTTCTGCGACCGCACCGAGGTCACGCTCCCGGGCCAGGGGATTGCGGTCGTGGTCGGTCCCAACGGCTGTGGTAAATCGAACATTCTCGACGCCGTAAGCTGGGTTCTGGGAGAACAATCAGCCAAGACTCTCCGCGGAACCAAAATGGAAGACGTCATTTTTGCCGGAACCCGGGAACGCAAGTCCCTGGGCATGGCAGAAGTTTCTCTTTCCCTGATCGATCCCGAAGCATACGCCGAAGGACCTTTACTTGAGGAACCCCAGCTGGAAGACAACGAGCCGGAAACGACCGACTGGGACGAAGAGAAGATCCGCACCGAGCGCGCTGTGGAGACAGAAGAGATCATCGCTGAGGTGCAGCCTGGAACTCTGATCGATGGAGAACCCGTAGAAGCGGTCGCCGAAGCTCAAGTGAAACCGGACGCCGCTGTCGAACAGCCTGCGGAGGCCGGCAACCCGGTGGTGCTGAAGATCCGCCGCAGACGCTTCCAACGGACAGCGGCGCGGCAGGGCGAGATCGTCGTCACCCGGCGTCTCTTCCGCACCGGTGAGAGCGAGTATCTCCTCAACGGCAAGCTTTGCCGCCTGCGCGACATTCAGGACATTTTTATGGGCACCGGGTTAGGCCCGGAATCCTACGCCATTATCGAGCAGGAGCGCATCGGGCAGCTGCTTAGTTCCAAACCCCATGACCGGCGCGCGATTATCGAAGAGGCCGCCGGAATCACTCGTTTCAAAACCAGGAAGCGGCTCTCTGAGCTGCGCCTGGAACAGGCCAAGCAGAACCTGGCGCGTGTCGACGACATATTCGAGGAAGTCACGCGGCAGATGGGTTCGCTCAAACGGCAGGCCATGAAAGCCGAGCGCTATGCCGCACTGCGTGACGAGATGCGGTCCAGGCTGCGCGTGGTATTGGCCAGCCGTATCACGCAGATGGATGCTGAGCAGGCGGCGCTGATGGTGGAGATCGCCGAGGTGGGAACCAAGATCGAGCAAGGTAGCGAGCAGGTAAGCGCGCTCGACGATGAGCACTCGCAAGGCATGACGCGCGGCTACGAATTGGACGCCAGCGCAAAAGACGCTAACGGGCGCGCCAACCAGTCTTCTGTGGAGCTGGAGCGCGCCACCACACGGGAAATCGCCAACCAGGAGCGCATCGCAGAATTGCGCACTCGCGCTGCCGCTGGTTCGGCCGAACTGGAACAGGCACGCCTTCACTTGCAGGGATTGATCGTGGAGCGCGAGTCCCACCGGTCCTTCCTGGAAAACGCAGCGGCCGAAGCCGCCGGTGTGCGTGAGGACTCAAGGCGGCGCCAGGAGCAGGCACGCGACGCGTCCGAGGCTGTCACCGGAGCCGAACAACGGCTGGAGGCAGCGCGGCACTACGCCATGCAGCTGCTCACTCAGGCGGGCCATGCACGCAACCAGACCATGCATGCAGAGGAGTCGTTAACCGCACTGGAGCAGGATGCGGAGCGGCTCGCCTCAGAGATTAGCGCTGCCAGCGCAGAGCTTGCCTCGCTGGGCTCAGAACGGGGACAGGCTTCGCTTAACTTCGAGTCGGTCACCGAACAACTGCAGCGCCTCGAGAGCGAGCTCGTCACCCTGCGTTCAGAAACCGAGACGCGGCGCGGCGAAGAGAGTGCAACCAAGCTCGAAGGCGATCGCTTGCGCGCCGAGATGGCCACCCTGACCGGACGCCGCAACTCTCTGCAGTCGCTCATCCGCGAGCACAGTTATTCGACCGACACCGTGCGCAAGCTGCTCAAGTCAAATTCGCTCGGCGGCGGCCTGGCCCCTGTGGGCACACTGGCCGACTTTCTCGAAGTGAGCGGCGAATACGAAACAGTCGTTGATGCTTTTTTGCGTGACGAGCTCAACTACATCGTGGTCACCAGCTGGGATGCCGCGCATGAAGGCATGCGGCTGTTGAAGAGCGACGTCGACGGGCGCGCTACCTTCCTGGTGCATCCCGACGACTCCCAGGCCAAGTTTTCTTTTGCCGGAGACACCCTGGAATCCAAGCACAGCGGGTCCGGCGTAAAGCGGCTGAAAGACTGCATCCGGGTGCTCGACGGCTTCGGCCGATCGCTGGAAGTGATCTTGCCCAAACTCCGCGAGGGTTTCGTCACTCCCAATGCGGAGTTGGCAAAATCCCTGGCCCTGGAAAACCCTAACGCCTTCTTCCTCGCCCCCTCCGGCGAGTGCTTTCACAACGTCACCGTCACCGGCGGTAAGCCCAGCGTGGAAGGTCCGCTGGCCTTGAAGGGCGAGCTGCGCGAGACCCAGAAAAGGCTGGACCTGGTGGAAGCCGAGCTGGCCCGCGCCGAGATCACGGCCGCTTCCCTGGCCCGGCTGTTAAGCGAGTTAGCTGCCCAATCGGAGCGCATCAGCGAGGAGCGGCGCAACGCGGAGCGGGAGAGCGCCAACCAAAGCGCAGCCCTCCGCCAGATGGACGCGGAAGTGGCCCGGCTGGAGCGGCGGCTGGATGACTGGGTGGTGCAAAGCGAACGCAACAAGGATCTGCGCGGCGTCCGCCAGGCCTTGATTGAAGAAAAGCGCGAAGAGGTAGCCCGCCTGGAAGCAGAGCATTCCGCGGCTGAAATCAAGGTCAACGAACTGCAGCAGAGCATGGAGGAGTTGCGCCGCCAACGGGAACAGGCGCAGCAACAGGCGGCGGAAGTCTCCGCGCTGCTGGCAGGATTGGAAGAGCGCAGCCGCGGTGCGGAAGCCGCCTTCGCCCGTATCGATCGCATGTACGGCGACCTGGAACGGCGGGTCAACCAACTGGAGCAACAGCTGGCCGCGGCGACCGCGGAAGAACAGCAGCGCACGCGCGAGAACGAACAACTGGCAGTGGAGCGGGAGCGTTTGACGGAAGTGCGCAGAACCGCCCTCGAAGAAGCGGCCAAATCCACTGAAGAGGCCAAGCTGCTGCGCGAGCAACTCACTGAGCTGGAGCACAACCTCAAGGCCTTACGCGCGGAGGTGGATAGCTTCCGCGAGGCGCGCAGCACGCGCAGCGCACACTCGGCGAAGCTGGCTGTGGAGCTCGAATACATGGAAGCAGCCTGCGTCAGCGACCTGGGCATCGAAGCCTCGGAACTGCGCCGCCAGGAAGATGTGCCCCGCCTGGAAGGCGAAGCGCTGAGCGAAGAAGACGACGCCTGCCGCGGCCTGAAGCAGAAGCTGGAGGCTATGGGCCCGGTCAACATGATGGCGCTCGAAGAGTACCAGGAGACGGCGGACCGTCATGCCTTCCTCGAAACCCAGCGCAAAGATCTGATCGATGCGATTGAAAACACGCAGTCGACGATTCGCGAAATCGATCAGATTACCCACCAGAAGTTCGACGAAGCCTTTGCCAAAATCAACCAGAATTTCAGCAAGACCTTCACCAGTCTCTTTGGCGGCGGTCAGGGCTTCATGCGCCTGACGGATGAAGAAAATACTGCGGAAAGCGGTATCGACATCGTAGCCTCGCCGCCGGGTAAGAAACTGCAGAACGTCTTGTTGCTCTCCGGCGGCGAGAAGGCGCTGACGGCGTTGGCGTTGCTGGTTGGCATCTTCGAATACGCGCCCAGCCCCTTCTGCGTGCTGGACGAAGTCGATGCGCCGCTGGATGAGACCAACGTGGGCAGGTTGGCGGAGATGCTCAAGGGCATGAGCAGCGAAACACAATTTCTGTTGGTAACCCACTCCAAGCGCATGATGACCGCGGCCGACCTGATCTATGGAGTAACCATGCAGGAGCCAGGAGTTTCCAAGCTCGTCTCCGTCCGCCTGAGCGGGGACGACGCGGGCCACAACCGGACCAAGGAGCGACCGGGGGAGCGGGCTCAGGAGCGTCGTTTAGTCACCGCGTGACAGGTCACAAAAGTAACCATCCCCCGCAATCATCTTGACATCCATCTGTCTCCCGCGATTTCCCTTCCTCCCGGGAACTCAGTTTTCCTGCGTTGACAAAGCGGTCGCCACCTCGGACAATCGGAAAGTCATTACCTCTCCCGAGGCCGTAACCTTTGCCGACGCTCATCGCAACCGAATTCGAAGACCTGCAACTTTACACGCGGGGCAAGGTCCGCGATCTGTATTCGGTGGGAGATCTGCTGCTGCTGGTAGCGACCGACCGCATCTCAGCCTTTGACTATGTGCTGCCCACCGGAATTCCGGGCAAGGGCCGGGTATTGACGCAGATATCTCTCTTCTGGTTCGACTATCTCAGCGACCTGGTTCCCAACCATCTGGTCACGGCGGATGTAGAGCAATATCCAGCGCAGTTGCGGCCCTACGAAAGTGAGCTGCGTGGCCGGTCGATGCTGGTGAACCGTGCCCGGATGTTCCCCGCTGAATGCGTGGTCCGGGGATATCTCTCCGGTTCGGGATGGAAGGATTACAAGCGCACGGGCAAGATTTGCGGGATTGCGCTGCCCTCGGGTATGCGCGAGTCGGAGCAGCTGCCGGAACCGATTTTCACTCCCGCGACCAAGAGCATGAGCGGCGAGCACGACGAGAACATCTCTTTCGATCAGATGGTGGCGCGGGTCGGCGGCGACAACGCGGAGCAGCTGCGCCGGCTGAGCCTGGCGATCTACGCCAAGGCCGCGGCTCATGCGCTACAGCGGGGATTGATTCTCGCCGATACCAAGTTTGAGTTTGGCATAACGGGAAAGGGCATCGTTCTCGCGGACGAAGTGTTGACTCCCGATTCATCTCGCTTCTGGCCCAGTGAAGGATACCAACCCGGAGCGCCCCAGCCGTCGTTCGACAAACAATTTGTGCGTGACTATCTGGAGAGCATAAGTTGGAACAAGCAACCTCCCGCACCGGAGCTTCCCGGCAACGTGGTGCGCCAGACGCAGGAAAAGTACGAGCAAGCGTTGTATTTGTTGACCGGCCCCGAACTCAAGGAAATGCGCGTTACCCGGCCTTGATTCAGAAAGTACTCGTATGAATCTGGCCGACCTATTGATAATCGCCGTGCTGGTAGTTTCCGTCGTGTCTGCTTTTGTCAAAGGGTTTTTTGTCGAAGTCTTCTCGCTAGCGGGTCTGATTCTAGGGCTCTTTCTTGCCGCGGCCAACTACGGAGCATTCGCACCCTGGGTTTTTCGCCTGGTTCAGAACCGCGAGGCTGCGAACTTGATTGCGTTTTTGCTGATCGCGTTGTTGGTGATGTTGTTGGCGGGTCTTGCCGGTCGATTGCTTCGTGGCCTGCTGCGCGGGATAGGCCTGGGTATTGTGGATCGATTACTGGGTGCGGTCTTTGGGTTGGTGAAAGGTTGTGTTTTCGTCACCCTGGTCCTGATGGGCGTCGTGGCATTTCTGCCCCGGCAGGCCTGGTTGGATAACTCCCGTCTGGCTCCGGTCTTTTTGACCGGCGCTCACGGCGGCTCACATGTTGTACCGTTTGATCTAGGGGAAAAGATCCGTCGGGGCTTGCAAGCGCTCCGGATCGCGCCGAGCTCCCGGATTCATTTTGCCACTGCGATGCAGCCAATTCTCGCCCAGCGTTCGAGTGAGTGCGAGACAAACAAAAACCCGGCAGTCGAGCGGGTAGGAAAAGGAAAGAGGTTTTTGTGAAACGTGAACTGGATAGTCTTGTGACGCAAATGCACGCCGGCGGCATTCATTACGACGAGGCAGTGCGGGAGTTTAAGCGGCGCTTCATTCTGGAAGTGCTGGCGCATCACAGGGGAAACCAGTGCAAGGCGGCTCGGGAGCTGAGCATGCACCGCAACACGCTCCGCCGCACCATCGCGGACCTCAAGCTCGATCCGGAACAAATTCGCAGTGGACTCAAGCGGCCGCCGCGCGCCGAGCGCCCTGCCTTTGAGGCGGCCAAGCAGACGGTGCGCACTTAGTGCAGGAAAAAGCCGGCCGGCTGGCGCCGGCCGAGGGCCTGGTAAACATCCGCGAAGGATTTCGCTGGGATGAGTGCGACGCCTATCTCTTCGACATTGATGGCACTTTGCTCCACGCCCATGGCGGTGTGCACACCGGCGCTTTTTCCTTGAGCGTGCAAGCGGTGATGGGGCATCCCCTCCCCATCGATTCCGTGCCCGTGCACGGCAGCACCGATACCGGCATCTTGCGCGATGCATTCCGCCTGGCAGCCATTCCCGACGAGGTGTGGCAGCCACGCCTGGAAGAAATCCTCGACCTCATGCGGCAGATGGTCCGTGAACAGCGGGAGCGCATGAGCGTAACCGTGATGCCCGGCGTCCTGTCCATGTTGGCTTATCTCAGGAGCCGGGGCAAGCGCCTGGGTGTGGCCACCGGCAACCTGGAGCAGATTGGGTGGTTGAAGATCGAGATCGCCGGATTACGCGACTGGTTTACCTTTGGCGGCTTCAGCGATCGCCATGCTGTGCGCTCCGAAATGATCGCGCAGGCGCTCGCCGCGGGGCAGTTTGCCGGCACGGGCGCCAGGGTGTGCGTAGTAGGCGACACGCCGTCGGATATCGCCGCGGCCAAGGCCAATTCCCTGCCCACCATCGCCGTGGCCACCGGAGTTTATTCCTACCAGGCCTTGCTGCAGCACCAGCCGGAAGTGTGCACTACCACTCTGGAAGCCCTCCTCGGAACGGTCAGTCGACCGTGAGGCATCAACCCCACGGCGGGGTTCCCGGATTTCCTGTTGGTGTTGTAAGCGTTGGCGAGCTCCATGCGGCTTTCCTTAATGAAAGCCGCACCACGTGACGGCGTCCAATGTAGCGAGGCAGGAAATCGGGGTTCCCGGATTTCCTGTTGGTGTTGTTGGCGTTGGCAAGCTCCATGCGGCTTTCCTTAATGAAAGCCGCACCACGTGACGGCGTCCAACGTAGCGAGGCAGGAAATCCGGGGTTGCGTACCTGGTAACTTGCCCCTGCGCTGACCGGCCCCTAGGATAAGTTTATGGGTTCGTTACGGGTCCCCTCGTGGTGTTCGGTGGCAGCATCGCTCTGCTTGCTCACCGCATCCTGGGTGTTCATACCCCCGGCAACGTTTCCCCAACAGTCTGCGCCGCAGGTAACGCCGCCCCACGCCATCGAGGCCTCTCCCCGCGAGGCAGAGCCCTCAGCCCGGCAAAGGAAGAAAGCGGAGAAGTTTTACTCCCAGGGCGTACGCGCCATGGAAAAGGGTGATGCCGACGCGGCGGAGAAGGCCTTTGCTCAGGCAGTTAAAGCAGATCCTTCTAACCGTGATTACGCCCTCGACTTGCAGGTCGCCAGCCAGCACCGCGTCACCAAGCTGGTGCAGGATGCCGACAAAGCACGGATTTTGGGCCAACCCGATGTAGCCCGCGCTAAGCTCGCCGAGGCGCTGGCGCTAGACCCGAAGAATCCTGAGGTGTCGCAGCACATCGACGATCTGGCCAATCTCGCCTCAACCGCCTCGCCAGACGGCAGCCTGAATGCAACCTTCGCCCCTGGCATCGAACTCACCCCCAAAGCCGGCAAGCAAAGCTTTCACTTCAGGGCCACAGAGCAGGAAGTGTTGCGACGGGTGCTCGATGCCTATGGGCTAAGAATGGTGGACGACGGTTCACTCGCCTCGCAGACCGTTCGCTTCGATGCCGATGACGTGGATTATGCCCAGGCCGCACACCTGTTGAACCTCGCGACCCACTCCTTCCTGGTGCCGCTTGACCCCGTCCGCGTTCTGGCGGCCAAAGAAACCAAGGAAAATCACGAAAAATATGACCGGCTCTCTCTGGAAACACTTTATCTACCGGGGCTGACGGCGGCCGAGTTCTCCGACATGAGCAACCTCGCCAAAAATGTGTTTGGCGTACAACAGGCGACCGTGCAACCAGGCGCGGGTACCCTGACCGTGCGCGCGCCAGCCGCCACGCTGGCGGTGCTTAATCGAACATTTGCCGATCTGCTGGACGGCAAGAGCGAAGTGCTGCTGGACGTAAAGATCTACGACGTGGAGAACACCAGGACAACGGTTATCGGGGTGCAGCTGCCGCAGACGACCAGCGTCTTCAACGTAACCAGCGAAGTGAACAGCGTGATCTCGAGTAACTCCAGCCTGGTGCAACAGATCATTCAGAGTGGGTTGGCAGGCGCCGGAGACTACGCCGCTATCGCCGCTATTCTGATCGCGTCGGGCGAGGTGACCGGCTCGATCTTGAACCAGCCATTTGCCACCTTCGGCAACGGCCTTAGCCTAACCGGCCTCACGAGCAACGGCGTTACGGGAAACCTGAGCCTGAATGTAACGGACTCGCGTTCCCTCGATCAGGTCCAGATCCGGCTTGAGGACAACGCGGAAGGAACGATCCGCATCGGCACGCGCTATCCGATCACCACCTCCAGCTACTCCAGCATTGCCGCCACCCCGGTTAACATTCCGGGCATCACCACTGCCGGTCTTTCGGGCATTCTGGGTGGGTTGGGGATTAGTACGAACGCCCTCTCCAGCGTCACTCCCATTCCGCAGGTCCAGTATCAGGACTTGGGCTTGATCTTTAAGGTCACTCCGCGCATTGAGCGCAACGATGATGTGGTGCTTAAACTCGACTACAAGATTCAGGCGCTCGAGGGCTCCAGTCTCAACGGGTTGCCGGTGCTGACCAATCAAAGCTACACCGCTGATATCCGTCTGCGTAATGGCGCCAGTGCCCTGGTGGTGGGTGACTTGTCGCGCCAGGAATCGAATGCCTTGAGCGGCAATCCGGGTCTCTCGCAATTGCCTGGCTTTAGCTCCGTGCTCAGCGCGACCACCAAGGAATACGACGTGAGCAACCTGGCCATCCTGGTGACGCCGCATATCCTGCGGCGGCGGCGGAACGACCTGACCGGGCCAGTCATCCCTATGCCTCACCACAGTTAATGTGAAACTTTCAATTTATCCGCCAAATTCAAGGAAAAGCTGCTGAAAGGTGCGGGAGTGGGACGGGTGCCCCCGGTTCGCCCGGGCGTACCGGGCCGAAAAAGACGGGGCGACCCGGATTTCCTGCTAAGTGGCACCCACCCACGACCACGTGTGCGGCTTTCAGTAAGGAAAGCCGCATGAGCCCCGACAACGCCCCCAAAGTCAACAGGAAATCCGGGGGCGGAGCCCCACCACAGCTTTGCGCTCACGTTAGCCTTTGACCCCTGAACGGCTCTCGATTTAAACTTTAGCGATCCCCCATAAAAACTTGCATCCTATAGGGCTAAGGACGCCTGGGAACTCCCCCTCAGAGGCACTATGGCTGGGAGAACTGTAGCACTCACCGCGTTGCTGTGGATGTTGACTGCGTGCCGGCAGGACCAGCTTTCCCTGCCAATTACGCACGCGGCTGTCTCCCAGCCGCAATCCGCAACCGCGATTGCACCGGCGCCCGACCCGCTTCCCTTCGAGCCCGCGCCCGAGCCCGGCGCGAGCTGTTATTCCTTTATCCTTCTGCGGCCAAAAGACCAGCGCGCGAGCGCCGTGCAGGCACGTCTGAAGCAAGCCGATGCGATGGTAGCAGCCCTTGACTCGCGCACCATCACCGTGGACATCGTGGGCGATCATGCCAACATCCTCTCCCTCCAGTTTCCGGTGCGCTGGCCTGCCCCGCCGTCTTACTCCGATCGCGTGAGCGCCATCGTCGAGAATTACTTCTCCTCGCCTGACGTTGAGGACAACCTGTGCAACTCCGGTTTTGACGAGGTCAGGTTACAGGCGCGGGGAGTGAACGACCGGCGCATTCATCCCATCTGGACAGCGCGCGTCACCAGTGAAGGCTTGCTGAAGTTAGGGCCCGACGGCGAGCAACTAGCTTCCTTCCAGTCGGCCTTTTAACGGAGTTTCGCAATTACGTGGCCTGATAAAGATCGCGAGGTGTGGTTTTCCTTGGCAGAAAACCACGAGGAGGCCTGTTGCTTCGGTCTACACCAATTGCGAAACTGCCTAGACTTCCAGCCCGATGGATCGCATCAGGGGCAGCGCGTTACTAGTCTGCACGATGCCCGGGTAGAGCTTGTAATCGAAGTGCAACTGCCCGTCTTCCAAGTGGTCTTCGAAGTGACAATTGATGGCCTTCGATCCGATCTCCTGGGGAATCGCGGTCAGAGCCAGATCATGCGTGCTCACCAAACCCACCGCGCCCCGCTCCACCAGCTTGGTGACAAACGATCGGGTTCCGATCAGTCGATCGTGCGAATTGGTTCCCGAGAGCAACTCGTCCAGCAGAAAAAGAACCGGGACAGGGCCCCGCGTCAGGTCCATGATTTGCTTCAGGCGATGGATCTCCGCATAAAAGCGGGAGATTCCGCCCTCCAGCGAATCCAGAACGCAGATCGAAGCAGTGACCGTCAGAGGCGAGAGCTTCAGTTTAGCCGCACGCACCGGCGCGCCGCTCTGTGCCAGCACGGCATTGACGCCGATGCCTCGCAGGAAGGTACTTTTTCCTGCCATATTCGGGCCGCTCACGATGATGAGCTGCAGATCCCGGTCAAGCCGCAGATCATTGGGTACCGCCCGCTCTCGCGCGATCAGCGGATGCGCCAGCGCCTCCGCCTCAAAGCAGGGTGCGCAATCGACAAATTCAGGAAACACATCCTCGGGATGCTCATAGGTGTAGCCTCCCAGGGCCGCCAGCGCCTCCAATTCCCCGACCGAGTCCAACCAAATGCGCATCGACGGTCCGAAGCGCCGCCGCCAGCTCTCGGTGGCCAGAACAAACTGCAGTCGATAGAAAATCACCGGGTCGACGATGCGCACCATAAAGTTGTGCGCATCTCCGAGATAATCCACCAACCGGTTGAGTTTGGCGATTGCCCGCGAAGGGGGCATACCTTGTTGTTTGAGCTGCGCTTGAAGTTGGAGCAGCCTGGGGCTCGAGAATTCTTCGCACTCAAAAGCAGTTAACACCTGGGAGAGGAGCATCAGATCCGGGCCTGCCTCCTCTGCCGCATGGGCCGCCTCGCCCAGCCGCAGGCGAAAGCGATGGGAAACCACTAGATTCGCAACTGTGATGGCGAGCACCAGGAAATTCGATGCGACCCCGAACAGCCATGCGACTACGCTTAATATCCAGGCGAGGGCGAGGACCGCAGCCAGAATCGGGATCACCCGTGAAGTGAAAGCGGCTTTGGCCTCCCCCCAGGCGGCCAGTTGCGCTGGGCGGACTCCCAACTTAATTTCTTCTCCCAGGACAGACAGGTTCTCTCGGAAACTCAGCCGAGGGCTTAGCTCGATCGCCGCTTTTTGCCGGGCGCGAACCTCGTCTGGTGGCGCTGGCGCGATCAGCCATCGAGCCAGCGCTTCTTCCCCGGCGCGGGTGCGCGCCGTGCACAGCAATTCAAAGAGCGAGGCGCGCCCGAAGAGATCGAGATCGCGTGCGCAGGGGTCGGATACTTGCAGGAAGCGCTCGCCGGTGGCTCCGGCTCCCGCCCAGGTACCGTTGAGCCGGGCAAAACCACGCTCATAGAACGCGATCGCGCGGGTGCGCAAGGTCACTACACGTAGCAGCCGCCCATGGAGGGCCGCGATTACTACAAAGAGCGCAATCGGAATCAGGACCAGCAGGTCGGACCTGCTGAAGTGGCTCAGCCGGAACAGAATCCAGGCCAAGCAGAAGGCGCCCAGCCCCAGTTGCACATAGCCAACCAGCCGTTCGCGCCGCTGGAGGTGCGAGCGTTCAACCGACAGCTTCTCCATGCGCCGGGAGTATTCGGCTCGCGGCGCAGCGGAAGGTACGGTCTCACTCACCAACGTCGGCCTCAATCCGCCACCTTCGTTGTGCCAGATGATCGAAAGACCGCAGATCTCTCCATCCCTCGGTAACGGATGCTGAGCTAAGCGCTGCCCTACCCTTTGTCATCCCGAGCACCTGACTCGCCGATGGCGACTTAAAAGAGAAATGAACGACCTTAGCGCTGTTTGGGGGGTCATTTCGCCCTCCGCTTTTCCGGCTTCCCACCAAGCCTTTCCCCCCGGACGGGTGCCCCATGTTCGCGGACTTTCGCGTACATCGAGGGGCACCCGTCCAGGGAGCAAGGCTTGTGAGGAAGCGCAAGATTGTCGCACAACAAAACGCATGACGCTTACCTCCGCGTGGTCGCCAGCCGGTTGTTCATTAGGAGCGAAGCCGAGGGACCTGCTGTTTCCCTCCATCCCTCCGCAGATTCCACTCCCCTAGCGCAACGAAGGAGCCGGTTTAGGAGCAGGAGCCGGTGGCGCCGGCGGCAGAGGCACACCATCCAGCTGGGCCTGGAACTCGATGATCTTTTGCAGCATGGGATAAGGAATGCCGACAGCAGGCAATCCGCGCCCGTTGATAAAAATAGTAGGCGTCGAATTCACACCCACTTTTGCCCCCAGCGCGAGCGAAGCATTGATCGCATCCTTGGCAGCAGGGGTTGCCGCGCAGGCAGCAATCTTGACCGGATCCTGACCGGCCTTAGTCTCGGCGTCCTTCAGAGTCGCGTCCGCCGTGGCCGCAGTGAGCCCAGCCTGGTTTTCAAACAGCGCATCGGAAAATCTGAAGAAAGCCTCGTTGCCACCCGCTTTGGCGACACAATACCCGTGGGTCGACGCCTCGAAGGACTCCTTGTGGATCTGGGTGAGGGGGAAATCCTGGAAGACAAAGTGAGCGCTGGGATAGTCGGCCAACAATTTGGCGATCGTGGGCTGTGCCTCCTTGCAGTGTGGGCACTCGAAATCAGAGAACTCTACAATCTCGAGCGCTTTGGAGGCGCCGCCCTGCGACGGCCCGGTCGCTCCCGCCTGCAGAATATCCCGATAGGCCTGAAACGGCTTCGGGCCGAAGGGCAGTATTGAATCGGCGATCAGGAATTTGCCATCGGGCAGGGTAAAGAAAGCGAGCTGTGCGGTCTGATCTTTGGCGCCCCCGCCATTGCCCTTGACCAGAACGATCACATGACTCACTCCCGGCGCCGGCGTGGGCAGGATAGCCTGCACCTGCCAGACTCGGCTGGTGTCGTAACCCCAATATGCCTTGAGAAAATCCTCCACCGTCTGCTTGGTGGGAGAGGTCGCGGTAAAGTTTGCCGGGTCGACCGGGGGGAATGGAGCCGCGGTCTCGGCTGGCGCCGAGGGCGCCGGGGCCGAACTTCCAGCCGGTGCTTGGCTAGCGGGGCGAGCCTGCGGCGTGGGAGCCGCGGGGGGACCGTTCTGGGCAAGTGCGGCAGGGATCCAGGCCGCACTGGCGACTGCCAGAACAGAAAGACATGTGGTTATACGAAGCTGCATTCAATTCCTCTCTAGTTGTTGGGGCGGTTGCGAATCTCGGATAGGGACACTTTTGCTTATACCTGAACTTTAACGGCGATGGGAAAACGGCGTCCCATGCCGAAGGACTTGCTGGTGACCTTGAGCACCGGCGCCGCCTGCTGCCGTTTGTACTCGCTGCGCTCTACCAGTTTGACTACATGACTGACTGTCGCCAAATCAAAGTGATATTCGGCGGCGATCTGTTCTGGAGTTTCGTAGCGCTCCACGTAGGCCTGCAGAATCGGGTCAAGTACCTCGTAGGGTGGGAGAGAATCCGTATCCTTTTGTCCCGGACGAAGCTCCGCGGACGGCGCCTTCTCCAGAATGGCTCGCGGGATCACTTCGCGCTCCCGATTCAGGTAACTGCACAGCTGGTAGACCTCAGTCTTGACCACGTCGCCGATCACCGCCAGCGCGCCCACCATATCGCCGTAAAGCGTGCAGTAGCCGACCGACATCTCCGACTTGTTGCCGGTAGTGAGCACCAGCGCGTTGAACTTGTTGGAAAGCGCCATGAGCAGATTCCCGCGGATGCGGGACTGGATGTTCTCTTCGGTGATGTCCGCTGCCCGGCCGGCAAACAGGGGCGCAAGTGCCCGGGTGTACTGCTCGAAGAGATCGTGAATGGCGATGGTAGTAAAGCGAATATCCAGGTTAGCGGCCAGGGCGCGGGCATCGTCGATCGAACCGGCGGAGGAATACTGGCTGGGCATGCCAATCGTGGTGACGTTCTCTTTGCCCAGGGCGTCGACCGCGATGGTAGCGACCAGCGCTGAATCCACCCCTCCGCTCAAGCCGACCAGCACCTTGGAAAACCCGCATTTGCGGACATAGTCCCGGGTGCCTAAGACCAGCGCTTGATAGACGGCGGCGTCCTCGCTCGCGTCGACAGGGCGGATATCGCCGGTGAGCGTGGCGCTGTCGAAAAAGACCAGATCCTCGGCAAACGAGCGCGCCTGTGCCACAACCTCGCCATCCGGACCCAGGGCAAAGCTCGCTCCGTCGAACACCAGGCTGTCGTTGCCGCCCACCTGGTTGACCATCGCCACAGGAACCTTGTGCCTCCGGGCAATGGCGGCCAGCATGCGGTGACGCAATTCCCGCTTGCCCCGATAGTAGGGGGAGGCGGAGATGTTGAGGATGATGGATCCGCCGGCGCGCATCAACTCTTCGACCGGATCGACGGGATAAAGCCGGCTTGACCAGAACAGCTTGTCGTTCCATGCGTCTTCGCAGATGGTAAGCGCCATGCGCTCGCCCCCGAGGCAGTGCAGGCTTTGACTCGCCGCGGGAGCAAAATACCGCTGTTCGTCGAAGACGTCATAGAAGGGCAAAAGCCGTTTGGATTGGACAAACTCGACCACGCCGTTGCGCAGCAGAGCAGCCGAGTTTGCCACCTGCTTGCCCGATCCGGGGGGCGCTGCGGTTACGTAGCCGCACAGGACGGCCAGCTTGCGGCCGGCGGTCGCGGTGGCGGCGATCTCCGCGATGGCCTCACCCGCGCGCGCCACGAACGATGGCTTGTCTAGAAAATCGGCCGGTGGGTAACCGCAAACAGCCAGCTCTGGAAATATGACGACGTCCGCCTGGGCAGCGGATGCCTCGCCGGCGAACTCGATAATTTTCTTGGTATTGCCCTGAAAATCCCCCACTGTGGGGTTGATCTGGGCCAAAGCGATCTTCACTTTACCAGTCTATCAACCTTGGTTTTTCGCGGGGATCTAGAGGCTTGATGTGCTTGTTCTGTCCATCCCCCTCCACCCATGCCAGGGTGGGCCGCCGCTCTCCACTTTGTCATCCCGAGGAGCGTAGCGTAGGGAGGGACCTGCAGTTTCACTTTCGGGGATAGCGAATCTTCATGAGTGAATCGCCTCCGGGTTCCGCTTCTCCATCAACGTAAACTGCGGGTCCCTCCCCTACGCTACCCCGGGTTTCCTGTCGAGGTTGGAGGCGTTGGCGAACTCCATGCGGCTTTCCTTATTGAAAGCCGCACACGTGGCCACTGGGGGAGGGTTCGCTTCGGTCGGGATGACAAAGTGGAGAGCGGCGGCCCACCTTGCCAGTGGTGGAGGTGGATGGACAGAGCTAACCCAAGAACGTCTTTTCCTAGGAGCCAGTGCCACCGGCAACTACCGACAGAGTGCGGATAAGAATCTTGAGATCGAGCCAGATACTCCAGTTCTGGATATAGGCCGTATCGAGGGAGATGTAGCTGTCAAAGGAGGGGTCCTGCCGCGCCTGTACCTGCCACAGCCCCGTCATGCCGGGAAGCACGTCGAGGCGCCGCAGATGGCTTAGATCGTAGCGCTTGACTTCGCTGGCTATCGGAGGCCTGGGGCCGACCATGCTCATGTCGCCGCGCAGCACGTTCACAAACTGGGGCAGCTCATCCAGCGAGTATTTGCGCAGAAAGGCGCCAAACCTGGTGATGCGGGGATCGTTGCTGACTTTGAAAAGCACCCCGTCGCGCTCGTTCATGTGCAGAATCTCCGCCCGGCGACGCTCTGCATCCGCCACCATGGTACGAAACTTGATGCAGCGGAAGACGCGGCCTTTCTTTCCGATACGGTCGGAGCAATAGAAGATGGGCCCGGGCGAACCGAGCTTCACGCCCACGGCGATAGCCCCGATCAGGGGCGACAGGATGACGAGCGCCAGTGAGGACAGCAGCACATCGAGGATGCGCTTGAGGAACATACCGATCACCGGGGTGTCCCCGCGGTGCAAGGGAATGGTAGGAAACTGGCCGATATACTCGATCGGACTATTCCAGGCCAGACCGTCATAAAGCTCAGGCACGACGCGGACATCGACCCCGGCTTCTCGGGCCTGGGAAACAATACGCGTAACCACCCGCGCGTCACAAGGCGCGGACAGGAAAATCTCGTCGGCGAAATACTGGCGGGCCAGCTGCAGCACCTGGTCGAGCGAACCGAGGACGTCGCCGGCCAGAGCCGGACTATCGGAATCCACTCCCGGTATTTGCACGTAGCCCTTGAAGCGGTAGCCCAGGTGGCTAATGCTATCCAGATGTTGGCGCATCGCCTGGCCGACCCTGCCGGTACCCACAATGATGATGTTGCGCACTTCCAGGCCACTTTCAAAGCGGCGGTATTTCATCATGCGCCATATCAGCCGCCGGCCGCAGAGCAACACTGTGGTCGCCACCACGGTGATGATCACGACTCCGCGAGAGATCACCTCTCCCCGCACCAGGTAGAGTGCGCCCGACAATAGCAGCCCCGCCGTAAGGCAGGCCTGGATGGTGAGGCGCTGCTCGTGCAGCAGATTGCGCATCTGCATTGGGCCGTACAGGTGGTAACGCTTGCTGACCAGAATCAGCGAGAGAATGAACCATCCCAAACAGGCGAGCAAGATCGTGGGATGACTCTGGAACATGATATTGGTGCGGTAAGGCGAATCTGCTCCAAAAAGCCCTTGGCCCAGCCAGCCACGAACCGCGATCATCAGTGCGACTAAGACGACGACTACATCACCCAACATCCAAAGCACGCCGACGCGCGTGCCTTTTCCCTGGGTGTTCGGCCGCTGTGGGACCGCTACGGACGCTGGCCCCCTCTCCTCGGTGCCCTGTGTCGCTAAGCGCTTTAGAAGTTCGGACGATGCCATGGATGTCCCCGGGAGAAGCTCGAGAAGGGCGCCGAAGTGTAGTTACACTCTGCCCTTTTTTAAGAGCCGAATTACACAGCTTGTCTAGTTACCGTGTTACTAGTTTGATACGCGGACGTTACCACGCTACGGTGCAGGTTACCGAAGGAACAAATGAGCCGAAGCGAGGGAGCGAGGCGCAATTCAAGCGCAGTGCCCGCAAGAATTCAGATGCAAGACTCGTCCGGAAGAATAGTACTTGTGCAGGTAAAAGGCTGGATTGCATAGCAGCTAAACCTTCATTCTTCGAGAGTTAATCAGTACTGCACCAAAACCCTGAGACCGATCCGAGGTTCCACCGGTAGGTCAAAGGGCCGCATCCTACGACCGCAAAAGCCAGCAAGAACAAAAGCTCTCACAGGCGCTCTGCGCAAAAAGAGCATACCATTCTGAGACATCTGCAGGGCATAAGTAACTAGCGGAGCGTGGTTACTAATAGGGGACGGTGTAACCAGGCAGTTATACCCCTTTCGGGGCAATCAGGCTTGGGGCAAGACCAGCTTGTCGAGATCGAGGAACTCGCGCAGAAAGGCGTCGTCGGTGCGTTTGAGTTCGTCCATGGTGCCGAAGAAGTAGGCTTTCGCCTGGTGCAGGAAGAGCACGTGGTCGGCCAGCCGCTCGGCAAAGCGCATATCATGCGTGACCACAATGCTGGTAAGGCGGAGTTGATGCTTGAGCTTCTGGATGAGATTTCCTAGCAGGCGGCCCATGAGGGGATCGACCATAGTGGTGGGCTCGTCATACAAAATAGCTTCCGGCTGCGCGGAAAGGGCACGCGCAATCGCCACCGAGCGCTTCATGCCGGTGGAGAGATCGGATGGGAGCAGGTCCGCCATGCCGGCTACACCGACCATGTCCAGTAATCCGTTCACTACCTGCTGAATCTGATCTTCCAGCAACTGGCCACGTTCCCGCAGTGGAAAGGCCACGTTTTCACCAACCGATAAAGAGTCGAAGAGGGCGCCGTTCTGAAAGACCATGGTGACCTTTTTGCGCACGGTCTCCATCTGTTCTTCTGTAAATTCGGTGATGTCCTGTCCAGCCACCATGATCCTCCCCGAATCGGGTTTGAGGAAGCCCATGATCTGCTGCAACGAAACGGACTTGCCGACCCCGGAGCGGCCCAGAATACAGAGCGTCTCCCCCGCCTGCACGGTGAAGCTGACATCGTCCAGCACATGGACATCGCCAAAGGATTTCGATACGTGTTCGAAGGAGATGTAGGGCGGATCCGGTTGCCGGGCCGCTTCCCTCTCCTCACCACCACGTGGGGGCTCGCCAACGATCTCGATGGGCGTTCCGGCGGGAATGCCCACAACGGGTTCGTGAGGGTCGGGAAACGTACTCATTGGCTCAAGACTAAAGCATTTCCAATCCCAACCATATCCTCAGGCAGGTTGCAGTTGTGAAACCAGCGGTACAGAGGCAGGGGCGAGAAGGCGAGCAGTTCAGGATGGGTGGAGGCCAGTCGTTCCGCATCGAAGACGTCTACCGCCTGGGATTCACCTGCGGCCGCGGTGACCACGGGCACGACTTTGTAATTGCCGCCCAGTAACGAGGCCGTGATGAGACGCAGCAGGTCCCGGTGATAGACAGCGCAAAGGGGCTGGGGCGATCCGTTGATGCGTGGAACGGTCACCCAGGCACCAGTGGTTTGGGCGCGCTGCAGCATCCAGTTGAGGAACCGTGCCGGCAACAGTGGCATATCCACGGGCAGAAAAAGATTGAGCGGCTGGGTGGTTGCAGCCAGCGCCGCCTCGATGCCGCTCAAGGGACCGCACCCTGGATGCAGATCCGGCACCACGGGGGCATGGGATGACAGATCACTACGCGCTGCGGCGATACGCGGTGCGACCACACCGATGCTGCGAAGCTTATCCAGGGCCAGGTCGACAAGAGGCCGGCCGCCCACCTGAAGCAGAGCTTTATCTTGCCCCATGCGCGTGCTGCGGCCACCGGCAAGCACAAAGCCCTCGGCGCGAGAGTCCACGATACTGTCCTGACCGCGAATCTCCATAGGCTTTACGCGAATCTCCATAGGCTTTAAGGGATGCAGCAACACTCGCAACGAAGCGCACGACTAGTCGGGCCGTAAATTGATTGAGAATACCTCTGACTCTAGAGTGGGAACTACACTCTCTCCAAATTGAGTCCCGTAGGGACTCAATTTGGTGAGGCCAATTCTCACGCAGACTCTTTAGCCCCGGCCCAGCTCTTCAAAGAACAAAATGATCGATTCGATTCCCCGATGAAAATTGGCGATGTGGAACTTCTCATTCGGCGCATGCAAGTTGTCGTCCGGCAGCCCGAAGCCCATCATGACCGCGGGAATTTTCAGGTGGCGCGCGAAATCTCCAACGATAGGAATGGAGCCGCCGGAACGGATGAAGACCGTCTCTTTCCCGAATACCTGGTGCATGGCATGGGTTGCCGCCTGGATATAAGGGTTATCGGTCTGTATCACGATCGGCTCGCCGGAGTGAATCAGGCGGACACTCAGCTCGACACCCTTGGGCTGCAACGACTCGACGTAGCTCCTGTACTGCGCAAAAGCCTCCTGCGAATTCATATCCGGCACTATGCGGAAGGAGATCTTGGCCGTAGCCTTGGCGGGAATTACGGTTTTCGCACCCGCCCCGATGAAGCCGCCGGGCATTCCATGCACATCCATGGTCGGCCGGACCCAGGTGCGCTCCTGCACCGAAAAGCCCGGTTCTCCAACGAGCTCGCGTGATCCGATTTCCGAGATGCGGTAGTCCTCCTCATCGAAGGGCAACCGTTTCCAGGCCTTGAGTTCGTCGGCGCTCGGAGCCGCAACCTTGTCATAGAAACCAGGAATAAGAATGCGGCCCTGTGCGTCCTTGAGCGCGGCAATCACCTGGGCCAGTGCAACGAAGGGATTAGGCGCTGCGCCCCCATAAATGCCGGAGTGCAAATCCGTCCGTGCTCCTACTGCTTCCAATTCGGTATAGACCATGCCCCGCAGACCCACACACAGGGTAGGCAGGCCGGGAGCAAACATTTCGGTGTCGGAAACCAGGGCGAAGTCGGCCTTGAGCTGCTCCGGATGTTCGCGCACGAACTGCGCGATGCCCTCCCCGCCCACCTCCTCCTCGCCCTCGAGAAGCACGCGCACGTTGATCGGCAGTTTGCCGCCGGGCGCTTGCAGCAGCGCCTCGAAGGCCTTCAGGTGCATATACATCTGACCCTTGTCGTCGACCGCGCCACGGGCATAAAGATTGCCATCGCGCTCCGTGGGCTCAAACGGCGGCGTAAGCCATTCGTCCAAGGGATCAGGGGGTTGCACGTCGTAATGGCCGTAGGCCAGGCATGTGGGCCTACCCGCAGCGTGCAGCCAGTCTGCATACACCAGCGGATGACCAGATGTTTCGATGACCCGGACATGCTCCAGGCCGACTCGGCCCAGTTCCCGGGCCAGGCTCTCGGCGGCGAGCCGGACGTCACCCTTGTGCTCGGGAAGGGTCGAGATGGAAGGAATACGGAGGAGAGACTTTAATTCTTCAAGGAAGCGCGCCTGTTGACTGCGGGCGAACTCGAGTGCGGAGGGCATGAACTGTTTCACCTCTCAAGAAAATCGGAATGGAGGGCAATCGTTGTCTTTTCTACGACTTTCGCGGCACTTCCGAATCCGGTCGGCCAACAGGGGCCGCAGGCGGTAGCGGCGGCCCAAGATGTATCCTAAACCTGGAGAACTATTCATGCTCGACCTGGAAATTACACCGCGCGCTCTCGCTGCTCAGCTGAAATCCAAAGAACCCGGCACGATTTTGCTGGATGTTCGTGAGCCGTGGGAATTTGCGACTGCGCAGATCAGCGGGTCGAAGAGCATGCCGATGGGAGAAATCCCTTCCCGTGCCTTCCAAGAGCTGGATCCGGAAGCGCACATTGTCACTGTGTGCCACGGCGGCGTACGTTCGTTGAACGTAGCCGTGTGGCTACGCAACCAGGGTTTCGAGAAGGTGCAGTCGCTGAGTGGCGGGATCGATGGCTGGTCCCTGGAAGTCGATCCGGCCGTACCGCGTTATTAGAGAGAAGACAACTTTAGGAAAGAGTGAAGAGCAGCGATGAGCGCCACCGAAAGAGTATTGATTGTTGAAGACGAATTGCATGCGCTGGCCGGGCTCGCCGAGCTGGTTTCCGGCTGGGGTTACCGCACAGAGACGGCGCGAGACGGCATTGAAGGCCTGGAAAAAGTAACCGAGTGGTTTCCCGGGATCATCGTCACCGACCTCAAGATGCCCCGGATGGACGGGTTGGAGCTGCTGTCGCGGCTGAGCGAGATGCAGCTGAACGCGGCCGTCATCGTCCTCACTGCACAAGGCAGCATCGAGCGCGCCGTAGAGGCGATGAAGATGGGCGCCTACGACTTCATTCAGAAGCCCATCGATCCTACCCGGCTCAAAACCGTTCTGGCCAATGCCAGCCGCCAGCGCGAGACCGAGCGGGAATTGGAAGTTACCCGCCGTAAATTAAGAGACACGGGCTTTCTGGGATCGCTCGTGGGCAGCTCCCGAAAAATGCAGGAGATGTTCGCCATGATCGAGCGGGTCGCCCCCAGCACCGTGTCCGTCTTGATCACGGGGGAGAGTGGGACGGGCAAGGAGCTGGTGGCACGAACCTTGCACGAGCTGAGCCCGCGCCGCGGCAAGCCCTTTGTCGCCGTCAATTGCGCCGCCATTCCTGAGACTTTGATCGAGAGCGAGATCTTCGGTCACGAGAAGGGCTCCTTCACGGGAGCGCTGGAGCGCCGTGCGGGATGTTTCGAGCTGGCCGAAGAAGGCACTCTGCTGCTCGATGAGATCGGCGAAATGCCCGTGGGCACGCAGGCCAAGCTTTTGCGGGTGTTGGAAGACAGGAAGCTGCGCCGGCTGGGCAGCAAAGTCGAAACGCCCATGAATGTTCGCGTACTGGCGGCTACCAACAAGAATCCGGAAGAAGCCGTCGCTGATGGGCACCTGCGTGGAGATTTGTACTACCGGCTGAACGTTTTTAATTTGCATATGCCACCTCTGCGCGAACATAAGGAAGACATCCCGGCGATTATCGAAGCCCTGTTGAACGACATGAACACCAAGCATGGGCGGGAGGTCAAGGGAGTCGACGGAGAGATGCTGACCCGCCTGATGGGTCACGACTGGCCGGGGAACGTGCGCGAACTGCGAAACACCATCGAGCGGGCGGTCATTCTATGCGGAGAGGGATACATGGAGACACGGCATCTGCCGCCCACCTTCGGGCAGCGCTTCATGCGCGCGGATACGGGGACCTCCAACTACAGCGACACCGGCGTTCATGTGGAGATCGGAAGCACGGTGGACGAAGCCGAGCGGATGCTCATCCTGAAAACTCTGGAGTCGACGCGTAACAACAAGACCAGGGCGGCCGAGATCCTGGGCATTAGTTTGAAGACATTGCACAACAAGTTAAAGGAGTATGGTAGCGCGCCCAGCAACGAGGACGGAACGGCTGCCTAGAGAGCGGTTAGCCGGCTAAGTCAACTTGATTCATGCTAATCCGGCTGCGCCCATCGCTCGATAAGTAAAGAACAGGGTCAGGTGACTCCCCCATGAGATTGAAGACCAAGCTCGTGCTCGCGATCACCGGACTGGTATTTCTGGTGGTGTGCACGCTGTCCTGGATTTTTCTTGGTCAGCTGCTGCGCCAACGTATGTCCCAGGCTTACTCCGCTAATGACATGGTGGCGCACCAGATTCTTTTTGCCACCCGCGGCGCGCTGGAGACCAACATTCACGGCCCTCGTGTCGACCCCAATGACCCTACGTCAGTGCGTGCCGCGGCGGCTCAGGCATTGCGCAGCGATCCCGCACTTACCGCGCTGATGGACTCGGCCATTCGCTACTCTCCAACCGTGTTTGATGTATCGATTGCCGACAGCGAAGGTCGCGCGTTGTTGAGTACCGATCCCACCAACGTAGACCACCTGCTGCCCCATCGCCAGGAATACGAGGAGCTGGAAAGCGGCGGCTTGCTGCGGCAGCTCGAAGTCGTCTTTGGACCGCCTCGCGTCTACAACGTGACCTTGCCGGTGGAACGCAACTTCGAGCCCTTCGCCACCATCCGCGTAGGGGTTCGTACTACCTTCCTGCGTTTCGTGGTCGAACCGTGGCTGATCGCCGCGCTGACGTATATCGGCGTGGCGATCGTTTGCTCCTTGATCTTCGCCGCGTTCTTAGCCAACCTGGCACTCAAGCCGATTGAACAGATCGGCGCCCGGCTCGACGCGCTGGCCCTGGCCGAGGCCGAAGTGGCGGGCGAGGCCAGTGGCCGCTCAGGAGATGCCGTAGTGCTGGTGTCGCACAAGATCGAGCGCATCGGGCGGCGCATGCGCAACGTGGAAGAGGTCTTCTCTGCCCTCAAAGAGAACCTCGATCAGATCATGACCAACCTGCAGGACGGCATCCTGCTCTACACCCACGATGCCCGTGCGGTGCTGGTCAGCGATTCGGTGGAACGCTTTCTCGGCATCAGCCGCGCGGAGATCCTGGGCTCCAGGTTGCACGATGTCTTCTCCCGCAATACCCGGTTGGGGAGGCTGGTCCGTGAATCATTTGACGCCCGCATGGCCCTGGTGCAGGAGGAGATCACCACCGAGACCGGGCGGCACGTCGAGATCTCGCTCGACTTTATCCATGACGATCGCGCGGTGTATCCGCAAGAAAGCCTGGGCGCGCTGCTCACCTTGCATGATGTTGAATCGGTACGGGAGATAGAAAGTGACCTGGAGCTCTCGCGACGCCTGGCAGCCATCGGCCGATTAACCGCAGGCGTCGGTCACGAGGTCAAGAACCCGATCAATGCCATCGTCGTTCACCTGGAGCTACTGCGCAATAAGCTGGGCGGCACAGATAACAAAGCCATGCGTCATCTGGAAGTAATTGAAAGCGAAATTCAAAGACTTGACCGGGTGGTGCAGACGTTGGTGGATTTCTCGCGTCCGGTCGAATTGCAGCTCAAGGAACAGGATCTGCGCCGGGTGGTCTCCGCGGTGTTGATGTTGGCCTCGGCGGATTTGGAAACTCGCGACGTTCATGTGCAGAGCGATCTCCCCGACCATCCTGTGCTGGCTAAGGTGGATGCTGACCTATTGAAGCAAGCGCTCCTGAACGTGGTGCTGAATGGCGCACAGGCAATGGCGGAGGGGGGAAAGCTGGCGGTCCGGTTGGCCGAGGACGGCCGCATGGCGCTGCTTAGCATTCATGACGAAGGAAGTGGAATTCCTCTCGAAGTTAGGGACAAAATCTTCGATTTGTACTTCACCACTAAAAAAGATGGAAGCGGTATTGGTTTAGCAATGACTTACCGCATCGTGGAGCTGCACAATGGTTCGATTGAAGTAGAATCGGATGCGACTCACGGAACTACTTTTATTTTGCGCTTCCCGCTGAACAGTCTTCAGGACAGCCGAGCGCGTGGATACTTGATGCCGGACGGGAGCAGCTCAGCTGGATCTATCGTCGCTAAGGAGCCCAGGGGATGAGAGCAGCCAACTTATGCTCGTCGCTCACCCTGCTGCTCCTTTTTTGTACTGGGTGTTTGTCTCATAAGAGCTCCTCCCCACCTCCCCAAGCACAAGCTCCGCCATTGCAGACTGGAAAAGGGACGCTGAACGCGCCCACGACTGCGCAGCAGCAACCAAAATCGGACACTCCGCTGGCTTCGCCTTTGCCGCCGCCATCTGAGCAAAACGTGCCGCTGCCTCCTCCCACTCCGAAGAAGGTGAAGCACAAGCCCAAGCCGCCTGCGGCCAAACCGGCAGACACGGCCCAGACCCCGGCCGCTGCTGCAGCTTCTCAGTCACCAGCCACAGGATCCCAGGCCTCTGCGCAGGCTACTCCCCCGCCTGCACCGGCGACTGTGGGAACACCGTCGCCCATTGGTCAATTGACAACCGGTGACAGCGCGATGGGAGAAAAGGCCAAGCGCGAGACGGCGGATCTGATTGGCGGGACCGAACAGGGGTTGAACGGGATCAAACGCTCTCTCTCTACGGAAGAGAAAGTCACGGCCGCGCAGATCCGCACCTTCCTGAAACAGGCCCAGCAAGCGCTGGATAATGGAGACACGGACGGCGCCCACACGCTGGCGACCAAGGCCAAGCTGCTGCTGGATGAACTAACCAAGCCCTAAAGGTGGGCTTTTAGTAGCCTGCGGGAGAGCTCTAAGACACAGCAGATCGCTCCAATTGCTAAGGCCCGGGAGGGCCGCGGGAGCGGTGGGTTCTCTTCTGCGGTTTTCTGACGCAGGAACTAATGAGGCTTAGCCATTGCCAGCGCTAAAGCGCGTGATCAGAGTCGAAACTCTTTCACGGAGCGCTAAAGCGCTCCTTCCCCCGCATAAATGCGGGGGCTCCCACCACCGATTTGGACAAGTCTGATTTTCAGTCGTGCCTGCGGGACTCAGTCTGAAGCGGTAGGTTCTCACGCAGGCACTTAGCCGCTGAGGGACGTCTTCTTCTTGCTTACCTCCACGCAGATCACCGTTCACCCCAACTTAGCTTGGAGCGAAGCACGTCGAAGAATCCTGTTGCCCCCATGCGCACCAGATGAACACTGTGCTCGGAACGGCGGCAACGTACCTGGTCTCCCACCCGCAGCTGCAACGCCTCTTGCCCGTCGACGGTGAGGAAGGTGAGGTCGGGAATGCCTTCCACGCTGACACTCACATGCGCGTCCCCCCGCACCACCATAGGACGAATCGTCAGCAGGTGCGGGCATATGGGAGTGATCACCAGGGCATCCACGTAAGGTGCGAGAATCGGTCCGTTGGCGGCCAGGTTGTAGGCGGTAGAACCCGTGGGCGTGGAGATAATCACGCCGTCAGCCCGAAATGAGGCCGCAAGCTGATCAAACAGATGCACGCTGAAGTCGCCCATGCGCGCGATTGCCCCCTTGGCAATCACTACATCGTTCAGGGCTTGGTACTCTTTGTACAACGCTCCGCCACGTATGACCTCGGTGTGCAACAAGGCGCGAGCGTCGATGTTGCAGCAACCGTCCTTCCATCCCTCGAGAGTGGTGTACAGATCAGCCAGCCGGACCTCGGTGAGGAAACCCAGCGCACCCAGGTTGACACTGAGAATCGGAACATCGGTCCGGGCGAAAGCACGCGCCGCCGCCAGTAGGGTTCCATCCCCGCCCAGCACCACCACCAGGACTGGATTCTGCGCCGGCAATTCATGGCGGGGAACGATGCGCGCGTCCTGGGTGTAGCGGCCGCTTACGTGGTCCAGGATGGGTTCGAAGTCATGTGCCCGCATCCAGGCAACGAGTTCAGGAAGCAGGGTGGCAAGCTCTTCCTTCTGCGGCTTGGAAATGATGGCGACAGGTCGCATGGATTCAGAGCCTGGTAGTGGATTCAACAGAGTAAGTGTACGTGATCCGCTCAGAAGCGAGCGTAGAGAAGAAACTCCCGATTCCCGCTTCCGCCCCCGCTTCCTCCAAGGATGGGAGAGTCCGCGAGCTCGCTGGCCGAGGCGCCAAGGTCCTCGACCGCACTGCGCACGCGATCGATGGCGAACTGGTGCGCGGCCGGGTCGTGCACAATGCCTCCCTTGCCCACGTGTTCCCTGCCCGCTTCGAACTGCGGCTTGATCAGGACGACAGCCTCCAATGGAGTCCCCCGCACCGCCGCGACCACTGCAGGCAGCACCAGCGTCGCCGAGATGAATGACACGTCCATGGATACAAAACTAATTCCGCCGGGCAGATCGCCGGGCTTGAGGTAACGGGCGTTGGTACGCTCCAGCAGGGTCACACGGGAATCTCTGCGCAGGCCTTCGGCGATCTGCCCATAGCCGGTGTCAACCGCGACGACGCTGGCCGCGCCATGCTGCAGCATGCAGTCGGTAAAACCGCCGGTGGAGGTGCCGATATCCGCGCAATGGCGTCCGCTGAGATCGATTTGCCAACGGGTTAGTGCGGCTTCCAGTTTGAGCCCGCCCCGGCTGACGTAGCGCTGCTCCTCCCCTAACACGCGCAGCAGCGCCGTTTCCTCAACCGCGCTTCCGGGCTTCTCCACCTTCTGTTGGTTGACGAGCACGCGCCCGGCGAGGATCAGGGCTTGCGCCCGTTCCCGGGACGGCGCCAAACCCTGCTCAACCAGCAACTTATCCAGGCGGTTCCTCATCTACTATGCGGGGATCTTTTACTCCATCCAGCTTTATGCAGCCCATTGTATCTGCTGCTTGCCCGATTTCCTGTGGAGCTGGTTGGCGTTGTCGAAGTTCATGCGGCTTTCCTTAATGAAAGCCGCACATGCGGTCGCGTCGAGCGCAGCGTACAGGAAATCCGGGCTTTGGGTACTTAAGTTTGGTTGTTTCCGTGGTGCAACCGTAGAATGGGTTCTGCTCAAGCGATGCCAGACAAAACTCCCAATCCGATTGGCCAACCTGAGCGTTCTTCTATCAGAGACGCAAGCCCAAGAGACAGGATGGCCGACGGGATAATCTCCGCAGCAGGCGAAGATAGTGCTCTGCTGCAGCGTATCCGCCAAGGCGATCAGACCGCGATGGCTGAGGTCTTCGATCGGTACGGCAGGGCGGTGTACTCCGTCGCGCTGCGCATTCTCAAGGATTCCGGCCACGCGGAAGACGTGATGCAGGAGATCTTCTTCCAGATCTGGCGGAATTCCGATTCGTTTGTGCAAGGGCGCGGATCGCTGGGCGCCTGGCTGGTGGTGGTGGCGAGAAACCGGTCGATTGATCTGCTGCGGCGCAGAAAGCCCACAGACTCCGTCGACGACGTAGTGCTGGCTTCTCCCTGCAACCTGGCTGCCGAAGCCGAGCACAACGCAATGATAGAGAAGGTCCAGAAAGTTTTGCAGGACCTGCCTGCCGAGCAGCAGAGGTCCATGGAGATGGCGTTCTTTGAAGGGCTAAGCCATTCGGAGATCGCAGAAAGAACCGGGGATCCGCTGGGAACAGTAAAGACACGCATTCGGTTGGCGTTGATCACATTACGAAAGGCGTTTCAGACATGACGGGCAACGGACACAATACGCAGGAGGAATTGGCTTCCTATGCGATGCAGAATCTCCCGGTCGAGGAGTCCGCATCCATCAGGGAGCACCTGCAGAACTGTGCCCCTTGCCGCACAGAACTGGCCGAAGTCTGCGGCGACCTAGCCTTACTGGGAATAGCCGTGGAGCAGCGTCCCCTGCCCGAAGGCGCGCGGGATCGCTTCCTCAAGAAAATCGCCACCTCTCCTGCGGCGAAGCCGGAAAGACCACTAGCAGAGGTCACCCCGATCCCGGTCAAGCGCGCGGGCCGCGGACCGGGCTTTTGGATTCCCTGGGTGGCGGCTGCTGCCATGACCATAGTGGCCGTGTCTCTGGGAGTGCAAAACCGGGCTTTGAACGGCGAACTGGAGGACGAGTCCAACCTGGTGACGAACCTGGCTGGGCAGGCGTCGAAGGCGCAGCAGGTGCTTGAGGTTTTGACCGCGCCCAGCGCGCAGCACGTGATCCTTACCGAGGGCAAAACTCCCGCCGAGCCAACCGCTCGCGCCACTTACCTGCCGGAGCGCGGCGGCCTGGTTCTGCTGGCGACCAATCTGAAACCTTTGCCTGAGGGCAAGACTTACGAGCTTTGGGTGATCCCGGCCAATGGCAAGGCGCCTGTGCCCGCAGGCCTCTTTCGTCCCGATGCAGTAGGCACCGCGACCCTGGTGCTGCCGCCGCTTGCCCCAGGCATTCAGGCCAAGGCTTTTGGGGTAACGATCGAGAAAGCGAGCGGCTCTGATGCTCCGACTTCTCCCATCATCCTGTCGGGAACAGCCACCGGAAGCTAGTGCCGCCTTGTCCCGAGTGGGGACCTTCGCTGTTTGACTCTGACCATCCACCTCCACCCAAGCCAAGGTGGGCCACCACCCTCAGATTTGTCATCCCGAGCGCAGCCGAGGGACCTGCAGTGCGCCTCTCCGTCAAGCAACTCCCAAGGGTGAAGGCTTAAAGGCTGCGGGGTCGCTTGACGGAGAGGCGCACTGCAGGTCCCTCGGCTGCGCTCCTAATGACACAGGTGCTAGCGGGCCCAGATTTAATGCCGCGCCTACGGCGCTCAGATCATGCTCGGAATTGAGCCCCAGCCCTTCCGGGCTGGGCTCACGTTTGGCGGCCGGCCCTCCGGGCCTCACACCCATGGCGATTTTGCAGTGTCATTTCTTTCTCAACTTGCCATGCAAGTTGGCTGCT
>CAWBBY010000026.1:0-19449 GCA_963787145.1 uncultured Acidobacteriaceae bacterium
GAGGAGCTGACTTGCCTGGGGCAAGTTAAGGGAGCAATGAACGGGTGTTAGGGTGAGTGCGTTTAAGCTTGAGGGGACTGAGGCTGGAGGAAGTAGGCCGGCGTTCGATTGGAGCGTAGTAGCCCGATCCCGAGGATGGTCCCAGGCTGCGTGATGGAGAGATTGGTGAGGTTGCCTTTTTTAGGTAGCGATCCCGTTTAGGAGATTACTGATATCGGCCGCCTGGCCTTAGGCCCAGTCTGGGAGAGGGGATGAGAAGAGAGAAGGAGTTCCGGGAGCTGAGTTTGGAGTGTATTGAGCCCAACGCGGCTGGGATTGATGTAGGGGCGAGAGAGATTTACGTGGCTGTGGCGCGGGATCGAGACCCTGAGCCGGTACGTTGTTTTTCCACCTTTACGGAGGAGCTGCAAGCTATCGCGGCGTGGTTAAAGCAGTGCGGCGTGGCCAGCGTAGCGATGGAATCGACTGGGGTGTATTGGATACCGCTCTACGAGGTGCTGGAAGAGGCCGGGCTGCGGGTGTGTCTAGTCAACTCACGGCACGTGAAGCATGTACCGGGACGCAAGTCTGACGTAAGCGACTGTCAGTGGTTGCAGTACCTGCATTCGGTGGGTCTGCTGCGTGGCTCGTTCCGTCCTGAGGCAGCGATCTGCGCCCTGCGTGCGCTGAGCCGTCATCGGTCCAACCTGGTGGAAGCGGCTGCGGTGCATGTGCAGCACATGCAAAAAGCGCTGACGCAGATGAATCTGCAGATCCATCATGTGCTCAGCGACATCACTGGTAAGAGCGGTCTGTCGATCGTAGACGCCATTCTGGCGGGCAAACGAGATCCCGAACAGTTGGCCAGGTTGGCCGACGGCCGCATTCGTGCGGAAAGGGAAACAGTCATCAAATCGCTGGTGGGTAACTACCGTTCCGAGCATTTGTTCACGCTGCGTCAGTCTCTGGAAGCCTACCGGCATTATCAGAAGATGCTGCTGGACTGTGATCGGGAGATCGAGCAGCGCATGGGCCAATTGCCCAACCAACCCAACGGAGGCCAACCGTTGCAGGGCCATAAGCGGGGCAAACGGCGTAAGAACCAGTTCCACTTCGACATGGGCAAGGAACTGTATCGCGTGCTGGGCACCGACTTAACGGTCGTACCCGGGTTGAGTGCGCTGACGGTGCATACGCTGGTGACGGAGATCGGAACCGATTTCGGTCGTTTTCCCAATGTGGCGGCGTTCACCAGTTGGCTGACGCTGTGTCCCGGGAGCAAGAAGAGTGGGGGCAAGGTTCTCTCTTCAAAGACGCGCAAGTCCAACAGCCGTCTCGCCGCTGCCCTGCGACTGGCCGCGCAGACGCTACACAAGAGTCACTCCTACCTGGGCGCATATTATCGCCGCATGCGGGCGCGCCTGGGCGCGCCGCAAGCCATCACCGCTGCGGCCCATAAACTGGCCCGCATCGTATATCACCTGATCACCACCCGCACCGCTTACGACGAGAGCATCTTCGCCCTAGAAGAACAAAAATTAGCTCTTCGCAACCAACATCGCTTGCACAAACAAGCACGCGCCCTAGGCTTCCAGCTCGTCCCCCTACCTCAACCGGAGGTTGTTCATTAGGAGAGTCTGTAACTTTATTGATTTCGCGAAAAAACCGCTGCTGAAAACAAACAGTTTAGGCGCTCCCAAAATCGCGAAAAATCAATAAAGTCACAGGTATCACGCAGACTATATCTGGCCCCCGGGATTCTCGTCTCGAATCCATTGGCAAAAAGCTCAGCCGGCCGGCAGGCGCTAAGAACTGATCTGTATGGCGTAGAAGGCGTCTTACAGCGTTCATCTAACGGTTAGAAACCGTGAGTCACTTGTCGAGCCCGTCTCCGCGGAACATGATTTTGCTTCGCCGAACCCACGAGCGAATCGCTTTCCCAAGGAAACAAGACCATCGCAATTTGAACGTTTGCCACAAGGAGACGCACATGGCCAGTGCCAGAAACCTAAAACGGTTCCTCCCGTTGTTCCTATTCCTGTTCTTGCTAAGGGGACTCCCAGCTCTCGGGCAGTTCTCGAGCGGTATTGAAGGAACAGTGGTCGATAGCACCGGGGCGGCTGTGCCTGGGGCGGTGGTCACGATCAACGATACCCGGCTGGGCGTGACAAGGACGGCTAAGACGAGCCAGACCGGCTATTTCCGCATTGATAGTATCGCTGCTTCCACCTACACCGTTCACCTGGAAGCGAGCGGTTTCACCAGTTGGGACCAGAAGGACCTAACTCTCCAGGTGGGTGAGATCCGGACGTTAACACCGGTTTTGACCATAGGGGCAACCACCACGAACGTCGAAGTCACGGCCGTCGCGGCCGCCCTTGACTTGGTGTCGCCGACTACGGGTTCCGTTATCGGTTCGACCACCGTTCAGAACACGCCACTGGCGGGCCAGAACGTCTATGGCCTAACGGCTCTTACTCCCGGCATGACCGGAAACGCCGTGACCTCCGGCGACAACTACACCAACGAGTATGCGGTCAATATCAACGCCGCCGGACTTCGCCAGGAACAGAATGGATACCAGATCGATGGGGCATATACCAACACGCCTTCCCGTGGCGGCGGCACCTCTATTTCGCCCAATCCAGAAATAGTAGAGTCGATGGACATCCGGACCAATGACTTCGATGCCGCTAAGGGGAGGAACGGCGGAGCGACCGTGGACGTCTTTACCAAATCGGGCACCAACGACTTCCACGGTGCTATCGATTACTACTTCCTGAATAACTCGCTCTCTGCTCGTACGGAATTCGAGAACACCGTTCCCACCTTCACCCGCAATGAGGTCGGCGGCGCCTTTGGTGGCCCGATTATCAAGAATAAGTTCTTCATCTTCGGCGCCGTCGACGTGCTCCGCTCGAGCACAACCAGCGCCGGCCAGTACACGGTGGAGACACAGGATTTTGACACTTGGGCCAAGACAAATCTGCCCAGCAACATCGCCACCCAGATCCTCACGACCGCCCCGCCCCTTAGCTTCCCCACTACCGGGATTCTGACGGTAAATCAACTGGAAGCAGCGACCCCCGGTTACTTTACCCCTCCGGCCAACCTGCCCGGCGGCCTGGATGCGGTCGGAACTGCAAGTATCAGCTATTCGATACCCAAAGATGGCTATCAGTGGAGCATCCGCGGTGACTACTACCTGCGTGAGAAGGACCGTATATATGTCACGGGCATGCGAACTTACGATACATCTGTCAGCGCAACGCCTCGTCCCGCCCTCAACGACAACCAGGCCAACAGCTCCGATTTTGTAAATGTTGATTGGACTCACACTTTCTCACCGCGCTTGCTGAACGAGGCGGGAGCGAACATCATTCGCCCGTATGGCTCCAATCTGGCCGCCCCCACAATGGCTATACCTTACGTCAACGTCACAGGCCTGCAGGGGTTTTCCAACTGGGGGCCGGGAAACTTCACCCAACAGACTCTCGGGTGGAGAGATATGATGACGGCAACCATCAAAACTCATATCCTCAAGTTCGGTTTCGAGCAATTCAATATCCGCGAGAACGATCAGCAGAGCGGCGCCTTTAGCCGTCCGACTTACAACTTCAATAATTTGATCGATTTCATTCAGGATGAGGCGCTGACGGAGTCTGCAACCCCGGTCGATCTCGAAACCCATCAGCAGGCGCCCTATGCACGGCGCTATCGTGGACTCTATACCGGTGTCTTTGTCCAGGACACCTGGAAACTTGCGCCCACCTTTACTTTCAATGCGGGGGTTCGATACGACATGATGTCGAACTTCTTTGCCATCCTCACCCCACCGCTGACCAACTTCCTGCTTGGACAGGGGTCGGGCTTCAACCAACCAATCGCGAATGGCATTGCCGTACTATCATCCACCAATCACGTCCTCAATCACAGTATCTGGGACCTCACGCCGAAAATTGGCTTCTCCTGGGACGTATTCGGTAACGGCAAAACCGCCCTCCGCGGCGGTGTTGGCATGTTCGCCGATCAACCCCCTTATCTGCACATCACCGACATCACTGCAGGCAACCTTCCGAATTTCTATACGCCTTCCTTAGACGTGCGACAGGGAACGCCTCCTACCTTTCAGCTCTGTAGTCCGCCCTCGGGATTTACTGAAACATGCCCGATTGTGGACACCAGCAATGTTGTGCTGAACTCAAGCGGAGGAGTTGTTGGGCAAAGAGCGAATCTAGGCGGATATTCGACCAACTATAAGCTGACCAGCGTGATCGATTGGACCTTGAGCATACAGCAGGAGTTACCGCATGGCCTCGTTTTCCAACTGAACTATTCCGCTTCGGCTGCGCGGCATTTACCGATCTACAATCAAGACCTCAATCGTTTCGCCGGAGACCTCGTTATCAACAAGGGAACTCTAACGCGGCTCAATCAGAACTTTAATACCATCCAATACGCTACTTCCGACGCTAATTCCGGCGGCAACTACGGCACTGCCATGATGTCCCGCAGATTTACCCATGGCATCGCCTTTCGCGGCATCTATACCTGGGGTAAAGCCCTCGACATCCTCAGCAATGCGGGCTCGCTGGATAGTGGTGCGGTTACAAGCTACTCCAATGACGGCTTGGCCAGCGGCCCCATCTTCACAAATGGCGATTACGCGGCGCAGAGAGGCCGCGCAGATTTTGATATCCGTCAGCAATTTTCCGCCGATGGAACGTGGACGGTGCCGAACTCCTATGGATCACGCGCGGAGCGGGCATTGCTTGGCGGATGGCAATTCGGTGGAGTATGGCTGATACAGACCGGCCTTCCGTTTACCGTTTACACCAGCGCGCCCTTCAACCCTGTCTTTAACTCTGCCGGCCAGGTCGTTGGCAATACCGGTGGTGATTACAACGCAGACGGGTCCGACTTCGACGTGCCCGGTGTGCCGGCCTTTGGCTCACACCTGCCAGGGCAGTCAAGAAAAGCTTTCCTGAATGGACTTTTTCCCGCGTCTGCATTTCCAACACCAACACCGGGAACGGAAGGAAATCTGGGTCGAAACACCTACGACGGGCCCGGCTACAACAATGTCGATTTTACGTTTGAGAAGTTCTTTTACACCCCTTGGTTTTTCGGCGAGAAGATGCAGATCGAGGCGAAGGGCGAAGTAACGAATCTGTTTAATCGCGCAAACCTTGTTGGAATGAATTCGGATCTGTCGAGCTCTCTGTTTGCTCATTCCGTCAATCAATTGCCTGCACGCTATCTGCAGATTCACTTGCGGGCTACGTTCTAGGTGCAGGCATTCCCGGCACGCGACCGCCCGACGCCGGCATGCTGCCTCTCGGACGAATCGGCATACGCGCCGAACGCGGCAACGACCGTTTGTCTTCACTGACGATGACGAGCAGCGCGCGATGATTACGATGCGGGCGATCGCGCGTTCACCTTTGATGTTTGGCGGCGATCTGGCGACCCTCGACCCCTTCACCCGGGGTCTGCTGAGTAACGGCGCTGTGTTGGAGGTTGTGCGCTCTACCGCCTGCCGATCTCATTGTTAGCGTAGAAGTGGCCTTAGTAGACAGGAGAATTCGAGTATGGGAAACGCCTGCATTGGAGGGCTGTTAAATGCGTGTAATATGCAGGGTGCTCTGCGCTGTGCGCGGAGTTCTCGTTTGCTGCATGGCCTGTTATCTGCCGCTCACGGCGCAGAGTCCCATACCTAGCCCGGGGCCATCTCAGAGATACCCTACGAGTGCGCTTCCGGACTCTGGCACCGCGCCACGGTCTATGGAGTATAGTGCGGTGCAGCAACGACTTGCGCAAGGCTGGAACACGTGGGACGTTAACAGCGTTACCACTCAGGTGCTTTTACCCAGGGGGCTCGCGATTCACCTGGCGATAAAACACAACACCACAGAACATTCACAGGCATATCTCGAAAACACCCTTATCGGCCGGCTGTCTTCAGATGCGGAACAGGTCCTTCCGGGGTCGCATGCCTGGGACGGCAGCTACACCGACCTGCGCGTAGGCTGGAAGGGTCATAGCTGGCGCGTGCAGAGTGCACACGATGACCAGGATGTCGTAATTCTCGTCACACCGCTGACATCTGAATCCAACGCGGCCTTACCACCAACAGCAGTGTTCTCCGTCAATTATCTCTGGAACATGCCGGGGACGGCCGAACATCAGCGGGGGGTCATCGAAGCGCATGATCCTACCGGCAGCATTGCCGTATATTGCACCTGCGAGTTCGATCGAAACCAGCCGGTAATCCAGCGCTCCGCGGTTCCTCTCGAAGGTCCATACTTTGCGGTAGATCTCACCGCACCTATTGCAATTAGCACCAATCGTCGACATACGGTGGAGCAGGTACAAGCGATCCTCGATCGCCAACTCGCCTCATATAAGCGATCGCTACAAGGTTCTGAACGCACCCAACCGATCGCCGATGCAATTGAGACCACGCTGGGCTGGGATACGATCTTCGAACCCGAAAAGCAGAGGGTGGTGTCTCCTGTCAGTCGTGTCTGGAGCGTGGGCTGGGGCGGCTACGTCATCTTTGACTGGGACACCTTCTTCGCTGCATCGATGGCTTCCATCGGTGACCGCGATCTCGCGTATGCGGATGCCATCGAGACACTTCGTGAATCGACGGATGAAGGATTTGTCCCGAACTATGCGCGCGCAGGAAACTGGAAGAGTTTCGACCGGTCGGAACCACCGGTCGGGTCCATCACTGTACTTGGAATGTACCAGAAGTTCGGGCAGCGCTGGTTGCTGGAAGAGACCTTCCCGGCCCTATGGAAGTGGAATCGATGGTGGGCCCAGTATCGGGATCTGGATGGCTATCTCACATGGGGCAGCGACGGGAAAACCCGCCCGGCAACCTCGATGACGTCAGTCGCGGCACACGCGCTGGCGCCATACTCGAGTCGGGGCTGGACAACAGCCCGATGTATGACGACACAACCTTTGACCCCAAAACTCACGTGTTGCAGTATGCCGATGTGGGCCTCATGAGCCTCTACATCGCCGACTGCGATGCGCTGGCCACTATCGCTGATACTCTCCAGAGGAGCGACGAGGCCAGGGAGCTGCGGTCCCGCAGTGCCCAATACAAGGCAAAGCTCCAGACCCTTTGGAGCGCCGAAGCCGGCATCTTTCTAAACAAAGATCTCTACACCGGTCAGTTCAGCACTCGTTTGTCGCCAACAAACTTCTATCCGATGCTCGCGCACGCCGCCACGCCGGCACAGGCCCAGACAATGGTCACCGCACACTTGCTAAACCCCCACGAGTTTTGGGGCGAATGGGTGATTCCATCTATCGCGCGTAATGATCCGGCATTCAAAGACCAGAACTATTGGCGCGGCCGCATCTGGGGCCCGATGAACTACCTGGTATATCTTGGCTTGCGAAACTACGATCTTCCTCAGGTTCGCAGCGAATTCGCAGACAAATCCTATGCGCTGTTTCTTAAGGAATGGCTGGAGCAGGGCCACGTTCACGAAAATTACAATGCAATCCTCGGCTCTGGAGACGACGTCACAAACAGCGATCGCTTCTACCACTGGGGCGCCCTGCTCGGTTTCATAAAATATTTGGAGGAACCCACGCCTGTTCCTCCTGAAGGGCGCTAGTCCCTTTGGTGGGCCGTGCTTTTCAACAGGAGTTATTGCATCGTCAACTTCAGGCTCGGGGAGTTATCTGTTCTACCGCCGGGCAAGATCCAGCAGCACCACATCCGAGCGCTCCTGCACTCGTTCAAGGACAACTTCACGGCCGTCCGGGGAGATGTCGAAGTCGCGAATATCGAAGTCGGAAGGGAGATTGGTCAACTGCCGCTCGGCGCCGGTCTCCAGATCGATGAGCCAGAGATTCTTATGCTGAATCTCTCCTCGCAGGACCACGAGTGCGCGTCCTCCGGGCAGGAAGGCCAGGTGCCGAGCCCCGCGAGTGAGGGTCAAGGCCGGCAGAGGATGCGGTGCGGCTTCGGCCGTGACGGCTTTCACCGAAAACGTGGTGCCGATGTCGGGTCCCGAGTAGACAACGAAGCGGCCGTCGGGCGCCCACGCGGGATCGACCGAATATTCCTGGACAAAAGCAGCGGGGGAGCGACCGTCGAGCGGCACGCGGAAGAGATGTGGGACGCCGTGATCGTCGGCCGCCGAGGTGATCGATTGTCCATCGGGCGCCCACGCCGGAGCGCCCTGCAGGTCGAGCGAATCGGTCACAATCCGCGCGTTCGTGCCGTCGGCCTGCATCACGTACAAGAGCGTCTGCCCGTGTTGCCGGACCGAGAATGCGATATACCGTCCATCGGGGGAGATTGCCGGGCCGCCAAAGATTCGCGCTCCCTGGCCACTCCACAATTCGGTGCTGGTTCCGTTGGCGAGCTTCCAGATACTCTCGCTCGTGCCGGTCGCAGAAACATACAGAAGATAATCGGGACCCAGTCGCGGGGAGAAGCCCGTGCTGGTCGTCAGCGAGATTGGAGCCGCCGCCGACACCTCGGCGGGTGAATCAGCGATCCGCAAGCGCCAGAGTGTTCTCTTCGGACTTGCGAGGGTGAGCAACCAGACGGCGACCGTCGGCGCTGGCCGCCAGCGACGTGTACCGGTCAAGGCCAGAGGTCAGCCGGTGGGGAATGCGGCGCTCGACGTCCATGCTATAAAGCCACGGCCCCGAACCATCGGGATCGCTGGCGAGGTACATCAGCGTGCGCCGATCCAACAGGACGGGATAGCTCACGCGCGCATTGTGCGAGGTGATCCGTTCCGGAGTTCCGCCGGCTGGAGGGATGCGCCAGATGTCCAATTTGTCTGGGAGGGAGCCCTGGACGAAGTAGATGAATGCCCGTCGGGCGACCACAAGGGAAAGTGAGAGTGGAGTCCGGCAGGCGCAGTGAAGATGGGCCGATCCTCCGATCGAACGGCTGCCGTCTGACACGAACAGCGGATCTCCGGGGCCGGGCGTGTGGTAGGCGAGCCGGGAGCCGTCGCGCGACCAGTCGAATTCGGCCGCGCCTTCAAGGTATGGCCTCGGCTCTCCGCCCAGCGTGGGCACTGCCCAGATGCTGATGTCGCCGCCGTTCGAGCCGTCTTGCCTGCGAACCCAAAAGGTGACCAGAGAGCCGTCGGGCGAGAACCCCAGAGTGCGGATCGATGGATTGGCGAGTTCCGGCGCGCTGCCGCGGGTCAAGTTGTGGAACTGCCCCGAACCGACCTGCGTAACCCAAACGTCCATCTGTCCGTCCCGGTCCGACAGAAACGCGACGAAATGACCATCGCGTGACACCGCAGCGGCCTGCTCCACTCCACCGAAGTCCGTGACGGTCTGAAATCGTGCGTCTGCGATGGGGTTTCGCCAGAAGTACTCCGTCCTCTGAAGCCAGAGGACGGCGCCGATCGCCAGCGCGGCTGCCGCCGCGCCAGCAGCAAGACGAATACCCATCTTGGTCCGGGAGGCTGGTATCGCCGGTTGCGGCAGCGGCGCAGGAGGAGCTCGGCGAGTGGCATCGTTCCCGTTCTGCCTGCGCTGCTTGAAGATTCCGGCTGCGCATCCACGCATCCAGTTCCGCCCGAAAAGCGTAGACCGACCCCATCCTGTCGTGCAGGTGCCGGTGAACGGGCATCCCCTCCCGCTTCTCCCAGCGCTGGACGGTGGTCACATCGCGGTTAAGGTATGCCGCGATTTCCTTCCACGAATCCAGCCGATCGTCCAGTGGTCTCTCGGATGGCGGCGTGCCAAGGGATGGTTCGCCCATCGCGCTCTCCTGATTGGTCCGCGGTTTCGACGAACCCGGGAACCCAAATTGTAGCCTCCGCCGCCCGGCTAAGGCACGGCAAAATACGGCATTCGACGGCAAATCGGGTTATGGCGGGCATTCTGCGCCTTACCGCTTGAGGGTACCCGGTGCCGTGTCCGATAGTTGGCGCGGTGCCGATCACGGGCGTTGTGCGCAGCGTCAAGGATGAGTAGGTAGAGGCACAACGCAGCACGGGGTACGGCCTTAGGCCGTACCCTGCGAGTTTCTGCAGATTCAGGGGCGACATGGCTGATTTTTCAGCAGAGAAGCTCCTTTGGATGCCTTGTTGTGGCTTTGCAAATCCTAGCTCTCACGCCACTCTTCAGCCCCTGCTAACCTTACCTGGCAAAGGAAAAACCCAGGGGTTGAAAGCCCAAGTCTTTGTTGGGGCCCGCGACGGCCCGACTGAAAGTCGTGCCCTGATACGCGGATACCGAGGGATAGACAGACGTTGCTACCTGCGGGATCCGCGATACAGAGCATCACCGCACCTCAGCGCAGCGTCGGCACCGGGCCGGGCTTGCCTAGCGTTTCGGCAGCCTCGGCCCAGAACATCCTTAACTCCGGATCAGTGGCGGCGTCTTTTTTTGCCGCTTCTACGCCGCGCGCAAAGCGAAGCTCAGCCCCGGCTTTGTCTCCGCCGCCCCTGTGAGCCATGGCTTGAAAGAAGAGGTTCCTGGCGTCCGCCCCCTCGTGCAGCCTGGCAGATTTGTCCAGGCTATCAATCGCGTCATCCCAGAGGCCGTTGCGCAGCTCGGCCAGACCCAGGATGTTCAAGTTGTCAGCCGACTCTGCTTTGCCCTTGACCGCCGCTCTGGCGAGTTCCAGCGCTTCCTGCGGACGCCGCAAATGGTGATCCTGCGCTGTCAGGAGAAACCATGCAAGGCCTTCGAGAAGCACCTGGCTGTCCGGGTTCACCGCAAGGGCTTTTCGATACAGTGCCTCGGCCTGCGCATAGTTTCCCAGGGCCGCTTCATCACGCCCCAGCTCGCTGACAGAGAGCAGCGTGTTCACTTCATTAGCGCCCAGCACCCGGCGACGCAGCTCTAACGTCTGGCTGTCGAGGGTCTCGGCCTGCAAATATTTGCCCTCCTCCCGGTAGTCCATGGCGAGATTGCTCATGGACCACAGGGTGTCGGGATCTCCGGGCCAAGCACCCGGCGCCTGATTTCCAAAAGTTGGCTATCGAGCGCCTGGGCTTGCGGCTTGTTGTCCTCATCGCGGTAATCGTTGGCCAGGTTGTGCATGGAGCGCAGCGTAGCTGGATGCTCCGCCCCCAGCACCCGGCGTTGCAAAGCAAGCGTCTGGCTTCCGACTTGCTCTGCTTGCCGGTACTTGCCTTCATCCCAGTAGTCGAGGGCGAGGTTCGACATGGAGCTCAGCGTGTCAGGATGTTCCGGACCAAGCACGCGCTGCCTGATCTTCACGATCTGGTCATCGAGCGCTGCAGCCTGCGCATACTTGCCCTCACTGGCGAGGGCCGAGGTCAGATTGTCCATGGAGGCCAGGGTATCGGGATGTTCGGGGCCGAGCACACGCCGCCTGATCTCCAGCGTCTTGCTGAACAGCGCCTCGGCCTGCGCGTATTTGCCAAGATCGTACTCGACGATGCCGAGAAAGTGCATGCTGCCGATGGTGCCGGGAGCTTCGTCGCCCAGCACGCGGCGGCTGACGGCCAGCGCCTGCTCCGCCAGCGGTTCGGCTTGCAGGTCTTTCCCCTCGTCGTCATAGACCGAAGTGAGCCGGTTCATGGCCTTGAGGGTGTCGGGGTGCTCCGGGCCCAGGACGCGCTGGCTGGTCTGCAGCAATTGTTCGCCCAGCCGCTCGGCCTCGGCATACTGGCCCTGCGATTCCTCGGTTTTTTCCAGGCTGAGCATGGTTTGCAAGGTCTTGGGATCCGCCGCGCCGAGCGTGCGGCGGTCCAGATCCAACGCTTGCTCCAACTGCTTACGCGCCTCCGCGTAAAGTCCAAGGTCGCTGTAGGTGTTGCCGATGGTGGAGCGGATGGCCGCTTCCACTTGCGGCTGCTTCTCGAATTTGCCCTGGATGTTCTGCGCGGCGCGGTCGAGCGCCGTGCGCACCTTGAGATCGGGATCGGCTTTGGACTGGCGGTAGGCGCTGGCCTGGGCCAGCAGGTCGTTCTGCAGGAAGTCGTCCACCGCTTGCGCGATCTGAGACTGGCGCCGCGCCTGTATCGCCTCCCAGGTAGTCGCCACCATGCCGAGCAACAGCACCAGGACGACCGCCGCTATACCCGCGACCAGCCCTTTGTTCCGGCGCGCGAACTTCCGCAGCTGATAGCTGGTAGTGGCCGGTTTGGCGGTGATCGGCTGGTCGTCCAGATAGCGCCGGATATCCGCGGCGAGATCGGCCGGCGAAGCGTAGCGGCGGTTCTTATCTTTTTCCAGCGCCTTGGCGACAATGGTCTCGATGTCGCCGCGGTACACGCGGTTCACCATGCTCAGCTGCGCCGGATCGACCTGCTGGATGGTGCGCACCGCCTCATGCAACACGCGCGACAGCTCGTAGGGCATCTTGCCGGTGAGCAATTCATAAAGAATCACGCCCAGCGCGTAAACATCGCTGCGCGTATCGATCGCCAGGGGATCGGCCAGAACCTGCTCCGGGCTCATGTAGGCGAGCGTGCCCAGCAACTGGCCGAGGTCGGTCTGGCGCGTGGCCTCGGCATCCATGTCGGTGACCCGCGCTATGCCGAAGTCCAGGATCTTAGGCTGGCCGCTTTCGTCGACCAGAATGTTGCCCGGCTTTAGATCGCGATGGATGATGCCTCGCTGGTGAGCGTGCTGCACAGCTTCGCAGAGCTGAATCATCAGGGCCAGCCGCTGCGGGTATCGAGGTGGTGCGCGTCGGCATATTCGACCAGCGGTTTGCCCTGGATGAGCTCCATGGCGAAGAAGGGCTGTACACCGAAGCCGGTGTCGGCGCTGCCGGCCTCGTAAATCTGCGCAATGCCGGGATGGTGGAGCCGGCCCAACGCTTGCGACTCCTGTTCAAAGCGGCGCAGCAGTTCCGGGCTGGCCCACGCGGCCCGAATGACCTTGAGGGCGACGCGGCGTCGCGGCTGATCCTGCTCGGCCTCGTAGACGGCGCCCATTCCGCCTTCGCCCAACAGGCGGATGATTCGATAACGGCCGATGCTCGCCGGCATCGACGGGGCGTGGCCGGCCGGCGCCCCGGACGGCGGAGCAACCGTCGCTTCCCCGCCAGAGGTGGGGGCCCCAGAGTCGACCACGCGTCCTCCTTCTGATTATTTGCACTGCCGGCAACCGGAAACTAAAGCGAGAGTATGGATTGCCGTGGACCGGAGTCAACCTGACTTAATTTTGTCACCGTAACTGTTCTCTAAGCACGAGAACCGGGGTGGGGTCCCTCGACGCAGCGCTAGGGCTTAGGAGGGGTACCTTTGTTGCTGTGTGGGCGCCGTGTTGGGTCTTTCTGGCAAGCCTTTGCTTCTTTTCGGCCTGTAGCTGCTGGAACTGGCTTAGCGTGATGCCGAGCTTAGCCGCTTGAGCGCGGAGATCGGCCCAGTCGGTCGCGGGTTCTGCAGGCGGCGTTTCCTCGTCCATGGCACCCCATCTTACACGCCGGGCGAGGAAAACCGTGGCAACGGCCCAACCAGCCCTGCAAAGTGACTAAAAACTCGAATATCAGGAGAAGAGTGAGCAAAACAGAACAGACAAGAGCTTTCGCTGCAGGCGATACTACCTACGGTGTGGATACCCAGGTACTGCGAGGAGTACCATTGACTCATCATTCCTGATAGTTCCTCGCCCGGGCGCTGGGGACTCTGCTGCTACGCCAGGTTGTCGGCTGCTTTTTGGCTAGCGTTTGAGAATTCGCCACAACCGTAGTCTCGTTGTCCTTTGAGCACCAGCGAGCAGGAGGACATTTTGATGGCCGAGTCAAACAGCAACACATTCGACGCCGCGGAGTTTCTCAAGAGCGCAGGACTCGGCCGCCGGATCGTCCATCTGAAGCCGAGAGATGTGTTCTTTGCACAGGGAACCCCCGCCGATTCTGTCTTCTATCTCCAGACCGGCCGCGCCAAGCTGACGGTTGTTTCGAAGAATGGTAAAGAAGCCACAATTACTTTTCTTTCCGCGGGAGATTTCGTGGGAGAGGAGTCGATCGCCGGAGTGGTGGGGCTGCGCATGGCGGCGGCCACGGCCGTGACCAGCTGTTCTGCCCTCAAGATAGAGAGGGAGGAGATGATCCGCGTGCTGCACGAGCAGCATGCGTTCTCCGACCTGTTCTTGAAGTTTCTGCTTGCCCGCAGCATGCGGACCCAAGCCGACCTGGTTGATCAGCTTTTCAATTCCAGCGAAAAGCGCCTGGCGCGGATTCTCCTGTTGATGGCCGAATTTGGTAAACCCGGCGAGCCGGAGACACTCATCCCGCAGATCACCCAGGAAACGCTGGCAGAGATGATCGGCACCACCCGGTCTCGTGTCAGCTTCTTCATGAATCGCTTCCGGAAGCTGGGCTTTATTGAGTACAACGGGCGGATCAGAGTTCATAAATCGCTGCTCAACGTGGTTCTCCACGACCAACTCCGTGAGGAGAATGCCGTGAGTGCCTCCCTGTTGAGCGCCCCGCACAAAGAGCCGAAGCCGCCCAGACGACGGGCAGTGCCTGTGAGCAAGACGGAACAACTCCAAGCTTAGCTGCAACATCATCGGCTGGTACGATAGAGATACAACCGGACTGCCCGTGCGAAGCTCTCGTCCAGCCGAGCCACCACGGGGAAGCAGTGCTCTTTCTTTCTCTCCTCCGCATTTCAGCGCACCGACAACCAACGAACGACGGAAGAGGTCCCAGCATGGTGGGTAACGGCTTCCACTTGAAACAGACCGCGAAGATCCGCAAGATTGCCTTCGTGGGCGATCACCTGCCGCGTAAGTGCGGCATTGCTACCTTCACCACCGATCTGCTATCGGCGGTGCAAACCGCGTATCCCCAAAGCCAGTGCCTGTGCGTCTCAGTCAATGACCTGGAGGGCGGGTACGACTATCCGGAAGTGGTTCGCTTCGAGATTGAAGAACAGGATCTGCCTTCTTACCTGCGTGCCGCGGATTTTCTGAATATCAGCGATGTCGACATCGTGTGCCTGCAGCACGAGTTCGGGATCTTCGGTGGTCCTGCCGGCGGCCATATTCTGGCCATGCTGCGGGAGTTGAAGATGCCGGTGGTGACCACGCTGCATACCATTCTGCGCGAACCCAGGGCCGACCAGCGACGCGCCACCGAAGAGCTGATCGCACTCTCCACGCGGCTGGTGGTGATGGCGGATCGTGGACGACAGATGCTGCACGAAATCTACGGGGCTCCGCTGAGCAAGATCGACCTGATTCCGCATGGCATCGCCGATGTCGGATTTGTCGATCCTACTTATTTCAAAGATCAGTTCCAGGTGGAAGGCCGCACCGTTCTGCTTACCTTCGGCCTGCTCTCGCCGAATAAGGGCATCGAATACGTGCTCAACGCGCTGCCGCAGGTTCTGGCCGAGTTTCCCGATGTGGTGTACATCGTGCTGGGCGCCACCCATCCTAACGAATTGCGCAACCATGGCGAGGCCTATCGCCTGAGCCTGGAGATTCTGGCCACCAAGAACAAGCTGGAGAAGCACGTCATCTTCTGCAATCAATTTGTGGACCCGGAAAACCTGAAGGAGTTTATGGGGGCGGCGGACCTGTACATCACGCCGTATCTCAATGAGAAGCAGATCACTTCCGGGACGCTCTCCTTCGCCTTCGGCTCGGGCAAGGCGGTGGTTTCGACGCCGTACTGGCATGCGGCGGATTTGCTGGCGGACGACCGGGGCGCGCTGGTGCCGTTTGCCGATTCTTCTGCGATGGCCGGCGAGATTGTCGCCCTGCTGCGCGACGACATGCGACGGAATAACATGCGCAAGAACGCCTACCGGTTAGGCCGGGAGATGATCTGGTCGAACGTAGCCCAGATCTATATGCATAGCTTCGAGCTGGCTCGCCTGGAAGGTGCGCCGTTGTCGCGCAAATCACTCGCGCTGAAGACACTCGACCAGAAGCATCGTGAGCTGCCGGAGTTGAAGCTGACGCATCTTTCGCGGATGACCGATTCCACAGGAGTGTTTCAGCATGCCATTTTCAGCGTGCCCAATTTCAGCGAAGGCTACTGCACTGACGACAATGCGCGGGCCTTTATTCTTGCGGTGCTGATGGGGGAGTTGGCCGACGACGCGGAAGTGGAGCGCAGCCTGGCCAGCACCTGTGCCGCCTTTCTGCACCATGCCTTCGACCCGGCCAGCGGACGCTTTCATAACCACATGAGCTTCGATCGACGTTGGCTGGACGAGCAGGGATCGGAAGATAGCCACGGCCGCGCATTGTGGGCGCTGGGGGTGGGCGTGGGGCGTTCGCAGCTGCGCACTTTTCAGATGATGGCCGGCCAGCTCTTCGCCCGGGCATTGCCGGCAGTGACTGAGTTCAGCTCCCCCGGGCGTGGGCCTTCGGGCTGCTGGGCATCCACGAGTACCTGCGGCGGCTGGGCGGCGACAGCCAGGTGACCCAGGCTCGCGAAGTGTTGACCACGCGATTGATGGAGCTGTACCAGCGGCACGCGCACGCCGACTGGGATTGGTTTGAGGAAGAGCTGTCGTACGACAACGCCAGGCTCTCCCACGCGTTGATAGTGAGCGGCAGGGCCACCGGGCAGGAGGAGGTCTTGCATATCGGCCTGAAGACCCTGCGCTGGCTGACCGAACAGCAAACTACGCAGAAGGGCTACTTGCGTCCGATCGGCAGCAATGGCTTCTATCACCGGGGCGGCGCGCGAGCTAACTTCGACCAGCAGCCCATCGAGGCCCAGGCCACGGTCGCTGCTTGTCTGGAAGCATATCGGGCAACCGCGGACGTGCAATGGTACGAGCAGGCACAACGCGCCTTCGACTGGTTCATCGGGGGCAACGATCTGGGTCTCGAACTGTACGTCCCGAGACGGGCGGCTGCCGCGATGGATTGCATGTGGACCGGGTGAATGGCAACCAGGGAGCGGAGTCGACCCTGGCCTTCCTGCTGTCGCTGACGGAGATGCGCCAGGCGCAGGACATGCTCGCCAGCTTTCCGGCGGCCGGTCACCGCGGAGGAATACCCTACCGATCTTCATTCACTCGCACGATTCACCACTAGTAAGAAATAGGCCAAGTAATGGGCAACGGGACTGCGCTGGCGCTTCCTCTGACACGTTCCAAAACTATCCTGAGGCCCGATCCGTCGCGGGTTCTACTGCGGCAATTCGAACCCGGAGATGCACGACGCATTCGCGGGATCATGGAAAGAATCATGGCCCTGCCGGAGGCGGAGGTAGGGGCGCTGCTGGAGCAGGTCTATGCCGGCTTTGCGCAGCGCCATCTCAATCTGCAACAACGCTTTTTGGATCGCTTTGAGCAGCTGCGGGCACTGCTGCCGGCGCATGCCGAGTTCTCCAACCAGCGGCGGCTGCTGATCGGTTCCTACTTTCTGGCAGAGTATGCACTGGAGTCTGCTGCTCTGTTCAGCCCGTCTATGGTGCCACATCCTGACCAGACCGGCTTGCCAGAAGGCGCGGTGCGCTTTGTTCTGAGCCTGCGCGCGACGGGCGAAGGACATATTTCCTCGATCACCTTTCGCTGCGGCGTTATCCACCGTGATCTTCGCATCGAGGTGGACGCCGCGGCCGGGTTGCTCACCGAGCCACAGCAGATCGCCAACACCGTGTATGAAGGGCCGCTGTTCCAACGCAAACTGTGGGAGCTGGGATTGCAAAGCGACTTTACCGCTCGCGTGCTGCAGAGGCTGGGGAGCTCGTTCGGGCTGGATAGGCTGCGAGAAGCGCTGGAGGCTGAGCTGCAGCGCTCTGGACAAGCGCACGGCGAAGCCGGCGAGGATCAGCTGCGGGCACAGAGTATCTGGATGCTTGCGCGGTCCAACTACGAGGTGCAGTTTGCCCAGCAGCAGAATCTTTCGGAGCGGATCATTTTCCCGTCGACCCCTTCGCAGCGGAACGGCATCGAGGATGCGCGGTTTGTGCGTTTCCAGAACGAGGATGGGACGCATGCGTACTATGCGACCTTTACGGCTTACGATGGCCGGGTGATTATGCCGGAGCTGCTGGAAACCGCCGATTTTTTGCGCTTCCGCTTTATCTCGTTGAACGGCCCGGAGGCGGAGAACAAGGGCATGGCGCTGTTTCCCCGTAAGGTGAACGGTGGATACGCGATGCTCTCGCGGCAGGATAACGAGAACATCTTCCTGATGCGCTCGGACAATGTGCATTTTTGGAATGAACGGCGCTTGTTGTTGAAACCAAAGTTTCCCTGGGAACTGGTGCAGATCGGGAATTGCGGATCGCCGATTGAGACCGAGGCAGGGTGGCTGGTGTTGAGCCACGGCGTGGGCCCGATGCGCCAGTACTGCATTGGCGCGTTCCTGCTGGACCTGGAGCGACCAGAGAAGGTGATCGGGCGGCTGCAGGAACCGATGATGACTCCGGAGCCGAGCGAGCGTGAAGGGTATGTGCCCAACGTGGTGTATTCGTGCGGCGCGCTGCTGCACCAGGGTCAGCTGATCATTCCCTATGGGCTGGCCGATCACGCGACCGGGTTTGCCACAGTGGCGCTGTGCGATGTGCTGGCAGCAATGACTTACATGAGTTCGAAGAAGAGAATCGCGATTCTTTCGCCGGTTGCATGGCGTACACCTCCGCGGCAGTATGGCGCCTGGGAGACGGTGGCCAGCAACATCACCGAGGGCCTGGTGGCCCGGGGGTGGGATGTCACGCTCTTTGCCACTGGCGACTCGATCACCCGCGCCCGGCTGCATTCTGTGGTCGCTAAGGGATATGAAGAGGATCGTTCCATCGATCCCAAGGTAGCCGAATACCTGCACATCGCGGAGACCTTTGAGCATGCCGCGGAGTTTGACCTGATCCACAGCCACTACGACTTTATGGCGCTGGGCTATACGAGGTTGGTGAAGACGCCGGTATTAACCACGATCCACGGCTTTTCCTCGCCCCAGATCATGGCGGTTTATGAGAAGTATCGGGCTGGGTATTTCGTTTCCATCAGCGATGCGGATCGCGCACCCGGGCTGAATTACCTGGCAACGGTTTACAACGGAATCGATCTGGCGCTCTACCCTCAGCGAACCAGCCGCGGGGAAGATCTCATCTTTATTGGCCGCATCCATCCGGACAAGGGGGTTCACCTGGCCATCGAGACTGCGCGGCTGAGTGGGCGGCGATTGTTGATCGCCGGAATTGTGCAGGATCCGAACTACTTCAGAGACGAGGTTCAGCCGCATCTTGATGATAAGCAGATCTGTTATTAGGCGCAGTGGGCGTGAAGGAGAAGAACGATTTGTTTGCCGGCGCCTTCGCCCTGCTCCACCTGAACACCATTCCGGAGCGATTTGGTTTTGTGCTAGCAGAAGCCAATGCGGCCGGAGTTCCGGTAATCGCGATGGATCTTGGCTCTTGCAGGGAGGTGATCGAGCAGGGCTTGACGGGGTTTTTGGTATGCGATGTGTCTGGGGCGGTGAGAGCGCTCGAAGAGGTGCCGGCAATTAAAGACAAAGCCTGCAGAAGCAGAGTGCAGCAGCGGTTTTCGATCGCGACGATGGTCG
>CAWBBY010000027.1:0-68073 GCA_963787145.1 uncultured Acidobacteriaceae bacterium
CGGGATGACAAAGGGTGGGGTGGCGCTTCCAATGGGGAATTGGCTAGTGGACGAAAAAGCTGTACGCCAAGCGCGAAGCCAGCAGGTCCTTCCGTCCCCACCCCGAGGTGTCGCTCTTATTGCTTGCGGCGTACAGCGGCGGCGGTGCCCGCGTAGCAAATGGCGCCGAAGCCACAGGGTGCTCCACTACCGCTGGCATGACTGACGTTGATGGCATTCGCAACCGCGCCTGTCGTGGTGCCGTTGGCGGCTACCGTCTGGGCGCTGGTATGTACATCCACCCCGTTTCCATCCAACTGAATGTTCGCAGCGACTTGGTCGGTGTCGGTGCGAATCACCGTCATGTAGGGCTGGTCAGAAGGCAGGACGTAGATCTGGCCGTAGGGAGTACTGAAAGTGGAGGCCATCGAAATCGGATGGCCGGTTACGGGTACGGTGGCTAGTACCTGGTAGCTGGTCAGGCTCACTACACTCACCGTGCTGTCCTTTTGATTGGCGACATAGACCCGGCTACCATCGCGCAGAATGGTCAACGTGGCGGGTCCATCGCCGACCGGCACTGTCACCGCCTGGCCGAACAGCGTAGAGTCGTTCCCGAATTGATTCAGGCTGACATTGATAATGGTGATGGTATTGGAGTCGTAATTGGCGGTAACCAGCTGGGATGCGGGGGCGTAGTAGTCGGCGAAAACCGGGCCGGCGTGGAATGCGGCGGCCGCGACGCCGGTAGGCGGCGGCAGCGTCAGCGTGCCGGTGGCCGAATCAAAGTTTTGCAGGCCGGTCGTGGTATCGAGCTCGTTCAACTGGCTATTGATAACAGTAACGGTCCCGCTGCCTCGATTGAGAATGAACGCCCGCTGATTGTCGGTGGAACCGATGCCATAAACGGGGCAGACGCCGACCGGCAGAGTACGCGAGATGGTCGCGGTCGCGATCTCAATCGATTGCACCTGGCCGGGAGTCGTGACCGCTGTAGGAGTCTCACAGTCACCGAAAGCGACCGTGCCGGAACCGTTGTCCTGGGTGATCGAGTAGACGCGGCTGGCGTTGGAATTGCCGGCCAGGTTGATCGGGCTGGCGGGGACCGGAAGCTGTTGTGTCAGCTGGTAAACACCGCTCGAATTATTGGTCAGCACCGCTACTGCCGGGACGTTGGGTAGGGTGATGAAGAGATTGGTTGCGGTATAGAGCAGGTTCTTAGGGGCTGCAGGCTGCAGCAAGGTGCTGCTCTGGATGTTTTTGGTCTCCAGGGTGGTTGAAGGAGTGAACGTGTTGACGGTGCCGTCGGTATTAGTGGTGGTGGCAGAGGTGCCGGTGGAACTCAAAGAGAGGGCCAACGGTCCACTGCCCAGCAATGCCTGGGTCAGCAGAGTGTCGCCCGCAGCATCGAAAACATTGGCCAGGCCGGGCGAGGTAGTGCCCGCGGTGGTGGTCACGACCGTGTAACTCTGCGGTTGTGGGGCAGGTCCGGTCACCGCTACCGGGGTCACCACCGGCCGGTAAGTCTCTCCGCATCCGGCTAGAATCGCCGCGATGCCCATCACCAACGCCAGCCCTGAAAATAACCGGGGCTGAAAGGTACGCGAACCACTGTCCAACGCAACATTTCGTTGGAGAACCCTGAACATCAACTTCGGCAAACGCACACTCCGCCGGCCCCATATCTGGAGCCACGCAACGCTAAGCACCCGTAAATACCTCACTACGTCTCATTTCCTGGTAGAAAGATGATTGTAAATGGGACCGCGTATCTAGCGATACGCTAGCCGCAAAATGAACCGTGCGCGTTAAAGATCAGCGGGTAGCAGCCGAGCCCCGCAATGACAATAAGCTGCGCTGGCAATCATGGCTGGTGCTGGCCGCAGTAACGCCGTGGTGCGCGTTGGCCACGCTGCAATCACGGTGGAGCAGCGCCACGCAAATCGGGCTGGCAATCAGCCTGGGCCTGGCGCTTCTAGTCTGGCTGGCGCGGGCGGCGACCCCTCTGGCTGCGCTCACCGGCGGTGTGATCACCGCGGTCCTCTCGCTTGCTCCGCTCTCCCCCTCCGGCGCGGATGGCGGTCCGTTTCGATCCGCACTCCCGCCGCTGCTGGCACTCTTCCTGCTCACCTTCTCCGCCACCAAGTTCGGTCGGAGCAAGAAAGAGCAGTTGGGCGTGGCCGAGGATAAGCGAGGCCGCAACGCCGCCCAGGTAGCGGCGAACTTGGGCGTCGCTGGGCTGGGTGCGGCCGCCGCCCTGAGCCTTCCCTTGCCGGGCCCGTTGTATGCCGTGGTGGTGACGGCCGCTCTGGCGGAAGCGACCGCCGACACCCTGGCCAGCGAACTGGGAGAGGTGCTGGGCGGGCCACCGTTACTGCTCACCACGTTCCGTCGCGTTGCGCCCGGCACCGACGGCGCAGTCAGCCTTGCCGGCACGCTGGCGGGAGCCAGTGGAGCAGTCCTAGTGGTGCTGGTCGCGGTCTTTGCCCTCGGATTAGGTCCTGGCAACGCTATATGCGCAGGACTGGGCGCTATCGCCGGCCTCTTCGTCGATTCCCTGCTGGGGGCGACTGCTGAGCGGCGCGGCTGGCTCAATAATGATGCGGTAAATTTTCTCTCCACCCTGGCCGCGTCCGCCGTCGCAACCGGAGCCTTGGCGCTGCAATGATTGCCAGCGCTAAAGCGCTTCATGAGAGTCGAGACTCGTTCACGGAGCGCCAAAGCGCTCAACGCGCCAGCCCTCCGCCTAGTGGATCTTCAACCGCCAGAGCGTGTAGCTCAACATCTCATGCATCAGCCGCGTGGCGGCATCCCAGAAGCCCAGAGGCCGCGCCTCGGGGCGGGGAGAGGTCACCACGTTCAGTCCCATGCTGGCGGACAAAGCATGAATGCGAAACAGATGCGTTCCATCGGAGACCGCAATGATACGGTTCAGATGATTCGCTCGCGCGATGGCAGCGAGCCGCGCGGCCGATTCTTCCGTGTTGGTGCTCTGCGTTTCGGCGATGATCTGGTTCTCCGGGACCTCGTGGGCTAACAGATAGTCATGGCCGACGCCCCCTTCGGAGTCGCGCGGGCCGCCCTCACCACCGCCCAGGGTAACTACCAGGGGAGCGAGGCGTTCGCGATAAAGCACCAGCGCATGATCGAGACGTGCGCGCAGCACCGGCGAGGGACGGCCATCGTATTCCGCGGCGCCAAAGACGGCGATGGCGTCCGCAGGACGTGCCTGATCGTGGGTGGCGTAGAAGTGGATCTGCCCATATAGCCAGAGAAACCAGCCCGCGACCGCTAGAAGACCCGCGCCCAGTAAGTAGAGCAGCGCACGCCTTCCAGTGGACAAGGCTCGGTTCGCATTTGCTGGCCGCGCATAAGACAGATCGGGGTCGGGAACCATCATCGAATCCCTGTTCAGCGCTGAAGCGTTAACGCAATCTCATGGGTAGGAATGGCTCCTTCCCGAAGAATCTTCCACAGCCCATCCGACGTGGTGAGATCGACGATGGTTGTGGCCACGCTCCGGCCCGTGGGGCCCCCATCGACGATCAGGGGAATGCGGTCGCCAATCTGGTCGCGGACGCAAGCCGCATAGTTGCACTCCGGCAAGCCCTGCAGATTGGCCGAAGTCGCAGTAATGGGCAATCCCAACTTCTCCACGATGGCCCGGGGAATCACAGCATCGGGCACGCGCAGGGCCACGTTGCCGGTGTTGGCGGTAGAACGCAAGGGCAGGCGCGAGCCGGCGCGAACAATCACGGTCAGCGGACCGGGCCAGAAACGCTCCGCCAAAAGGTCAAACCTGGCGTCAATATCGCGCGCCAGTTCGTAGGCCTGGGCTGCGCTCGCAATCAGCAACGATAGTGGCTTGTGCTTGAGCCGGCTCTTGAGCTCGTAAATGCTTTCCACTGCGCGGAGGTTGACCGGGTCGACAGCCAGCCCATAAAAAGTATCGGTGGGAATGCCCACCACCTTACCGCTACGCAGGCAGGAGACGATGTACTCAACCCGATCCTGTTCCGGCTCGTCCGGATGAACACGCAGAATTTCTGCTAACAAGGAACTCCACCCTAGGACAAATTTGGGGCAATCTTATCGAGAGTACCAGACCAGGCGCTGGTGGCTCACGCCGCAGTCTCATGCCTATGAGGCCGAAGCATTTCCCCACCCGGCGATGTTAATCGCTATATTGACTTGCAGGGTTTTCCACCGAAAAAAGGTTCGGAGCTCGATGAATCGTTTCCGCTATCTGCTCGCCTTGCTCACATGCCTAGTGCTCGTCGCCTTTGCCCACGCTCAGGATAAGCCTGCGCAGGGGACAACGCACGTCACACTGGGGCCTTCCGTCGTACCACTCTACGGCCCGTGGAAGTTTACCGTGGGCGATTCGCCGATCGACCCGGTGACTCACGCGCCGCTCTGGGCCCAGCCGGACTTCGACGATTCCCACTGGGAGACGGTCGACCTCACACCGAAAGGGACGCTCGATCCGCTTGGTGGATTTGCCGATTACGTCAAGGGCTGGACGGCTCGCGGGCACGCCGGCTATTCGGGCTATGCGTGGTACCGCATCCGGGTGCAAGTAGCGGCTCAGCCAGGCGAAAAGTTGGCGCTGGCTGGCTCGTCGGATGTAGATGACGCCTACCAACTGTTCAGCGATGGAACTCTGGTCGGCAGCTTCGGTAACTTTACGGGGAGCCAGCCGACTATTTACTTTACCCAGCCCATGATGTTCAACCTGCCGCCGCCTTCTGCTGCTTCGCCTATCCGCGTGTTGGCTTTCCGTTTCTGGATGGCGCCCTCGACACTTGTGACCCAGGCTGATACTGGCGGCATGCATACGGCGCCGTTGCTGGGCGATGCCGGTGCGGTTTCAGCCGGCTTCCAACTTCGCTGGTTGGAGCCGATCCGCGCGCATATCGCGGGGTTACTGGAAATGCTTCTCTTCTCGCTGCTGGCGGTTATCGCCTTCAGCTTGACTCGCTTTGACCGTTCCGACCCTGTCTATGTGTGGATGGGCTCGGTTTTCCTCTTGCTGGTGGCCACTGAAGCGCTCGTCGTTATCGGTGCCTGGACACAAACCCTCAGCGTGAACGCTGACCTCGTGCTGCAAGACGGCATCATAGGCCCGCTTCTGCTGGGAGCCTGGGTTATGGTGTGGTGGGTCTGGTTCCGGCTGCAGCGCCCAGCCTGGGTGCCCGGAGCGGTTGCGCTGCTGACCCTCGGGTTTATGGTTTCGACCGTTATCGGCGAAAACCTCCTGTATCCCCTTATCCCCCTGCCGGTCGCAGACCTCTTCCATACCGTCTCCATTGCGGTGCGGCTGGCGCTGCTGCTGGTGCTGATTCTGGTGGTGATCTGGGGCATTCGCCGGCAGGGCGCCGAAGGCTGGTTCGTGCTACCAGCCTTGGTGGTGCTCTTTGTCTCGCTATTTAGCAATGAGTTGTTGCTGCTGCACATAAGGATCAACTGGTATCCCTTTGGTTTGCGGTTCGGGCTCGCTCAGGCGTCGGACATTCTGTTGACCGTGGTGCTGTTTGTGCTGCTGTTGCGCCGTCTGCTGCTTTCGGTGCGGCATCAGCGCCTGCTGGCCCTGGATGTGAAGCAGGCGCAGGAGGTCCAGCGGGTAATCCTGCCCGAAACAGTTACTGCCATACCCGGCCTGACAATTGAAAATGAATACCGGCCGGCCCGTGAAGTGGGCGGCGATTTCAACCAGATCATTCCCCATCCCGCCGACGGCAGCCTGCTGATTGTGGCCGGCGATGTGGCCGGCAAAGGTTTGCAGGCCGGCATGCTGGTAGCGCTGCTGGTGGGGGCCATCCGCATGGCTGCCGAAGTCAGTTCCGATCCGCTGTTCATCCTGCAGGCGTTGAATCGGCGGCTGCTCGGCCGCGGCGAAGCCCACGCCACCTGCCTTGCCATGCACATCGCAGCCGACGGTGCAGTCACCCTGGCCAACGCCGGACATCTGCCGCCCTATCTCAACGGAAAGCCCGTCGAGGTAGAAGGGGCGCTCCCACTGGGCGTGATCGACAATGCCGGCTTCACCGTCACCCATTTCCAACTGCAGGAAAACGACCGGCTGCTGCTGGCGTCTGATGGCATCGTGGAAGCCATGGACGAACAAGGCCGGCTCTTCGGCTTTGAACGCTTGCAAGAGCTGCTGCAAAACAGGCTGACCGCAGCGGAGGTAGCCACTGCCGCGCAAAGCTTCGGGCAGCAGGACGACATCAGCGTGATCGCCGTGACCCGCACAGCAGTGCTGGTTCCGGCCTGATCCTTCGGGAGCTCCATTTACAATCGCCTTTGAGCTCACGAACCATGAAGTCCGTTGCCGAACGTGGTCCGCGGAGGGTTGAGAGCCGCCAGAATGCCCGCATCAAAGAGCTGCGCGCGGCGCTGACCCGCGGCGCCAGGACTCCTCATATCGCCGTCGAAGGCTTGCATCTCATCGAAGAGGCAGTGAAGAGCGGTCTTAAGTTGCACACCGTGTTTGTCCGCAGCGGTAACGAGGGGCTGCTGGAACACCTCGAGCTGGGGGACGCCGAAGTGTTGATCGTCCCGGAGGACGTCTTTTTGAGCGCAACCGCCACCGAGCATCCGCAAGGCATTGCCGCCCTGGTGGAAGCGCCCGCGTTCACGTTGCAAGCGATGCTTCGCGGCACGCCCCTGGTGGTCATCGCCGCGGGCCTGCAAGACCCCGGCAATCTCGGAACCCTGGTGCGCTCGGCCGAAGCCTTTGGCGCCACAGGCATGATCCTGCTCCCCGGCACCGTAAGCCTATCGAACGCCAAGACGCTGCGCGCGTCCTCAGGATCGGCCTTCCGTCTCCCCGTGGTCGCCATGCCGGCTGACGATGCTTTTGCCGCTCTGCGGGAAGCGGGCGTGCAGATCTTCGCCGCCGTGGCGCGAGGTGGCGCCAGCGAACCGGACTTGCGTGGGCCTTGTGCGCTGCTGCTGGGCAATGAGGGCTCCGGATTGCCCGATGCCTGGATCGCAAGCGCGGACGCACGGATCACAATTCCCTACCCCGGCGCGGTGGAGAGCCTGAACGCGGCGGTTGCGGGTAGCGTGCTGCTGTACGACGCCATGCGGCAGCGCCTGCGGCTGCATGGGGATAAGGGAGAGTCGCATGAGCCTCTTTAGCCAAATCCCGGAGGAAGGCACGCTGAAGAAGGCGCGCACCGCTCCGCTCGCCGAGCGCATGCGTCCTCGCACGCTGGAGGAATATGTAGGCCAGGAGCAGCTGCTCGGTCCCGGCATGCCCTTGCGCATGGAGATTGAGCGCGACGACCCGGGATCCATGATTCTGTGGGGGCCGCCGGGTGTGGGCAAGACCACCCTGGCCAAGATCATCGCCGAGGCTACTCAAGCCAGCTTCATTGAATTCTCCGCGGTGCTGGGCGGCATCAAGGAAATCAAGCAGGTGATGGCGGACGCGGAGAAAGCCGCCGGCTTCGGGTCCCGCACCATTCTCTTTATCGATGAGATCCACCGCTTCAACAAGGCCCAGCAGGATGCCTTTCTGCCCTATGTCGAGCGGGGCACGATCCGTCTGATCGGGGCCACGACGGAGAACCCCTCCTTCGAAGTGATCGCGGCCCTCCTCTCCCGCTGCCGCGTCTATCGCCTGACTCCGCTGACCGATGAGCAACTGATTCAGTTACTGAAGCGCGCGCTAGCCGACAAAGAGCGCGGTCTGGGCGCCATGAAAGTCAAAGCGGACGACGAGGCCCTGGAGATGATGGCCAGCTACGCCAATGGGGATGCGCGCTATGCCTACAACGCTCTCGAGACTTCGGCCAAGCTGGCGGCGGAGAGTCACACGGCGATTACGCGTGAGGTGGTGCAACATGCCTTGCAGCAGCGGGTCCTGCTTTACGACAAGCAGGGGGAAGAGCATTTCAACCTGATCTCTGCCCTGCACAAGAGCGTCCGCAACAGCGATGCCGATGCGTCGCTCTATTGGCTGGGGCGCATGCTGCGCGCCGGTGAAGACCCCATGTATGTAGCCCGCCGCTTGGTGCGCATGGCGGTGGAAGACATTGGCCTGGCGGCGCCGGAAGCTTTGCGCTTGACGCTGGCGGCGCGCGATGCAATTGATTTTCTGGGCTCGCCGGAGGGCGACCTGGCGCTGGCCCAGGCTGCGGTTTACCTGGCGTTGGCGCCCAAGTCGAACGCGCTGTACACCGCCTATGGAGAGGTAACGGCGGAGATCGAAGCCAATCGCGCGGAGCCGGTGCCTCTGCATTTGCGCAACGCGCCCACTCCGTTGATGGAGCAGTTCGGATATGGCAAAGGCTACCAATATGCGCATGATGTTGAAGCAGGCGTAGCCGATATGGAGTGCATGCCGGATAATCTGCGCGGCCGCCAGTTTTACCATCCGCGCGCGCAGGGCCGGGAAAAATTGCTGGCCCAGCGCATGGACGAGATCCGCAGCATTCGCGCCGCGAAGCAGGCCGCCGGCAAACCAGAAAGCAAATAGGAGGAGCATGGATCAAGCGGCGGACCCGCAGTGGCTGAGTTGGACCAAACGTCTGCAGGCGATTGCCCAGAGCGGGCTAACCTATACCCGGGATCACTACGACCACCTGCGCTACGAGGACCTTCTCGAGCTGGCCGCCGAGATGATGGCCACGGGGGCCGGTATGCCCGACTCACAGAAGGTTCTGGATCTCTTCCGCGGGCAGAATGGCTATGCGACGCCGAAGGTTGAGGTGCGCGGCGCCGTGATACGCGAGGATCGCATTCTGTTGGTGCGGGAGCGTGAGGACGGAGGATGGACCATGCCCGGAGGTTGGGCAGATGTGGGCGAGGCGCCAAGTGAAATGGTGGTGCGGGAGGTAAAAGAGGAGTCGGGGTTCGACGTCGTGCCGCGCAAGCTGGCGGCCTTGTTTGACCGCAACAAGCATCCTCATCCGCCCATGCCGCTGCATGCCTACAAGCTGCTCTTCATATGCGATCTGATCGGCGGCGAAGCGACGCCCAGCTTCGAGACGCCGGAAGTCGCATTTTTTCCGCGCCACGCATTGCCCAACCTCTCTATCGCACGCGTGACCGAATACCAGATAGAGCACATGTTCGAACACGCCGCTCATCCCGAGTGGCCGACTACCTTTGACTAATCAATGTAATCAGGAGCTTTCTTGAGGCGATTGAAGGTTGCCGGGTCGTGCTCGATCCAGAGCTGCGCACCGCTCTGCTTCAGGTAAGCTTCCATCGCCGCGCGACTGGCAAGCGTCTCTTCCTTGTTCGCCTCACCCCCAGGAGGCCTGGCAGCTGTTCGCTCTGCCGCATAGTGCCACAAGTCTCCCGCGATCAGCACGGGGCCGGTCTTGGGCAGCCTCAACGCCAGGACCTGGTGGCCGGGCGTATGGCCTGGAGCGTATTTGATGACCACGGTTCCATCGCCGAAGACGTCGTAGTCGGTGTTGGGGAGGATGATCGTCTTGCTGTTGCGCAGCCGGCTGTAAGTCGCCTGGTGCTCAGGACTGGCAGTAAACATCGCATCCCGTTCCGCCGCATGGACCAGCCACGTCGACCCGGCGAACGCATTCGCATTCGCCGTGTGATCGAAGTGATAATGCGAAAAGGCAATGTAGGTGATGTTCTCCGCGGGATAGCCAAGCGCTGCCAGTTGCGGCAACAAAGGCTTGGGGGAACTTACCGTATCGCCTTCCTCGGTCACCGGCTTGCCTCCCTTGAACGCACTGTCCGGAATCACGCCGACATCCCACATCAGGGTTCCTTTGGGATGAACGATTAAATAGCACGGCACGACCATGTCGGCGTTCTTCACGTCCCCTTGATTCAATCCGTAGGTTAGCGGGTCTTCACCTTTAATCAGGCCGCAGTCGAACAGATACACGCGCAGGGAGGTCACCGGCGCAGCTGTTTTCTGCGCGCGAGACAATAGAACCACCGCCGCACAGACGATCAGCCAAACGAACGTTGCACAAGTTTTTCGATGTTTAATCATGGATGAGTTGGGCACGCAGCTACTTGGCGGTGACGGCCACCGATGCGATGTGCTTCTCCCACGCCAGTTGGATCGTGCCCTTGTTGCCGCCGGCGCTGCTGATCGTATACTTCAGCATTTCAATGAGAGCCGGAGGCTTGCTCATCTGCATCTTCACCCGGCCGAGGTCCTGAGAAGCATCGTAAGACGTGCCCCACTGCCCCGTCTGCTTGTTGACGACCAGTTCCCACGCATCCGGATCTTTCACATTGACATAGAGCGTGTAGTCGCCCTTGGGGATTGCCAAGCCACCGATCATCAAATCCGCACTGGTGTGGAAAGCAGTGGCATCGTTTGCGCCGGCGCGCCAGATGGGGGCTGTTGGATCCTGCATGACCCGTCCACCCTCGCCAAAGATCTGGCGCCCTAGAACCGACGGAGCGCAATACTTGATTACCAGCGTTGCGTTGCCGATCTTGCCACTCGCCGTTTCTGGAGGGCTCGTTTGCGCCGAGGCCGTACATAGGGTCACCAACAAGCCTGCCCATATAAGAAAATACTTCATTGTTCATTCCTCCCTGTTCATCAACGCCACCAATGACTGTACATCTAAACTGAAACGGTAGGATTAAGCCGTTTCGTGTGCCCAAAATATGACGAAACCACCATCCCCGCGGTATGTCTCCAGCGAAGATAACCAAAGACTGCTTTATTCGCTGAAAAGCCTGCCCGGCGAAGCGCGCAGTGGTTTCTTTGGCCCCGAGTCCGTAACCTGGCGCGTGAATCGGGAGTCCGCCGTCTTTCTCGGCGCGGGGCGCGCAGCACTGCTGCAATTAGCTCACCCTTGGGTCGCGGTTGCGCTGGCCCATCACTCCACCCTCCTGAACGATGCGGTCGGGCGTTTTCATTCCACCTTTCGTGTCATCTACACCATGCTGTTCGGAACCCGCGCTCAAGCGGTCGAGGCGTCGAAGCGACTCTATCAACGCCATACCGTTATCCGCGGCGAACTGCCGCACGCGATTGGAAGCCACGTGCAGGGTGAACACTATGAGGCCAATGAGGCCGCCGCTCTGTGCTGGGTGTATGCCACGCTGGTTGAAAGCGCAATCCTGGCTTACGACTTTGTTCTGCCGCCACTCTCGCCCGGCGAACGGGAACAATATTACCTGGAGAGCAAACGAATGGCCGCACTCTTCGGCATCCGGGCGGAAGACCTGCCGCACGATTGGGCTGCATTCACGCGCTACACCGCGGAGATGTTCGATTCGCAGCAGCTCGGCGTCGATGCCAACGCCCTGGCACTGGGCCGCAGCGTGTTGTCTGGAGTGGGGACGTGGCTTCGTCCTCCACACTGGTATCTTTCAATCACCGCATTTTGGATGCCACCGAGGCTCCGCACCGGCTTTGCCCTGCCCTTCAGCGCCCCGGAGCAACAAGCCGTGGACCGGGCTACCCGTTGGTTACCAAAGCTCTATCCGAAGATCCCCGACAAGCTACGTTTTGTCGGCCCTTTTCATGAAGCGGAGGCTCGGCTTCGCGGTCGCTCTCCCAGCGCGTTCACGCGGAGAAACAACCTGTTCTGGATGGGCGAGCGGCGATTGCTTTATTCAGATTTTTCTGAGTAGTTGGAAGAGAGTCCGCATCTATGACCTGTGGGTTGAATTAACAGGAAGGTTCCATGGGAAAGCTTGACGAGAAAATTGCGCTTATCACTGGTGGGAATAGCGGTATCGGGTTGGCTACAGCGAAACGCTTTGTGCAGGAAGGGGCCTACGTCTTTATCACTGGCCGCACCCAAGCGAAGCTTGACCAGGCGGTGCAGCAGGTTGGTTCCAATGTAACGGGAGTCCAGGGGGATGTGGCCAAGCTCGCCGACCTGGATCGTCTGTTCGCGCAGATTAAGAAGGAGAAGGGCAAGCTCGATATTGTCTTTGCCAATGCAGGCATCGCTAAATATGCCCAACTCGGCACCATCGATGAAGAACACTACAACAGCATCTTCGATGGCAATGTAAAAGGCATGCTCTTCACCGTCCAGAAGGCATTGCCGTTGATGCCGGATGGTGCGTCGATCGTCCTCAATGCGTCGATAGTGGGCAGCAAAGGAATGGCCTCCAACAGCGTTTATGCCGCAACCAAGGCCGCCGTACGATCCTTCGCTCGCACCTGGACTACGGATCTGAAAGCCCGTCACATCCGGGTGAATGCCATCAGCCCCGGACCCATCGACACCGAGGGTCTGCGTGAGTTATTCGGTTCGGCTGAAGTCGGACAGGATCGCCTGAAGAGCATAAGCACAACCGTGCCCATGGGGCGGCTGGGTCTGCCCGATGAGATTGCCAAGGCCGTGGTCTTTCTCGCCTCCGACGACAGCAGTTACGTAACCGGCATTGAGCTATTTGTCGACGGCGGCTTTGCGCAGGTATAAATGCCCGTTGCTGGTTCTGTCCATCCACCTTCACCACTGCCAAGGTCAGCCGCCACTCTCCACTTTGTCATCCCGACCGGAGCGTAGGGGAGGGACCTGCAGTTTGCGTCGATGGAGAAACGGACCCCCCAGGCGATTCGCCCATGGCGCATTCGCTGTACCCGAAAGTGAAACTGCAGGTCCCTCCCCTACGCTCCCCCTTATTTCCTGTCGAGCTTGGTGGCGTTGGCGAACTTCATGCGGCTTTCCTTACGGAAAGCCGCACACGCGGCGATGTCCAGCACTGCGTGTCAGGAAATCCGGGTACGCTCCGGTCGGGATGACAAAGTGGAGGGTTGCGGCTCCCCTTGGCACAAGTGGAGGTGGATGGACAGAGTCGAGTCCTCGGTTAGTTTTGAGGTGGCGCCGTGGCGGACGGTGGAGCGGGTTGGGTCGGAGCGGGCGCAGCTTGTTGGGCCGGTTTCTGCTCGGCCTGATGCGCCGGCGTCGCTGGGACCGCGAACGGCGCAACCGCAGCAGATTGCGAGGGCTCCGCAGTCACAGGCAAGACCGCCGTATTCACCACCGCCGGATCATCGCGCAGTTTGAGATAGAGAGTTCCGTTCGGCCGCGGGACGCTCAGCGTCGACTCCCCAAAGCCTTCCGGCACCGTAACTGCATTGGCCAACTGGGCATCGGTGCCAACCTGGTCCAGCAAGAATAGGTCCGTTCCTACCAGCGTGCACAACGGTGCGCCCTCTGCGCACTTCAGCTCCTTCAGTTGTGGCACCCGAACCAACGTAGCCAGAGGCTGCCAGTCTCCTTGTACGCCGTCGCTGCTAATGGGGCGGAAACGCAGGGGCCCAAAGGCCGACCCTCCGAAGGCCTTCGTGGGATCGAGCGTCACCAATGCGGTCTTGCTATCCTGCAGCACGATGCCGCCTTCCCCTACACGCAGCACCGTGGAGAAGGAGCTGTCATTACTGGCCACCTCGATTTTCTGGTCTCGAGGAAAGGACGCCGGCGTCGTCGCCTGCACAAAGAAAGTCAGCTTCGCGTGATCAGGAAGTTCATCCTGGCTGCCCAATTGCACCACCGAAGCCGGTCCATCGGAATGGACACTCTTATTCATCAGTTTCACGCTGGGCCGTGGCGCCTGCACCGTCGATTCCAAATCCAGCGCGCGTCCATCTTTCAGCGTCACTTTGGCCACAACCTTGTCGTCCGCGTGAAAACCCGATGCCGCGGATTCCGGAGCTGCCAACACCAACGAGTCTTCACTGCCGCTGTGCGTGAGCGTAGCCGCGGGAGAGAAGACCACGTTGTTGACCGTCATGGTCGCCACCTCATCCAGCCGTGTTCCCTTCAACACCCCCTGATGATCGCCGGCATAGATTTTGAAGCTGTCCAGCCGCCCCGCCTCGGAATAGGTGTGCAGCGGAACCTGATCCGGCTTTTCCAATCCCACTTGCTTCACCTGCAGGCTGACCGCGCCCGCCTGCTCGCTATCGAGTGGCATGTCGATCTGGATCTGGTTCGGCTTCACCGCCTTCCAGGTTGCGTCGAGCGTCTTGCCGTCGGCGTCTTTCACCGTGACGCCCTCGACGCATGCAACCACCGGCGCTTCCAGATGCACCGTGTCTTTGCGGCCCACGATCAGCGCATGCTGATCGGCAGAAGCCAGCGTCCACTGTTCCGGGTGAGCGCTCGCCAGCTGATACTTCGGCCCTTCCACTGGGTCAAAACCCCAATAGCCATGCAGCGTTCCCGTCGCAATGCCGGGCAGGCTTTGCCCCGCCAATGCTTTTTCATCCACCAAAAATCCACCCTGCATGGGAGCCGGCGTCACGGGAATGTCCACCACTTGTCCTGACTTGTTCTGCACCCGGAACACAAAATCATGCGCATAACTGGTGGCAAAGACGTAGGGTGCTCCCACCATCTGCAGCGCCAGGGGCTTCTTTTGCGCGCACAGAATGTTCTTGGGATCGACGGCATGCATCACGGGCAGATCCGGGGGCGCATCTGCGGTTTGCACCGCGGGCAGCCCAACCACCAGCACCGACTGTGGCTTATGAAACGATGGCGGATTGTTCAGCTTGAGCGTCATGGTGTCGCCCTTGGGTATGACGAGCGCCGGCAGGTACTGGTACTCCGCGGTATGAAAGCTGTCCAGTATCTTCGCCATGTCCATCACCGTGCCGACGTAGACGCTGTAATAGCCACTGCCCGCCTGTTGGGTGTAAGACATTTGCGCCAGCATGTCAGCAGCCGGACCCGACGTCGCCGCCTGCACAATGCTCGCACTGCGCCCGTTGTCGAGCACCAGGCTGTCAGGATTCTGCACCAGGCAGGGAGCCTGCTGTTCGGTAGGCTTGTCGAAGCACTGTTGATCGACCTTGATATTGAGGCTCCGCGCCAGAAGCTTCGACTGATCCTCTGCAGCTTTCGGATCGCTCGTATCTTCGGATTTCACGGCGGCCAGGTACGTATCCAGCCGGGCTCGATCGAGACTCGCCTGATGCAAGTCCTGCGAAGCACGGACAAAAGCTCCCGGCCGGCCGCGCACCGCGTTGCGCAAGGTGCTGAAGTCCCCGCCGGTCTCCGGAGCAAGAAACAACAGAACCTGTTGCGCGCCCTCGGGAACGGTTACGTAAATTCCTTCATCGCGGACCTTCTTATTCCAGGTCTCCGCCTTGATAAACCAATTCTCTGGAGGCGGGTTGACCGAACCACGAAGAAACGCCACCACCAGCACATACCGGGCCCCTTCTTTTTCGGGGAGGTCGGGGTGCACCCACACGCGGTCGCCCGCAGCCAGCGATGCGACTGCACCGATGGGCAGCGTCTTGCCATTACGGGTAACCTTGGCCTGGATACGGGGCCCATCGAGATCGAACGCCGGACCCCCGTCCGCGTGGGCTAATGGAACCGTGAAGAACAGCAGGAAGCACCAACGTAACCAAGTCACTCGCATCTTCTGATTATAGAAACATTTCGCGCTGCGGTCAGTCGCGGGTTTGCCCTATATTTATTGCCTTTTCATGTATCCCACTTTAGTAACCGGACGTGTCCCGTGGCGCCTCCATGACGCGTCCGATAACGAGCGGGGAAAGTGTTGACTCCTAGTGTTTTACCGCAATGGCCGACATTTCAATCTTGGCCCCGCCGATCAGACCGGCAACCTGAACGGTGGCTCGTGCCGGTTTAGGATCTGGCATCAGGCTCTTATATACCTCATTCATTTTGGGCACATCATCCAGGTTGGTGATATAGAGCGTTACGGAGACGATGTCCGTCATCTTGAAGCCGGCTTCTTCCACAACCTTTTTCACTGCAGCGATTGTGTTGGTTGTTTGCGCGGCGATGTCCAGGCCTTCGACTTTGCCATTTGTATCCCGGCCCTGCTGGCCAGCGACGTAGAGCGTATTGCCCGCGACATAGCCGTTACTGAACGGCATGCCCTGCTTAAAGCCAATCGCCTGGTTTTGAGCAAACGCGCTGCCCGATGCAAAGACAACCATCATCCCGGCCAATAAGAGGCCGCGCTTCGCCACTGCCAAATACTCCCTCTTCATCGTTCAGTTCTCCTGTTTTGCGGAATATCGAATTCTCTCACCTAGCAAGATTATGCCCAATCACTTCCGTGTGCTCGGGTGCGCTAGTATCCAGTGCGTGCTATTGCACCTATACTTATGCTGCACAATGGAGAAACCATGGCACAGGTACCAAGAAAGTATGGACTGTCGTTAGCTCTTTCGTTGGTTGCGGTCGTGAGCGTCTATGCCGCCGAGCCGATCACTGAGATCACTCTCCCCGGTTCGCGGCTGTACACGGAAAGCATTACCTCGACTAAAGACGGAACGTTATTTGCAGGCAGTGTCGGCAAGGGCAACGTAGTCCGCATCCCGTATGAAAGCACGACGGTCACGGAGTTTATCAAGCCTGGCAGCAATGGTCTCAATGCTGTCTTCGGCATCTTTGCTGATGAAAAGCACAAGACCCTATGGGTGTGTTCCGACCATTGGGATGGTGGAAAAGGCGACCCACCGGCGGTGAAGACATTCGACCTCACCACGGGTGCGGCGAAAGGCAGCTACACGCTTCCCGGGGATTCGACTTTCTGTAACGACATTGCCGTCGCCGACAATGGCACAGCCTATATTTCCGACACGGACCAAGGCAGCCTGGTGATGCTCAAACCCGGCGCCAAAGAGCTTGAGGTCGCGGCCAAAGACCCCCTGCTGAAAGGTATTGATGGCTTGGCCTTCGGCGAAAAGACAGTTCTGTACGTCAACAGCGTGACTGAGAACAAGCTGATACGCGTGGACCTGAGACCCGACGGCAAATCGAAGGACATTATCGAACTTAAGCTTTCTCAACCGCTCACGCGTCCCGACGGTATGCGCACGATTGGCAAGAACCGGCTGTTGATGGCCGAGAACTCCGGCAATATGGACATTGTCACCATCACCGGTCTGAACTTCCAAAACGCAGATATCAAGGTGATCAAATCCGGATTGGAATCCACGCCTGCTGTGACTGCGACTCGCGGTATGGCCTGGATTGCCGAGGGCAAACTGAATTACCGCAACGATCCGGCGCTCAAGGATAAAAGCCCTGACCCGTTCAAGCTGTACGCGGTTCCGCTGCCCAAACATTAACAACGGCGACACCACAGTAGCCGGTCTATTCGCGATTCCTGGTGTCCAGTTGCGGACGCTCAAAATTGTATCTGGACATCCCGGCAAACGAGATATCGCACGAACGAGCGCAATTCCCTGACTTTAAAGCCCTTTTCTGCCGCCCTGAACGGTAGCGGGCGTGCTTTGCTTTCCTTGTGGATTTCTCTTTCTATCTCGGGGGCACTCATGAGCCGTTTGCTGAATGATGGACGCTTTGGCGTCCGTCAACTGCGCAAGAATCCGACGTTTGCGCTGACCACAATTCTCACGCTGGCGTTGGGCATCGGAGCGACCACAGCAATCTTCAGCCTCGTGTATGCAGTGATGCTGAAACCGCTGCCTTTTCCTGAGTCAAGCCAATTAGTGTGGCTTTCTCAGGAAGATCATTCCACAGGAGCAGCCATTCCTGAATCATTGAGCTATCCAGACTACTTCGACTGGCGCGCGCAGAATCGGACGTTGACGGGGATCGCTTCGTTCACGGGTGCGAACGTTACGTTAACTGGCATAGGTGACGCACAGAACCTGAACTCGCAGACTGTCTCTTCGAATTTCTTCCAGGTGCTGGGTGTGTCGCCCGTGTTGGGGCGAGATTTTCTGTGGGAAGAGGAAAAACCGGGCCATCGTGCTGTGATGCTTAGCTATGAGCTCTGGGAATCGAGGTTTGGAGCAAATCGCCAGGTTGTTGGCCAGCCTGTAACTTTAAATGGCCAACAATACACCGTCGCAGGCGTCATGCCGGCAAGTTTCAATTTTCCCATTCAGCAGCCTTCCGTCGATTTGTGGACATCGTTGGCGGCTACAGCGGAGGGCGCATCTCCGATGACTGCCCAACGCGGCGCGGATACGCTGGAAGTGATTGGCCGTCTGAAGCCAAATGTGACCTTGAAGCAGGCCAAAGCGGAGTTGAACGTGATCGCGCGCAACTTGGCCAGGCAGTATCCGGACAGCAACAAGTGGTACACCACGGCACTGGTCATGCCTGAATTCGAACACCTGGTGGGCGACACCAGACCGGGATTGCAAGTATTGTTTGGCGCCGTGGTGCTGGTGCTTCTGATCGCGTGTGTCAACGTTGCTGGATTGTTATTGACGCGCGGCGCGCAACGCGGTGCGGAGGTGGCTCTGCGTGGGGTACTCGGTGCCAGCCGCATGGAAATCGTTCGCCAGATGCTGGTGGAATCGCTCCTGTTGTCTTTGCTTGGCGGCCTGGCCGGGATCGCCCTCGCTACGACAATCTTGCAGGGAGCCATCCGCTTCCTGCCCGAGACACTTCCACGCCTGAACGAAGTTTCACTGAACAGCCCTGTGCTTGCATTCGCCGTGGGTCTTTCTGTGCTCACGGGCCTATTGTTTGGTGTCTTGCCGGCAGTGCGGATTTCGCGGTTGGACCCGGCGATGGCGCTAAGGGTAGGAACGAGGACGGTTACAGGCAGCCGTGCGCAACATCGGATGCAGACTTGGCTGGTGGTCGGCGAGACAGCGCTCAGCTTGGTGTTGCTCGTAGGAGCAGGACTGCTAATTCGCAGCTTTGTAGCTGTGCTTCACGTTGATCCAGGTTTCGATCCGCACGGAGTCTTCACCGCTCGCATCAGTCTGCCCGACAATGAATACCCACACGATCGAAAGGTTCAATTCATCGAACAGTTGATCCGGCGGCTGGCCTTGCTTCCTGGGGTGAAGTCCGCCTCTGCGGGATGGCCGTTGCCGATGTCTGGCAATAGTGCTTCTATCAGCTTCACTGTCGAAGGCCATCCAGTGGCCAAGGCAGATCGTCCCAGCGAAGCGGTCAGCTTGGCGCTTCCAGGATATTTTGAGACGATGCGCATTCCGTTGATCGTAGGCCGTACCTTTGTCGCGCAGGATGGGCCCAAGGGTCCGCCAGTAGCCATCGTCAACCAGGCGTTCGCAAATAAGTATTTTGCCGGTGTGAACCCCGTGGGCAAGCACATGACGGCAGGCCTGGGAGACGGCACGCTGAACTCGCCGATGCGCGAGATTGTTGGCGTCGTCGGCAATATAAAGCGGCAGGGGTTAACGGCGGAATCGGATCCTGAATATTACCTGCCATGGAGCCAGGCAGTCGTCACCACTCCCTATCTTTGCGTTCGCACGGCGGGTGGTCCGGAAAATCTGCAGAAGGCGGTAAGTTCGACGATTGCGCAAATGGACCCGAGCGTGCCTATGTACCAGGTTCACGATTTGGACTTTTATATTTCGCGGTCGGCGGCACAGCCCCGGTTCCAAACTCTATTGGTGACCAGCTTTGCAGCGATGGCCTTGCTGCTCGCAGCCATCGGTCTCTATGGTGTGTTGTCCTATATCGTGCAACAGCGGAGTATGGAGATCGCATTACGCTTGGCCGTAGGTGCACAACGCGGAGAGGTGCTGGGGTTGGTTCTGAGACGAGGAATGGCCTTGGCGGCCATTGGAGTGGCCGTGGGACTGGGCATTTCGGCGTGCCTTTCACGCTTCATCGCAACTTTACTGTACGGCGTGCATGCGCTCGACCCATTGACATTTGCCGGGGTGTCGCTATTGTTGTTGCTGGTGGCGCTGGTGGCGAGTATTGCGCCGGCCTGCCGCGCGGCGCAGGCAGATCCAATGACTACCCTTCGCAATCAATAGCCGAACGCCTGGTGTGAGCTGAGACTTAAAGATTGGTTGGCCCGCTACGGAAGCACTGAAAAAAGTGGTAACTCCAGGCTTTCAAGTCGATATAAAGGCCCTGCCCCGCCATCTCATCCCCATCGCGGTCGCAACTCCAATCCGAAAATGCGTCCGTCAAACGCCACTTCGCCCCTCGTACTTGTTTCCACGGCAACCGCACATGGGCTTGCACAGCCCCGTCGCTGAGGTTGACCACAATCAGGCGTCGATCGTCATCCTTTGCCCAGTTCCAGGCCACCAGGTTTTGCCAGCTTGGATTGTCGGACCAGCCGCTACAGCCACACAGCTGCCATTCGCCGTCACGAAAAATCGGGGCGTTGATCGCTGCCAGCAGCTTGCCGTAGAAGGCCTGCAACTCTTCGTCGACGGGCTCTGCCGGGCGCCTGCCCAGAAAGACCGGTAACCGTACCCTTCGACCTTCGAATTGTCCTTCGTGGAAGAGTCTAGCCCCGGGAAGAGAAGACACAGTGACTGCGGCGGCTAGCTCCTTGGCGCGCGAAAACGCTGTTGCCGCCCGGGGCTCATCATGGTTCTCAAGAAAGCGCAGCAGTTTCTCCTGGTATTCAAGGCCGGCAAAGAGATGGAGCCTAACACTCTCCGCATTGCCATGTTCCAGCCGGTCATAGAGCCGCTTGTCGTAGCAGAAGTCGAACCCCTGGCGTTGCAGCTCATACTCCAAGTCCCAGTAAGCCTCGGCGATGAAACGGAAGTCCGGATGCACGCTCTTAACAGCGGGGATCACCTCGCGCCAGTACTCGGTGGACGGCGGTTGCCCTGCGCGACCGCCCCAAGTACGTTGGAAGATCTGGTTCAACATAAGCATGGCCATGTCGCAACGGACTCCATCGCACTGGGCCGCAATATCGCGGAGAGTTTCAATCACTGCTTGCCGAAGGCCGGGCCCAAAGGCATTCAGTTGCACAACATCTGGCCATGCCGGGAAGTTAGGGTCCCGTCCGCATGCGTAAAAGGTTCCTCCGACCCCAATGTACGATGCAGGGTCGTTTTTAGCGTCCTCGGAGGTTCCGCGAAGAAAGTAGTCCGCGTGCTCGGTGACCCACGGGTGATCCGGCGCCACATGGTTGGGCACGAAATCCAGTAGCAACCTCATGCCTCGTTTGGCGAGCTCCCTTCGGGCAATGGCGAGACCTTCCGGACCTCCCAGGTGTGTGTCCACCACGTAGCGCCGTATGGAATAGGGAGATCCGACATTGTCTTGTGCATTGAAATCAGGTAGCGCACGCCGGAAATCGGCCATCAGGTTCATGTTCTGGTTGGCAATCGCAATGCCCGCAGGACTTCTCTCCCAAACCCCCATGAACCAAACCGCATCGAAGCCAAACCTGGCAATGGCATCCCACTCGGCTTCAGGTACGGAACCGAGGTCAACCGGTCTTCCGGTTTTCACCCTGAGCTCGGAGAGCCAAACCCAGGTATTGATCTCGTACAGTGTGGGATATCGAGGCCAGGCAGGCATAGGGCTCTATTCAAGCGTGATTTGCACGCCGTCAGCGTTCGCTGGAACGCTGGCTCCCCAGCGTCCACCTGTTTGGGTGATCGCCAGGTTCTTTCCGTTGACGGAAGCGCGCGTTGCCTTTGGCTTCCAACTCACCACTTCCACCCGATAGTCATGCCACCACGGCCGCCAATTCCCTTCCTGCTTCGCGATTTCCACATGGAGTGATCCATCTGCCGCGACCGAACAGGTAAAGTGAATCCGCGCAAACTCGCCGTTGCGAAAATCGAAGCTATGGCCGTCATCGGTGTAAACCTCGCCGGCACAGGCCTCGCCGGCAGCCGGCGGAAATACGCGCAGGGTCAACGGACCGTTGGGTACTTCGCTGGTGCTCTGTGTGAGCGGCGCGATGGGCAGGATGCTGCCGCCGCGCACATAAACCGGTAGCTGGTCGAGCGTGGGAGTCACCATTAGCGGCTTCTGCGCAATCACCTTGTCGCGCTGTTCCAGATCCAGCGTCCCGGCAACCGTGCCTCGGGTAAGCTCCTTCCCGGTCCAGTAGTCGTACCAGGTGCCTGGAGGCAGGTGCACGGCGTAAGGAGCGATCTCCTCCGGCGAAGGATTCGGCGCAACCAGGATGCGGCTGCCAAAAAGAAACTCGCTCCCGCTGGTGATCAGGTCATACGGGCTGCCATCGGCGGTGGCGTGGGGAAACTCCAGAAAGAGCGGCCTGTCGATAGGTAAACCATCGTGTGAGGTCTCTTCCGCAACTGTATACAAATAGGGCATAAGCCGGTAGCGCTCTTCAATAAAGCGCCGCCGGATGCTCTCCTGCTGCGGTCCATCCACCCACACCTCGTGCATGCGAGTTCCCTTGGCCGAGTGGTCGCGGTCGATCGGCTGAAACGCGGAAAGCTCGATCCACTTGGTCAGCAGATCCGGCGGTGGAGAACCGGCAAAGCCGCCCACGTCCGCGCCGGCTAGCGAAAAGCCGCTCAGGCCCAGGTTCACGAGCTGGGGCACGGTCATACGAAGATGATTCCAGGTCGAGCTATTATCGCCAGTCCAGGTGACGGCGTAGCGTTGACCTCCGGCATAGCTGGCACGCGTCATCACGAACGGCCGCTCGTTCGGCCGTAGCGCTAGCTCACCCTCCTCGGTGGCGCGAGAATTTTGCATACCGTAGACGTCGTGGATCTCAAGGTGGGTCGCGGTGCGCTTGCGGAAGCCGGGTTCGTCGATCCGATGCTGTGTGTCATCGGGCATCGTCTTGCCCGGGACATCGAAAACCGACGGCTCATTCATATCGTTCCAGAAGCCGGCGACGCCATCCTTAACGAAATCTTTGAAGAGTCCGCCCCACCACTCCCGTGTCTGCGCCTGGGTAAAGTCGGGAAAAACCGCGGGCCCCGGCCAAACCGTGCCCACGAAGATTGAGCCGTCCGGGTTCTTCACGAAGTGGTCCCCTGCAATCCCCGAGTCATACGGCGCGTAGCCAACATTCGGCTGCTTCGCCACATGCAGGTCTGTGATCACCACCAGCTTGAAATGCTCGTCGGCCAGATCCTTCACCATGCCTTTGAAGTTGGGGAAGGCCTTCTCATTCACCGTGAACGGCCAGTTCTCATGTTGGAAGTCGATGTCCAGCCAGAGCACATCCGACGGGATGCGGTCTTTGCGCAATCGCGTGGCTATCTCGCGCAGCTGCGTCTCTGGAAAATACGTGTAACGCGATTGCTGGAAGCCCAGCGCCCACAGCGGCGGCAAGGGTGTCGGCCCCGTCAACCACGCCCAGCTCGTCACTACCTGCTTGGGCTCAGGGCCGTACAACAGGTAATAGTCGATGGGCCCGTTCAGCGACCCGAAGGTGTAGCGAGTCTCATCCGCGCGGCCAAAATCAAAGTTGGTGCGCCACGTATTGTCCAGGAACACGCCCAGTGTGCGCCCCTGGTTGACGTCGAGAAAAAATGGGACGGTCTTGTAGATGGGATCGGTGGACTCCTGCCATCCGAAGGCATCGGTGTTCCACATGGTAAACGCCTGGCCGCCACGGTCCAGTGGTCCCGGCTTATCGCCCAGCCCGAAAAAATGATCGTTGAAGCTGCGCTGCTTGCGGACGTCGAAGCGAGTTCCATCCCAAAGCACGGGCGCCGCGTCTTTTTGGAGAATGTTGCCTTGGAGGTCAGTCACCGTGAGCATTAGATGGTCATCCACGCGTACCCGCAGCGCCTTGGTCGCAAAGCCGCCCGTCTCGGCTGTTACCGCGACACTGCTGGTGCGGGCCTGCGATAGCACCGCCCAGGACGCATCCTCCGGCTCGGCGCCGCCCTTCCACATACGCACACGCAAGACATCGTCGCGCAGCGCATTCACCTGCAAAGTCACCCCGTCCACCGAGGCGGTCAACCCGCTTTGCGCTGGTTTTATCTGCTGGGAAAGGGCGGCTGTGGACAAGAGGAAGAGAGTTAAGAACGCAGCGCCTTCACCGCGACAACTTGCTCGCGCTGGCATGTGGCTCCTTCCGGCCCTCTGAATGCAGGCTCCGTCTCTATCCGGCGTGATATAAGACGTCCCCTTGTAATTTACTTGTTCTTGTTAGTCAAGCACCGATCGGCCGCATTGCCCGTGGCTATTGCGCGAACCGGTATTCGGGCCTAAGCTCGCAGCGGTAGACCGTGGTCTTCTCTTCTTCCATACCTGTCCGGGCGGTGCAGGTGGCCCAGCTCAGCTCGGGGTCGGGGCCCAGGGGAAACACCATGGGGGCGCTATCGAGGTCGGCCTCAAGGCTCACTCCTTCCTGGGTTGGGGGCACGGTAAAGTTGAGTGTCTGGCCAAAGATAACAGGGAACAATTCGCGAACCTCGGAACTGATGGCAGTGTGATAGACCTCAGCCTCCACCAGAAAGGTAGCGGTATCCGACCAGTTCAGGGCTGAAACCTTGATGTAGCGCCCGCCATGAATGAACCCATTGGAATCGATCCTGGTAAACGGGCACGGCCCCGCGATGCAGGAGGCTCGTATATTGCTGAACGAATTATCGGTTCCCGCATCGAGCGAGATGGACGCGGAGGACGCCTTCCACTTTCCATCTGGGGAACAAGGGGACTGATGATTACAGGGAACGTTTCCTTTATTTACGACCTGGAAGGTCTTCTCTTCGCTGGCAATATTCGTCTCGGTCCGGCTGTTGATGGTATATCTCACCCGGATATTCGAGACCACGATGAGCGGCTGGCTGGATCGAGTCACGGCCTTCGTGGGGATAGGCTTCATGGCCGCAACATAAAGCTGTTTGGGGATTGCCAGTCTTCCCGTTTGCACAGTCAGGTCAAGCGGTTCGTAATTCGGATGCCGGAAAGCGACCGTGACCGGCCGATCGGACAAAACTCCCTTTTGCAGGACCAGGTGGAAATATCCCGCAGCATCGGACTCCGTCGTGGCAGTTCTTACGCCATCGGATGCCGTGATCGCCACCTCGGCGATCGGTAGCTCCTTATTGGGGTCGGCATCGCGTTGGATCACTGCGCCTTCAATTGGTATTGCTTCCGCCTCGGTGATGGGTCGCAACCGGTGGGCGCGCGTCAACAAAAACACGAGAATGACCACGCCTGCCGCCGCCGCAATGATCGCCCAGGCAATTCTCTTTCCCGTCATTGCATCTATTATTGAATTATTCGAAGCAAACGCGAAAGGGGACCGGTTTTTACGCGAATGCTGTGGTCTCCCACTCAAGCCCCAGGACACGCCGGGGCAGGCAAGACCGGAGCGTGAAGAAGGGAGAACTGCAGGTCCCTCGGCTTCCCCGGAAGGCCCATTCGCGGCTTCGAATCAGAGCAGCGTGTGCGATTTTCCGTAAAGAAAATCGCATGCAGCGCGGTGCCCCCACCAACCTATAGGGCCTTCCGGGTACGCTCCTAATGAACAACCGGCTGGCGACGAAGCGGAGGTAATCGTCATGCGTTGGTTGTGCGACAAATCTCTCGCTTGCTCACCAGCCTTGCCCCCTGGACGGGTGCCCCATGTTCGCGGATTTTCGCGTACATGGGTTGAACAAGATGGCTCCCCCCGGATTTCCTGATACGCGGCACTCGCCAACGCCACCAAACTCCACAGGAAATCCGGGGGAAGCCCCTCCTTTTTCTTTTCCTACAAGTAGGTGTAGACCGGTGCTGAAAGCATTGGAAAAAGATCGTGTTCAACCCATGTACGCGAAAGTCCGCGAACAGGGCCACCCGTCCAGAGCCTGCCCTGAGCGGAGTCGAAGGGGGGAAAGGCTTGGTGGGAAACCGGAAAAGCGGAGGACGAATTGCCCCCCCAAACAGCAGCTAAAGTCGTTCATTTCTCTTTTAACTCGCCATCGGCCAGTCAGCTCCTCGGGATGACAAGAATTTCAAATGATAGAGGGCATAGCCTCTGAGGGTAAGATGGGCTGAATGAGTGTGGACGAACTTGCAGGCAAATTCAACAACAACGCCCCCCGCGGGCATCGCCGTTCCCGGCGCCAACTGCTGCGCCAGATGGCCGGCGTCTCGCTCGGTCTGCCGCTTACCCCATGGAACGCTCTGCTGGCCAACGCAGCCGCGGATCGGCATAAAGGACCGGCTCCTCTACCTCCGCCGGCCACCTTCTCGCCGGAGGATGAGCAGTTCCTGGACGATCTGGAACACACCAGTTTTCTCTACTTCTGGGAGCAAGCCAATCCGCAGACCGGCTTGATCAAGGACCGCTGCAACGCGCGCACCAACGATACCGGTGTTGTGGGCAGCATCGCCTCCACCGGTTTTGGCCTGACCGCCATCTGCATTGCAGAAAAGCGCGGCTTTGTCTCTCCCCAGGACGCCCGCGTGCGCGTGCTGGCGACCCTCACCTTTCTTTGGCGAACTTTGCCCACGCATCGCGGATTCTTCTATCACTTTGCCAACATCGATACCGGCGAGAGACTGTGGGACTCTGAGGTCTCTTCCGTCGATACGGCGATCCTGCTTTGCGGCATCCTCACCTGCCGCCAGCACTTTGACGATCGCGACATTATCCAACTGGCCCATGCGATTTTCGATCGCGTCGACTGGACCTGGCTCTCAGAAGACACCGCGCTGCTGACCCAGGGGTGGACGCCTGAGTACGGCTTCCTGCCTTACAAGTGGGATTACTACAGTGAACTGATGATGATTTACCTGCTCGGCATGGGTTCTTCCACCCACCCTTTGCATCCGGACGCGTGGACAGCATGGAAGCGGATCACCTTCGAGTATGACGGGCTGCGCTACATCGGCTCGTTTGCGCCGCTCTTTGTGCATCAATACTCGCAGGCCTGGTTCGATTTCCGGCACAAGCGCGACAAGTTCGCGGATTACTTCCACAATTCGGCCATCGCCACCGATGTGCACCGCCGCTTCTGTATTGAGCTGGCTACGACCTTTCCCGATTACAGCGACGACCTCTGGGGCATCACCGCCTCCGACTCCGACAAGGGCTACGTGATCTGGGGCGGCCCGCCGGCCATGGGCCCGATCGACGGCACCGTGGTCCCCGCAGCCTCCGGAGGGTCGCTCCCGTTTCTCCCCGAGTCCTGCATGCGGGTGCTCAGGAACATGAGAACTCGTTACCCCCAGGCCTGGAGCCGCTACGGCTTCGTCGATGCCTTCAATCCCTTGAAGAACTGGTATGACCAGGACATCGTCGGTATCGATACCGGCATCACCATGCTGATGGTGGAAAATGCCCGCACCGCCTTCATATGGGAGACCTTTATGAAGAACCCCGAAGCGCAACGCGGCATGGCCCTTGCAGGCTTCACCAGCTATAGCCCAGCCGCGGGAGCAAGTTCCTAGGGAATTAAGCGGGGTGAACTTTACCGGCGCCACTGACCCTTTTCTCTATCTCCAGGAGAAATTCAGTCGGCAGAATCGGTTTTAGGAGCAAGTCGAAGTTGTGACCCAGCGCGCGAGCTTGTTGTAACAGATCTAAGGTGGCTGCCTGCCCTGACAAGAGCAGGATCTTGCATGTGGGGAACTGCGCCTTCATTTGGATCGCCAGATCAATGCCGGAAATACCCGGCATCTCGACATCCGATATGAGCAGATCAGGGGCCTTCGACCGGGCGGCCGTCAACGCCTCTAACGGAGAAGTGAAGAACTTCGCGGCAAACCCATGCATTTGCAATATGGCAGCGAGAGTGGATGCTACGACGTGCTCATCGTCAACGACATAGACGTGTGGACCTTGGTCGGAAGACACATATGTCCTCTTTCGAGTACCTTTTTCGTGAATAGAAAAGCGCTGGCGGCCGAAAAGACTCACGCCGGGCGTTTTAAGTAACTTTGGTGACCGAAAACAACGCAGCGAATTTGAAGTTAGTATCTACCTCGCCCGCTCTCGCTTACTGGTCAAATTTGCTCATAGGAGGTTAACTGAATACTAGCTCCAACCGGTCGAGTGCAAAACCCTGCCGTCCCGTTAACTTAACAATTCGCCTTATGGGAACTTAGCTTCGCGTATCTCGCGTCTCGCTTGACGAGCTGGGTCACTCTAGCACCGCTTCCTGGAGGGTACGGGCTGAAGAGTCTGCGTGAGAACCTGCCGGTTCAGATTTGAGTCCCGCAGGGACGCGGGAAGATACGGTTTTTCGGCGTGTATCTTGTGGAAAAGATTAAGAGGGTGGGAGCGTACGAAATCAAGTTGCCGGAGGATTTCCGTTCTAGCCATCCATCAGCGACAACATTGCATGGAAGCGCAAACCCCCACTTTGTCATCCCGAGCGCAGCCGAGGGACCTGCTGTGCGCCTTGACGCCAAACAAAGGCCATCTTTACTTCGCCACTGCACGCCGGGTAAGTTGTTTAGGACGATCAAACCGCTTGGTTAAGAGTTGCGAGATCACTGCAGGGCCTTTGTTTGAGGTCAAGGCGCACAGCAGGTCCCTCGGCTGCGCTCGGGATGACAAAGTGGGGGTTTGCGCTTCCATGCAATGTTGTCGCTGATGGATGGCTAGAACCACCGCAAAAAAACTAATTTGGACAAGACTGGCTGAGAGTAGTTCTCACGCAGACTCTTCAGTCCGTACACAAGCGATTTAAAATTAAGACCGACCTTTATTCGTCATTTCCCCGACTTTCTCTGCAGCGTGCTTAGGCCGAATTTCGCTTCTCCTCAGCGCACGCTAGCGCCTCGGCCAGGAAATTTGCTACCTGCTCTATGCGATACAGTCGTGCGACTTGGCTAACTACCGCGACAGAAACATCGGACGGCCGCTTCTGCCGCAAGACCTCTTTAAAATCATCCGGCCGCGGCACCGTGCTACGCGCTTCCGATTCCGTATCCTGCTTCAGCTCGGTCCACCTCCCTGCCAATTTCTGAGCTTTCTCGCCGGCGGGATCTTCTGCGAGCGCAGCCTCCACATCCCGAAAAAGTTCAAGCCATCGTTCAGAGGAGCGGCCAGTAGATGATTCATCAACAAAGCCGAGGCGTGTCGCCGCGAGCGCCTCATAGTATTTCCTGCCCATTGCCTGGCCTATAAATTTGGCAACTTTTTCCACCCGTTGCATCGACGCGTCTCTGTCGCTGCTTCCATCGATGCCCCAGCGAGCGAAGAGTGCGTCCTGTTCGGCCAAAGGCCAGTTCTGGTGATCCTTCCACGCCTTGATGGCGCCGGCTTTCATTCCGGAATCGCCGCCACTGATCACCTCGGCCAGAAGAACCCATTGCTTGGCAAGAAGTTGAGCTGTCTCACCCGCCGGATCCAGATCGAGAGCTGACTCTACCTTCAAAAAAAGTTGTCGCCAGGCATCTCTGTGGCGTTCGAGTGTCTCAGAAGGAATCTCTTGTCTTATTTGGCTTCTTCTTTCCCAAGCCTCATCTGTGTAGTATTTGCGCATGAAATTCTCTTCTGGCTGCATCTCGATGACCTCGATGATTCTCCAATTTGCGAACGGGGCAGTTGGTCTTGGCCTGGCAATTGCACAGCGCGTCGCACTTTTATATGAGGCAAGATCACAGCGCGAAACCGCGATAGCGGTGGGCTGGAGATCGATATCGAGTTGCCTCTGAAAAACCCTCCCACCTGCCTCATTCTTCCCGCATGAGTTTGGATGGATCGACAGCCAGCGCTCGCCGGGCGGGAATGGCCGACGCTGCTACGCCGATGAGTGCCATCGTCAGCACTGCGCCGCCTAGCACCACGGGATCCCGCGGATTCGCCTGGTATACAATCCGCCCCAACAAGCTGCTGGCAAAGACGCCAGCCAGCAGTCCCGCCGCCGATCCTATCCCAAGCACCACCATGGGCCGCCCAACCGCCGCGCTCAATACTTCCATCCTGCGCGCGCCCAAGGCCGCGCGGATGCCCAGCTCCTTCATCCGCCGGCTCACGCTGTAGGCCGCCATCCCGAAAATGCCCGTCACCGCCAGCATCGCCGCCAGTGAGCCCATCACGCCCAGAGCCACGGTTGCCGTCTTTGCCGGGAACAGCACTTCCTCCAACGCGCCGCGCCAGGTCTCGATCCTCAGCGGCGCACCCGGCTCGATACTGCTCAGCGTGTTGGCCAGCCGCGCGGCAATCTGGTTCGGCACCAGGCGCGAGCGCACCACAAGCACCACGGAGCTGTCTTCACTCTGTGCCAGTGGCAGATACACTACCGGCTGCGGCGACTCCGCCAGGTCGTGGTACTTGCCGTCTTCCGCCACGCCCACCACTTCCGTCAGCTTGCCCGACAGGATAAAACGTTGCCCGGTTGCCGGCGTTTCGCCCCACATCGTCCGGGCAAACGTTTGGTTCACGATCGCTACCGCGGGCGTCTTGGCCGTGTCTTGCCAGGCAACATCGCGTCCTCCCAGCAGCCGCGTGCCGGCAGCATCCAGATATCCCGGCGAGATGTCATAGAGCCGCGTCTCGAGTACCGACTTGTCCAGCGCGAACTCCGTCGTTCCCGGCCAGAAGACAGGGATGCCTTTCGAGCCGCCGCCGCCTAGCGGCGTGGCGTTCGTCATCCCTACCGTTGTGACCCCGGGGAGGCTCTCCGCCGCCTCCATCATCGCTTTCTCCTTCTCCAGAACCGCGTCATTTCCCGGTTCCACATGGCCCAGGTCCATCTCGGCCAGCATCGCGCCCTGCGGCTTGATTCCCAGCGGGCCATCCAATGCGCCCAGCATGCCGCGCACCGCCACCAGCGAAGAAATAACCAGCAGCGTGCAGATCGCGATCTGCACCCCCAGCAAGACATCGCGCAAGGCGAAGCGCCGCAGGTGGGCCGTACTCTCCGCCCCGCTCTTCATGCTCTGCAAAGGGCCGCTTTGCCATGCCCGCCGTGCCGGCACCATGCCGAAAAGCAGTGCGCTTCCCAAAGTCAACCCCAGACCCGCCAAGTACACCCGCGCATCCACGCTGATTGCCAGGTGGCCTCCAAAGGAGGGGCGCCAGCGGTTCAACATGCCCAGCAGCAGGTACGCGCCTGCCAGTCCGGCGGCTCCCCCCGCCAGCGAGACCACCATTGCTTCTGTCAGCAATTGCCGCACCAGGCGCCCCCGGCTCGATCCCAGGGCTACGCGAAGGGCCAACTCCCGGGTGCGATCGGCCGCGCGCGCCGCAAACAGCGTCGCCAGGTTCGCACAGGCGGCAAACAACACCAGCAAAGCCAGCACGGTCACGCTCCAAAGAAACTCTCCGATCACTTCCCCGTCGTCACCAAACAGGCCGGGATGAATCAACCGCACCGCCAACCCCTTATCGGTCGCGGGGTACTCCTTTGCCAGCTCGGCCACAATCGCATTCAGATTCTCTGTAGCCTGCTGCTCCGTCACCCGCGGCTTCACACGGCCTATCACCGTGAGCCGAGAGGCCCGGTCCTCCAGGTAGTCGTCTCCGCTCAGTTGCGCTTCGTTCGCCATGGGTACCCAATAATCCGGCCAACGAAACTTCTCTGTGCCGTGGAACTGCGCCGGCGCCACGCCCACGACGGTGAAGGGATGCAGGTTCATCTCCACCGTCGTGCCCACGATGCCGTGATCGCCGTGAAACGCGTTTCGCCACAGATCGTTGCTCAACACCACGTACGGCGCCGAGCCCGGACCGTGATCGTCCGCCGCATGAAAGAATTGCCCTACGGCCGGCTGCACTCCCAACATGTCGAAGTAATTCGCGCTCACCTCTTCCCCGCCGGCCTCCACGAGCAAGTTGCCGCGGCCGCGCAGCTCCGCATGCGAATAAGCATTCATGGCAAGCATGTCGCTAAAGCTGCTGCTGCGCCGGCGAAGGTCCTCAAAGGCAGGGTACGACGTCGTCAGCAGGCGCCCGCTCACCCGCTGCTTGGGGCGAAGCTGATAAAGGTCCTGTGGTTCGCGCACATCGAGCGGCTGTAGCAGGACCGCATTCAGCACACCGAACACTACGACGTTGGCGCCGATCCCCAGCATCAGCGTCACCAGCGCGACAGCGGTAAACGCCGGAGACCGGCGCAGCACGCGCACCGCATAACGTAGATCGAGCAGCAGGTGTTCCAGCAACGGCAAGCTTTTCTCGGTCTGGTATTCTTCACGCACAGCCTCCATCGCTCCTAGTTTCAAGCATGCTTGACGCCGGGCTTCTTCCGGGGTCATGCCGGCGCGCAGGTTCTCTTCCGTCTGGGCCGCTATATGCTCCTGCATCTCTTCGTGCAGTCGCTCGTCATCGCGACTTCTGGATGCAAAGTTGAGAAGGCGTGTGAATAACCGCTTCATAGCTCTCATGCCAGATCCTGCACTTTCAATTTAAAGCACCGGCGCGTTCGACTGAGCGGCAAAGTAATTCCTCCCTGATATTTTGTTGGAAGGGTAGCCCGTCATGGATAACAATATCCCCAGAAGGGTGCAGCCAATGCTCCAACGTTCCATTCACATCCGCTTGAGCACAAACGCTCGCTTAGCCGCGCTCCTTTGCTGGACCATCGGTGCACTCGCAGGAGGAGCTCCTGCATTGGCCGGGGATGGTGCGCAGACCGCGAATATGGCTAACGGCAACATGCCCGGACACATGTATATGACGACGCTCAGGTCACCCAACCCCGGCGATCAACAGAAGGCGGATGCGGTCGTGGCGGCAGCAAAAACGGCGATGGCGCCCTACGAGGACTACCACAAGGCCTTGGCCGACGGGTATGAAATCTTTCTTCCCAACCTTCCCCAGGCCCAGTATCACTTTACGAAGTATGAGTATGGGCGCGAGGCGTGGTTGCACTTCGATCCGCTCAAACCTACCTCGCTTCTCTACAAGAAAACGGGCGATGGTGGATACAAGCTGGTGGGAGCGATGTACACCGATCGAGTCGATGCCAGCGAAGAGGACCTGAACGATCGCATACCGCTTAGCATCGCGCGTTGGCATCAGCACATCAATTTCTGCAAAGCGCCGCCAGGACAAAAGGCCGCATACTTCGGTCCTGATGCAAAGTTCGGTCTACTGGGCTCGATTACCACCAAAGAATCGTGTGAGGCGGCAGGAGGAGAATTTCATCCTCATATATTCGGATGGATGGTCCACGTATATCCCTATGAGAGCGACCCGAAGAAAATCTGGTCCACAGACGATGACGATCAGGGACACGACAATATGGACCACTCTGTCATGCCGGGGATGAAGATGAACTAAACGCTGGCGGGACGAAACGGGATTAGCCCTGACAAATCGCATTAACCGCAGATCCCTCCACTACGCTGCGCTCCGGTCGGGACGACAATTCTGTTGCACAACGGCGAGAAATCGTCGATTTAAAAACAGATTTGTCATCCCGACCGGAGCGCAGCGTAGTGGAGGACCTGCAGTTAATGCGATTTGTCAGTGGGTCCAAAACAGGGAACCTGATTTGATGTTGGCCGCAGAATCGCAATTTGCGCTCGGGGAACGCAGCTTTGTGTTCTCAAGCAAACGACGAAGTGGTTAGGTGGCTTTGTGTCAACTGGTTATGGCCTCCAGGACTTCTCAGCGCTCATCTTAATAGATGTAGGCCAGTCATCATTGCTCTTGAGCAGTCGTGTCCGGCCAATCAGTCATGCTGCAGCTTACAAAGCGTGACGAAGACAGTCATTACTGGTTTCTCTTATTCAGGAGTGTGCGCAAGTTTTATGACAATCATGACACCCGGTCCATTAGCTGAACGTTTCGTTGCCAAGCCTGGCTTAGTGCATAGTCCCAGAGCAAAACGCTTTGTCTTGCCAGTGTTGATAATGCTAACAATGGTGGCGCCTTCGCTATACGAAGAAAGGGCACAGAATGGCGGCGAGATCACGGGTACGGTGACTGACTCAACCGGTGCCGTGGTGCCAAACGTAGATGTGAAGATCACTTCAGTTGAAACCGGCAATTCGCGTGCCACCAAAACCAACGGCGCCGGCATCTTCGATTTCCCTGGATTGGATAATGGCGACTACAACCTTGCGGCGAGCTCGACCGGCTTTCAGGCCTACCGGAAGGATGGGATCGTGCTGAATATCGCCGAAACACTCCGGGAAGATATCGCCCTGGCGGTCGGCTCCCAAACCCAGGAGGTGGTCGTACAGTCGAACGCGCTCTAAGTGCAGTCTGAGTCAAATGAAGTGAGTACCCTGATATCCGGCCAACAGATTACACAACTAGCTACAAATGGCCGAAACATAACCTCCCTGGCCACCCTGGGCACCGGTGTCTCGTCTGGGATGATGCCTTCCTTTAACGGAGTTACTGCTCAGGGGAGTGTCGCAACGATCAGCTTCAACGGGACCAATCCGAACCATAACAACTGGCTCATCGATGGCGGCGAGGTGTACGACCGTGGTTCGGGCGGCAAACTGGACGTGTTGCCCGCGCCGGACGTGATCGCAGAGTTCAGGTACTGGCCAGTAACTACCCGCCGGACTATGGCATTAACTCTGGCGGCACGGTTTTGATGCAGCTCAAGAGCGGCACCAAGGCCTTTCATGGCGGCCTTTGGGAGTTTGTCCGCAATGACGATCTGGATGCAGGCTATTACTTCAACAAGCAGGCAAACACTCCCAGCCCCGAGCTTCGCTTGAATATTTTCGGCGGCGATATCGGCGGCCCGGTCATCATTCCTCATCTTTACAACAGTGCCAGGAACAAGACCTTCTTCTTCTGGTCTGAAGAGTGGCGTAAGTACATTCAGGGCGCGAACGCTGCTGCCCAAAACACACTTCCGGCGGGAGACTTCCCCACTGCCGGGTCTAATTTTGCCTATACCCAGTGGAATTGCGCCCCGACTTGCCCAGCGGTGCTTAACCCTGCTACAGGCACCCCATTCCCGATCGTGGGCGCTCCTGCTGCCGCCGGTCAACCCAATACCTACCTCATCCCGGCTGGCTCCCTGGATCCGAACGCCGTGCTGTTCATGGGCACGGGCGCCATTCCGAAACCAAACGTGGACCCGACGGGCAACTCCCCACAATTCATTGCCTCGCCCAAGCAGCCGACAGATGTTCGTGAAGATACGGTTCGCGTCGACCACAACATCACGGATAATCTCCACCTGATGGGAAGCTACATCCACGATCAGATGTCACAAACGTACTTTCCTCCGCTGTGGAGCGGCACCACCTACACCACGGTCGGCAACATCTTCGCCAACCCTCATGGGCTCCCGTAGTGAAGCTGCGCCAGACCATGTCACCCACATGCGCGAAGAAGTCTGCCGTTGTGTAAACGGGAACACCATTTCGACCACGCCACAAGGCATCTATGCCCAGCCTTCCGGCTGGAGCGCAGGCAGCTTTTTCACCGGGAACAACGATCTCAACCGCCTGCCGCAGGTCCAGTTCTCGGGCGGCCAGTTTAACACTACCTGGGGAACCAACTACTGGCCCTGGCATAACTCGTATTTGAACTACCAACTGCGGGACGACTTCTCCTGGACGAAGGGTAGACATGGTCTGAAATTCGGCTTCTCCTACATGCGCTCGGATAAGAACCAGCAACAACAGGCCGACACACAAGGCGATTACACGTTCAACGGAGGTACGGGTGTTGCTTCCCAGGACCCCTATATCAACTTCCTGCTAGGCTACGCGAGCACGTACCAGCAGCTGAACGATCTCAGAACCGACCATTGGCTTAACAATACCTATTCCGGCTACGCAATGGACAATTGGCACGTTCTACCGCGCCTGACACTCAGTCTGGGGATTCGCTATGACGGACTTCCGCGAGTCTACGAGAAGAATAACCAGGTTGCTAATTTCAATCCGGCCGCTTTCAACCCTGCGAATGAGCAGGCGCCCAATCCTGGTACCGGCAATCTGTCGCCCACTGGCCCCGGATTTATTAAACCCCCAGGGACACTGTGCCCTTTTATCTAAGCGGTATTCAGAACGCCGTTCGAACGGGGTGCCCCGAGCATGGTCAAGAAGACTAATACACTTGGCAGCCTCGTTTAGGCTTTGTCTATGACATATTTGGCGACTGCAAGAATCTTGCGCGGCGGTGTAAGAGTGTTCTACGAGCGCGTTCAGGGGAACGACATTTACGACGCTGATATCAATCCCCCGTTCTCTTACATACCTAAGGCAAGCAACGTTCGGTTTTCCAGTCCCACCACCAGCTGGACCGGAGCGGTCACCCCTCCGACCGCACTGCCTTCTGCTCCGGCTGCTGTCAATTCCATTGCTAACTATTATCCCAACCCGGCGACTGCCCAATTTAGTTTAGGCATCCAGCGAGAGCTGGCACCATCCGTCGTTTTTGTCCTTCAGTATGTCGGTACCAGCGGCTGGAACCAAAACAACAGGGTAGAGCAGAACGACTTGCCTCTGGCCAACATTGCCAATCGCCAGGCCATAGCCCAGGGCGGAAACGCAAACTTGTACCGGCCGTTCCTGGGATTCTCGAACATACTTCAATCATCCAATGTTGTGAATTCAAACTACAACTCGTTGCAGACTGCGGTTCGCATGGAAAAGAGGCATGGTTTGTCCTTACAGCTTGCCTATACTGGTCGCACGGAATCGACGCACAAAATGGCAGTCAGGATCTTCAAACTGCCTCAAATCCCTACGACCTCCGCTACGATCGTGGTTCCGGGGCGTTTGACCGCCGCCACATCTTCAACGCAAACTACGTTTACGACATTCCATTCTTCAACCACTCCGGTAGCTTTGCTGAACGCGCACTTCTTGGGGGTTGGCAGATATCCGGAGTCACCGTCGCCGAGACCGGACCGACGCTGCTGGGTAGTGGGTCGAGCCTGACCTATAACGGTCCCGACGTCATAGGACTCGGCGGCAACACAACCAACCGGCCGAATATAGTTGCCCCCGTATCCTATCCACATCAACAGAAAGCCTGGTTCACTACGTGTTCTTCGCAGCGCCATCCGCACCTGGACCGCGGCCGGCGCGGCTGGTACCGGTTACGGCAACGCCAATAAGGATGCAGTTATCGCTCCCGGGCTCTTTAACTGGAACATTTCACTATTCAAGGAAATCCCTATCCACGAGGCGATACATCTGCAGTTCCGCGCAGAATCGTTCAACACCTTCAATCACACGGAGTACACGAGGTGAATGGCGGGAGCAACGATGGCAACTACGGGCAGGCGACCAGCACTTACGATCCCCGCGGTCCAGTTCGGTCTCAAACTGTTGTTCTAGATCGCTATTGGACGCGAAGGAGCCTCTTTGACTAATTTCCTCAAGGTCCTAACGGCGACCGGAATATCCGAGCTTGCGGTGCTACCAAACCCTAGAATAAACCCCGTCTTTTCGGGAGTTTTCAGGTAGGAAGCCGTAAGGGGCCACACCCACAGGTTTTGCTGACCAGCTCGTTCTGCGACCGACCTGTCGTCAATAGAACTTTTAAAGGAAACAACGAGGTGCATGCCGGCTTCACTTCCATCTATTTCCACTGCCTCACCGAATTCCTCGGAGATGCTATTTACCAGCAAACTCGGCGTCGATCTCGATAAAGCAGACGCATTCTTCGAATATGGCGTTCGAAATGTCCCTCGGCAATGAAGTCTGACACAACATCCTGATAAAAGGTCGGTGGCGCCAAATCCATAGCATGTCGAGTCTTGAAGAAGAACTCGATCAAATCTTTGGGAATAACGAGTAGCCGAGACGCAGCGAGGGAAATAGTACCTTACTGAAGGTGCCGATGTAGATCACTCTGCCATGAGCATCTATACCTTGAAGAGATGGTATTGGCATGCTCTCGTAGCGGTATTCACTATCGTAATCATCTTCCAGAATCCATGCGCCATGGTCTTGTGCCCAAGTCAGAAGTTGGAGCCGGCGTGCTGCACTCATGGTGAAGCCAAGAGGAAATTGATGAGATGGCGTCACGAGTGCTGCTCGCGCCATACGATCCCTTCGTATGCCTTCGCTGACGTTTATACCTTCTTTGTCCACCGGGACCGGCACAAGATTACATCCAGCCAGGGTAAACACATCTGCTCCGAACCTATAACCAGGCTATTCGATCCATATCGAGCTCCCTGGATCCAGAAGCACACGAGCTGTGATCGCGATCGCCTGCTGAGAACCACTCACGATCATGATCTGCTCTGGCTCGCAGTGTACCGAACGGGCGATTCGCAGATAATTGGCCACTGTCTGTCGAAGCATGATCGATCCCATTTGTTCGCCATAGTGAAAGGAGCGAACGGTCATTTTGCGCGTCCTTCGTGCCACCAGACGTGACCAGACTGGAAGTGGGAACTGATCGTAGGCAACCTGTCCCACCCCGAAGGCCCCAAGCCCACGGGTCCAATGAGAAGCTCTCAGTTGTCCAACAAGAGCCGTCCGGCGCGCTGCGACACGGCTTGAAGGAGAATTGAGCGACTCCTTCACATGGGCCGGCGCTGCCGTCGTGAAGCGATCAGGAAGATTTTGTGAAACGATTGTGGCGGCGCCTACCCGGCTCTCAAAATAGCCTTCGGCTACGAGTTGCGCATACGCTTCGATGACAGGATAACGAGAAACTCCCATCTCGACTGCAAACAGGCGGGTGGACGGTATTTTCTGTCCTGGCCGTAGATTGCCTTGCATGATCGCTTCACGGTAGGAATCGTAGATTTGCCTGTGTACGGGCTTGGCTCCATTGCGATCGATTGAGATCACAGGTACGACACTCGAGGCCACCTTCTTCATCCCTGCAGAAGAGTGGTAATATCATCGTTCGTCAATCGAGCATGCAGGAGCAACCACTTAGCGCTGGGGCTAGCTTGGCGCGTGTCCCCTCCAGCGCTCTCATCGGGTGCGAATTCATTCCGAAGTGGTCAGCAATAAAGTCAGCAATGTGGATATTGACACGCTGTAATTGTACGGAGTAGGACGATGTTGCTGGCTGAGACGTCTCCGCGAAGGGATCAGTCTTCGCCAAATGCAATTCTGTCTTCTGAATCATCTGTAACCACAAAGAATCCGGATCGGCATTGAATACTGTGGCGGCGTCTGCCGGAAAAAGGAACCACGCGCCCGATTGCACTTCGGTCCGCAATTGATCTTGCGTCCATCCGGCATATCCCAAGTAAACGTGAAAAACGCCAGGGTCAGGCCACGCCGAAATTGTTTGTTCGAAGAGCGCTTTGTCGGAAATCAGATAAACCCCACCGAAGATGTTCTCAGCCTTTTCCATCTTGGCCGAGGACTTAAACAATGCAAACACGGCCGAAGGTACCACAGGCCCCCCGAGATAGACTGGGTCGGAGCGGTCTTTCGCGGCCTCGAGATCAAGAACCCGAGAAAGCGGGATATCGGTGCGCCGGTTGAGAATCAGTCCGACTACGCCTTTTTCATCGTAGTGAACCAGCAGGACCACTGTTCTTGCGAAATCCGGGTCGCCGAGGCCGCGGCTCGCCACCAGCAACTTTCCAACACCCAAATCCTGCGGGTTCCTAGACTGAATCGGACGAAATAACGCCGGTAGCAATTCGCCTTTCGTGCGGAATGGCTTGAGCCATCGGCTTGGAACGTTTGCCTGGCCGTCGTACCGAGGCAATGCAGCAGCGACAAGTACCGGAGCGCGCGACCACGTATTCGGCTTCGGCACATCAAATTCCGCCTTGTAAACGCTGACCCTTCCGGCCGCCGCCAAGACAACGAGCGTGAACAACATTGCGAACAGGAACCGTTTGCGCATGGACATGATTGGTATCCTTCCCACAAAACGAACTACTTTCCCAAAGTGCCAGTTCCGTCCACGAAACTTTGGGGATGCGTATTTCTTCCGCCTCAACTGCACCGTCGGCTACTAGGCCGTTCTCGGCGAAGCTACTGCTGCAGGCAGTGCAAAGCCGACTCCCTCGAGAAACCATTGGATCTGCACTGGACGGGAAACTGCCTCGCCGAACAATGAGTTGGCCATTCACGAAGCGCTCATACGACAGGATGTCGGAGACGCCGGATATCCGGTCGGACCAACTGTCGCTCGTGAGGATGGCGAGGGGCCGCGGGCATCCCTTCGGACCCGCGACCACACGAAGCCATCGGAGCCCAGGGAGGCACCGGCCAGCGGCCGTGTTCAGCGATGGGCCACGCGTTGTCATCGACGCTCGGAACCGACCAGCGAGCGACGTCGCGAAAGTGAAAGCGGACCGGAGGGGCTTGCTCAGCATGACAAAAGAAGACTGCCGAGCTTATCGGAAGAAATGTGAACAGGACCCAAAGTCTAGACGTGCAGGGAAGCATTGGGGAATCATACGCGCACACATTTTGTTTGCGATCGCAGTTGGTTGCCTCGATCAGGTTGCGATACTCTCAGAAGAAATCGGCCCAGCTACGAGGCAAAGGAGACCGCTCTGCGGTGCTAGAAGGTTGCAGTTTTCACACCAGGGCCTCTCGCCTCGAGTTGAACGCGGAGTCCCAACAGGCCGACGGAAAGAAGACATAGAGAGCAATATTGATCAGACCCCGCTTATTCTTACCCTCAAAATAATTGGTATTGCCTATCTGGCCAAGGGCAGACTGCACCCGATCGTGTTGGGCTGGGCAAGAGACGAGTGAAGACAGTTCATGTGAACAGCATTTTCTGAGAGGGGGAACTCAATATGAAAGCAGCAAAGATGGTTTTGGATCCCAAAGATGATTTGCTGGTTGAGCAAGCCGGACGCGCAAGAGAAGCAGCGAAGAGCGAACTATTGGATTTGGCTGTCAAAGCACACGGCGGTCTTGATCGTTGGAACAAGGTGAAGGCGATCAAGGTTGCGGCATCGATTACCGGCGCGATCTGGTATGTCAAAGGCAAGGGAGACTTTCTCAAGAACGTGGTATTGACCGCAGAGACGCGGAACGAGCGCCTCACAGTGGACTTCCCCGGCCAGGACAAGCGGGCGATTTTCGAGCCGAACCGCATTGTGATCGAAACGGAGGACGGAACCCTGATCGAGGCCCGCGATAACCCAGAGAAGTCATTCGAAGGACAACAGAGAGAAACGCCGTGGGACGAATTCATGTGACTTATTTGTCGGTGAGGCGTTGTGGACCTACCTGAATACTCCGTTCCTCTACACCCATGAGGATTCGCCACTGAGGAGATCCCGTCGATTCAGGTCGAGGGCGAAACCTGGCGACGGCTGAAGGTAACCTTCCCCGACAACGTGAAGAGCCACACGAAGGAACAGATCTCCTGCTTTGGACCCGATGGATTATTGCGCCGGCACGACTACACGGTGGACATTCTTGGCGGCGCCACCGGACTCAACTACGCCTCGGACTACCGTAACGTGGACGGCATCATCGTGCCGACCAAGCGTCGAGTGTACGCGTATGAGGGCGATTACCAGCTGGTGAAAGAGCCTTTGCTGGTTGCAATCGACATGGGCGAGATCACGCTTCTCTAGCCATCCCGACGTAACGGCACGAAGGCTCTGCAGAGGCTGCACAATGTCCATAGAATTGCTCTTCAGTCCTCTACAGCTCGGGGCAATCCAGATTCCGAATCGAATCATATGGCGCCTCTCACGAGAATGCGTGCGGGAGCCAACAGCGTGCCGACGCCGTTGAACGCCAGGTATTACGCTCAGCGCGCTTCCGCCGGTCTCATCATTTCTGAAGGAACGGCAGTCAGTCCTGATGCCCATGGCTACCCAAGCGCCCCGGGAATCTATACGGCAGAACAGATTGCCGGCTGGCGCGTGGTCACGGATGCCGTTCATGCACGCGGGGGACGGATCATCATGCAAATCGCTCACAACGGACGAAACTCGCATTCTTCGTTGCGGCCGGATGGCTCTGTGCCCGTTGCCCCCTCGGCAATTCCTGGGAATATTCCTGCCCTCACGAGAGACTTCCAACAGGTGAAGGCTGAAATTCCCCGCGCCTTGGAAGCCGCTGAGATTCCAGTCATCGTCGGTACCTTTCGTCAGGCTGCTCTGAACGCGATCGAGGCGGGATTTGACGGGTGGAACTGCAGGGAGCGAACAGCCACCTGATCGAACAGTTCCTTGAAGACGGAACCAACAAACGGACCGACAATTACGGTGGTTCGCAGGAGAACAGGGCCGTTTCCTTCTGGAGATTGTTGCGGAAGTCAGCGCTGCTATCGGCGCGGATCGCCTCGGGGTGCGTCTTTCGCCCTTCGGGCAGTATGGTGGCATCCACGATAGCAATCCCAAAGAGCTTTCAGCTTCGTGATCAAAGAGCTGAACGAGCGCCACCTCGCCTATCTGCACCTGATCGAAGCGCGTGGATCTGAGATCGGTCTAACGGACGAACTGCACGAAGACGCGGTAAACAATGCGGTACTATTCCGGTCGGTATTCAACGGCCCGCTACTCTCCGCGGCAGCCTACACCCCGGCCAGCGCGGCCGTGGCCATCGAGCAAAAGCACGCAGACGCAATCGTCTTCGGTCGACTCTTCATTGCGAACCCAGATCTGGTCGAGCGGATCAAGGGAAATCAGCCCATTAAACGCCTTTGATCGCTCCACGTTCTACGGTGGTGCGGAACATGGCTATACGGACTACAAGACCTTTGGAGAAGCCGCATGAATGCCGCCGAACATTCCTCTCGGGCTGAAGCGTCTGGATCAGAAAGATCGAGTCATTTGGGCGGCTCGTAGGAGTTTGGCGTCCCCCAGTAATCGACTAATATCGAGAAACGCTTCTCTTCACTTGTCCGTAGAGTCGGCTTATCGTAGCAGTGGGTCGCCAAGCGCCAACTGTCCGGATAAGCCCGTCAATGACGAGGTCTCCGTCGTGATGAAATTTTAGATGATCGGATGGACGCCAAGCCGTCAGTTACGAGTTGAGTATTACTCCGGCATGAGAGCGAGAGGTTTCGTGGACGGACCTGGCACTTTGGGAAGTTAAAGGGACATGGTGGACTGCACCCCTACGCTGCGTTCCAATCGTCCAGGATTCGCTCATCGGAGACCAATATCCAGCTTAGTGACGGACGCGGCCGGAATGCTAACGTTCAACAGGCCACCGCCCACCGCGATCGCGAGACTTGTGGCCATCACGGCATTCGGGTAGTCGAAGGTGTTGTGCGCGTGAATGTCACTGGCCGCCAGAACGGTACCAGATGCACTGGTTACCGCGGCGCCCCGAAGGGCGATCTGGGTCTCGACCGTCTTCGACAAATCGGGATTGACTATGGTGAGCGTCACGACCTGATTTTTTCGCGATGCTGAGCCGTTGAGACCCCAGAAACGTGCCGGCAGGCCTTCGCGCATGTACTGCACATCCGGTGCTGAGAACTCGGTCCGCAGAGCCTGCCCGCCCTGGTGTGCGGCGTACATCGCGAAGACATGAAAGTTAGGTGTGGCGAAGAAGCGATCCTCGTGCGCCATAAATAGCGCATTGATGTTGTTGATGAGCTGTGCGCAGGCGGCCATGCTCACTTTCTCCGGATTGCGGTTAAAGGTGTCCAGAGTCAACGCCGTGGCCAGTGCATCCCGCAACGTTATCTGCTGGCCGAAGATGTGGGTGGGGTCGAGTTCGGTTCCCTCGCGATACCACGGACCATACTCATCCACCACCAGCTTGACGCGATGCTGCGTATCGTATTGCCCCATCACCGCCCACTGATCGTGAATGATCTGCTCTATGGCATCGCACTCGCGCAACAGCTCATACCAGTCTACGGAATCAAACTGCAGCGCGTCGCCTTTACCGGCCAGCCAGTCCTTCGTCTTGCCGCGGCTCAAATTCCACGCGTAGTGATGCACCGACCAGCCCGTAAAGCCAGGGTTGTTGTAGGCTCGGTCGGAGTAAATCTGTTGGAAAAAGCGATGGGTCCAATCGATATCGTTATCGTTCGGACCGGAGCCGATCAGTTGCAGGTCTATGCCGTATCGCGGTATCCAGTCCGAATAGCGGCGGAACTCGGAGGCATATTCTTCCGGGGTAAAGTTCCCGCCGCAGCCCCAACTCTCGTTACCTATACCCCAGTAGCGCACATTAAACGGTTCTGGAAAACCAGCGGCCGCGCGCACCTCGGCCAGGGTTGTGCTTCCGGCAGGAGAGTTGCAGTACTCCACCCAATGATCAAAATCAAGCGCGGGAAGACTCCGCAGGTTCGCTGCGAGATATGGTTGTGCTCCGGTCAGCTTGCAAAACCGGATGAATTCATTGGTGCCGAATTCGTTGGTTTCGAAGAGCTGCGGCCCCTTGTCGTGCAGTCTGATCGCATCGTGATCAACCTCCCAGAAATTGGTACGGCGCGGCCGCTTCGAAACTTCACCGATCCCATCTTTCCAGTCGTAGCTATCCGCGAAGCAGCCTCCTGGCCAACGAATGATAGGAACATGAATCTGCTTCATCATGTCCACCAATTGAGAGCGGATGCCGTATTGGTTGGTGATTTTCGATTTCTCTCCAACCCACACGCCGTCGTAAATCACGCCGCCGATATGTTCTGTGAACTGACCATAGATATTAGGCGAAATCTCCCCCAGCGGCTCGTCCAGAAGGACCTCAATGCGAGCGTCGGCGTCCTTCGCCCAAACATTCGCACTGGAAAATGCAAGCACAGTGCCTGCGACCGCCGAGCTCTTGAGAAACTGTCTGCGTTTCACGGCAACTCCCTGTCACTACGGCCCGCCACCAGCCAGCTCACCATCCGAAAGTTTGAGCCCCTTGCCTGTTTATACGCCAGAACAACGCGAGGTTGTAATTCAAAACCATGGTTAGCCGAAGGCCCATGACTTCTCCGGTGTGCAGCACCAGCCCTGTGTTCTCACGCAAACGACGAAGTGGTTGGATGGCTTTGTGTCAACTGGTTATGGCCTCCAGGACTTCTCAGCGCTCATCTTCGTAGATGCAGGCCAGTCATCATTGCTCTTGAGCAGTAGTGTCCGGCCATATAAGTCATGCTGCAGCTTACAAAGAGTGACGAAGACTATTCATTGCTGGCTGTTTCTTATTCAGGAGTGTGCGCAAGTTTTATGACAATCATGACACCCGGTCCATTAGCTGAACGTTTCGTTGCCGAGCCTGGCTTAGTGCATAGTCCGAGAGCAACACGCTTGGTCTTGCCGATGTTGATAATGCTAACAATGATGGTGCCTTCGCTATACGAAGCAAGGGCACAGAACGGCGGCGAGATAACGGGTACGGTGACTGACCCGACGGGTGCCCTGGTGCCAAACGTAGATGTGAAGATCACTTCAGTGGAAACCGGCAATTCGCGTGCCACCAAAACCAACGGTGCCGGCATCTTCGATTTCCCTGGATTGGATAATGGGGACTACAACCTTGCAGCAAGCTCGACCGGCTTTCAGGCCTACCGGAAGGATGGGATCGTGCTGAATATCGCCGAAACGCTCAGGGAAGATATCGCTCTGGCGGTCGGCTCCCAAACCCAGGAGGTGGTCGTACAGTCGAACGCGCTCCAGGTGCAGTCTGAGTCAAATGAAGTCAGTACCCTGATATCCGGCCAACAGATTACACAACTAGCTACAAATGGCCGAAACATAACCTCCCTGGCCACCCTGGGCACCGGTGTCTCGTCGGGGATGATGCCTTCCTTTAACGGAGTTACTGCTCAGGGGAGTGTCGCAACGATCAGCTTCAACGGGACCAATCCGAACCATAACAACTGGCTCATCGATGGCGGCGAGGTGTACGACCGTGGTTCGGGCGGCAAACTGGACGTGTTGCCCGCTCCGGACGTGATCGCAGAGTTCCAGGTACTGGCCAGCAACTACCCGCCGGACTATGGCATTAACTCTGGCGGCACGGTTTTAATGCAGCTCAAGAGCGGCACCAAGGCCTTTCATGGCGGCCTGTGGGAGTTTGTCCGCAATGACGATCTGGATGCAGGCTATTACTTCAACAAGCAGGCAAACACTCCCAGCCCCGAGCTTCGCTTGAATATTTTCGGCGGCGATATCGGCGGCCCGGTCATCATTCCCCATCTTTACAACAGTGCCAGGAACAAGACCTTCTTCTTCTGGTCTGAAGAGTGGCGTAAGTACATTCAGGGCGCGAACGCTGCTGCCCAAAACACAATTCCTGCGGAAGACTTCCCCACTGCCGGGTCTAATTTTGCCTATACCCAGTGGAATTGCGCCCCGACTTGCCCTGCGCTGCTTAACCCTGCTACAGGCACCCCATTCCCGGTCGTGGGCGCTCCTGCTGCCGCCGGTCAACCCAATACCTACCTCATCCCGGCTGGCTCCCTGGATCCGAATGCTGTGCTGTTCATGGGCACGGGCGCCATTCCGAAACCAAACGTGGACCCGACGGGAAACTCCCCACAATACATTGCCTCGCCCAAGCAGCCGACAGATGTTCGTGAAGATACGGTTCGCGTCGATCACAACATCACCGATAACCTCCACCTGATGGGAAGCTACATCCACGACCAGATGTCACAAACCTACTTTCCGCCGCTGTGGGGCGCTGACACCTACACGACTGTCGGCAACATCTTCGCCAACCCGTCCTGGGCTGCCGTAGTGAAGTTGAGCCAGACCATTTCACCCACCATGCTCAATGAAGTCTGCCTGTGCGTAAACGGCAACACCATTACCACCACGCCCCAGGGCATCTATGCCCAGCCTTCCGGCTGGAGCGCGGGCAGCTTTTTCACCGGGAACAACGATCTCAACCGACTGCCGCAGGTCCAATTCTCGGGTGGCCAACTTAACACCACCTGGGGAACCAACTACTGGCCTTGGCATAATGCGTATCTGAACTATCAGCTCCGTGACGACTTTTCCTGGACAAAGGGCAGGCATGGTCTGAAATTCGGCTTCTCCTACATGCGCTCGGATAAGAACCAGCAACAGCAGGCCGACACGCAAGGTGATTACGTGTTCAACGGTGGGACGGGTGTTGCTTCCCAGGACCCCTATATCAACTTCTTGACCGGCTACGCGAGCACCTACCAGCAGTTGAACCTGTTGAGAACAGATCATTGGCTCAACAACACCTATTCGGGCTATGCCATGGACAATTGGCATGTTTTACCGCGCCTGACACTCAATCTGGGGATTCGCTATGACGGACTTCCGCGAGTCTACGAGAAGAATAACCAGGTTGCTAATTTCAATCCGGCCGCTTTCAACCCTGCGAATGAGCAGGCGCCCAATCCTGGTACCGGCAATCTGTCGCCCACAGGCCCCGGATTTGCTCAACCCCCAGGGATCGCTGTGCCCTTTTATCTGAACGGGATTCAGATCGCCGGTTCGGCCGGGGTTCCCCGAAGCATGGTCAAGAACGACTATTACACCTGGCAGCCTCGTTTAGGCTTTGCCTATGACATATTTGGCGACGGCAAGACCATCTTGCGCGGCGGTGTAGGAGTATTCTACGAGCGCGTTCAGGGGAACGACATTTACGACGCTGATATCAATCCCCCGTTCTCTTACATACCTAAGGCAAGCAACGTTCGGTTTTCCAGTCCCACCACCAGCTGGACCGGGGCGGTCACCCCTCCGACCGCACTGCCTTCTGCTCCGGCTGCTGTCAATTCCATTGCTAACTATTATCCCAACCCGGCTACTGCCCAATTTAGTTTAGGCGTCCAGCGGGAGCTGGCACCATCCGTCGTTTTTGTCCTTCAATATGTCGGTACCAGCGGCTGGAACCAAAACGACAGGGTAGAGCAGAACGACCTGCCTCTGGCCAACCTTGCCAATCGCCAGACCATAGCCCAGGGCGGAAATGCAAACTTGTACCGGCCGTTCCTGGGATTCTCGAACATACTTCAATCGTCCAATGTTGTGAATTCAAACTACAACTCGTTGCAGACTGCGGTTCGCATGGAAAAGAGGCATGGTTTGTCCCTACAGCTTGCCTATACCTGGTCGCACGAAATCGACGCACAAAATGGCAGTCAGGATCTTCAAACTGCCTCAAATCCCTACGACCTCCGCTACGATCGTGGTTCCGGGGCGTTTGACCGCCGCCACATCTTCAACGCAAACTACGTTTACGACCTTCCATTCTTCAACCACTCCGGTAGCTTCGCTGAACGCGCGCTTCTTGGGGGTTGGCAGATATCCGGAGTCACCGTCGCCGAGACCGGACCGACTCTTCTGGGTAGTGGGTCGAGCCTGACCTATAACGGTCCCGACGTTATAGGGCTCGGCGGCAACACAACCAACCGGCCGAATATAGTCGCCCCCGTATCCTATGCACATCAACAGAAAGCCTGGTTCACTACGAGCTCCTTCGCAGCGCCAGCCGCACCCTGGACCGCGGCCGGCGCGGGTGGTACAGGTTACGGCGACGCCAATAAGGATGCAGTGATCGCTCCCGGGCTCTTTAACTGGAACATTTCACTCTTCAAGGAGATCCCTATCCACGAGGCTATCCATCTGCAGTTCCGCGCAGAGTCGTTCAACACCTTCAATCACACGGAGTTCAACGAGGTGGATGGCGGGAGCAACGATGGCAACTTCGGGCAGGCGACGAGCACTTACGATCCCCGCGAGTTCCAGTTCGGTCTCAAACTGTTGTTCTAGATCGCTATTGGACGCGAAGGAGCCTCTTTGACTAACTTCCTCAAGGTCTTAACGGCGACGGGAATATCCGAGCTTGCCGTGCTACCAAACCCTAGAATAAACCCCGTCTTTTCGGGAGTTTTCAGGTAGGAAGCTGTAAGGGGCCACACCCACAGGTTTTGCTGACCAGCTCGTTCTGCGATCGACCTGTCGTCAATAGAAGTCTTAAAGGAAACGACGAGGTGCATGCCGGCTTCACTTCCGTCTATTTCCACTGCCTCACCGAATTCCTCGGAGATGCTATCTACCAGCAAACTCCTTCGTTCTCGATAAAGCAGACGCATTCTTCGAATGTGGCGTTCGAAATGTCCCTCGTCAATGAAGTCTGCCACAACATCCTGATAAAAGGTCGGTGGCGCCAAATCCATAGCATGTCGAGTCTTCAAGAAGAACTCAATCAAATCTTTGGGAATAACGAGGTAGCCGAGACGCAGCGAGGGAAATAGTACTTTACTGAAGGTGCCGATATAGATCACTCTGCCATGAGCATCCATGCCTTGAAGAGATGGTATCGGCAAGCTCTCGTAGCGGTATTCACTATCGTAGTCATCCTCCAGAATCCATGCGCCATGGTCTTGTGCCCAACTCAGCAGTTGAAGCCGGCGTGCTGCACTCATGGTGAAGCCGAGAGGAAATTGATGAGATGGCGTCACGAGTGCTGCTCGCGCCATACGATCCCTTCTTATGCCTTCGCTGACGTTTAAGCCTTCTTTGTCCACCGGGACCGGCACAAGATTACACCCAGCGAGGGTAAACACATCTGCTCCGAACCTATAACCAGGTTCTTCGATCCATATCGAGCTGCTTGGATCCAGAAGAACACGAGCTGTGATCGCGATCGCCTGCTGAGAACCACTCACGATCATGATCTGCTCTGGCTCGCAGTGTACCGAACGAGCGATTCGCAAATAATTGGCCACAGTCTGTCGAAGCGTGATCGATCCCATTTGTTCTCCATAGTGAAAGGAGCGAACGGTCATTTTGCGCGTCCTTCGCGCCACCAGGCGTGACCAGACTTGAAGTGGGAACTGATCGTAGGCAACTTGTCCCACCCCGAAGGCCCCAAGTCCACGGGTCCAATGAGAAGCTCTTAGTTGTCCGACAAGAGCCGTCCGGCGCGCTGAGACACGGCTTGAAGGAGAATTGAGCGACTCCTTCACCAGCGCCGGCGCTGCCGTCGTGAAGCGATCAGGAAGATGTTGTGAAACGATTGTGGCGGCTCCTACCCGGCTCTCAAAATAGCCTTCGGCTACGAGTTGCGCATACGCTTCGATGACAGGATACCGAGAAACTCCCAACTCGACTGCAAACAGGCGGGTGGACGGTATTTTCTGTCCTGGCCGTAGATTGCCTTGCATAATCGCTTCACGGTAAGAATCGTAGATTTGCCTGTGTACGGGCTTGGCTGCATTGCGATCGATTGAGATTACAGGTACGACACTCGAGGCCACCTTCTTCATCCCTGCAGAATAGTGGTCATATCATCGTTCGTCAATCGAGCATGCAGTAGCAACCACTTAGCGATGGGGCTAGCTTGTCGCGTGTCCCTCCTAGCGCTCTCATCGGGTGCGATCTCATTCCAAAGTGGTCAGCAATAAAGATAGCGATGTGGATATTGACACGCTACTGTAACGTGTGACTTCGGATCTATGGAAACGATGTTACTGGCTGGGAGGTCTCTGCGAAGGGCTCAGTCTTCGCCAAATGCAATTCTGTCTTCTGAATCATCTGCGACCACAAAGAATCCGGATCGGAATTGAATACTGTGGCGGCGTCTGCCGGAAAAACGAACCACGCGCCCAATTGCGCTTCGGTCCGCAATTGATCTTGCGTCCATCCGGCATATCCCAAGTAAACGTGAAAAACGCCAGGGTCAGGCCGCGCCGAAATTGTTTGTTCGAAGAGCGCTTTGTCGGAAATCAGATAAACCCCACCGAAGATGTTCTCAGCCTTTTCCATCTTGGCCGAGGACTTAAACAATGCAAACACGGCCGAAGGTCCCACAGGCCCCCCAAGATAGATTGGGTCGGAGCGGTCCTTCGCGGCCTCGAGATCAAGAACCCGAGATAGCGGGATATCGGTGCGCCTGTTGAGAATCAGTCCGACTACGCCTTTTTCATCGTAGTGAACCAGCAGGACCACTGTTCTTGCGAAATCCGGGTCGCCGAGGCCGCGGCTCGCCACCAGCAACTTTCCAACACCCAAATCCTGGGGGTTCTTGGATTGAATCGGAAGAAATAACGCCGGCAGCAATTCGCCTTTCGTGCGGAATGCCTTGAGCCATCGACTTTGCATGTTTGCCGGCTGGCTGTCGTACAAAGGCAATGCAGCAGCGACAGCTACCGGAGCGCGCGACCACGTGTTCGGCTTCGGAACCTGAAATTCCGCCTTGTAAACGCTGACCCTTCCGGCCGCCGCCGAGACAACGATCGTGAACAACATTGCGAACAGGAACCGTTTGCGCATGGACATGATCAGGCTTTTGACCAGGGACGAATCGGGACTTACTCTTGAGAACTCGCATTAACCGCAGGTCCCTCCACTACGCTACGCTCCGGTCGGGATGACAATTCGCTTTTGAAATCGACGCTCCCGATAGTTCCCACTGTGCAACAGAATTGTCATCCCGACCGGAGCGCACCCGGATTTCCTGCTACGCGGCACTCACCAGCTGCCGCGTGTGCGGCTTTCAGTAAGGAAAGCCGCATGAAGTTCGCCAACGCCACCAATCTCGACAGGAAATCCGGGGTAGCGGAGCGGAGGGACCTGCGGTTAATGCGAGTTCTCAGTGGGTCCAATTTGGACAGGTCTGATTCCATCCCCTCTCGGAGAAGCCGGTCGTCACGCTTCACCGGGTCGCGATCTACGTGTTCAATTCGCTCAGCTTCTTACCAACCGCGCCGGGTCCGAAATTGACATGAGCGTCCTTAATCGAAAGTCCGACTACTTCGATACGCTTCAGGTCTCGTGTTCCGATTCCGGCTTCTTCCGCAAGACGCAGCGAGTTGTCGCCCCGGATGAACGGAGAAGTGCCACGCTCCGCATACGGATCGTAGCCCATCACGGCCATCCCGACAGCGTCCACATTGACGGCGTTGCGGCCGGCAATGATCACGCCCGGTGTCATCTTTTCCAGGCCAGGAAGCCACGGACCTTCCCCTCCCCGCACCGTCTCGACGCCATCGATAATCGCGATATCAATTGGCCGAATACCGTTCTGGTCCACCAGAATGCGTGGAACCCGATAGCCCGGGTCGCGCGGCGAATCAGGATGCAACTCGGCATCTACTCCGGAGGGCGCAGGCGTCGTTCCGTTGTGCAGCACATCTCCGCGCTCTTTCGTCGGCCGCTCGTTCCCGCTAGGGCCGCAGTCCCCGCCATAAAGCGAGCAGGGCGTGTTGCCGAAGTTGTTCTTCATGGTCATGGTCACGCCGGCAATCCAATGGTTCTTCAGCTTCGCCATCGAAGCGTATACGTCGCACTGATAGAACGCCGGGTTCAGGTGGTATGCCGGATAGGCGTAGCCGCCCCAGGGCACCTTCATGCGCACATATTGTTTGTAGTTGCCCAGGTTCTGCACGTTCTCCCAAACCACCGGCACGCCCATGTTGTTAATCGCTTTTACGTCCAGGCCGTAGCGTGCCCACAGGGAGAGATCCTGATCGGCCGGGAAAAAGCTTTCGATCATGACAACGCGCCGCGCACCCGCCCTGGCAAACAGGTGCACTGTCGCCGCCACCGTCTGCGCATTCGTCCGATAAGGAAGCTCAGGAGTCAGGGGCCAGTTTTTCGGATTCCCGGTGAGATTGAGCTTGAGGCCAACGGTCTTGCCGCGCACCAACCTATCGAGGCCGCCAATCTGATCGAACGCGCTCGAGAGTTGCTGCCCATACTGCGCGTAATCGCGGCAACGCACGATCGCTACCTGGCTCGCTGGAGCCTCGGCGTGCATCAGCTTCGGCATGACAAGTGCCCCAAGCGTCGCAGCACCCGTGGTGGTCAACATCTCTCGTCTGTTCATGTCTTCCATCTCCTCGACACCATGCTACTCGGGTATCATCGATTGCGCATGCCTTATTTGATATCCAGACGATCATTTGGTAAGCTGCTGGCCGCAGCCCCGTTGGCCAAAGCTTTCGCCCCGCTCGCCCGAGCGTCCTCCGAAGACCGCAACATGTTCCTCTCCTTGAACAGCGTCCTGTTGCAAGGTCGTGTTCACTGGCCTGACTTCGCGAGATTGGCCGCGCAAATTGGCTTTCCCGGCACGGACATCATGCTGCGCCCGGCCATGCAAGCCGGCGCCAGCGCGACCAACGACCTGCTTGCCGGCCTTAAGATCAGGCCAGCCGTCATCGATTTTCCGGTCGAATTCCGAAAAGACGACGCAACGTTCAATGCTTCCCTCACCCAGCTCGACGCAGCCGCCCAGTTCGCTGCCGCTATCCACTGCCCGCGCATGATCACGTACATCATGCCGTCGAGCGATACGCCAAAAGACGAACTGCGCCAAACCTATAAGCAGCGGTTTACAGAAAGCGCCCGTATTTTGGCGCGCTCCAACGTCCGCCTCGGCCTCGAGTTTCTCGGTCCGCTCGAACTCCGCCAAGCGCACAAATACGAATTCATTTGGCGCATGAACGATATGCTCGCGTTCGCCAAGGAATGTGGTCCCAACGTCGGACTGTTGCTCGATTCCTGGCACTGGCACCACGCAGGAGCCACCACAGAGGACATCATTGCCGCCGGCCGCGATCGCATCGTGCACGTTCATTTCAATGACTCCCCGAACTTGCCTCCAGAGCAGATCCACGATAATCAGCGTCTGCTACCCGGCGAAGGTGTCATCAACTTGACCGGCTTCTTGCAGGCGCTCCAAAGGATCCATTACAACGATGCGCTCAGCGTAGAAGTCTTCGGGCGAACGAAAGACATGACACCGGAAGCAGCCGCGAAAGCCGGCCTCGATAGCTCACTTGCGGTCTTTCGTAAGGCCGGAGTTCCCGAAGGCTGAAGAGCCGCCCCATATGATCGGTCAGCTCGTTTTCTCCTTGACAGCTTAGGAGTGATCGCGCTAGTCTCCTAATTACCTTAGGAGGGCTAGTGGCCCACCAAGCTCAACTTCTTCCCGGCACTCTCGATCTCCTCATCCTGAGGGCGGTTTCGCTCGGCCCGCTGCATGGGTACGGAGTCCTTCTGCGCATCGGACAGATCTCTGGGAACGCTCTATTGATCGAACAGGGCGCGCTCTATCCCGGCCTGTTTCGCCTCGTCCGTCAGGGTCTGCTCAAGGGGAGCTGGGGTACTTCGGAAAACAATCGCCCGCGCCCGAGTTCTACGAACTCACCTCCGCTGGCCGCAAACGTCTGCGTGAAGAGACCGAGAGCTGGAATCGGCTGGCGTCCGCTATCGCGTGCGCGCGCTCTCAACAACCGGAGGAAACATGAAACTCCTCAACTCGCTTCGCCTCCGTATCGCCACCCTCTTCTACCCTGCCCAGGTGAATACAGAGATGGAGGAGGAACTAAGCTCGCACATCCAGCTCCGCGCTGACGATCTGGAGCGTTCCGGACTGCCCCGGCCAGAAGCCGAGCGGCGCGCGCGCATCGAATTCGGCGGTCGTGAGAAATACAAAGAAGAATGCCACCAGGCGCTGGGCAACCATTTTATCGAGACCCTGATACAGGATTTGCGCTTCAGCCTTCGCATGTTGCGCAAGTCACCGGGATTCGCAATCGCCGCTGTTTTGACGCTGGCCCTGGCAATCGGCGCCAACGCCGTGGTGTTCGGTATGCTCAATGGATTGCTGTTGCGCCCGCTGAATGTGCCTCGGGCGCAGAGCCTTTATGCCATCCAGCGCGGGAACGTAACCTACATCGTGCAATCGTATCCCGACTATCTTGATCTTCGCGATCGCAACCGCAGCTTCGACGGCCTGGCAGCCTATACCATCGCTCAGGCGGGGCTGGACACGGGAAGAAATCCATCCACCGCGTGGCTCTTTGAAGTGAGTGGGAATTACTTCGACGCATTGGGCATTCAGCCGTATCTTGGCCATTTCTTCCATGGCTCCGACGAGCATGGCCCCAACAGCGCTCCCTATATCGTGCTCTCCTGGGCGTACTGGCATAGCCATTTTCAAGATGACCGCGGCGTGGTGGGCCGTACAGTTCAACTGAGCAAGCATCCCTTTACCATCCTCGGTGTGGCGCCGCCACAGTTCCACGGGACGTTGTTGTTTTACTCTCCCGATTTCTTTGTGCCGATGGTCAACGCGGAACAAGTAGACGGAGCGAATTTCCTGAATGCGCGCGGAACGCGGTGGGTCTTTGAGGTGCTGGGACGTCTCAAGCCGGGAGTCACCCCGGCGCAGGCGACAGCCGACCTCAACGCAGTTGGTTACTATCTGGGAAAGACCTATCCCAAAGACGATGGCCCAACCAGCTTTTCATTGGTGCGTCCAGGGCTGCATGGCGATTTTTTCGCTCCTGCGATGCGAGCTTTTCTGGCCGGGTTGATGCTGCTGGCCGGACTAATTTTGCTGGCTGCCTGCGCCAACCTCGGCAGCCTGTTCGCCGCGCGCGCCGCTGACCGCGGGCGGGAAGTTGCTTTGCGTCTCGCCCTGGGGTCGAGCCGGAGCCGCATTGTGCGCCAACTCTTCACTGAAGCGATGCTCATTTCGCTCGCCGGCGGCGCTGCCGGGCTCTGGGGCAGCGTAGTGCTGTTGCACGGACTGAGCCTGTGGCAGCCATTTCCCCAATTCGCCATGACCATACCTGTGAGCCCGGATGCAAATGTCTATCTGGTAGCTTTGCTGCTGGCCTTAGCGAGTGGATTCCTATTTGGCGCGGTCCCGGTGAGGCAGGTACTCCGCACCAATCCATACGAGGTTGTCAAGTCGGGATCAAGCGCAAGGGCCGGTCGGCGGCTGACTGTCCGCGATCTTCTGCTGGTGGTGCAAATTGCGATCTGTGCCGTGCTGGTCACCTCTTCCTTCGTTGCCCTGCGAGGACTGGCACGCTCCCTGCACACCAACTTCGGTTTTGAACCGCGAAACGCCATGCTGGTAGATACAAATCTGACCCAGGCGGGTTACAGCGGCGACCAGGTACCTACCCTGCAAAAGCGCATGATCGAAGCCATGGAGGGGATTCCTGGCGTAATGCGCGTGGGATTGGTGGATGTTCCGCCATTACATATGGGTTGGAACCCCTCGCCTGTCTTTACCGAAAACGCGACAGACCTCAGACCGTGGAAGGCCATCGCTCAAGCCGTCACCTACAAGATATCTCCCAACTATTTCCAGGCGGCGGGTACTGCCATGTTGGCGGGCAGAACCTTCTCCCTGCATGACGACAAAGGCGCCCCGCCCGTGGCCGTCGTCAACCAGGAATTTGCGCGCAAGATCTTTGGCTCCGTTACCAGCGCCCTGGGCCACTACTACAAGATGCAGGATGGCACGCGCGTGCAGGTGGTGGGCATCGCAGAAGACGGAAAATATACGGCCAACCTCGCAGAGGATCCACAACTGGCAATGTTTCTCCCCCTCCTGCAATCACCCGCGAGTGATACGTGGCTGGTGCTGCGCTCGGGCCAGGATCGGCAGCAACTTGCCGCTGCCATCACCAGTAAATTGCGGGACGTGGAACCGGGACTGCCGGCTTTCATCCAGACATGGAACGAAGAAATGAACGGAGCTCTGTTTGCTCCGCGTATGGCTACGGCAGCGCTGGGTGTGCTGGGCCTGATGGGCGCAATGCTGTCGATCACGGGCATCTTTGGGATGGCGGCGTACTCGGTCAGCAAGCGGCTGCGGGAATTGGGAATTCGTATCGCCCTCGGCGCGCAGCGTAAGGAAGTGTTAGAGGCAGCATTGGGACGCGCACTCAAATTACTGGCTTTTGGTTCGGCAGCAGGCTTGCTCTTGGGACTCCTGGCGACCCGGGTGTTGGCTTTCATTGTGTATCAGGCCACTCCCCGCGATCCGCTGGTATTGGCTGGCGTTGTGGGCGCCATGTCGTTGCTGGGGCTACTGGCTACGTGGATTCCAGCGCAACGCGCGCTGTCGGTCAATCCAGTGATACTGCTGCGCGCGGAGTGAATCGGGACTCGCGGTTCAACTTTTTCTGGCCCAGCCTGGATTTGCTCGTCGATATCGCAAAAGCTATGGTGGGGCTTCCCCCGGAGTACGCTGAGGCGAACGTGGGGCACCCGTCCAGTTCCTAGTGGGTTCCGCGAGAGATATGGGGCACAAAGTAAAACCCTACCAGTGTGACCTGATAGGGCAAGGTAATGCATCGTTCGAGTGATACAGTACCGTGGAAAAACTGGAAAAAGGCAAACGAGAGAAACCAGGCAGATGCAAGTTATTCATTTGCTGCTAACCACAAAGTATGGCTACCGCTAGTGTTACAGCGATTCTCCTTGTCCCTCATCGAGCCCATCCCCCGAAGGGATCGCGGAAAGAGTTTGGAGAATCGCCGCTTGAAAAGAGCATACCGTTTCTATGGAAATCCGCCATGCGGCTTGGGTAGCAAAGACAAAGATTGTAGTTGTAGCCGTGCAAGCTCGCTGATGTATTACCTAGGTTCGCTTGGGGATAGGGCAGTTCGCAATTGGTGTAGACCGAACCCGGAGAGGCCTTTTCGTGGTCCTGATCAGGCCACAACTCTTTATGCTCTATAAAAACGCAAGGCTAAAGCCAGGCAGAAGTTCACTACGAATAAGACGTGGATGCCTATATGAAAGAGATTCGGACGTGGATTGTCCCCACGCGCGCAGGGAGGATGTGGCGAGTTCCTGCATACATCCTCAGGTATTCGGTTTTCTGCTTTTGCGGCGCTCCGCGCAGGTAAGGGACATACCACATTCCAAGAGCCGATAAGAGCGCAACGGCACAATAAATGACCCAGTAGTCTGGCACAAACCCGGGTTTGGGGCGATTCCAGAAGTAAATGGCGAACCCAACGGCGATCCCTGGAAAGACGGAATTGGCCAGGGTCGCAAGCCAAACTTTGCGTTTTCCAATGAGAGCCTGCACCTGGGAGCCGTGAACCCAGCCGGGGATATCAATCAAGTCATGAGAAATGATGATGGCAAACTGCAAGATGATGAGGCACGTAAAAAGAGTGACCATTATTGGTCTCCTATTACTGGTAAGTCCTCATTGGTGTCCCGAGGTAAATGGCGACTCCATGTGAAGTGCGGTCTTGCGCACATCTTATAGTAGTTGAGGACCGGAGCATTGCTCAGGCGTGGATCAAGGCCTCGTACAATTCTTCGAGAACTCCCTGCAGCTGCTGCTTGGGGAGCAGCTTCGGGCGGAAATGACTCTCCAGAATCACGGCACTGAGGATGGCTCCCATCACGGCCAGCCGGCGCTCCGCTGCAGCGCGTGAGACCTTGTCCATGCCCTCCCCAAACAACAACTCCACGAAGCCATTCCCGGCAGGCTTGAACATCAGGTCGTAGGTGTGCTGAAGTTTCTCCCGCGACTGCGGCCGGCGCAACGCGTAGAGTTTGAATTCCAGCATCAGCGTGCCCCAGGCGTGATCGCTTAATTGAGTTGCCAGCCACCGCTTGAATATCCCGGGCCGCTTCCCTACTTCGGGCTCAGCCTCAATCACCTGGCGTATGGCGGCGAACTTTGTGAGCACGCGGTGCTCCATCAGCGCCAGGAAGAGATCCTCTTTGTTGGAGTAGTGAGCATAGATCGCACCCCGAGTGTAGCCGGCGCGAGCCGCCACCTCTTCCAGCTGCGTCTTCTCAAAGCCCTGCTCGGAAAAGACTGCCTCCGCCGCGTCCAGAATCTTGGTCTGCGTCTCCTGGGTCCGGGCCTGGTGTTTATTTTTCTCTTTTTTTAGTACTGCCTGCATCCAAAGCCCTCTTGACACATCATATCGGTAAATCAATAATAAATACATACACGTATGTATTTATTGAAATCCAATGATTGGAATGGAAATTGACATGATCGCTGAAGTCGAAACCGAAACACCCTCGCAAGCGGCCACGGCGAACCATTACCGATCAACCATGGCTAAGGAGACCCCGCCGCGGAGGGGGGTCAATCCCTTTGTCATCGGGGCCGTCATTCTAGGGTTGGTGGCCGTTGGCGTGGGGTGGTATGTCTACTCCCTCGGTTACGAAAGTACGGACGACGCCCAGGTCGACGGCCATCTGAATCCAATCGCTGCCCGCATCGATGGCACCATCAAGGCGATTCATGTGGACGACAATCAGACCGTCCAGGCCGGAAGGCTGCTGGTTGAGCTGGATCCCAACGACGATAAGGTTGCGTTCGAGCAGGCACAGGCGCAGTATGACGAGGCCCTCGCCCAGCTTAGCGCCTCACATCCTAATCTCCCCATCACCCGCATCGGCAACCTTAACGATCTCACCTCGCAACGAGCCGAGGTGGTTGGTTCGGAGGCATCACTCTCTGCCGCCCAGCATGACCTCGACAGCGCCGTCGCCAGGCTGAAGGAGTCGCAGGCTGTCGATGAACGGGACCAGGCCGACCTCGCCCGCTACAAGACCCTCTACGATAGCCAGGTGGTCTCGCGCGCAGACTTTGATCATTACAAAGCCACCGCCGACGTGGAAACCCAGACCGTCGCCGCGAACCAGGCTTCCCTTGCCTCGTCGCAAAAGACGGTTGAACTCCGCATGGCTCAGCTTGCAGAGCAACGCAGCAAGCTCCAGCAGACCCAAAGCACCGCGCCTTTGCAAGTGGCCATCCGCGAAGCCGATATCAAAACCCAACAGGCAAACGCCGAGGCTGCCCGGGCCGCACTGGAACAAAACCGTCTCAATCTTGCCTATTGCCGCATTGTCGCTCCGGTTTCCGGGGTCGTCGCCGAACGCAGCGCGGAGATCGGCGCGCGCATCTCCAAGGGGCAGCAATTGCTCATGATCGTGCAGACCGGCGATCTATGGGTGACCGCTAACTTCAAAGAAACACAACTGGCCCGCATGCGGCCTGGCCAGCATGTACGCATGTATGTAGACGCTTTGCATGACAATTTCGACGGCACCGTGGAAAGCATGCCGGCGGTGACCGGCTCCCGCACCAGCGTGCTGCCTCCTGAGAACGCTACTGGCAATTACGTTAAGGTCATTCAGCGCCTTCCCGTCCGCATCCGCTTCACCGCCGGACAGAAGGATATGGACAAACTTCGTCCAGGCATGTCAGTCGAACCCAAGGTGCACCTGGACTAGCTCATGGCCCACGCGAATGACATCACCAACGCCGGCTCCGCACCGGACCGGCCATTGATCAATCCATGGATCATCGCCGTCACTGTCACGCTGGCTACGTTCATGGAGGTGCTCGACTCCTCGATCGCCAACGTCGCTCTGCCCCACATTGCCGGCACGCTCGGCGCCAGTTCGGAAGAGGGCACATGGGTGATCACCAGCTATCTGGTATCGAGCGCCATCGTGCTGCCCATGAGCGGCTGGCTGTCGAATGTAATCGGCCGCAAGCGTTTCTACATGGCATGCGTCGCGATTTTCACCGCTAGCTCCTTTCTCTGCGCATTGGCCACTAGCCTGCCGATGCTCATCTTCTTCCGCATCCTGCAAGGCGCCGGCGGCGGCGGTCTTCAGCCCAGCGAACAAGCCATCCTGGCCGACACATTCTCAGCCAAGCAGCGCGGCATGGCCTTTGCCATGTATGGAATGGCAGTCGTGGTCGCCCCCGCTATCGGTCCAACACTCGGCGGCTGGCTCACCGACAACTACAGCTGGCATTGGATATTTCTGATCAACGTGCCTATCGGCATCCTCTCGCTCATGCTCACGCAGCGCGTCGTGCATGATCCGGCGTATCTGAAGAACATCCGCTCCAGTATCCGCGTGGACTATATCGGCATCGGACTGATCGTTGTCGGCGTTGGTTTCTTGCAGTATGTGCTCGATAAAGGCCAGGAGAACGATTGGTTCTCCTCGAAGATGATTCTCGTTAGCTCGATCGTGGCCATCGTCGCGTTGGCGGCGCTGGTCATCCGCGAGCTCTCCCACGACGACCCGATCATGGACCTTCGCCTGCTCGGCAAGCGAAACTTTGCCACCGCGGTCACCTTCAGCTTTATTCTCGGCATGGTGCTCAACGGCAGCACGATCCTGTTGCCGCAGTTCTTGCAAAGCGATCTTGGCTACACCGCGCAGCAGGCGGGGATGGCCCTCTCGCCTGGCGGCATAGCCCTGGCATTCATGATGCCGGTTGCCGGCATCCTGGCCAGCAGATTCGATCCCCGGGTCATCATCGCCATCGGCTTCGCTCTCACTTCCTTTGGACTCTTTCACGTCACCAATCTCTATCTCGGCGTCAGCTTTGCCACCATCGTGACCTACCGCGTGATTCAAGTCATCGGAATCCCGCTCATCTTCATTCCCATCAGCACCCTCAACTATGTCGGGGTGCCACGGGACAAATTCAATCAGGTCTCGGGCATCAGCAGCTTTACGCGCAACGTGGGTGGCGCGATCGGCGTATCTCTGCTGAATAACTTCATCACCCGGCAAGGGCAGATGCACCGCGCCGCACTCACCGCGCACACGAATCATGCCAATCCATTCTTCGAGCGGCAGCTGAACGCGATGACACAGAACTTCGCCGCGATGGGCGCCAGCGCCAGTGAGGCCTCGCACCGTGCCCTGGCGCAACTCTCTGCGCAGGTCGACCTGCAGGCGAACGTGCTGGGGTTCGTTAACGCATTCTGGATGCTTGGCCTGCTGGTGATGCTCCTGATACCGCTCCCTTTTATCATGCAACGCCCAAGTCCGGAAGAGGCGAAGGCCGCTGCAGCGGCCCATTAAGGCAGTTGGACGCCGATGCTGGACTTTCTGCGGTAAGCCGCATAGATCCCGTGGATACGATGGAATTCCGGGGCGTTCTGGTAGACGTGTCTGTGGAGGATGCGGGCTATGAAGAAAGTATGACTGCCTAGACAATGTGTCTGCTCAACTCTCAACTCGCGAACCGCCAGAGCAAAGTTCGGCACCGGGATGCCGAGTTTGGGCGATGGCTGCGTCGCGAAATAAAGCTGATCGAAGTCGATGGAGTGGTGATGATGGTTCTTACCGAGCTGACGGACCTGTTCGGCATATTCAAAGGGTATCGTACTCAAGGCAAGATCGACGAGAGCGCCCGACCCGGTGCCGCCCTGTTTGCTGCTGTTCAGAGCAAAGACAAAATAGCCTTGCCCCACCGGACCCATCAGGTTCATCGGAAAGATGTTGCAGCGACCCGCTTGTTGAACACTTACCAATGCGACCGGACGTGGGCAGAAGAAGAAGATTTCATTGCAACCATTGTCGAGCAAAGAGACGGCCATACGACCGGATGCAAGATCTTTCGAGTACGCCCGAGCTACTAAGGCCGAGCGCATCCAGTGACGAAGCCTTGGGAGGCACAGATTAGTACAAGCTACTGCCTTGTAGAGGTGTAGTGCGGGCCCGCCGGTGGGGATCATGGCCTCGTGTTGCAGTTCGATGACGCCCAAGAGCCTCTTGTCGCCGCCGCGCTCATGGAATCTCAGTACGGCTCGCCGGTTGAGCGATGCGCATCCTTCCCCGCTGATACATAAAGTGAAAGGAACGGAACACGCGACGGAGTGACAAGTGGTGACGTCGCGCGGTGCACCCGTGCCATGCAGCCAGACCGAAACTTCGCATTGCGGGGCCTGGATCGGTAAGTCGAATGCTCGCGACAGCTCGGGGTTCCCGAGTAGCGCCGCACGTAAGATCTTGCGAAGCTTGGCGAACAGGTTCATAGTCCCCGGGTGTAATTAACGCGCTCGAACTCAAGCAGTACGCAATCCGCCATGTTCTTAAAGAGAGGAATGGGACCGATACGACGGTCAACCTTGGCGAGATGTTGAATCACGTGGGGAAACCTGCGCGCGACATGCTCTGCATAAGATGGTGGAACTACGATGCCGATGCCCTTCCAGCCGACGAGCCGGAGTGCCGGCTTCATCTGCCGCGTAATTTGCCGGACAGTGGGCCGATTGATGACAAGACCAGTCGTGGAGGCATAAGAAGTTCGCGATTCGCGAAGCCGCTGAAAGGCTTTGCGGGGGTTCCGGCGAGCTAGGAACCACAATATCTCGAGCGGGACAAACCGGCCCATCATACACAAGAGGAGACGCGACTTTGGTTTCAGCAACCGACCGAGGGTATCGGCGACCTGCGAGAGGTCGTCGACGCAGTTGAGACCAGCAAAATTGGCGAAGGCGCCATCAAACGGCCCGTCACGCTCCAACGTGGAAAGATGCTCGGTGGCGAGCACACGGAATTCCGGCGGATTCGGCAAGAGCTCTCTTGCTGCGCGCGCCTGAGCGATTGCAATCATGCGGGGCGAAAGGTCGAGTCCTAGGATGTGCACGCCCCGCTGAGCCAAGAACATGGCATCGATCCCAGTTCCACAACTCAGTTCGAGAATGCGCTGGCCAGAGTGGAAAACCCGCTGAAGATCACGCCATACAGCTTCTCGCCGAACTATTCCGACACTAGTTCCGCTGAAATCTTTATCGTAAGACTCTGCGGCCGTGTCCCAGTAAAGTTCGGCGGAGCGGAGCGAAGCGGAGATTTCAGCATTCATGTTCTACACCGTTGCGGTGGGCCAATGGTGCAGCCAAAGCGCATCAACGCAGCATCCTCAGAGCTTAGCGGCCTGGAGCACGGCGATTGTCACTGTGGTGTCACAGCATCGTAACTTGTTTATACAAACAGACGAACGTTCCCAGCCCAACACGCCTGCGTCGGCATGTTGACGCAGCGACCTCGAGGCGAAGCCATTCCACTGCGTGCTAAACTGCCGCCATGCGAGTGACCTTTGATCCTGCACACACTGCTGTACTTGCCATGGATTGCCAGACCGGCCTTGTGGCGGTCTACTCAAATTCGCAGGATGAGTTCATTAAGCGAGCTTCAGGCGTTCTGAAAGCCGCTCGGGCTCTGGAGATGCTGGTCATTCAGGTTCAGGTAGGATTTCGGACAGGTCTGCCAGAAATGAGCAGTCGCAATAAGTTACTAGGCGCCATCAAATCTTCCAAACCGCACCAGGAGTTTTTCCAAGGCTCATCCGGTGCTATTCACCCAGGACTAGGTCCGGAACCCGCAGACATCATCTTGACCAAGCATCGTGTGAGCGCATTTGTGGGAACGGACCTCGACATGCTTCTACGCGCAAACGAAATTGAGACGATCGTCCTTTTCGGCATTGCGACCAGTGGAGTCGTGCTCTCGACCTTGCTGCAGGCGAGCGATGCTGACTACCGACTCGTCGTGATTTCGGACTGCTGCGAGGACCGGGACCTGGACCTCCACGCCGCACTCCTCGATCGGTTCTTTCCCACACGAGCGGAAGTAATCACTGCAGAAGAATTTATGGCTATTCTGCCGCAGCGTTGACCAGGAGTATTGAATCAACGATTGCCATATCTGAGTTACTCCGCGCGCAACGCCTGCATGGGATCGACCTTGGAGGCGCGCGCGGCAGGCAGCCAGACGGCGGCGAGCGCAATCGCAGCGAGAATGAGCGGTGCCGATACGAAAGCCGCGGGATCCCAAAGCTTGACGCCGAAGAGGAAAGTGGACAAGAGGCGAGTAAGGCCGAAGGATGCGGCGATGCCTAAAACTACGCCGAGTGAGGCCAGCCTCATGCCGTGCCACACCACCATCTTCCTAATCGTGGCGCGATCGGCGCCGAGGGCCATGCGGATGCCCATCTCCTGGGTGCGCTGTGCGACGGAGTAGGCCATCAGGCCGTAGATCCCGATGGCTGCGAGAAGCAGCGCCACTGCGCCGAAGATCGTCAGCAGCAGCATACTGAAGCTCTGCCGCGCCGTCGAGCGACCCATCACCTCGTCCATGGTGCGGATATGGGCCACCGGGAATCCCGCGCTCGCGATGCGCAACTGCTCGGAGATGGCGGGAATGAACAGATGCGGGTTGCTGCGGGTTCGTACGAGCCAGAACAGCGGCTGGATATTAGAGTAGGCGGCGGCATACCCGTCCGGGACCTGGGCAATGGGAACCATCATCATGGGGTCGGCAGGCTTGCCGAGGCCGCTGTTGTGGGAGTCGGCGACGATGCCGATGATCTGACGTTCCGGTTCTCCTTCGAATTCCGGTCCTATGCCCTGCCCGCATATGACGTGCTGCCCTACCGGGTCCTCGTTAGGCCAGAGTTGCTTGGCGAGGGCTTCGTTAATAAGAGCGACGCCGGGTGCGCCGGCTTTGTCGTTTTCAGTGAAGTCGCGTCCACGCAGAACGGGGATTCTGAACAGGCTCAGGTAACCCGGCGTGATGCTCATCCACTGGCTTCCGCAGCAGTGCTTTTGGACCGGACGCCCGACGATCTGGAACCCCATGCCATCTTCGACATCGTTGGGCAGCCAGTAAGCGGCGGCCGCAAGTTCCACTCCAGGGAGGGCATTGAGCCGGTCGCGGCCATCCCGCAAGAGCTGAGTCACGCCGGCTGTGTTCTGGTAGCGTGGGCCGTTGAGCGACATCTCCATGGTCAGAACATTGTGCGCATCGAAGCCCGGACCCACCTCGTGGAGGGCGATGTAGGTTCGGATGAGGAGTGCCGCGCCGATCAGCAGCACCAGGGCGAGCGAGATTTCGCTGACGACCAGCAGCGAGCGGGCCTTTCCCTCGCTGAACCCAATGCCAGAACGGTTGCCGCTCTCTTTGAGCGTCGAGTTCAAGTCGGAGCGCGAAGCGCTGAAGGCGGGGAACAGTCCAAAGAGGATGCCTGTAAGCAGCGAGACACCGAGGGTGAAGCCGAGCACGCGCCAATCCATGCCGATGGCAGAGCCGTCCTCGCCGATTCGAGGCAGGCCGGCGGGACTGACGGCAAGCAGGGCTCGCATTCCTAGAACGCCGAGAGCCATGCCGAGAATGCCGCCGGCCAGGGATAGCAACACGCTTTCAGTGAGCAACTGGCGCACGATGCGCGCGCGGCCAGCTCCCAGTGCTGAGCGGATAGCTAACTCGCGTTTGCGGACCGTGGCACGCACCAGCAGCAGGTTGGCGACATTGGCGCAGGAGATCAGCAGCACCAGTCCTACCGCGCCCAGCATCATCAACAGCGAATTACGCGCGTCGCCGATGATGCTGTCGCGCAATGGTCCAACCGTAAAATATGGTCGCCAATCCGTGTTCGGGAACTCACGATGGTACTCCGGGCCCGCCGCCAGCAATTCGGCGTTGGCCTGCGCTACGGTGACCCCGGGGCGGAGCCGTCCGGTCACCTCAAAGAAGAGGTTCATGTCGTTGCTGACCGGGTCAAACTGAAACGGCAGCCAGAGGTCAGCCTGCGGGTCGGCGACGAAATCCTTTCCGATCACGCCGACGACGGTGTACGCCTCATTGCCCAACGAGAGAGCTTTCCCCACGATGGCTTGGTCGCCGCCGAACCTGCGCTGCCACAGGCCGTAGCTCAAGACCACCACTTTGCCGCCGTGGGGCGAGTCCTCCCGCGGCGTGAAGGTCCGTCCCAACACCACCGGCGCACCATACACGCGGAAGTAGCCCTCCGTAACGTGAATCCCATGGACTTGCTCCGGACGGCCGCCGGTAAGGTTAAAGCCGGGGCCCGCGTTGTCGTATGCCACGACCTCCTTAAATATGTTCGTTTGCCGCTGGAAGAAGTGAAACTCCGGGATGTTGTGAAGGTTATTGGCAAGGCCGGACGTGTGCGCCAGAAAGTCGACCATGCGATCAGCGTCGGGGTAGGTGAGCGGCTTGAGCAGAACCGTATTCACTACAGAGAAGGTGGCGGTGTTGGCTCCGATGCCCAACGCCAGGGCCGCAACAACAGCGATGGTAAATCCGGGAGTCTTCACGAGCATTCGCACAGCATGCTGCACGTCGCTTCTGAGACTCCCCATCCTTCACCTCCGTAAAGCAGGTTCAAAGAAGCGCGTTCCTAACCCACGTGTGATGCGATCCACTCCTCGCCTTACAAATTATCCGACGTAGTATACGCCTTCCTACGTCCCCTCCTCCTCAAGCGACCGGCTTGTCGGTTGAGGGCCGTCAGCAGGCTCAGCGCGATCTGCCGGCACAACTGAGTCGCGTTTCTCGCCTTTGGCAGGTAATGTGAAACAAAATTTTGCCCCGCACGGAGGGTTGTCAGCAGCCCACAAGCGGCCCCCGTGCGATTCAACGATGGAGCGGCTGATCCGCAGTCCCATGCCCATGCCGGTACCGTGAGCTTTGGTGGTAAAGAATGCATCAAAAATTTTGTCCGCCTGCTGCGGCGGAAGCCCCACGCCGGTATCGCTGACCGAGATCAGCACCTGACCCTTCTCGTCGCTTTGCGACTGGATGGTGAGCTCGCGCATTCCACCCACTTCCTTCATTGCATCAATGCTGTTCATCATGAGGTTCATCAGAACCTGTTGCAGTTGCACGCGATCTCCCATGACCTGAGGGAGGCCTGCAGAGAGTTCCGTCCGAATGACTACGGCGAATTGAGTTGCCTCGCTGTGCAGGAGAAGCGTCATCTCTCGAATAATCTCATTTAGATCGACCTGCTCCCGTTGCAGAGTTTCCTCCTTGAAGAGCAGGCGGACTCGCTTGACGATCTCGCCCGCACGCACTCCGTCTTGCACAATTCTTGACGCGGCCGCGCGCGCCTCCTCCACGTCCGGCTGATCGCGTGATAGCCAGCGCAAGCAAGTCCTGGCGTCGGTGATGGCTGCGGTAATCGGTTGGTTGACTTCGTGCGCCAGGGAGGCAGTCAGCTCCCCCATGCTACTCAACCGGTTGGCACGTGTGAGATCCGCCTGCGCCTGCCGCAACGCCTCCTGCGCCTGTTCCCGCTCTGCGCGCGCTTCCACTCGAAGTTCAATGATCCGTAGCGCCGTGGCCCAGCCAAAGAAGGCAGCAGTGAACAGGGTAACGAACCCTGTGACGATTGCTGTGAAAACAATGCGATGTTCGACGAGCGCAATATTGAATGCAGCTCGCGTGCGCTGTTCCTCGACGTCGCGGGCTACGTCTTTGACTAGCTGCGAGCTGAGGAATTCCAGTCGCTGGACTTGTTTGTCGGTTCGATCCCGTACCGCCACCCACTCTCCCGAAGCCGCTAACGCGCTGATGGCATCCAAATGAGACGGTAGGGTGTCCTCGATCGCCTCGATCGTTGGAAGCACCGTCTGGTCTACCTTAACCTGGGAAGGCAAATGACTGAAGACCGCCTCAGTACGTTTAGCCTCGTCTAGCACCTCGCTCCTTAGTGCTTCCGATACCGTGATTAGCTGATTCTGGTCCTCGGAACGTGCCGCAGCGCCCAGCCCTTCGTAAAACGAGAATAGATCTCCATGTACGCGCAAGACCTCGATCAGTTCTCCGTCGACACCTTTCAGGAGTTCAACTTGAGAACGAACTGCGTGCAACTGCCAAAGCAGAACGCCATCGCAAATAACCATCATCAGAATTAGGAAGGCAAAGCAGAGCGCCAGGTGGCGACCAATCTTGAGTCGAGGAAGAACAGCCTGCCTCAGCCATCCAGCTAATCCAGTAGTGTTTAGGGAATCGTTCATAGACTATCTACGTGAAGTCCTAGTGCGGAGACGCACCAGTCGAGCCAGCAGCAGTCCGCGACCCGGAAACAGTTCTCAAGCTCTTCTCCTTTGGAACGCGATTCCGGCTCGGCGGTCCCGGTTTGAAACCCGTGATCTGTACCAATTTCTGTTCCAACGACGCCGCAGCCTCTGGCGCCCGGCTTTGGCCCAGCAAAACAGAGCGCACTGTGTCGATATATGCTCGCGAAACTTCTTCGTATTTCTCTCCTGCAACCGTAGAGGGTCGAGCCACCACGCCGCTCACCTGCTGCTTTTCATTGCCGGCGGAATTTGGGTTTGTTCCCAAGATGGAGGTCGGGTCATACTCCAGCCCGTTCCGTGACTCGTCATCGGAGCGAGCCTCTTTGACCTTGATCTCCCTATCGACGAGAAATCGGACCAGTTGCAATGCCTCAGGAG